>JAHDES010000098.1 GCA_020628645.1 Saprospiraceae bacterium
CACTAGAACAACCAGAGGCGGTAATGAATATGATTCGACGTTTGGTAGAAATGTAGTATTGCTAAATCTAATCTAAAAGTATTTTTTGCCATTCCAGTTTCAGCGAAACGTGAATAATAAGGTTATATAACCTTTCATAACGAGGTTTATTTTTCTTACAAATAGAGAATAGATAATAATATTATTACTAATTTAGGGTATCAATTGAAAACATGTTTGAAGAATAGAGAGAAATAAGTAAGGGGTGTTAATTAATTGGGCAGAAATTTTGAGACCACAAAAAATGCTGAACCTGCCTGCCGCAGGCTGGAGAGCCGCAGAATAAGGCGTCTGAAGTATTATTTTGGTCTCTTTAAAGAAAAATTTCTGCCCAATTAATCCCCTTAAACTACTTAATATACAAAGTATGTTTTTATGTTTACTTCTCTTAAAATAAACCCTAAATGCCAGTTTTAAGAATTCTCATTGTAGAGGATGAAATGATTATTGCTACTAAAATTTCTCTAAATCTTACTCAGTTAGGATACGAGGTAGCAGGGATTATTCCAAGAGGTGAAGAAGCTATTGCTCAATGTAAAGTAACCCCACCCGATTTATTACTTCTTGACATTAACTTAAAGGGAACGATAGATGGTGTTGAAACAGCCATTCAACTTCAAAGAGAAAAAATAAGCATCCCCATTATTTACCTAACGGCCAACTCAGATGAAGGAACGTTTGAGCGAGCTAAGAAGACGAACCCACAAGCTTTCATATCTAAACCTTATAAAAAAATTGATCTTAGCAGAGCTATTGAACTAGCGTTTAGTCGAGTAAAAACGACAAAAAATACATTTGAAGCACCCCAAAAGACACCTCTGGTTCATTCGGAAATACCATACATTCTTTCTGATCGTATTTTTGTTCGGCATAAAAATCGAATGGTCAAACTGTTTCTCAAAGATATTTTATACATCGAAGCAGAACGTAGTTATTGTCGAATAATGACAGTAGAAACCGAGTTTTTACTATCTATGCCTCTGCGTGTATTATCTGAAAAATTACATGCTGAACAATTTTGTCGAATTCATCGCTCTTTTATTATTAATCTAAATCAAATTGATGAAGTTGCTGAAACGCATATTGTTATTTCCAAAAAAGCCATTCCGATAGGAAAAACGTATAAAGAAGATTTTGTAAAGCGCATTCGATTAATTTAGTAATAGGTGAATAATAAGTTTCCGAATATGAAATAGAGCTTTTATATCAAGACAATCTACTAGCTGGCAGATTGTGTAAAATCACTTAATATTCCAAATACCAACATGAAAACAATACAAACCTTGATTATACTCGCTTTTTTTCTGCCTATAAAAATATTATCGGGTCAATCAACAGTTGATTCTTTAAAACAAGTATTGGAGAGCGAAGAAGATATAGACAAACGATTGTCAACTATTCAAAACCTGATCCAAGAGTTAAATGGTATTAATTGGGAAGAAGCCTTTGTCTATACTCGACAAGGAGTTGCAGAAGCTAATCAGGCGAAACATAAAACATACATTCCCGAATTTAATGAAATGTTAGGGCGTAAATTTGCTAATAGCGGCATC
The DNA here is from genome assembly GCA_020628645.1 of Saprospiraceae bacterium. Lineage (GTDB taxonomy): Bacteria > Bacteroidota > Bacteroidia > Chitinophagales > Saprospiraceae > JAHDES01. Next base: position 1,593 of record JAHDES010000098.1, read on the forward strand.
TTAGATTCTGCTAAGATATTATTTAATAAAGCCATTGAAGGTTATGCAGATATTAATAACCAAAGAGGTATTGCAACAACTAGTTTTAAGTTAGCGTGGGTCGCACGAAATGAAAGTGATTTGGAGTTAGCCATGAAAAATGACTTAAAGGCATTGCGAATAATGGAAGCATTGGAGGATGCAAAAGGGATGGCTAGTGCTTATTCGCGAATTGCTGATAATTTGGAAGTTCAGAAAAAACCAAAAGAAAGCTTAGAATATGCCCTCAAGGGTATTGATTTAGGAAAAGATAAAGACGTGGGAGAGGAAATAGTATTTTGTTATTTATCTGCTGGAAGTGCCTACCTCAAATTACAAAAATTTGAAAAAGCCTTAGATTTTTATACAAAGGCCTATAACCAAGCAACAGATTTTGGTATGAAAGGTCATTTGTTTTATATTGCTAATAGCCAAGGGAATGCTTTAAAATACCTAAAACGGTATGATGAAGCCATAGATAAATATAATGAATTACTAGATTGGGTAGAAAAACTAGGCATAAGCGGAGATTATCGATCGACTGGAATTGCTAATATTAGTCATGTATATATTTTAAAAGAAGAATACGAAAAAGCGTTACCCTATCAGCTAGAGACTTTAAAAATTCAAGAAGAATTAGACGGTTCCAGAAATCTCCAAGAAGCTTACTTAAATACAAGTCAGATCTATGAAAATTTAGGCGATTATGAGAAAGCGTTCCTCTTTCGTAATAAATACCATGCTATGGCTGACAGCGTGCTTAGCCTTGAAAAAGAAAATGCTATAAATGAACTGAAAATTCAATATGAAACAGATAAAAAAGAGCAAAAAATAGATGTACAAGATTCCATAATTGCCCAGCAGCAGCGAGTACAGTCCTTGAGTTATGGGATTGGAGGTCTACTGCTCATATTATTAGGTGGACTTCTTTACACTTACCGAAATAATAAAAAACGCAATCAGCAACTCGGATATTTGAATAATTCTTTGTCAAACAAGAACAAATTGCTTGATCAGCGCAATGAACAAAACGAATTATTAGTCAAAGAAATCCATCATCGGGTTAAAAATAACTTAGAAATAATTAGTGGATTACTTGAATTACAATCCGCACGATTGACCGACGATCAATCCAAAACGGCACTTTTATCAAGTCAAGCGAGAGTACAAAGTATGGGTATTATTCATCAAAAACTATATCAAGGAACAGATCTGAAACGTATTGAAATGCGATCCTACTTTAAAAACCTTACCGAAAGTCTGTTAGATACTTTTGATGCTACGGAAGAAATAGATGTTGATATAACAATGCAACCGCTCCACTTAGATATAGATATAGCTATACCCATTGGATTGATTGCTAATGAATTAATTACCAATTCTCTAAAGTATGCTTTTCCTGAAAGAAATACCCTTCAAAAAGGTCATATTTCTATAGCTTTAGAGCGGAGTGTTGATAACGTTTTGGAGTTAAAATACTTTGATGACGGAATCGGTAAACCAATACTGAAAACGGCGAAAGGAACAGGTTTTGGCTCACAACTAATCGAATTACTGACTCGCCAATTGAACGGAAATATCCAAGAACATCATATTAACGGAATGAACTACACCTTTGATTTTAGGTTATAAGCTACTTGAATTTGGCTTTTTGATACAAAAAGCAATAGTCAAAATTTTTAATATGGAATTAAATAAGGCGCATAATAAATTGTCATTGCAAAATGATTGTTTCTTATATAACTCTGCGCCTTAGTGCCTCAGTAGCTGTTAAAACGACAATTTGTTATACACCCATTCAATAAGTAATCCCGACCAACTAAGGGACAGGTAATCGTAAATCGTATAATCATTAAAAAATGCTGCACTGATATTTATTCAAATTATAAATGAAAAGAATTATTCAAGTCGGTATGAAACTCTTCTAAAAATAGTTAGCATACAAAGAAGCTAATTCAATGCATTTTACTTTCGGAAACTGAAATAACTATTCGGAAGCATTATCGATGCCTTCGGAAAGTAAGGCTTTTATAAAAAAACAGATCACATTATTTTGTGTAATAAGGATCAAAGAATAGAATTGGAATATGTTATCGTCGCCTAATAATACAGTGTACTTTCGCTTTATTATTGGGGACTTTTCCAATAACCTTTACTCAAAAAAACAAGATAAATATGATAGCTCCAAACCATTATTTTTTTAAATGTAGATACTCCAATATCCTTTTATTACTATTCTTCCTCTGTATCCAATATACATCATCAGCTCAGGTAGTTACTTGGAATTTTACAACAGCAACTGGCGGACAATTACAGGTACGGAGTAATCTTGGTGCTGTATGCGGTAGCAGTGTATCGGGTGGCTATTTTGATACTTGGAATAATAATGCTGCAACTCAAATACAAAATACTTTTAATACAGTACCTCAATCAGATTGTTTTAGGGCTGTACAAGGTCAGCAATTTAACTTAGAAATTCTTGGATCCTCAGGCAATTTAGCAGGCTTAAATTGGGAATGGCAAACAGGTAATACAGATTATTATATAGGAACAGATGGTGGAGCAGGTGGTTTTGTAAATCCACAAAATACGTTTATCAATTCTAATAATAGTCTCAATCAGTTTATCAATATAACTTTTCCACAAGGAACTACAGAAGGTTATGTTGTGATACGATTAACAGAAACTGCGGGTGCAAATATAGTTGAACATCAAATTGTAGTTCCTTATATTGTTGAAGGCTTTATCGCAGATGAAGTTCCATTTCTTGGAACAACCACGGTTCCTGAAATTCCTTTTATGATACTGCATACACCTCCAGGGGATATGAGTTCCAGTACCTTTAAAACCAGTAAAAAAGTTTGCAGAAGCTTCGAAGATACCTATACGGTGGATGCTTCAACAGGATTGGAAGCCAATGTCAAACTAGGTGCGAAAGGTTCATTTGGTGCTTTTGTTACATTCAGTTTTGAGGCCTATGTTGAATTTCAAAATACAACCAATACAGGTGCTTTTCGGATGCAGACCACTTCTAATAAAAGTTGCCTAGAAGTAGATTCGGAATTTTTTACATCTGATTTGATTACGGGGCCTGACGAATCAGGTGATGTATTTATCGGTTATGGACGAGATTTAGGGTATGCTATTAGTGAGAATGTGATTATACAAAACTGCAGTGTCTCCATTGATTCAGGTTTAATTTTTGTGCCAATTGAAGGAACAGAAAGTACTTTTGCTTACAGAACCAGTAATATACAAACCGAGATTGCTGATTTAACGCTGAAGGCAAATGATGTGAGTTTATCTAGCAAGGCTCGAAATGAAGCAGCTAATCAAATTGATGTTTGGAATCAGGTATTAACCATGAATGCCGCCAATAAAGCAAATCCAAATAATGTGAGTATGGGTGGGATGAACTTTACACCTAATATTGGTCAAACACACTCTGAATCAATCACGACTTCTACCGTCTCAGAGATCGTAGTAGAACAATATTTTGAATCAACAGATGGGATTGAGTTTCTGATGGAGTTTGCTGGTTCAGGAATTTCTGGAGGCTTTGAGTCAACTTTTAAAAAACGTTTTGGCGCTAGCCAAAATCAAACATCTGACGGTTCTAAATTAATAGAATATACTTTGCTAGATGACGACGATGATGGCACTGGGGACGAATTTGTAGGTACAATCAAACGTGATCCAATGTATGGTACACCAATTTTTGAACTGGACGAAGTCAATAGCCGAACAAGTTGCCCTTATCAAGGCGGCTACCAAAGAGATCAGCCTGTTCTAGCGTTTTCTAACACAACCGATAATCACATAACCATTTCTAATGTACCCATTGGTACGGCGGCCCTTATTCATTTAGATTTTTGTAATGACTCTAATGAACAACGAGAATATACCCTAAAATTAAATCCTAATTCTAATTCTAATGGTGCAGTTGTTACAGTCGGAGGACTACCACTAAATAATGCATTTGGTCAAACATATACGGTCAATGCTTCCGCTTGTCATGGTAACAATCCTTTTGTAGTAGAAGTAACCCGTAATTCAAGTAATAGCCCTTTAGAATTTCCAAATCTAGAGTTTTTATTTGAATCTAATTGTGAAACAGATATCGTTTCTAGTGTTGTGGCTTCCGTTTTTTTTGAAGGAGCTTGTGTAAGTGATTTTGTCGGTAACAATCGCTTGACTGGGAATATATCAACAAATGTAACCTATGAAACCGATGGTAGCCTCGAATCTGAACAGACGATTTTAGCTCCTGCACAAGTGGATTACGATGCACAAACTGAAATTGACCTACTACCAGGCTTTGAAGTAGTTATGGGTGCCGTCTTTCACGCTTTTATAGATGGGTGTAGCAATTAGAAATAAGACAATGTAGAAACTTCTTTCAAACACTTAAAAAACTAAATATGAAAAATATATTACTTCTTATATTAATATTAGGCATCGTACCTACACTTTTTTCCCAAATCAACTTTGAGGTGGAGGGAAAAGCGGTAATCATGGAGCGAGATACGATTAATGTCGGTGAAAATGTAGCCGTATTTGATGCCAACGGAACCTTATCGGAACGCAATATAGATGATCTGATTATCAAGTATTTAATCTCATTACCAAATGGTGTTCAAAGTTTATTGGATGCTGGAGAATCACCAGCTAAAATCTTGGAAAAAGGGGCTTTACCCGAAGATTTTTATGGTGCTCAGTATGAAGGAGGTTATATTTTTGATATATCTCCAACTGGACTAACCATTAGTATTTGTGCAGCATCTAACATCAATCCTAGTGGAAGTGGTTTTTTAGCTTATACACCGACAAATTTTGAAGTTGGAAAATATGATGACTGGTTACTACCAACCAAAGATGATTTAGACCAAATGTGGGAGCGTCTGCATCGAAACGACTGCCCATTGGATAATACGCCTTGTGGATCACAAATTGGTGATTTCTTGGATGGTAACAATGGCGTTTATTGGACACGAACCTTTTTTGCAACAGATTTTGTTTGGACTCAGGATTTTTCAACAGGTATGCAATCACCTGTTCAAATGACGAATAACTTCGGAGTTGATGCTCGTCCTGTACGCTATATCAATCACTTACAAGCAGAACTTAACAATGGTGTTACTCCGATAGAATTACTCAACTTAGGCGTGAAGCCTGAAGCTTTTTATGGTTTGACCTACGCAGGAGGATTAATTTATTATATGACAACAGCAGGTACTGGATATGTTTGTCAAGATCAGGACAATAGTCTCGACTACGCTTGGGGTTGTTCAAGTGTAGATGTTTCGGACGCTGACGATAGCAGTATTGGTGGAGGTGCTCAAAACACGATAGATATACTGAATGATCCTTCTTGTTTTCCAACACCACCAGCGGCAGAGTATTGTGCTAATTTAATATATAATGGTTATGATGATTGGTTTTTACCCTCTAGGGAGGCATTGACTCAAATACACCGTACTCTAGCAGATCCAGATACCAATGGATCATTAAACGATGATTATGATATTGGTGATTTTTATGTATTTAATAGTACTGTACGATACTGGTCTTCAACAGAATTTGATTCTAGTTTAGCATATATGCGAAGATTTGATGCCCTTAATGAAGATCTGACTTCCTCAAAATTTAATTCTTGGAAAGTAAGGGCTGTAAGAGCCTTCTAATTTATGATAAACATATTTTGATTACATGCTCCTTAATCACCGATACGGCAAAAGAAGTTGTAGATCAAATTAGATCAGAACACGGAGAATTGATGTTTCATCAGAGAGGAGGTTGCTGCGATGGCTCTTCCCTTATTTTTTTTCCTAAAGGAGAGTTGATGATTAACGAAACCCATATTTGGTTAGGGGAGATACATCAATGTAATTTCTAAATGTTAAAGATCAATTTGAGTATTGGAAGCATATACAGTTAACCCTTGACATCGTGAAAGGGCGAGTTGGCAGTTTTTCATTGGAAATATCTCTGGGGATTCGGTTCGTTATAGTTTCTAAACTATTTTCTGACGAAGAGCTAGAGATGTTGATGCCTATGTGTCTAGGCTAAGCAAAAAATGATTAAGGTTCACTCATTCTATCTAAATATTTATATATCTTTGTATGTAAATATGAAATCATTTT
>JAHDES010000030.1 GCA_020628645.1 Saprospiraceae bacterium
CATCTGCTTCATCAGTAACATCTCCTGTATTTGAAGGATCAGTTGATGCAGAACAGTCAATTGTAATATCTGCAGGACAAGTAAATGTTGGTGCAGTCGTATCTTCCAATGTGATTGTTTGATCACAAGAGGTTTCGTTACCACAATCATCAACCAATGTCCATGTACGTGTAATGATACTAGAACCAGCACATGGTGTGTTCTCTTGTACATTATCCGTATAAGTCGCATCACCACTAAATGTACAGTTATCAGCCTCATCCGTAACATCTCCTGTATTCGCAGGCTCAATTGAAGCAGTACAATCAATTGTTACATCCGCAGGACATGTGAATGTTGGAGGCGTAACATCATCTACAGTAATTGTTTGAGATACCTCGCTAGAGTTACCACAATCATCTGTAAATGTCCATGTACGAATTAATGTAAAGTTATTTGCACAATCTCCTTCCATACGTTCTTCCGTTGGACTAACTACGATATCACCTTCACAAGCATCCGTTGCTGTAAGGTCTTCAGCAGCAGGAATTTCCTCTGCACATTCGATTGTAAGATCGGCAGGAGCTTCAGGAGCTTCAGGAGCAGTTGTATCTTCAATAGTGAAGGTAGCAGTAGTAGTAGCAGAATTTCCACAATCATCAGTCGCTGTGAAAGTTACAGTAACACTACCTGAGTTTCCACATCCACCGCTAATATCAGCAGGGTTTGGAGAATAAGACCAAGTAATATCATCGCTACAAACATCAGAAGCAGCAGCATTACCATTAGCATCTAACCATGCTTGTAATGCAGCATCGCTATCATCTGTACACTCAACCGTTTGATCAGCAGCTTCAACATCAATAGAAGGAGCAGTTGTATCTTCAATAGTGAAGGTAGCAGAAGTTGTAGAAGTATTTCCACAATCATCAGTAGCAGTAAAGGTTACAGTGATGCTTCCAGTTAAACCACACTCATCGCTCAAGTCACCAGCATCATTTGTAATTGTTACTTCACTACAGTTATCCGTAATAGTAGCATTACCTGCTGCATCAATCCAAGCTTGAAGTTCAGCAGTATTACCATTTCCGTCACACTCTACTGTTTCATCTTGAGGAGCTACATCAATTGTAGGAGGAGTAGAATCAGTAATAGTAATTACTTGAGTAGCGGTGCTACTATTTTCACACTCATCTGTTACTGTCCACACACGTGTAATTACATAATTGTATTCGCTACATGGACCATCTTCACCTTGCGTACTTGTTTCTTCTAATGTAATCGTATAATCATCATCAGAGAAATCAGTAGCTGTAATTTCTACATCAATTACTGGAGGAGCAGGAACTTCATCACTACACTCTAAGGTAATATCCATAGGAACACCTACTAATTCAGGCGCTACATCATCACAAATTTCGATTGGAGCAGGGTCATTATCATCCTCATCACCAGCAGCATTGTCATCTGGACCAGAACCATCACCATTGATTTCATCATCTGTTGTTGGATCATTATTTACATCCGTATCAGGTGTAGAATCAACATCTGAAGGAGAATCTCCATTTTCATCTTGACCATCTGTGATTTCAGCAATATTTTCAAAAGTACCAGACATTGCATCAGGAACGATCGTTACTACTAAATCAACAGTAGCAGAAGCACCTGGCCCAATAGGTCCAGCAATTGTATTTGTTACATTTGCACCACTTACAACCCAGCCATTATTGTCATTAGCACTTAATGCTGTGAATTGAGGTAATGCATCAATAATATCTATATTTTGAGCAGGAACAGAACCTTGGTTGAAGATTTCAATTGTAAAGGTTACATCATCACCTGGTTTAACAGGTGTGCTCAAGTCTTGTGTTGTTGTTTTGCGTAAAGCAAGGTCAAAGATTTCTAAGAATACATTTTCAGGATCCTCATCATCTTCATCCGTACCATCTAATTTACCACCTCCATCAATGTTATCATCATCAGCTGTATCTACAACACCACCTGTATCGTTATTAGGATCAGCATCTGGTGTAGAATCAATATCCGTTGGATTACCACCTAAGTCATCCTCAGCAGATACAATCTCAGCAGTAGCAATTAACTCAGCAGGATCAGTTGCATCAGGATTAACTGTAAATGTGATGTCTTCCATTACCATTCCTCCGTTTGCAGGAATAGTACCTGTGAAGATTAAAGTAGCTGTTCCGTCACCATTATCTGTCCAATCTGGATCATTCAATGTTAAACCATCAGGGATATTCACTACTACCTCAACATTCATTGCATCAACTGTACCTTGGTTGGTTACTTTCACTTTGAAATCTACATCTTCACCAGGATATACACGATCATCTTCACCATCCGCTAATAATAATTGTAAAGCAAGGTCAAAGATTTCGATGGTAACATCTTCAGGATCGTTATCATCTTCGTCTCCACCTCCATTATCAATCTCGTCGTTAACAGTAGGATCATTATTAGGATCATCATCTGGCGTAGAATCGTTATCTGGAGCAGGATCACCATTTGGATCTTCAGCAGACTGAATTTCAGCAACATTGGTAATAGTACCTGGAGTAGCGTCTTCGTTCACTCTGAACTCAATTGTTACTACTTCAGAAGCACCTGGAGCGATTGGTCCAGGAATTGTGATTGTCGATGAACCAGTAGCTGTTAAACCAGCAGGAGCAAAATCTTCTACAACAATATTAGAAGCTGCCACAGTTCCTTGGTTGAATACTTCGATATCGAAAGTAATCACTTCACCAGGATAAACTCGATCATCTTCATCAGCACCTAATGTTTTACGTAATGCTAAGTCAAAGATTTCAAGTGTGATTTCTTCTAAATCAGCATCATCTTCATCATTCGTACCATCATCGTTGATCTCGTCATTGATCTCAGGATCGTTATCATCAATCTGATCTGGAGTAGAATCCATATCAGGAGTTGAAGCATTACCTAAGTCATCTTCGAAACTGCTAATCTCAGCACGATTTACTAAAGTAGCACCAGCATCAGCTGCATCAACAGTGAATGTAATATCAACTGTAGTAGAAGCACCTGGAGCAATTGGTCCAGCAATTGTGGTAACTGCACCAGCAGCACCTAATGTCCAATTTGGATCATTTAAAGTTAAACCAGCAGGAACATAGTCCGTCACCTCAATATTTTGAGCAGGAGCAGAACCTTGGTTGAATACTTCAATTGTAAACGTAATATCCTCACCAGGATAAACGGTTGCATCTTCACCAGCACCTAGGGTCTTACGTAATGCCAAGTCGATGTTTTGGATTTCAAACTCTTCAGGATCGTTATCATCCTCATCCGTTGTACCATCATCATCGATCTCATCATTTACAGTAGGATCATTATCTGGATCATCATCTGGAGTAGAATCATTATCTGGAGCAGGATCACCATTTGGATCTTCTGCACCTTGAATTTCAACTACATTTTCGCTAATACCTGTAGGTGCATCATTATCTACCGTGAATGTAATATCAATTGTAGTTGATGTACCAGCAGCTAAAGGACCAGCAATTGTTGTGGTAGCTTGACCACCAGCAGCTGTCCAAGCAGGATCATTCAATGTCAATCCTGGAGGAATAAAGTCTGCTATTTCAATATTAGAAGCATCTACACTACCTTGGTTGAATACTTCAATTGTAAAGGTAATATCTTGACCTGGGTAAACGCGGAATTCTTGACCATCAGCTAACGTCTTACGTAAAGCAAGGTCAAAGATTTCGATGTTTACATCTTCTGGGTCAGCATCATCTTCATCTTGACCGTCAATCTTACCACCTTCATTGATTTCATCATCATCAGATGTATTTACTTCACCGCCTGTATCATTTCCTGGATCAGTATCAGGAGTAGAATCAAAATCAGGAGCGTTATCACCTAAGTCATCTTGTGCTTCAGCGATCTCAGCACGGTTCACTGCATTTGCAGGAGCAGTTGCAGCATCAACTGTAAAGGTGATATCTACAGAAGTAGAAGCACCAGCAGCTAATGTACCTGGTAAAGTAATTGTAGCGTTAGCACCAGCAGCTGTCCAAGCAGCATCGTTTAATGTTAATCCAGCAGGAATGTAGTCAACAACTACAATATTCTGTGCATCAACAGTACCTTGGTTAAATACATTGATTGTGAATGTAACATCTTCACCAGGATAAACTGTTTCATCTTCGCCATCTGCTAAAACTTTATTTAAAGCAATATCAAAGATTTCAACAACTACATCTTCTGGATCCGAATCATCTTCATCGCCACCATCTAATTTACCACCGCCATCAATGTTATCGTCATCTGGCGTATTCACCATACCTCCTGTATCATTACCTTCATCTGTATCAGGTGTAGAATCATTATCAGGAGCATTGTCTCCTAAGCTATCTTCAGCACTAGAAATTTCAGCTCTATTAACGATTGCACCAGCAACTATTTGATCAACTGTAAATGTGATATCAACAGTAGCAGAAGCACCAGGTGCTAAAGGACCAGCAATTACAGTGGTAGCTTGACCACCAGCTCCAGCCCAGTCTGCATCATTTAAAGTAAGACCAGTAGGAATATAATCTGTTACTACGATATTAGAAGCAGGAACAGTTCCTTGGTTGGTTACTTCAATCGTGAAGGTAACATCCTCACCAGGATATACACGCTCATCTTCGCCATCACCTAATACTTTAGCTAAAGCAAGGTCAAAGATTTCAACGCGAACATCTTCTGGATCTTCATCATCTTCATCGCCACCATCAATTTTACCCCCACCATCTACGTTATTATCGTCTGGAGAGTTTACAACACCTCCTGTATCATTTCCAAGAACATCGTCTGGTGTAGAATCGAAATCAGGAACTGTATTATCACCTAAATCATCTGAAGCTTCAGTAATCTCAGCACGATTTACTAGATCAGCAGCTTCACTAGTAGGATCAACAGTAAATGTGATATCTACGGTTGCTGTAGCACCTGGAGCAATTGGGCCAGCAATTGTTGTAGTAGCCGTTGCGCCATTATCTGTCCAAGCTCCATCATTCAATCGTAAACCAGCAGGAATATAATCTGTGATTAAGATGTCTTGTGCAGCAACTGTACCTTGGTTCGTTACTTCAATCGTGAAGGTAACATCTTGACCAGGATATACTAATTCATCTTCACCATCTCCTAATACTTTGATTAATGCTAAATCAAAGATTTGTGCATCAATTGTTTCAGGATCATTATCATCTTCATCTGTATCTCCGTCATCGTTGATTTCATCATCAACTGTAGGATCATTATTAGGATCATCATCTGGCGTAGAATCGTTATCTGGAATATCTCCATCTCCGATGCTATCACCATTTGGATCTTCCGCATCTTGAATTTCAACAACATTCACAATATCACCAGCAGGTACATCTGCATCTACAGTAAATGTAATCGTTACTATTTCAGAAGCACCTGGAGCAATTGGTCCAGGAATTACAATAGAAGCTGTAGCACCATTGTCTGTCCAAGCAGCATCATTTAATGTTAAACCATTAGGAATGAAGTCTGCAACTTCTACATTAGAAGCAGCAACTGTTCCTTGGTTAAATACTTCCACATTAAAGGTAACATCTTGGCCTGGATATACGCGAGCATCTTCACCGTCCGCTAACGTCTTACGAACAGCAAGGTCAAATACTTCAATAGTAACGTCTTCTGGATCAGAATCATCCTCGTCTGTACCATCATTTTTACCACCTTCATTTACTTCATCATCATCATCTGTATTTACTTCACCTCCTGTATCGTTATTAGGATCATTATCTGGAGTAGAATCGAAATCAGGAATTGTACCATCTCCGATTGTATCACCCATATCATCTTCTGCATCTGTAATCTCCGCACGGTTCACAGCACTTCCAGCATCATTTGTAGCATCCACTGTGAACGTGATATCTACTGAAGTAGACGCACCTGGAGCGATTGGTCCAGGAACTGTTATGGTAGCATTAGCACCAGCAGCAGTCCAATCTGGATCATTCAATGTTAAACCAGCAGGGATATAATCCACCACCTGAACATTTGATGCAGGAACAGTACCTTGGTTGAATACATTAATGGTAAAGGTAACATCTTGCCCTGGATAAACTACATCATCTTCACCATCCGCTAATACTTTATTTAAGGCAACATCAAATACCTCAACAACGATATCTTCTGGATCGGCATCATCTTCGTCACCACCATCTAACTTACCACCACCATCAATATTATCATCATCTGGAGAGTTTACAACTCCACCTGTATCATTATCAGGATCTGTATCAGGAGTAGAATCGTTATCAGGCGCATTAGCACCTAGATCATCTTCTGCTTCAGAAATCTCCGCTTCATTAACGATAGCACCTTGAGTGATTTGATCTACTGTAAATGTAATATCAACAGTAGTAGAAGCACCTGGCGCTAAAGGACCAGCTAAAGTAGTAGTAGCTGTTCCACCACCAGCAGCCCAAGCTGCATCATTTAATGTAAGACCTGTAGGAACGTAATCTGTAATTACGATATTAGAAGCAGGAACAGTACCTTGGTTGGTTACTTCAATTGTGAAAGTAACATCTTGACCAGGATATACACGCTCATCTTCGCCATCTCCTAATTGCTTAGATAAAGCAAGGTCGAAGATTTCTAAGAATAAGTTTTCTGGATCCGCATCATCCTCATCGGTAGCAGCAACACCATCACCTGGCGTACCTGAACCATCACCATCTACGAAGTCATCTGCAGGCGTATCTTCTTGACCACCAGCATCATTTCCGTTGATATTAGAATCTGGAGTAGAATCAATATCAAATGGATTTTGCTGACCAAGATCATCAAATACTTCTGTAATCTCTGCATCAATGATAATTTCATCTGCAGCATCAGCTTGATCTACGATAAACGTAATTTCTTCCATTGCCATTCCAGTCATTGCAGGAATTGTACCTGGGAATGTGAAAGAAGCAGTACCATCACCATTATCTGTCCAATCTGGATCATTTAAGATTAAACCATCAGGAATAGTAACTGTAGCTGTTAAATCAACTGCATCTACTGTACCTTGATTCAATACTTTCACTTTGAAATCTACTTCCTCACCTGGGTAAACGCGGTCATCTTCCCCATCTGCTAAAGTAATATTCAAGGCAACATCAAAGATTTCAACATTAACATCTTCTGGATCGGCATCATCTTCGTCTCCACCATCTAACTTACCACCACCATCAATGTTATCATCATCTGGCGTATTTACTTCTCCACCAGTATCATTATTTGGATCTGTATCAGCTGTAGAATCATTATCAGGAATATCTCCATCAGCAACACTATCGCCTAAATCATCTTCCGCATCAGAAATCTCCGCTTCGTTAATGATTTGACCATCTACCATTTGAGTCACTGTAAATGTGATATCAACAGTAGTTGTTGCACCTGGAGCTAAAGGACCAGCAAGAGTAGTAGTCGCTAAACCACCCGCTTGCGTCCATGCATTATCATTTAGTGTTAAACCAGTAGGAATGTAATCCGTTACTTCAATATTAGAAGCAGGAACTGTTCCTTGGTTAGTTACCTCAATTGTAAATGTGATGTCTTCTGTAGGATATACACGATCATCTTCACCATCCGCTAATACTTTAGCTAATGCAAGGTCAAAGATTTCACGCTCAATCTCTTCTAAGTCAGCATCATCCTCATCTACTGGAGGTTCTTCATTAATTTCATCATTTACTTCTGGATCGTTGTTAGGATCCATATCTGGTGTAGAATCATTATCAGGAATATCTCCATCAGCAATACTATCACCGAATTCATCTTCTGCATCAGAAATTTCAGCACGGTTAATAATTGGCGCATCGTCCATAGCAGGATCAACTGTAAATGTAATATCTACTGTTTCAGAAGCACCTGGTGCAATTGGTCCAGGAATTACAATAGAAGCTGTAGCACCATTGTCTGTCCAATCTGCATCATTCAATCTCAATCCAGCAGGTACATAATCTGTTACTTCTACGTTTTGAGCAGTTACAGAACCTTGGTTGAACACTTCAATTGTAAAGGTAATGTCTTGACCAGGATAAACACGTGGATCTTCACCAGCACCTAATGTTTTACGCAATGCTAAATCATAGATTTCTAAGAATACATTTTCTGGATCCGCATCATCCTCATCTGTAGCAGGATTTTGATCGCCCGGTGTACCTGTACCGTCACCATCAACTGGATCATCTGTAGGAGTATCTACAGCACCACCCGCATCGTTTCCATTGATATTAGTATCTGGAGTAGAATCAATATCAAATGGATTTTGTTGACCCAAATCATCAAATACTTCTGTGATCTCAGCATCAACGATAATTTCATCAGGTGTATCAGCAGGATCAACCGTGAAAGTGATTTCTTCCATTGCCATTCCAGTCATAGCAGGAATTGTACCTGGGAAGGTGAAAGAAGCAGTACCATCTCCATTATCTGTCCAATCTGGATCATTTAATGTGAAACCAGCAGGAATTGTAACAGTAGCAGTTAAATCAACTGCATCTACTGTACCTTGGTTAAATACTTTCACTTTGAAATCAACATCTTGACCAGGATAAACTCGATCATCTTCGTCTTCTGCTAAAGTGATATTTAATGCAACATCGAAGATTTCAACTGTGATATCTTCTGGATCGGCATCATCTTCATCACCACCATCTAATTTACCGCCACCATCAATATTATCATCATCTGGTGTATTAACATCTCCTCCAGTATCATTATCAGGATCGTTATCATCTGTAGAATCATTATCAGGAGCAGTATTATCACCTAAGTCATCTTCTGCTTCTTGAATCTCCGCTTCGTTGATAATTTGACCTTGTACCATTTGCGTAACTGTGAATGTGATATCAACAGTTGTAGAAGCGCCTGGAGCAAGTGTACCTGGAAGCGTTGTAGTAGCCATGTTACCTGCTAATGTCCAATCTGGATCATTAAGTGTTAAACCAGTTGGGATATAGTCAACTACTTCAATATTTTGAGCAGCAACTGTACCTTGGTTGGTTACTTCAATTGTAAAGGTGATATCTTCCGTTGGATAAACGCGCTCATCTTCGCCATCTGCTAATACTTTAGCTAACGCAAGATCAAAGATTTGAAGATCGATATCTTCAGGATCTTCATCATCTTCATCAGAACCATCTAATTTACCACCACCATCTACGCTATTATCATCAGGAGAGTTTACCACTCCACCTGTATCATTACCATTTGTATCATCTGGTGTAGAATCATTATCTGGAACAGTTGGATCACCTAAATCATCTTCCTGTGCTGAGATTTCAGCACGGTTAACGATAGGGCCAGCATTTTGGTTAGTAGCAGGATCAACTGTAAAGGTAATATCCACTGAAGTAGAAGCACCGGGTGCTAATACCCCTGGCAACAGAATTGAAGCAGTAGCTCCATTATCTGACCAATCTGGATCATTTAAGCGTAATCCTTGAGGGATATAATCTGTTACTTCTACATTTTGAGCAGCAACAGTACCTTGGTTGGTCACCTCAATTGTGAAGGTGATATCTTGACCAGGATATACGCGTTCGTCTTCGTTAGGACCTAATACTTTGATTAATGCTAAATCAAAGATTTCGATTTCTAAATCTTCTGGATCTTCATCATCTTCATCAGAACCATCTAATTTACCGCCACCATCTACATTATCATCATCTGGTGTATTAACATCTCCTCCAGTATCATTACCATTGGTATCATCTGGAGTAGAATCATTATCTGGAATAGTTCCATCACCAGAGCTATCACCCAAATCATCCTGTGCATCTGCAATCTCCGCACGATTGACTGGATTTGCAGCTGTATTCGTTTGATCAACAGTAAAGGTGATGTCTACATTAGTAGAAGCACCGGGTGCTAATGTACCTGGTAAGGTAATGGTAGCTGTATTACCTGCTCCTGACCAATCTGGATCATTTAAGGTAAGACCCGCAGGGATATAATCTACGATTTCAATATTTTGAGCAGGCACTGTACCTTGGTTGAATACATTAATTGTAAAGGTAACATCTTGACCAGGATATACTCGTACATCTTCACCATCACCTAATACTTTATTTAAAGCCAAGTCAAAGATTTCAATGAATACATCTTCTGGATCAGCATCATCCTCGTCTTGTCCATCTAACTTACCACCTTCATTTACTTCATCATCATCTGGTGTATTCACCTCTCCTCCAGTATCGTTATTAGGATTGTCATCAGGCGTAGAATCGTTATCAGGAATTGCTCCATCTGCAACACTATCACCAAATTCATCTTCTACATCGGCAATTTCCGCACGGTTAATAGCTTGGAAATTTTGAGAAGCAGGATCAACTGTGAATGTAATATCTACAGAAGTAGATGCACCTGGTGCTAATGTACCTGGTAAGGTAATGGTAGCAGTATTTCCAGCTCCTGACCAATCTGCATCATTTAAGGTAAGACCATTTGGAATGTAATCTACGATTTCGAAGTTTTGAGCAGGAACTGTACCTTGGTTGAAGATATTGATTGTGAATGTAATATCTTGACCTGGGTACACACGCTCATCTTCGCCATCCGCTAATACTTTATTTAAGGCAACATCAAAGATTTCGATGAATACATCTTCTGGATCGGCATCATCCTCGTCTTGTCCATCATTCTTACCACCTTCATTAATTTCATCATCATCTGGTGTATTAACCATACCTCCTGTATCGTTACCTGGATCAGTATCTGGAGTAGAATCGAAATCTGGAATAACACCATCTGCTACGCTATCACCAAACTCATCTTCTGCATCGGCAATCTCAGCACGGTTGACTGGATTACTTGGCACCATTGCAGGATCAACACGTAAAGTGATGTCTACAGAAGTAGATGCACCTGGTGCAAGCGTACCTGGTAAAGTAATCGTAGCATTTGCACCTGCAGCTGTCCAGTCACCATCATTTAAGCTAAGACCAGCAGGGATATAATCAATAACTTGAATATTTTGAGCCTCAACAGTACCTTGGTTAAATACATTTATAGTAAAGGTAATGTCTTGACCTGGATATACTCTTTCATCTTCGCCATCTGCTAATACTTTATTTAAAGCAATATCAAAGATTTCAACAATAATATCTTCTGGATCGGCATCATCCTCATCTTGTCCATCATTCTTACCACCCTCAGCGATTTCATCATCATCTGGTGTATTTACTTCTCCTCCTGTATCGTTATTAGGATTAGAATCTGGAGTAGAATCAAAATCTGGTGTATCGCCTACATTATTACTGATATTATTACCTAAATCATCTTTTGCTGCATGAATCTCTGCACGATTCACGATTTGACCAGCAACAATTTGATCAACAGTAAAGGTAATATCTACAGAAGTAGAAGCACCGGGTGCTAAAGAACCTGGTAGTAAGATTGAAGCAGTACCACCATTATTTGTCCAGTCAGGATCGTTTAAGCTTAATCCTTGAGGGATATAATCTTCAATTACGATATCTTGACCTGGAACAGTACCTTGGTTGAACACATTAATTGTAAAGGTAATATCTTGACCTGGATATACGCGTTCATCTTCACCATCTCCTAAAACTTTATTTAAGGCTAAATCGAATACCTCAACACGAATATCTTCTGGATCGGCATCATCCTCATCTTGTCCATCATTCTTACCCCCTTCATTGATTTCGTCATCGTCTGGTGTATTTACTTGACCACCTGTATCGTTATTAGGATTAGAATCTGGTGTAGAATCAAAATCTGGAATTTCACCATTTCCATTTCCAACATCATCACCTAAATCATCTTGTGCTGCGTGAATTTCCGCACGATTCACAATTTGACCAGCGAATAACTGAGTTACATTGAACGTAATATCTACAGAAGTAGACGCACCTGGTGCTAATGTACCAGGAAGGTTGAAACTAGCCGTACCACCATTATCTGTCCAAGCAGCATCATTTAATCGTAAACCTGAAGGAATATAATCTTCGATTACGATATTTTGAGCAGGAACAGTACCTTGGTTGAATACGTTAATCGTGAAAGTAACGTCTTGACCAGGGTAAACTCTTTCATCTTCTCCATCTGCTAATACTTTATTTAATGCCAAGTCAAATACCTCAACTGTAATATCTTCTGGATCTGAATCATCTTCATCATCGCCATCTTCACTACAACAACCCTCATCTATTTCATCATCATTATCTGTATTTACTTGTCCACCACTATCGTTACCAGCATTCATATCTGCCCGAGAATCCACGTCGATAGAATTGAAACCATTTGGAGCATCAGCGCTCATGATCTCAGCACGATTAACGATTTGACCTTGAACAATTTGAGAAACAGTAAACGTAATATCTACCATAGCCATTGCGCCAGGAGCGATTGTCCCTGGTAAAGTAATTGTTGCTTTATTTCCACCTTGAGGTGACCAATCCGCATCATTTAAGGTTAAACCTTGTGGGATATAATTTACCACTTGAACATTAGAAGCTGCTAACGAACCTTGGTTGAATACTTTTATTTTGAAGGTTACATCTTCAGTTGGGTAAACTCTTTCATCTTCACCATCTGCTAATAAAGTTTGTAAAGCCAGATCGAAACGCTCTACTCTTACATTAGCATCACAAGTTGCAGTATTACCGCAATCATCTGTAACTGTTAAAGTTACCGTATTGTCACCTTGATTTTCAGAACAAGAGAAATCAATTTGAGAAAGTGATAATGCAGCAATATCGCCACAAACATCAGAAGAACCATTATTAATATCTTCAGGAGTAATACTTACTTCACAATTTCCATCCAATTGCACGGTAATATCTTGACAAACAGGAACTGGAGGAGTGGTATCTTCAATCGTGAAAGTAGCAGTAGTTCTATTCGTATTTCCACACTCATCAGTAACTGTAAATCTTACTGTTGCTTCACCAGTTTCACCACAATCATTACTCAGACCAGTGAAGTTATTTTCCCAAGTAAATCCACCACAAATATCAGAAGCTACAGCACCACCATTACGATCTAACCAATCCTGTAATTGTTGTGTATTTCCATCTCCATCACACTCAACAGTTAAGTCTTCTGCTTGAATGTCAATCGCAGGATTAGTATCATCTTTAACTCTATAAGTAGCCTGTTTTAAAACAAAATTTCCACATCTATCTTCAATACGATAAGTAACTGTCAAAGAACCAGTAAAACCACAATCATCAGAAAGATTATTGTAGTTAAAGTTAGAAGTTACTGTTAAACCGCCACAAACATCAGATGAACAGCCTCTTAATTTATCCATATTTGCTGTATTCCAAGCTGTAGCATCTGCCTCATTTGCAGCTTCACCAGCACATTCAAATACTTTATTATCAGGATCACAAGATACCGTCGGATCAGTAGTATCTTCAACCGTGAATGTAGCTGATTTGGTTACTGTTCTACCACACTCATCGGTAATGGTATAAGTAACCGTTAAAGAACCTGTAGAAGCACATTCATCAGATAAATTATTGAAATTATAATTTGAAGTAACTGTAATACCACCACAAGCATCAGAAGAACAACCTCTTAGCTTATTAATGTTAGCTGTATTCCATGCATCGGCTGCAGCTCTATTTCCTGCAGGACCCGCACATTCAAATGTTCGTGGATCAGGATTACAATTAACAACTGGATCAGTTGTATCTCGAACAGTATAGGTTGCTGTTTTTGTTACGTCATTACCACATTCATCCGTGATTGTATAGGTAACAGTAATAGCTCCAGTAGAACCACACTCATCACTTAAGTTATTGAAATTATAGTTAGAAGAAACTGCAATTCCTGCACAAGCATCTGAAGAACAATTCCGTAATTTATTAATATTTGCTGCATTCCATGCGTCAGCGTCTGCTTTATTACCAGCAGGTCCAGCACATTCGAATACTTTATTATCAGGGTTACAATTAACAACTGGATCAGTTATATCACGAACTGTGAAAGTAGCCGTTCTAGTTATTGCATTTCCACAATCATCTGTAATGGTATAAGTAGCTGTTAAAGAACCCGTAGTACCACAATCATTTGAAAGATTATTGAAATTATAATTAGAAGCAACAGTAATATTTCCGCAAACATCAGCTGCACAACCTCTTAATTTATTCATATTAGCTGAATTCCATGCATCAGCCGCTGCTTTATTTCCTGCAGAACCATTACAATCATGTGTTGCATTATCAGGATTACATGCTGTTGGATTTGTAGTATCACGTACTGTGAAGGTTGCAGTTCTAGTAATAGAACGACCACAATCATCTGTAATAGTGTAAGTGACTGTAATGTCTCCTGTTAGTCCACATCCATTAGTGAGGTTATTAAAGTTATAATTAGAAGTAACTGTCACACCAGCACAAGCATCAGCTGCACAACCTCTTAATTTATTCATATTGGCAGTATTCCATGCATCAGCCGCCGCTTTATTTCCTGCATTTCCATTACACTCATGCGTTGCATTATCTGGATTACAAGCTGTAGGATTAGTTGTATCGCGAACCGTAAAGCTTGCAGATTTAGTAACAGATTTTCCACACTCATCTGTAATGGTATAAGTAACCGTTAAGGCACCTGTATTACCACAATCATTGGATAAGTTTCCAAAATTGTAATTAGAGGTAACTGTAATATTACTACAAGCATCAGAAGAACATCCTCTTAGTTTATTGATATTGGCAGTATTCCATGCATCGGCTGCTGCCTTGTTTCCAGCAGTACCATTACATTCATGAGTAGCATTATCAGGATCGCAAGAAACAACTGGATTAGTATTATCAACGATTGTAAAAGTAGCACTCTTTGTTACTTTGTTACCACACTTATCGGAGATAGTATATACAAAAGGATAACTTCCAGCATTACCACACACAAGGTTACCTTCATAAGTAAAGGTTACATCAACTGGATTACCGCAATTATCTGAAGTACAATTTCTTAATTTATTAATATTAGCAGTATTCCATGCATTCAACGCATCTTGATTATTGCCCGTATTACATTCATGTGTTCCATTATCTGGATTACAAGAAACTGTAGGATTTGTACCATCAACTAATTTGACGGTAACAGTAGCCTCATCACAGCAATATTTATCGTAAAGTACATTACACACTCTATAAGTAAATTGATCTGTACCGCATTCATGTCCATTATTGGTATAAGTAACTTTGCCGTCTGATGCTACAGAGATAGAGCCATCAGAAGGATTATAAACTTCACCTTGATAAATTGAATAATCAATATGAGCATCATTCGCTAAGATATCAATGACGACAGAACCTCCTGGGCAAATTTCGACATGATCATCTCTTGCATCTGGTGTTTTATTGATCCAAATATCAATAGCATTGGTAAATTTCCAAGACCCACAAGGATGACATATGACTGCAACACGATACCAAATAGTAACATCTGTTGGAGCAGGGTTATAATAATATCCAGTTGCTCCATCAATGTTATACCATGTGTTATTACCATAACTATATTGCCATTGATAATAAACGTCTCCATTGTAACAACCACTTGGATTAGCAGTCCAACTAATGGTTGGATGATCCCCCCAATCGCAATAGGTTGCACTTCCTCCTAAAGAACCAGGAGAAAATCCAGAAGCATCGCAGCAAACTGCTGGGTTTCCACCAGCATCTTGTCGGCTAGAGCTAGATAAGTTTTGAAAAATGGAACCATTCCAATAGTAGGAATCTCCAGTATTAGGATAACCATCAGATTGTTCAATACAAATAGTGGTTATTTGGGCTCCACAATCATTCGATTGCAGATAAATGTAAGTAGTACCTGCACTATTTTGAGGAGTGTAACCCGTACAGGTATAATACGGGTGTGCAAGTACCTGATTTGCCATCATCATCAAGAAGACAAAAGAGGCTCCTTGAAGGATTTTGGTAAATTGGTAGTTAAAAAATTGGTGTGTAAAGCTTTTCATAAGCGGTGTTTGTCGATCCGAAAAATTTTATAACAGAAAAATCCAATGGCGTATACCATTGGAATACCTATCTAAGAATTAGTTAGTTTTAATTGATGTAATTACAGACGATCTTTTGTTCTTAGACTTAAAGTCTGTATAGAAACCATTTTTGGCAACATCCATATTATTAGGGCGTTGCTCATGAGTATCTGTAGTTCTATTTTGTTTTATCACGCCGAGTGTAGGACTCAACCATTCTTCTACTTGTTGGTCAGAGCTTTTAACTAACGTACCATTTCGAATAGTTTTGTAAAACTGATAAGAATAGGTATGTAAGTAAACTTTACCTCTTACACCATCTATCGAAGTCTCTTTGATAGTGCGATCAAATACCTTTACATGCATTGTTAAAAGTAAATCGCCCTCTGGCATGTGTATATTAAATTTGCCTTCAGCATCAGGAAGGCTAGAAAGATCAGAGGAGAAAGTGAGATCATCCCCTTCATAAGCTATTATCATATCTTCATTAATTGTCATTTCAACAGGATCAATTGCTCCTTTCATATCTAAAGCAAAAGCCCCATCAGCTGACGGGTGGAGATAATAGTCATATATAATATGGTATGGATTAGGTGTCGTCTTTTTCTCAAATTCATATTGTATTTGAATTTTACCATTAGAAAGACGTTTGTTTCGATAAGCCCCTTCTCCTTTACCTGTATTATAAAGGTCGCTTTGGAAGGCTACTTCCAATGTAGATCCTTTCGCTAAACTACTATATGGAAGAGAATCAAGTTGTGTAGATTCCCATACATTATTAGTAGTAAAGGTAGAAGCACTAGCATTGAAACCAATGAAACACAGTAATAGTGTCAAGACCGAAGCTAGCTGAAACAGAAAAAGATGCTGTTTCAGAACAGTCCATTCATTAAGTTGAGAAAAAGTTGTGTAAGATCTCATAATATTAAAGTTTATAACAACAGATGTTTTATTCATTTTTCTATGTCACTTTTGACTTATTTTTTTTATTGCCTTTTTTTTCAAAAAACTGTTACTTCATATTTATCTATAAATACTGCAAAAACTACGCCATCCATATCTTCATATTTCAAATAATTATTATACAAACAACTGTTTATCAAAGCTTTTAGATTTTATTAAAATAGTATTGAATATATAAAATCATATCAATCAATATCAATCCACTATTCTATTCAATTTAATTTGTGACATTTTTTCGGAACATTTTTTTTCGTTTTTTATAAATAAAATGTCGATCTAATCGTCATACACGCAAAACAGCACTAGCTTTTATCGTTTTCTTCTTTTTATAAGAAAAAATCATAAAAGAATAGCGCTTCACTTTTTGTCACAAAAAGACATTTCCTTTCAATACTTATTAAGCATTATTAACACTAAAGTCTTTTTTGTACAAATCGTATTTTCCCTAGATATTATAGTAGTATTTTGTGTTTAGGAAGAGTTTATGGAAACTCATCCTTTCACATTCATAAATAGATTGTTTAATATGGTAGAAATTGAGAGTAAGTTTATCCTCTAATAGAATAAACTCATTAAATCGTGGATCGGAAATATAGGTAAGTGAGAAATAAAATGAGAAGACATATTTGCTCATAGTTTGTCTGTCTTATTTCATTAATCATTCAAATATACGAATTTTAGAAGATTTTAAAAAGTACATAAGTTACTGAAAATCATTATATTACAACTATTTTTGATATGATATTTATTTTATTCGTATAACTATAATCTATACAACACTTTATACTATTTAAAAAAATTTAATACATAAAATGATATAAAAAAATATTTAAAAAAATATTATAAACAAGACTACAAGATGAGATGCTTTTACCCTAAACAGGGTATAAAATACACTATAAATTTGCCTACTATAAAAAAATAAATTTCAGGCTTAATTTTTGAATGTATTAATAGTCTAGTGTAGCGAATTCCTCCAAAGCTATCCGCTTTTTACTCCCCTCAATTACAACAATCATCAGATTATCAATTACTATTTGTTAGGGATTTATTCTTATGAGACAACTTTTCCATGTTCTACTCATATTGGTTGTACCGCAACTTCTAATTGCTCAAAAACAATTATGGTTAACCTTAGAGAAGGAACAGTTTGAAGATTTTATGCTTTCCTTAGAGATTATCCATCATCCTTCTTTAGCCGATAAAGAATGGCTACGTGTATCTTTGGAAAATAAGACCAATAAACCTTTTAGCATACAAAAAGCAAAGTATGTGGTAGACTGCGTAGTTTTTGACCAAAACGATAAACGAATCAAAGCTGGCACCTTCAGTTCAAATAATCCATCTGAATTCTTGGATAATGCTAAATACCAAATTATTCCTGAAAATTTTGTACACCCAGGGATCAACCACATTACAAAATATCCTAGTGCTTATGCATCTTCTATATTGGGTGTTCCAAAAGATAAATCCTATAAAGTTCAAGCAACAATTACGTTACAACTCGATTTATATGCCAAAGGTCCGGTGTCAATACAATGGGAAAATATTCAATTTGAATTTGAATGGTTTCGTCCAAGTGATTCTATGTTAAATACTATTCAGCAAGAATTAATTGAACTTCTTCAGCATCCAAGTATTGACCCCTATCATCATCATCAGTTAAGTTGTTTATTGGATGTGGAAGATATCACGGAAAAAGTAAGAATCCAAGATTTGTTAACTGCAAAAAACGTACGATTTGATTTTCAAGATGGAAAAGAAGCAATTCTCCGTCATTTAAATGACAAGTTTGCGCAAGATCAATTGATCCTAGATCATTTTCTAACTGAAATCAAACAACATAATCTTATTGCCTTAGAGGATCTTGCTATTGCAACTACTATTTGGGAAAGCGATTTTCTTGAACCTCTGCTTACTTGGTATGAAAATGGAAATTTATCCACCCGAACCAAAATTGTGAATGTACTTCACCCTCGTTATGAAAAATGGAAAGGAAATCCCCATGTTACCAGACAACTATCAGATATTCTTTTAAATGATTATAGCGATATTCTTTATGCTGTACCAGATAGTTTATCTACTGAAGATTTAATTTTTTGGGGAAGTTTGGCTAGTTTATTAGGAAAAACATGTGATTTAGAAGCTATAGGCATCTTATGTCCTTTTTTAAAGAATAAAACCGAAATATTTAATCGCTCTATTTATATTGATGCAAATTCTTTACATCCTCCTAGACCCATTCGAGTATGTGATATTGCCGTTGAAGCCATATTAAATTTACAACAAGCTAATATTGATCAATCTTATCGAAAGAAAGGCTTTGACCCACCCTATGTTTACGGCGAAGCAGAAATTATTATTACTAGAATTCGCGATGAAATGGCCCTTGAATTTTCTTGTACAGATTTTTGTACTTTTTCAGATTAAAATACCTTCACTCTTTTTCAATACTGTACCTTTGCATTCATGAAGGCGAAGGTATATTTACATTTAGGAAGTAATATAGATGATCGAGAAGCTTATCTTGACAAGGCGATTCAGTTAATAAAAGAACGATTAGGAGAAGTAATAACTATATCTTCCCTTTATGAAACAGAAGCTTGGGGGATCAAAGAACAAGCAAATTTTTTAAATCAAGCGCTTCTAGTCCATTCAACATTAGAAGCTTCAGAGCTATTGGATGAAATTTTAAAAATAGAAAAAGAAATAGGACGTAAACGATCCACTAAATGGACAGCGCGTTGTATAGATATTGACATTTTGTTTTATAACAACCTGATAATCAACACTCCACATCTTATCCTTCCTCATCCTCACATACATAAGAGAAATTTTGTATTAATTCCTTTATTAGAAATTGCAGCAGATTATATGCATCCGATTTTAAAAGAACCAATAGAACAACTATATTGGTCATCGAAAGATGAGTGCGAGGTATATTTATATGAGTTAACAACTTAAAACAAGCAATTTTATCAAAACAAAGCTAAGTAGAAATGGGTCATAATTTTGCCTATAATTTTATTGCAATAGAAGGGAATATTGGTACGGGTAAGACAACGCTCTGCCATATGTTGGCTCAAGAATTTGATTGCAAATTAATATTAGAGCAGTTTACGGATAATCCTTTCCTCCCTTATTTTTATGAAAATCCTGAACGATATGCTTTCCCTGTAGAGTTGTTTTTTATGACTGAACGGCATAAACAATTACAAGAATCCTTAGCACAGCAAGATCTATTCAAACAGTTGATTTTTTCGGATTATATTTTTGTCAAAACACTACTTTTTGCAAGAAATAATTTAAATTCTGAAGAGTTTAGATTATTTCAACGACTATTTAATGTATTGAATGCAACTTATCCTAAACCAGAATTATTAGTATACTTGCATCGTCCTGTTGAAACATTGTTAGATAATATAAAAAAACGAGGTCGTTCTTATGAGCAAGATGTATCTGCATCTTATTTATTACAAATACAAAATGCTTATTTTGACTACTTTAAAATAGAAGAAGATATGCCTATTTTGATTATTGACATTGGGCAACAAAATTTCAAGAAAGAAGACGCTTCTTTTCAGTTATTGCTAGATCTTTTAAGCAAAAAATATACTCCGGGCACGCACTATATTAGCTTTTCTTCTACAAGCACAGCGCGGTGAAAAAATCATTTTAACTTGATGATCGTCTAATATTTTTCTTATTAAAATCTGCTATCCATTGATCATCTAAATCAATAGTAATTGGCTCTATAACGATAAATTCACAAGACAATTTCGCAATACCTGACTGTTGATTTAGTGCATTATTTTGCCCTACATTTTCAATCCAAACACCGCATTCTGCACACAACCCTGTACCTTCACAGTGGTCATTATCGCTGAAAATAGAATTGAAAGGTTCAATTTGATGATTTAATAAAACTTGTCGAAGGTTTGATCCCTTTTGTGCATATATTGTAATAGTTGTTGTTCCAGACTTTACAATAATTTCTATTTTTTCTTTCATTCAATTAGTTTTAAAACTAATAAATACTCTAGTTTAAGGTGTGATTTACGAAATCACTTATTCAATTTCGTATAATTTTCTATTTGTAATACTCACAATTACAGTCATTTTATAGTTTATGTATTATTAAACTATGATTATTATGTTTAATCGTTGGGAGGAGACTCATTGTTTTTACAACAACAATGCCAGAGGATTTTTAGTGTAAAATCCAAGCAGGTAAGTTTCTTTCGGATAGAATTCCGTAAGTTAATTTAAGTGAAGGTAGATCTAAAACTAATAAATGACTATATACTCCAAAAATGGGGCAATAATCGTACCATTTAGAACTTTGATTTTAAGGGGTTGGTGTGTATTATCTAGTGGGTAAGCTATAGTTATACCGTAAATATAATACTTTTTTATGGAAAAATCACTAATCTACAAATAAATGTTTTTTATTATTTGTTTTATCGCATTCGTTCAGTGTATTGAATGGGTCTGCATGTAAAATAACATAAGGGGTAAAACGAGTAATTTTACGAATATCAAGTTTGATTTTATTTGTATAAGACTGATTTGGATACAATAGTCCTCCCTCTAATCCACTATTAATAAATGTTCCTCCAATAGGGATAGAACCACGACTTAACTTAGGCGATGTAGCTAAGAAAGCTCGTAATGCCAAATTATCATTGTCATCTCCTGCTTTACCATATAAATCTGCTGGACTTTTACCACGATTAGTGATGGTATATTCAATTGTTAACCATTTTTTAGCAACTTCTTTGATCACTATTACGGTATCTACGGTAAGGTCAATACACAATGATTTTTCTTCATAACTATTCTTTGAAGCTTCTACTCCTGCACTAGTTGTAAAGCTAACACCTTCTCGTTCTTCTTGTGTAACTTTTCGCTTTTGGGGAAGATTGATACTAGGGAATTTTTTCTTTTCTTTTGTTTTTTCAGCTGTATCAGAAGTGTTATTTTTAGCATCTTTTTTAAAGTTTGGTAAAGATAACTTTCGTTTTTCTTTGGTGGAAGAAGGAGGGGAATTGGTTCTAGGTGCTGAGGTTATTTCTTCTTTTTTCTTTTCTTGTTTTTTGAATTTTGGATAAGCTGGCTTTTTCTTATTTGAATCCGTTTTGGCTAGACTTGAAGTTTCTTTAGATTTTGAATTTGATTTGTTCTTTTTTGATTTTTTATTAAATACTTTACTTTCATAGGATTGTCCTTGATAGGATTCTGCCAATGCCTTGTTTTTATTGACTTGCAACTGTATAGCTTTCAAAATTTTTCCAGCAGGAACATTTAAATCTTTTTCGAGTAATGCCTTCTCTATATCTCTGTGATAAGGGCTTATAGTGCTTCTAAAAAAAGACTCTTCAAATTTTAATTGAATAGAAGATCGCAATGTTTCTCCTTCTCCTAATTGAACAGCCATTCTTCCAGTATTAATCAAATTAAGTTTGATTAATAAATGGTCCGACTGATTCTCTTCCAAATTAATAGAAGTTAGCATTAAACGATAGCCATTATACTGTTTGATACTATCAACACAAGTACGAGCTGTGCTAGGAAGCTGCCCCACAAAGGCAAAAAAACTAATTAATATCCAAATCCTCATAAACTAAAACTAGGTATGTAATATAGGGTCGAGAGTAACGAAACAATAGAAACAATTATTATTCCATTAATCCGCTACAAAATATCAAGATTTCTTTGAGCATCTATAAGATACGAAATAAACTTCTCTTTATCAACGTAAAGTATATTTATTTTATTGACTACTAAAGGATAATCTTGTCACAATAAAATGATCTTTTAACTAAAAAAAAGCATTCTTCCTAATATCGTGTTAAATAAGGTATCTACAAGTTAAAAAATATACACAAACCACCACTTGATAGTGTCTCCTTTTGCACTATTACGCCAAATATTACTTAACTTTCCTCTAATTATTGTCTTATTAGAGTATTTTTAATCGTTTTTTACACTAAAACACAGATGAAACCTCCCTCTTCTATCTTTATACTATTGAGTTGTGTCTTCATTTTTCAAGCTTGTCAAACAGATACTGCTCTTGAAGTCAAAACATCTAAGCTTGTTGTTGATAATCGCATGGAAACCCTACTAGGTCAAGGTTATGATTTTGAAGGTAATGGAAAAGATTATGATGCCACTCCACTAGAAGATGTTTTTACAAAAGCTACTGTCGATACTTTCAATTTCCCCCTGATAAAAGATGATTTCGTTCAAGCATTAGAACAACACCTTCGTTTACTCAAATTGCGTAAGCAAAAAAAGAAGCAAAAAATTGGAAATTTAAATGTAAATCTAGATCAATTAAAGCAAACTATACAAGAATTATTAGCTTGGCAACACTCCAAGCCTAGTCGTTTATTAGACAATTTGGATGCCTATCAAATCTGGGGAGAAGACAAAAAAGGAAATGTTCATTTTACAGGTTATTTTACCCCCATTATTAAAGTAAATAAACATAAAACTGATCGTTATAAATACCCCATTTATGCTTATCCTAAAGATTGGGAAGGACGACTTCCTACTCGCAGAAACATTGAAGAAGGGGGAGCTTTATTAGGGAAGGGATTAGAATTGGCTTATGCAGAAAATAAGGTCGATGTTTACTTTATGCAAGTACAAGGTTCAGGTTATGTGGAATATCCCGATGGTCGGCAAGAGTTGTTTGCCTATAGTGGTACAAACAAACATCCTTATCAAAGTATTGGTCGATATTTGGTAGAACGGAATGATATTGATGCTAAAAATATATCGCTAGATGGTATTAGAAAATTCTTGGGCAAAAACCCACATCTTGTTGATACTGTTTTATTTATAAACAAATCTTACACTTTTTTTATTCCAAAAAAATTCAAACCTAAAGGTGCTGGACATGTTCCATTAACAGCCGATCACTCCATTGCTGTGGATAGAAGATATCTTCCTCTAGGAAGTTGTTTACTCGCTCAAATACCCATTATTGATAAAGCAGGAAATTTACAACGACACGAGTGGCGTCTTCTTCTCGCACAAGATATTGGAGGAGCCATAAAAGGCGCTGGGCATGTGGATGTGTATTCAGGAATAGGTATAGAAGGTAAAAATAAAGCAAGTGCCTTTCATCATTATGGAAAAATGTGGCTTCTATTACCAAAAGAAGAAGATGTATTGCCAAAATGATTCCAAAAAATAAAAATCTACCCTAAAAATGGTAGAAAAAATATTATAAATATTGACATATTAAAAATTATTTTCTACATTTGTGTTGTAATTATCAAATGATAATACTTCCTCCCTGAAATTTTACTGTGTTTATTAGATTTTTTTTGAATCTTTGATTCTAATTACTAATAAATTCCATGCCGCCTCCTATTCAGTAATAGATGAACGACCACTCCTTTGACTAATGTTTTTGGAGTTAATTGACGAAAAACTAAACCGTAGAAAGACTGACTTTAAACACTAATTGTATCTCTTTGAGGTACTTGCACTATCGACACTAAACGAAACAGACTATTATTAGACAAAACCGTTCAAGCAACCACCGATTTCACAAGCATCTATTTCCAAAATTCCTAAATCCCATGGTCTGCTATGCCAAATTTCAACAATGCAAATCCTAGAGAACTAGAACAATACATGCGCGAGCTTAAGCATAAAGAGCGCAACAAATTACGTGAAGTAATCATGCAGTTATTAATTCTTGTAATCGGGGTGGTAGGTTTGAGTTTTGTGCTTCAAGGGAATGATTCAGAATCTTCTGATATAAATAATTATCAAGATACCGTTCTAGAAGTTCAATCCTCAAAAGAAATACCACAAGCTACTTTAGCGCAAACCTCCTCTACTTTATTTCAACTTCCTAAGAAAAAAACTAGCCTTAATATACAGGGGCAACAAGAAACTTATCAACCCATCAAATTTACCGTAAATGGCTTTGATAAAAAGGCTAAATATTATATTGATTACGGCGACGGTGAAGTAGAACGACTTCGTCAACGTAGCATTGAATATGTGTACGGTCGGTCTGGATTTTATACCGTCGAAGTTTTTGCGGTGTATAAAAAAGAGAAGGCTTTGGTAGCGAAAAAAGAGATTGCTATCGCAGATAGTCCTGAAATGATTGAGGATATTATCGCCATTGATTACTAGACAACTTACTTATGGGTAGGGAAAAAGCCTAATTCCTTATGGGATTAGGCTTTTTTTGTAAAAATTTCTATACTATTTTAAAGAAAATTGCTTTTCTTATAATCTAAAATCAGAAAAATCTGTTAAGGATATAAAATATGGTTTCAAATGCCCCAAAAGCTCTTAACTTTGTAAATACGGTATAATAATAAACCTATGAATGATATTAAGCATTTGCTAGAACGATCCGCCTTTGGCGTTTGTAGCTATCTTGGAGAAAAGATGGGTATTGCTTCTGCGCGAGTGCGTGTGTATTTCATTTATATCTCTTTTGTGGCTTTGGGATCTCCACTTATCTTCTATCTTTTTGTGGCATTTTGGTTGAATATCAAGAATTATATTCGCCGTAAACGTAATCTTATTTGGGAATAGATTTAACTTTTTGATGTTACATAGTTCATTGCAGCTATTGCAAATTTATTTTCTCCGCATGCCTTTAATTAGTTTTCTTCAAAAATTAAGTTCCCTTTTTTAGCTTGAAACATGTAGTTTCTCTTTATAATAGAATCACTGTTCAAATGCATATTGAATGAGATTTGCGCCCATTCGTAATGCTTCTATTCGTTTTTCTTGTGGGTCTTTATGTACTTCTTGGTCTTCCCAACCATCACCCAGATCACTTTCATAAGAATAGAAACATACTAGTCGATCTTCAAACAAAATACCAAATCCTTGAGCTGCTTTGTCATCGTGTTTGTGAATTTTAGGCAAACCATCTTTAAATTGAAATTTCTGATGATACACTTCATGTTCAAACGGTAATTCTACAAAATCTAATTCTGGAAAGACTTGTTTCATCGCTACACGAGCGAATTTATCCATCCCATAATTATCATCAATGTGCAAAAAACCGCCACCAATCAAATAGTTTCGCATATTTTCTGCCTCAGCAGCCGAAAAAACTACATTTCCATGCCCCGTCATATGTACAAAAGGATAATTGTATAAATCTGCACTTCCTACCTCCACCGTTGCATAATCAGTATCAAAATCTGTCCCTAAAGTTTCATTGCAAAAATTAGCTAAATTAGGTAAAGCAGTAGGATTGGCATACCAATCTCCTCCCCCACTATATTTAAGCAAAGCGAGTTTCAATGCGCCTCGATCTTCTGTATTGGGGGCAACAAAAGCACTTGTGATAATAAGAATTACAAAAAATAATAATCGGTATATCATAATAGTTTTTTATTCATTCATTAATTGAATAATATGACAAGCTGCGATACCTGCCGTTTCTGTTCGAAGTCGATTTTTTCCCAATCCTATAGGAATAAATCCTTCTTTTTTTGCCCATTCTACTTCTTCTGTACTAAAATCACCTTCTGGGCCAATTAAAATTAAAACGTTTTGTCCTGCTTGATATTTTTCTTGCAGGTGTACATTATTTTCATAATCACAATATGCAATGTATTTCACATCAATATCTTGCTTTTGCGCGACGAACTCCTTAAAGGTAACCAGTGAATCAATTTTTGGCAAATATGCCTTTAGCGACTGTTTCATGGCAGCTAAAGCTATCTTTTCTAGCCGATCTATACGAATCTTTTTCCGTTCTGATTGCTGGCAAAGGATTGGAGTGATACTACTTATTCCTATCTCCGTAGCTTTTTCCACAAACCATTCCATGCGTGCCATATTTTTAGTCGGTGCAATCGCAATATGAGTGTTCACTATAGGCGGATTATACGTTGACTGATGCGATAGGATACTTAGGACACAGCTTTTTTTGGTGGTTTCTACAATTACGCCTGTATACCAACCACCTTTACCATCTGTAAATTGAATTTGCTGTCCTTCTTTTTTACGAAGAACTTGTACACAATGGCGCGCTTCATCTTCTGGTAGATAAGCAAAATCACCTTCAATATGTTGGGTAAAAAAGAGTTGCATAATACACAAATGTAAAGAAAGCCATAAAGAAAAGTAGGAATATTTCCTTTTTCCCTTCAAAAAACTGACCTTTGCAGCCGTTTGTAGAATAAATCTTATTAGAGCAACATATTCTTCTAAATTTATGTTACAAATGAAGAATTAAAAATAAAAGCAGCCTTACAATCATTGGTTGCGCGATAATCAGTAAAAACGAAAGAAATAAATGGGCGTTTTAGTCACTGTTGGTCAACTCATATTAAGCTTATCCATTTTAATCGTCTTACACGAATTTGGACACTTCCTTCCTGCTCGTTGGTTTAAAACTCGAGTAGAAAAATTTTATTTATTCTTTGATGCGTGGTTTTCTCTTTTTAAATACAAAATCGGAGAAACAGAATATGGTATTGGTTGGCTTCCTTTGGGTGGTTATGTCAAAATCGCGGGAATGATTGATGAAAGCATGGATTTAGAACAGATGAAACAACCCCCTCAACCCTGGGAATTTCGTTCTAAACCAGCTTGGCAACGCTTAATTATCATGTTAGGTGGAGTAACGGTCAATTTTATTCTTGGCTTTTTAATTTTTGGGCTTGTTTTTTGGAAATGGGGCGTTGAATATTTGCCCAATGATAAAGTGGAATATGGTATTTATGTCGATTCTATTGGTCAAGATTTGGGCTTAATGAATGGCGATATTGTTTTAAAAGCTGGTGATAAAGAAATTGATCGAGTAAATGATCGACTGGTGGTAAAAGAGATTGTGATTAATGGAGCTTCTAGCTTAACCGTACGTAGAGATGGAAAAGAAGTAGAACTTCCTGTGGATAAAAAATACATCACCGAATTATCCTCTTATAAAAACAAAGGAAACGCGCTTTATTTCGCTAATTTTCCTTTTATAGCAAAAGAATTCTCCAGTGGAAGTCCCGCCGAAGAAGCAGGTATGAAAGTAGATGATCGAATTATCGCCTTAGATGGTACACCTACTCCTTTCTATTATGATTTCACCCAAGCCATTAAAGGAAAAGAGAATCAGGCGATCCAAATGAGTGTGCTCCGCAATCAAAAAGATACTGTACAATTAAATTTCACCACTACCGAAAATGCAAAAATTAAAGTGTATGCTTTTACCCCTACTGATTTGTACGGAGAACGGCAATCCTTTACTTTAGGAGAAGCAATGCCTTATGGTTTCAATTATGGAGTTGGTTTCTTGGGGGATCAAATCAAGGCATTTGGTAAGATGTTTACAGGACAAATTAAAGCAACGGAGAGTATGGGTGGCTTTGGCTCCATTGCACAGCTTTTTCCATCGCATTGGAATTGGGAAATTTTTTGGAAAAACACAGCAATCCTTTCGTTAATCTTAGCATTTATGAATTTATTACCTATTCCTGCACTGGATGGTGGGCATGTGATGTTTCTTTTGTATGAAGTAATTACTGGTCGTAAACCAAGTGATAAATTTTTAGAATACTCCACAATTTTTGGATTCATTCTGGTATTAGCCTTATTGATTTTTGCCAATGGATTGGATTTTCTACGCTGGTGGAATAGTTAAACTGGTATATGAATTATTTTGAATTCTATAGTATTCCTCTTGTCTTTCAAGTCAATCAAGCCCACTTGAAGAAAATTTTTTATGCCAATAGTAAAAAATATCATCCTGATTTTTACACCCTCGAAACAGAAGAAAAACAGCAAGAAGTACTTGAATTATCTAGTTTAAATAATAAAGCTTACAACACCTTACGCGATTTTGATGCGCGTATGAAATACATCCTTGAACTTAAAAAAATTCTTGGAGAAGAAGGCAATAATCAACTTCCACAAGAGTTCTTGATGGAGATGATGGATATCAATGAATCCATTATGGAGCTAGAATTTGAGTACAATCAAGATCAATATTTAGAGGCTCATAATCATCTTCAACGCTTACAAGCAGATATTTACTACCCCATTCAAGATATCATCGAAACTTATGATGATAACGTGGTAACAACCGCCGAATTAGAAGCAATCAAAGATTATTATTTAAAAAAGCGGTATCTGTTGCGTATTCAGGAAAATTTAAATAAATTTGCCACCCGTTAAAATCTACCATCATAATTGCCGGTGTGGCGGAATTGGTAGACGCGCTGGATTCAAAATCCAGTTCTCGCAAGAGAGTGGGGGTTCGATTCCCCCCGCCGGTACAACTTACAAAGCCGAGTCATCCGACTTGGCTTTTTCTATTTTTCCTAACGATACATGTAACGATCTGTGGTAATCACAATCTGTTGCTGACCATTAATTTCTCTGATTTCGATATTGACTTCTTCAGGTGCGCCTTCCCAAATGATAGATACGCCTTCTTCTGTTTGAATTTTGTGGCGCATGAGCGTCTTTTTGATGCCCTCAGGATCTGGAGTAAACGTTTTTTCGGTGAGTTCTTTTTTCTCTAAATGACGAAAAAGCGAATCCGTTAAACCTTCATCACGAGTCGTATTTTCAGCTACTGGTAAGACTTCTTCAATTAAGGCGTAGGAATCAAATTCAGTGGCATCGCGCAGGTAGCTTACCGCTCGTTCTTTATAATCGGCAATGTGTTGACCATCAGGAAGTTCTTCATAATTTTTGGCGGCCCAATTTTGCACTTCTGCGACTACTTTTGTGGATAAAATCGCATTGATTTCTTTTTCGGTAACGTGTAAGAAATTTTTAAAATAATGGGCAATTTCTCCGCCTGATTTTTGGCGATCATGGGCTAAAACATCCCATTCATACACCGAATTGATATCAATTAAAGCCGCTTTTTGAATGGCTTTATCATCTTCTACGATTGGGTTGAGTACTTCTTCTAAGACAGCTCGTTTCTTTCCATTTTCATCAGTTTCCAATTTATAATTGACCACTTCTGACTTATCCATTTTTGCCAAATACAACAATCGGTTACTTGTATCTTCTCCAAAAGAAACTAAGGCACAAATAAAAATACCATCCGAAGTATTACCGCGATGAAAACGATGAAAGAGCGAAGTCAACTGGCGAGAATGTTGGATAAAATGCTCTTCTGCCTCGTCAATCATTTCAATCATCAAAACAATCGATTCCCCTTCTTCTTCTATAAATTCATATTCAATAGCTTTAGTGAGCGATTGGCGGATCAATTTTTTAAAGAATAATTTTTGTTGCCCTGAAATAATGATTTCATCCAAATAGCGAGGTTCATCAGCATCTGTTTGAATGAGGTGAAAAATAAAATTGTGGATTTCAATTTTTTTAATGTCAGAAGTAGGGAGAAAATTGGTCATGGCAAAGGGTGATTTTTCGTTTCAGTATTCTTGCTCAAAAATAGGAATACTCTTGTAATTTATACTAGAAGTTTTCCTTAAAAAGTATTTTTAATTGTTTATAAAACGCTTGAATTTTAAACAAAAAAATGTATCTTTGCAATCCGAATTCAAAAGCATACAGATAATGAAAAAAGATATTCATCCAAAAGATTATAGATTTGTCGTTTTCAAGGATTTATCTACAGAAGATTGTTTCTTGGGTCGTTCATGCGCCCCAACAAAAGATACCATGACTTGGGAAGATGGAAAAGAATACCCATTAGTAAAAATGGAAATTTCAAGTGCTTCGCACCCATTTTTTACTGGTAAAATGAAATTTGTAGATACCGCAGGTCGTATTGACAAATTCAATAAGAAATTTGCGAAATTTAATAAAGGTAGAGAAAAAGCATAATTGTTATATCTCCTCTTTACTTTAAAAGCCTCAATTCTACTGCTGAATTGAGGCTTTTTTGTAGGAATCAACTATAGTGTAACAAAAACAAAAAAAATGAAGTTAAAAATATAATGATTAATTACAATATTTAAGGTAAATTCGCTCGTTAGCAATTTAAGTTTCTGTGTTAAACGTTTTAGTACTCCATGAATAACGTTATACTTTTTGATGATGATAGAAGAGATCATTTACTCCCACTGACTTACACTCGACCAATGGGTGAATTACGCCTTGGTATTTTGAGTATTCGTGAAAAATGGGAAAAATGGCTTAATGCATCAGTATCATACATTACGCAAGACTATCTTTCTGAAAAATATCCGATTAACATTTCAGATAATAATTATGTGATTAGTGGTTCTGTATTACCATCTAATCAGTTATGTCGTTTAATCAAACAACTTGAAAACAATGAAGCTTTGTTGCAAGATGGAGAATTAATCGCTGCTCGATTAAATGCTGCACAGTTTGAACATTTAATTAACAATGAAGAGATTGAAGAACTTGAAGGCTTTGATTTAGAAGACACCAATTTTGATCGTATACTCCATCTCAGCGAGCTCTTTCGTTTAAATGCAAACGCCATTGCCTCTGATTTTGAATTATTAACAAAAGGGCGAACTTCTCAAGCCATAAGTAAAACTAATACTGTTCTTGGAAATCCAGATCATATTTTTTTAGAAGAAGGTGCAGAAGTAGAATGTGCTATTCTAAATCCTAACGGTGGCTATATTTTTTTTGGAAAAGATAGTAAAGTCCTAGAAGGTTGTATGATTCGAGGCTCTGTAGCCTTGTGTAATAATGCTGTCTTAAAAATGGGTGCAAAAATTTATGGTGCAACAACCCTAGGGCCTTATTGTAAAGTAGGTGGAGAAGTAAACAACTGCGTTCTGACAGGCTACTCTAATAAAGGACATGAAGGCTATTTAGGAAATTCTGTCTTAGGTGAATGGTGTAATCTTGGTGCGGATACTAATAATTCCAACCTTAAAAATAACTATGATGAAGTGCGACTTTGGAATTATGTGACGGAACGCTTTACTCCTACAGGATTACAATTTTGTGGGCTTATCATGGGGGATCATTCCAAGTGTGGTATCAATACCATGTTTAATACAGGAACCGTTGTTGGTGTATCTGCGAATATATTCGGAGCTGGTTTTCCCCGAAATTTTATTCCCTCTTTCACATGGGGTGGACCACAAGGCATGACGACTTATAAACTCAATAAAGTTTTTGAAACCTGTGAACGCGTGATGATGCGTAGAGAAATTCCACTGACTGAAGTAGACCAAAAGATTTTAGAAAAAGTAGCGGAATTAAGTCAAAAATATCGCCGTTGGGAAAAAAAAATTGAACAAGAACCCTCTACTAGATAGATATACATGCGCCCACCTCGCTGGAAAAAATGGCTGAGTTATTTAATTGAACTACACATTGAAAGTGCGCCTAGCGCGCATAATCCCCACCTCTATGTTAGCCTTAAAAATGGGCGTTATCAATTGTGTACAGCAAATGCAGTGTATTCCTATGAAGATTTATATGACAACTTTGCACAAACCTTTCAACAACTCAATTTTTCTAAACTCAAAGGAAATCGTGTATTAATCTTAGGCTTTGGTTTAGGCAGTATTGTACAACAATTGGAACAACAATTCCATCAAAAATATGAGTATACAGGTGTAGAAATTGATGAAAATGTGCTTTTCCTCGCCAATAAATATATTGTTCCCGAACTTTCTTCTCCTCTAACACTCATTTGTACAAATGCTCGTGTTTTCGTAGAATTATGTCAAGAAGAATTCGATTTAATCGCCGTAGATATTTTCTTAGATGATATTATTCCTGACGAATTTCAACAAACTGATTTTTTGGAAAAAATTAAAACTCTTTTAACTCCAAATGGCTTGTTATTGTATAATCGTTTAGCCTATACCAAAAAAGATATTCAACAGAACAAAGATTTTTTTCAGTCCGTGTTTACAAAAGTTTTTCCTAATGCTCATTATTTAAAAGTAAGAGGAAATTGGATGTTGATGAATCGTGAGATGTGAGCTAATCTATTTTTCAAAGGTCAATACAATAAACTGTTTTGTATGCCAACTAATCTCTTTACCTTTGAGCTATCTCTTCAACTTATTTACTAGAAATGTCTTTATCTAAAATTCGTTTAATCCTTGTTTTTCTTTTTTTGGTAATTGCTATTGTTTTTACCATTACAGATGGATTTCAATCGGCTTGGTATGTTTATCTTGCCAGTTTTATTTTGTTATTAACGCATTTTTTATTTGGAAGTGTATGGTCTGCTTTTAGTCAACTAAAAAAAGGAAAATTAAATGAAGCAGAAGATTTATTGCACATCATTAAACGACCGCAATGGTTACTAAAGACGAATCGTGCTTATTATTATTTTACGAAAGGTATGATTGCTTTACAACGAAAACAACTAGATATAGCAAAACTAGATTTGACCGAAGCCACAAAATTGGGCTTACGAACTGATAATGACTATGCTCTCGTACACCTCAATTTAGCTCACATAGCGTATGTACAACAAGATTTCACCCAAGCTGCTCAACAACTTTCCAAAGCAAAATCATTTCCTAGTAATGACCTCATGATTAAAGAAAATATTGATAAAATGGAGAAAGGCCTACAACATCGCTTGAATTAAGGTAGCACTTGAACATAAAATCTACTACCTTTGTAGCAAAATGTCTTATGAGTAAAGAGTCTTTCTTGAAGTTATGGAAAATGATTGGTCTTCGCTATACTTCTCATCCTTGGCATGGTATTCCAATTGGAGATAATGCCCCAGAAGAAATCAGTGCTTTCATAGAGGTCATTCCCTCGGATACCGTCAAATATGAAATTGACAAGCAATCTGGCTTTCTAAAAATTGATCGACCACAGAAATTTTCTAATATCGTTCCTGCCTTGTACGGTTTTGTTCCCCAAACCTATTGCAAAGAAGCTGTTGCTGAATTTTGCATGGAAAAATCAGGCAGAACAGGTATTGTGGGAGATGACGATCCTTTAGATATTTGTGTACTTACCGAACGAGAAGTGACTCACGGTAATATCATCGTGAGTGCTATTCCAATTGGTGGATTTCGGATGATAGATGGTGGCGAAGCCGATGATAAAATCATAGCCGTTTTAAAAAGTGATGAAGTGTACGGGCGTTGGACAGATGTTAGTGACATTCCTGAAACTATTATCAATCGCTTGCAGCATTACTTCTTGACTTATAAACAGTTACCTAAAGACACGCCCAATGTAGAAATAACACATGTTTATGGAAAAGAAGAAGCCTTAGAAGTTATTCGACGATCCTCAACAGATTATCAGGAAGCCTATGGCAATCTTGAAGAAGCCCTATCTTTAACCATGTTAGAAGCTTTCAACTTTAGTCAACGCCAACAAAATTTATTGAAGAATATTTAGAAACTGTTCTTTTACACCTAAAATAATCGAGGCACGACCACTCAAGATCATGCCTCGACAAGGAAGGATATATTTACCTAAAATAGGTTCTACTGCTTCACAATTTTCATAGGAATAGAACGAACTTTATCCGTAAGAAGTTGGACAAAGTAAATCCCCTTCTCATAGGAAGCCCCTAAAGTAATTGTTCCATTCGTTTGATTCAATGTTTTTTGATCTACCACTTGCCCTAGCATATTGAAGACAAGAAGTTCTCCATCTTGATAATCGGATAAATCGTAGCTAATGGCAAAATCAGAAGCAGAAGGATTAGGCATAGCATCTATTTGTAATGCGGAAGATAAGGCTACTTCCTTTGTATTAGTAAGCGTACCACTTACTGAAAAGGCATCCAGAGCTGCTTCTACTAAATGACCGGGGTCATCATCGGCTGTTTCAACGATAAAACGAATATTATCTGATATAGGAAGAAAATCTGCGACACGAATTTCTGCCATTGGTCGCCATGCACCTCCCGAAGTATTAATATCTAAATCTTCTACAATCACCTCAACTACTCCATTGGAAAGACGAACTTCTAGCCAATCATTTGATTCACTGTTTCCACCACTGGTATAAAACCATAAGTCATAAGAAATAATAGGATCATCATAGAGGGTTAAGTCCATAGGAGGAGACATAAGTACCGTATTTCCATCATCTACATCATCTGTACCTGCATTACCGCCGCCATTACCTGTCATATAACATAAATCGCCAAGATCGCCATCGGCATCCATGCCTGGATTACTTGGTGAGCCTTGAAATTCCGTACCTATGGGGATATCTCGTTCCCATTGTCCAGTACTTGCAGAACCTGAAGTTTCCCAACCTAAATCTAGAATAAAATCATCTTGATAACCTCTAGAAAGTTCTATGGTTTGACCCAATGCTGTTCCAGGAACATCATTCAAATCTATGGTAGCATGAAGAATACTTTCATACCCCCATGCACCCGAATATATTTCATATTCTCCAATAAATACTCCTTCTAAAGTGAAAAATCCTGCACCATCAGTAGTAATTTCGTATGAAATCACTTCTCCTTTTAAATATATTGATGCTTCACCTATTGGAATATTGGCATCTTTATCTTTTACATTTCCAAATACCGTAATAGTAGGAAGTGGTTCAAGTGCAACATCTAAAATGGTTACTTCTCCATTCACTAAATTAGCTGAAACTGTTTTATCCATATACCCCAACTTCGATACCGTTACATCAAAAGTACCTGCTGTTGCTTGACCAGTTTTATAATTTCCCGTAGCATCTGAAGAAGTGCTATTGACATGAGCAGAAGTAATAATGACTTCTGCACCACTTATCATTTCACCTGTATTTTGATCTGTAATTTGCCCTTCTAAATAGCATGCACGTACATAGTTGGGTTCAAAAACCCATAAGCCCGTGTTGATATCGGAGACTAAAACTAAACCTGAAGGTAAGAAAGGTGTAGCTCCCCATGCCCCACTAAATCCTGTATTATTTGGTAAATAAGTATCAAACGAACCAACTTCTATTAAATTATCAGGTCGATGAGCATCTACTATTTTCACACCATCTGTATAGTAAGACGTGATTAAATATCCTTGAAAATAATGTGTATTATGAGGAATCACTCCTGTCCCTTCTGTATCTGCTGGACGATAGGAATCAAGTAGCTTAATATCAGATAAATCGGTTATATCATAGGCATCGACATAAGCATTCCCTCGTTCATCTGTAGTAAAAAGATACTTTCCATCATCAGACAACCAGGTATTGTGCGTAAATAGAGAAGTTGTTGTTTGGCTTGCTAAGGTGACTGGATTAGATTTATCACTAACATCAATCACAGAAAATAGTCCACCATAGATATTAGAAGCATAAAGTGTATCTCCTCTTGCATAAGAATCATGCGAATATACGGGATCAACTGCACCCGCAAAAATAGGTTGACCGGGCGTTGTATGTACATCAATAATTATTTCTCCTCCCCCATTCATATTACATCCTGCTAAATAAGCATAGCCTTTTTCATCAATATAAATGTTATGGCAAGTTTGTAAAGTAATTGACCCGCCACTCTGTGGAATTTCAGGTTGCCAGAAGTAATGCGTAATCGTATCTGGTGCACCACTCATATCAACGACTAATAATCCATCTTGTCCAACATCTGTAGTAACATAGACAAATTCTCCCCACTGTTTCATATCACGCCAAGTAGAGTTTGCCCCAGGAATGTAAGCCACTTCAACAGGATTTTCAGGATCACTCAAATCTAAAATAGCAGTAGCTTGGGTCGTTCCTAAAATGGCATATTCTGTTCCATCAGGTGCAACATAGCCCCAAATATCATTACAATTTTCTTGATAATCGACATTAGAGAGCAATGTCATGTTAAGGATGTTTTGTGCCATTACTATTGTTGAAAAACACAATA
Organism: Saprospiraceae bacterium; assembly: GCA_020628645.1. Lineage (GTDB taxonomy): Bacteria > Bacteroidota > Bacteroidia > Chitinophagales > Saprospiraceae > JAHDES01. The sequence goes on from JAHDES010000030.1 coordinate 36,732, forward strand.
ATCCAAAAAGTAGTATATTTTTTTTCATTGAAAATATTTAGTTAGAAGACTTAAAAAATAGGATGAATTAAGTAAGATGAAACGGTTTACTTTAAACAGGACATAAAGATACAATTTCATCTTTAGATGGTATGAAAGCTAGATTACATTTTCGGCGAAGAGCTATTTTCAGCGTATAAAAGATATGATTTGTTCGTTAATTTACAAATCAATGACAGCCATTGTTAAACGACTGACACAACAAAGGCGTTCCTTATCGTCTTTGATTTCAATATTCCACACTTGAATTTTTCGACCTAATTTTATAGGTCGAACTGTTCCATAAACGGTACTTCCTTCTTTTGCTTGTCGTAAGTGATTTGCATTGATTTCCAAGCCTACTACCCTTTTTTCATTCCAATCTACACAAAAAGAAGAGGCTACACTCCCTATCGTCTCTGCCAAAGTTACGGAAGCCCCACCATGCAAAATTCGATAAGGTTGAACGGTACGATGATCCACAGGCATGGATGCTTTTAGGAAATCCTCCCCTATTTCAATAAATTCAATTCCTATATGTCCTACCATTGTTCCTTCATTGGTAGCATTGAGCAATTCTAGTGTAGGTTGTGTTGTCCAAATCATAATTTATATATATTGAAAATGAATTGATCTTCTTTTAAATATTTATCCTTTATTTTTGTAGAAACTTACCTACAATTATGCAATTATATCATAATCCTAGATGTCGTAAAAGTAGAGAAACCCTTGCACTTTTAGAAGAAAAGGGATATCAACCTACCATTATCAAATATCTTGAAAGTCCACCATCTGTTGAAGAGCTAAAAAAAATTCTCACCCTTTTAGATTTAACGCCTTTACAACTTATCCGAAAAGGTGAATCGCTTTATAAAGAAAACTACAAAAATCGAACATTCACAACGGAAGAATGGTTGACCATTTTAGTTGAAAATCCTAAATTAATTGAGCGACCCATTTTTATTCACAATGGACAAGCACGAATTGGTCGCCCACCTGAAACGGTATTAGAAATCTTATAAGCATAATTCTTGAGTCACCGAAGAATCATACATATCGATATGGATGCATTTTATGCATCTGTTGAGCAACGCGATCATCCTGAGTTGCGTGGTAAGCCCATTGCTGTAGGTGGCGGTGGTCGGCGTGGTGTAGTTGCAGCAGCGAGTTATGAAGCTCGAAAATTTGGGATACGATCTGCTATGCCTGGATTTAAAGCCAAGGAATTATGTCCTCATTTGATTTTTGTAAAATCGCGCTTTTCTGTTTATGGTGATATTTCGCAGCAAATTCGAACCATTTTTTTGGATTATACAGATTTGGTAGAACCTCTCTCTTTAGATGAAGCTTTTTTAGATGTTACCGAAAATAAAAAAGGTATTAATTCAGGTACACTAATCGCTCAAGAAATACGAAAACGCATCTTGGAGACTACGCAACTCACGGCTTCGGCTGGTGTTTCTTTTAATAAATTTCTCGCTAAAATTGCTTCTGATATTAATAAACCCAATGGTATCAAAGTCATTACTCCAAATGATGCAGAAGTCTTTTTAAATGAATTGCCTATTGAAAAATTCTTTGGCGTAGGGAAAGTAACCGCTAAAAAAATGCACCGCTTGGGTTTGTATACTGGCGGAGATATAAAAAAACTGTCTAAAATAGAACTCGGTCGGCATTTTGGAAAAGTAGGACAACATTTTTATCGCATTGTACGAGCCATTGATGATCGACCTGTCAATCCAAACCGTATTCGAAAATCAATTGGTGCAGAACGAACCTTTTCGGAAGATTTGACCACCTTCGAACAAATGAAGGAAAAATTACTTCCCATAACGCAAACCGTTTTCGACTATATGCAAAAAAAGCAAAATCATGGTCGAACCGCCACCTTAAAAATTAAAATGACTGATTTTCGACAGATCACGCGCTCCAAATCCTTTACCAGTGAAATTCGTAAATTAGCGGTATTACAACAAGCCGTTTTAGAATTACTAGAAAATACTTGGGATGACATAGAAGCCGTTCGTTTATTGGGAGTCTCTGTTTCCAATCTTGAAAATGAAAAACAAATCGATGGCATTCAATTAAAATTAGATTTAGATTTTGGGGAAGAATAAGAGTTTATATTGCTCTTATCCATTAAGAAAAAATGAAAATGAACCGAGCATGATATTTATTAATCATAAATAACACACAAGGGTATGATTATTTTATCATGGTAAGTTCCATCTGACCACTAAAAGAAAACAAAAATAAACAGATGAAACACCGATGTCTAAGTATTAGACACCCAAAGGAATGATTAAACTAATCGTAAGACGACTTGAAGTCGGCTCACGACAATAATTCAAACAGATGAAAAGAAATCTTGAATTGAGAGAAATAAGAAAAAAAGATTGCAAAGAGATAAGTGAATCCTTTCAAAAACAAGGATGGAATAAACCAATTTCACAATACGAACAATATCTGGAATTCCAAAAAATGGAAAAAAGAGATATTATTATCGCAGAATTGAATCAAGAATTTGCAGGCTACCTAACGATAAAGTGGAAATCTGATTATAAGCCTTTCCAAATAAATAAAATTCCAGAAATTGTGGATTTTAATGTACTCAAAAAATATCAAAGACTTGGGATTGGAACAAAACTAATGGATGAAGCAGAAAAAAGAATAAAAAAGGTATCAGACATTGCAGGAATTGGATTTGGTGTATATAAAGACTATGGTGCTGCACAAATTTTATATATAAATAGAGGATACAAACCAGATGGAAATGGATTAGTTAAAGATTCAAATCCCTTGAAATATGGTGACGTTATAACAATTGATGATAGTATTGTATTTTGCCTCACCAAGAAACTATAAATAGAAAAAACGGACGAGAACAAAGGCTAGCGAGCCATGCTTTGCTGCGCTCGGACAGGTCGTTAGCCAAACCGCTTATATAATACTCATATCATGGAAAGTGCAAATGCAGTTGTTAGCTTAATTGAATTTTTAATCCTATTTATCATCCTTATTAGTTTGGGCATCTCAATTTTTTCAATCAGAAGGATGTACAAAGGGTTTAAAAAAGAAGAAAAATGGATCAAAGTCAGCACTATTATTGCACTTCTTATATTTGGAATTGTTTTAACGACTAGTATCTATTTCTATTTTAAACTAGTACAATTGAAGTAAGCTTCTTAGTGAATGATCATCACTCATAAATTTCAATATCAGGATAAAAAGCCCCAAATGAAAACCAATAGCCCATAAAAGAAGTCGGCTGTTCTAGTTGTTCATTATTGATTTGTCCCAAAATATTCAGGCTATTATTCATTTCATCTTTTGCAATAATGGGTAAGCTTTCTAAATCAATCGAAAATTGAGTGGTATTATCATTTTTATAAGCTACAATAAAGTTTTTTTCCTGCGAACCAATAACCACAATTTCTTCTCCCCCTACCCGATCATGAATAACTTTTGGTGTTTCAAACAAACTTAAAGGGTAAGCCTTCCAATCATCATTGATGGATACGCCTAGAACACGATCTTTTGCTGCTAATCGATTGTCCAGATTACTTAACGGAAAAATAATTCGATCATTGTTGGTTTTATAATCTCCATATGGATACTGTAAATAGTTTCGATTAAAACCTGTATTGGTATTCAAGACTTCAGCATCTGGAAATAATTCTTTCCAGGTTTTCCAACTCGTCTCAATAATAGGGAATAAACTCGCTGCTTCTCCTACTCGATCACCATTCACACAATTCAAATTGATTTGCGACCAATAGCTATCTGTTTCCCGGTCATAAGGAATTAAGTTATTATTGTATAGTTTTCCACTGACGCCAAAAGTAGTCGTCTCTCCATTACTCAATTTTCGATTCCAGTTGATGGCAGTTCCTGTCAAGGGACAATAAGTTAACGCAAACGCTTGGTTGCCCATTTGATCATTAACGATTTCATGCCAATCTAAAATAGGATGTGGATAGCCTTTAATTTCACCATCTGCCCACACGCCAATGATTAAATCATCAGCTGACATGAAATCAATAGCATCAATAGAACTAAATTTTGGGCTATCTATAGAAGGAATACCGTCTTTTCCTGGTCCACCATCTTGTACTTCACTCGATGGAATCAACCAATCTGAGTTCGTAAAGCTTTGTGCATTATCCTCTCCACAACTGAATATCGTGAACAATAAAATCAGATTAAATAATTGATTGAATTTCATTATCATTTTTTTGGTTCTTTGACTTTTTTCACGGGATTTGTCAAAGAAGAATTTTTTTTAAAATAAATATCTTAATTGAGCACCAATTCGATAATCTGTAGTTATTTGTAGCCCTTCTAAATCTTGCCAAATGGGTAATGTACTAGATAATCGAACTAAATAATTTTCTTTAAATAATAGTTGTATTCCCATTAAATAATTTAACCAAAAACCACCACTATTATTAGCAGCTAATCCTTGTTCTTGATTAGCTTGTGTATATCGAAATTGTACGCCCATTTCTGGAGTTACAAACGAAGTATGAACAACAGTTTGATAACTTATCATGTTTGTCCATGTAGTTTCATTTCCAAATTTAAATCGACGTCCATTGATTCGATCAGGATCGCCAAAATGCGCATTTGTAGTATTCAAACGATAGTTAAGTGCGGTTTGAAAATGCAGATTTTGGGTAAAAAGATGCGATTGATGAAAGGAAAAACGCCCAATAAAATCACTGGTTCCACTTCCACTTTGCATATCAGGAGAAAGAACAATATTTCGATCAGAACGAGTATTTTGAACTCCAGATGGTAATTTCATTCCTAGTCCAATAGTTATTTTTCGCTCCTTTTTTGACCAAGGTGTATATTGCCCAAGAAGGATTAAATCTCCAAAAGCAGATACTGTTTCTTGTTCAGATAAAGTATTTCTACCTTGTTGGATCCAAGGCAAAATAGCACTTACTGCCCATTTGTTATTAATGGTGTAATTAAAATGTACCATCCATGCTTGTCCAGATCGAGTTCTTGGATCATTTTCTAATATTGAGTTTTGATCAACTAAACGATTGACACTATTGTATTCATAAGAGAGCGCAATCATCAAGGGTTGATCTACGGTACTTCCTACATCTAATACTGAAGCAATTGGAGCTCCAGCTGTACAACAAGTTTGTGCTTGTAAATTGATGGTAATTACAAGGTATAAAGGCAGTAGAATAAAACCTAAAGTATACATTTTGACGTAGTAATAAATTCCGATTTTAATTTCAGTATAAAATTGTACTTTTGAACAAAATGAAACTGTCTTAGCCAATACAATTTTTCAACTTTACATTGTCCTAAACCTTACAAAAATCCATTATGCCCTTAAATGCTGATGCTAATACTCTTATAATTTTTGATATAGATGGCACACTCTTATATTCCAATGCGATTGATAGTCAATGTTATGCCGCTACCTTTAACCGAATTTATGGACAAGCATTGCCATCTTTAGATTTGTCTAGTTTTTCGCATGTCAATGACACGACAATTTTTCAGGAGCTGATTAAAGCAGCATTTAATCGTCCAGTTGATCCAGATGAATTAGTCCATTTTCAAGATGAATTTGTAAAACTTATTCAAGAGAAACGACAATCTAATCCTGAAGATTTCCAGCCAGTCCCCCACTCCAAAGAAATGGTAGATCGTCTACTTCATGATGATAATTTTATAGTGGGCATTGCCACAGGAGGATGGGAACGCCCTGCAAGCGTGAAATTAGCACATGTAGGTATTCCAAAAGTTGCCATTATTGGAAGTTATGCCGATCATAAATATACACGGGAAGCGATCTTGGAAGAAACGATAGAAAAAGCAAGAAAAGTACATTCCAACATTCAACGAATCGTTTATGTGGGCGATGCACCTTGGGATGTTCGCACTTGTAAACGTATGAATATCCCCTTGATTGGTATTCGATGGAAAGGGGATTCAGTCACCTTATCGCGTTTAGGGGTTTCACATGTTTTAGATAACTATACTGATTATCAAGCATTTCTAAATGCAGTAAAAAGTTGTCAAGTACCAGATGAAAAAAAAGTTGAATTTGAGTGAACTTTTTTTGGAAAAATTTAGTTTATTATTCAGTTCTTTCAATTATTTCAAAAACAGCTACATTTACCTGAAAATCAAGCATTTATAACTAATAAAATCTTTTTTCAGTCTAATGTAAAAAAACATTCACAACATTTTGTGATTTCAAAATATATCGTATATTTGCATCGCTTTTGAAGAAAAGCTAATTATAAATAATGATCTCGTAGCTCAGTTGGTAGAGCATTTGACTTTTAATCAAAGGGTCCTGGGTTCGAGCCCCAGCGAGATCACTATAACAATAAGACCTTACTTCATTAGAAGTAAGGTCTTTGTTCTTGATAAGAATCGGGCGAGAAGTTTATCTCATTCTTTATTCTATTTTATTTTCGTTTATTTTAGCAGAAATAATTAGTATTACACTACAATAACTTATATTTCTCTATATTCTTTTTTTGTTCTTTATTATTTTCTCCTACTACCAAATTAAGTATATCCATCGAAGACAGATTTTCATCTATTGATTTATTGTTTTTTGTTAAAAGATTAATCACACTAGCTTCAACACCTAAATCTTGTAAATCCATTCCAAATATCTTTAAACCATCATCCTCGTGCGACTGCATTAACCTTTGAGCTTCTTTTCTTACATCTTTCACAGGATCGTCTTTTAGGTATAATAGCGATTTTTTTAAGTTTTCATCTTTACTGTATCGCAATCCTTTAAGTGCTGCAACACGATAATTTGAATTGGTATTCTCTAGTGCTTTTTTATAGTTTTCAACTATGTTATCATTGAATTCAATATAGGGAAGTAAGTAATTGATTGCTCTCATAGCATCAAGATTATTAATATTATTACTTTCAAAGTCAATGACATTTAAAAAGATATTAATGTATTCTCCATTTTTTTCTTTTTTACCGACTCGTTGTAAAACCTTTAAGGTATTTTCAACTATCTTTTGATTCTCATGTTTAAGAAGAGCTAGATATTTTTCTTTAGCTACTTCGCTATAAAATAAGGATATATCAAATTTACTTCCATTCATCAAACAACTAATTAAAATCAATATACCTGAAATCACATTAGAGTTTTGATGTGATAAATAGTTGATAATTGCATTTGGAGTATTTTCATCATATTTATAATCCAGCATAGCTGACATAGAATATGCGATAGTATCACTGCATTTATTTTCTAGCATCTTTACAAAAACTTCTAATAGTTTGGTGCTATTAGGTAAATAAGGAGATAGTTTTCCATTATTTGCTAATAATTTAAGAGCCGATTCTGATTCAATAAAATTATCAGATAATAATTTAGGGACTAAAATATCGGTAATCTTTTCAGCTGGGTATCCTGTATTTAGCAGTGCCCATATTGCCGTGCCGCTAGTATGTCGATTATTTTTTTTAACTAGTTCAATACCTATCTTATACGTTTTTTCATTCGGAAAATGCTTTAGAATTTTCATCATATTACTTAAAGCATCTCCATACATTTCCATACCCGATCTATAAATACTTATCACTTTATCTTGTATGGACTCATCATCTAGTTCTTGCTCAGAAAGTGCTTTTAAAATACTGCCTATGACCTCTCCATCTTTACATTTCATTAGTTCATCCATTAAATATGATTGATTCTCCTTAGAACTATAATATTCAAGATTTCCATAAAAAGCACTTTTGGTATCGGAGTCTTGGAGAAAAGGGATAATTAGGGGTAATATTTTAAACCCAAATTGAGGAAAATCGTAACCAATACGACTTACATTGTCTGTGTTCATTGTTCCATTTATACCCTTAATTAGATCGATGGTATAACCCCAAATATTATTTAGTTGATCAGGATATTTTGAAGGCTCCGCATAAGAAGATAAGATATAAAATTCTAGTGTATAGGGTTCGGCGAGCTCAAATAATTGATTGAGTTGGATGTTATTCTTGATTAATTCTTCATTTATCGTTGCGTATACATTTTTCAATTCTTTAGCATAAAAGGTGTTTTGATTCACTATACCCAAGGGAAGTATAAGGGATATCAATTTTTCAAAAGCTTTGATCTTAATTATCTTTTCTTCCGAGTTTTCTCCAAGGGTAATTCGTTGTGCATTTTCAGGTAAATCGAATAATAAAGACGTACAGCTTACGACTTTTCCTGTGATCAAAAATTCTAGTTTGAAATCTGTAATGATCGTATCAATCTTAACTCTTATCGTATCTTTTAACTTTTTTAATGTTGGCATTTTTTTGTTTTTATGTTTGCTATATTTTACAAATCGTGCAAAAAAAGGAAAAAGCTTTTAAAATAAACTGTAGAGGTTTTGAAGTTACTGTAAATTCAATTTCCTCCATTTGTTTATTTCACTTTATACTTTTTCGCTTTATTCTCTGGTTTTATCCAGCCAAATTCCTTTTCAAAATAATCCTTTACAAATTCTTTTTGAGTTGGTACTCTTCCTTTATATTTAAATAAAATGTAGGCGTAAGTTTTAAGTCTACTCCATAAACTTGATTTATAGGCTTTTTTAGGTTCTTCAAAAAGTATGTTTGCAGCTGCCCTTACAGAGCTTGATGGATCATCCTTAAAATAATCTAATGATCTTTTTAAACTATGATCGTTACTATATCTCAACCCTCTTAGTGCTGTAGCTCGATAATTGTAGTCTTCGCTTTCTAATGCTACTTTATAGGGATTAATTATTCGATTATTGAATTTGACAACTGGTAAAATATGATTGATCGCTTTCATTGCATATAAGTTCTTATAACTATTCTTATTCAGATCAAGATGCTTCAAAAACAAGTCAATGAATTTTCTATTTTTCTCATTTTTACCAATTATTTTTAAAATATCGAATGCTTTCTCAACTATGTATAGTTCTTCCTTATTCAATAAATCAATAAAGATTTTTTTAGCCTTTTTACTATAAAATGGTTTGGTATTAAATCTGGAGTCATCCAATAATTTTTTTATTAAAAGTAGAAATCCTTTAATGATAACTGGATGATGAATGCTTAAAAATCTTACAATTTGTAAAGAGGTCGCTGTGTTGTATTGATATTGAATCAAATCTGGCATTGAAGAAGCAATTTTCAAATTCTGATTTACCTCTAGTGCTCTTGCAAATAGGTTGAGGAGCTTATTATTGTTGGGTAAATATCTTTTAAACTTATCCGAACTAGAAAGTATTGAAAAAGCAATTTGAGATTCTTTTGAATCGGTAGATTGTAATCTAGGCAACATCAAGTCAGCTATTTTTTTAGCAGAATATCCCATACTAAGTAAAATTTTTGATGTTTGCTCACTGGTATGTAGATTTTGTCCAGATAGTAATTCAATTCCAATTTTAGCAGTTTCATGGTTAGGATAGTGCTTCAAGGCTTCCATAAGTTTAGCCTTTGCATCTTCGTCCAATTGAATATCTGAATTGTATATATCAATAAGTGTTTGCTGAATTGTTACATCTTTTAATTGATGTTTAGAAAGTGCTATGAAAATCCCTCCTAAAGCTTGTCCATCTTTACAAGTTTGGAGTTCTTCTTTAAGATAGTTATACGATTCCTTAGTTATAACTTTTGCTAACATTTCATAAGCTATTTTTTTGATGGATGATTGCTTGATAAAAGGAATTATAAGCGGTATAATTTTGAATCCAAACTGTGGATAATGGTAGCCAAGAAATCGTAAATCTCCTGCTTTTATATCAGCATACCTATCATTTATCAATCCCATTTTGCTTGTCCAAATTTTATGGAAATCTTTAGGAAAATCATTGGGATTTGAATAAGAGGCATGAACATAATAAGCTAAACTATTTTCCTCTGCAATTTGGTATAAAGTGTTAAGATCAATTCCCGTTTCCTTTAATTGAGCGTTTATAGAATTGTAAATAGTATTTAAGCCATTGGATAAAAAAGTATCCTGATTTTGAATGCCAATGGGTAGTATTATAGGTATTAAGTTTTGAAAAACTTTTATGTGGTTTCTGATTTCTTCTTGATTATTCCCAAGGATCAATTTCTGTCCATTTGGCGGTAAATCAAATATTAATGGATGAGAATTGAATACCTTACCTGTAATATTATAATCGACTTTATAGTCAATTATTATTCCATCGAAATCTATTCGAATTATGCCAGTCATTAGTTGCATATATTTATCTGTTTATTCTTAATAGTAATCCCCAATCTTTCAAGTTAGACTAGGAACTTATTATGATTAATAACTATTCTGATTGTTTCGTTTCATTTAGCAAGATCAATAAAGACTACTGTATCTTCTTTCCAAGGGGGATTGGGTGGAGTAGCTTGTTCCTCCAGTTTGTTGTGCCCCAAAATACCAAAAAGCACAGGGATATTATACTTTTCTGTGGGATAAGGGGTGTACCCATCTGTAAGCACTAATATTGTATCGGGGATAGGACATTGTTTTGTAGCAAACTCAATCCCTTTGATCATATTTGTACCACCGCCACCAGGTAACTTTAGTAAAGTTCTAATGTCTTGTGCTGATTTTAATTCTATAGTCTGAAATACATCTGCATCACATGGAATAAGTGTAACATTACGATGCGCTTCTTTTAATATTCCATATAATTCTCCAACAGCCTGCTCTAAAGGTTGACCTTTCATACTACCAGAAGTATCAATCACAACGACTAGCTGATTACTTTGAGTACCTGCTAGAGTTGGGAGAATAATTGGAGCATAAACGGTGGATCTTCTATTGGTTTTATTATAGGTATAGTCAATGCGACATCCTCTTCCTATTGTGATGGCAGTAGATAATCTGTTTCTAAGAATTTTTTTCCAATCAATTTTAGGTTCTAGCGTATTTTTTATCCAAACATTCCAGCCTCCAGGTAAAGTGCCAGGTTTAGCAGACTTCAATCTTCTCGCTATGTCTCGCTGAAGTATTGTTCTATTAATATCGTTAATAATCTGGGGATTTTTATCTTCTTTTTCCCATGGTCTATATTTATCATGTACACCAGAGCCATCATCCCATATTTTAAATGATACATATTTTTCAGGTAAGTTATTATAATACCATTCTGCTGTTCTTCCACTAGGTAAATTATAAAGATTTGGAGTAACAGGAGGAAATAATGTTGGAGGCAATAAGCCTTCCCATTCACTATCATTTATTTCGAGATCGGCTGCATAATTCCATTTAATGGAATCAACTCCTAAATAACTTGCTCGATTAAAATGTTCTCTTAAAACATGACTGATTTCATGAATCCATATAAATCCTAATTCTGATAAGCCTCGTTTTCTATCGCTAAGACTATTTATTAATAATGCTATTGATCTTGGATTCCAATATGTATTGTAATTTTTATCAATTGCAGCAATCGGTACTTGTTCCGTTAATACGATTCTACACCTATAAAGTGCAGGGCTAAACCAAGGCAAATTCTTAGCAGCATAGGCACGAGATAGTCTTATTGTATTTTCTATATCCGACATCTAGGCAAGAATATCTATGAACTCCACTAAACCTTCCTCGTTAAAAATTCTAGTGATTCTATCCATAAACGAGCTATATCGTTCAGAAGAAATGGATTGTGCATTGGAAATGATTTTGGTCAAGAATCCTGCTTTTGCAAGTTTTTGAAGACTGACAAATACCACATCCCTCTTGCCCATTAAGGTTAGCTTTTGAGTAAGCGTGAGAAACTTATCTGAGAACTTTAGAAAATCATTATCATATTTTGAATTAGAAAGTATACGTTCCATACCATTAAACAAAATGTATATTTCTCCATCATTGAACTCTGTGAAATCTATTTCTTTTCGACCTGAAAGCACATCCAATGGATCGGGTTGTTTTAAGGTGTTTAAAAATTCATAAACAGCAATAGCAGTACCCTCACCGACACAACCTTCTATTAATTCTAAACTAATAGATTTATTTAATACCTCACAACTTGTTAAAAGATGAATCAAATAATCCCAACTTCTAGGACTAGCATATCCAAAACTTTCTTTTGAAGGATCACCATGAAGTGCTTCTGGATTAATTTTTAAGAAAGCTCCTATTTTGTCTTTCCAAGTATGAATTTTAGTTTTATGTTTATTGATATCAATATGGTATTCATTCGCTTCAGTCCATCCCTCTGTCAATGATTTTAAATATAATTCAATAGGTACATCCCATTTTATATGAACAAATCTATTTCTCATTGGGGGGCTCAAATCCCATCCACCCAGTGTTAGATCTGGAGGATTTGCAGCAGCTATAATCCTTACATGAGCAGGTAGTTTTTTGAATCCAACGGTTCTTTCAAATATTACCCTTAACAAGGCTGCTTGTACTGACGGTGGGCAAGTACTCAATTCATCTAAAAAAAGTATTCCACTCTTATAATCGTCAAAATCGTTAATCCATTCTGGCGAAGCATATTTTACAGCACCTTTTTCATAAATTGGCAATCCTGAAAAGTCTGTTGGATCATAAATCGAAGCTATCATAGTTCGAACCCTACATGATTCATTTTCTAGACTTTCTATAAAACTCGATTTTCCTACACCAGGTCTTCCCCAAATCAAAGTCGGTATACCCAATAATCCATTTGGGCTTGGTGTATTCATAGCAATTAGTAAGGCCTCTGCCCCTTTTGGAAATTTTGTTTTCGACATATTTATTTGTTATGGTTATAAAAACTGTAAACAAATATAGATATTCTTTAGATGATAACTAATGAGTTCCTACAAGATTTGGTCTTATTACACAAATCCAACTGAATCCAAAAAATTGATTATCAAAACAGTATTACTAAATTGCTTCGTAGAGTATTTGCCCCTTAATAAAGGGGACAGGATAGAGTCCTAGCGAAATCACTAATAAATTAGCTATCATTCTTTACATGGTAGTAGCTTTTTTATTATTGTTGAATTGAATGAGCTCCTGCTTCCTTATCCTGTATTCCTAGCTCTTCTTCTAATACTTGGATGGCTCCACTGATACGAAGCATTGCTGATCGAACAGTAGTTACTTCACTTTCTAATGTTTGAAGTCGTTCTTGCCCTTTTTGGTATTCATTTTTGAGTGATTCGAGTCGTTTTGTGAGTTGTTCTTTCATATGTTTAAAAATTATAAGAATGCTAGCGAACTAGCTTAATCAAAAGGCAAAGAAGTTGCGAATACCAAGAGTTAAAATTTCATATACATGCTCTACCATTAGGTTGCCCATAGGTTGGCTATACTCTTGTGTGCTTAGCATTCAAAGTCAGTTTCATGTACGGGGTTTCCTCAGTTTAATAAGGATATTTCAACCTCCAGTAAAAATCGACCTTAAGCAACTTTTGCCTTTTTTATTTCTGTTTTAGGTTGATTACTCAACGCTATAATTTGATTAATTTGTTCGACATCTAAACCCAATTCTTTGAGTCGTTTGATATGATGCTTTATTTGTTTGCCTTTCCGTTTGTTATCCAAAAAATCACTACCTAATTCTTTGTAAGCTACTTGGTCTCGAAGGATGTAGTAAGCGGCGATCAGGATCTTATGTCCTACTGCAATTAATGCCTTTTTTTTGCCTCTACGTCCTACCAGACTATCGTATTTACTTCTCAGGTATGTGCCTTTGGTTCGAGTGGCTGCCCATGCACATTGCACTAGCAGTGTTCTCAAATATTTATTGCCGTGGGTTATTCGTCCACTTTTTTTTTACCCGCACTTTCGTTACTCCCTGGACTCATGCCTGCCCATGAGGCTAAATGTTGTGCCGATGGGAATTGATCCATATTGTTACCAATCTCTGCTATAATGCCTGCTGCTGCATCTTTGCCTACTCCAGGAATACTATCTAATAACTCAGCATCTATTTCCATTTCATTTGTCCGAAGTTGTTCTTCTATCCGATCATCTAACTTAGCTAATAAAGCCTCTTTCTCTGACATCGAATCACGTATCGTATTCAGCATAAAACGATGATGAGTGCTTAATGCACCTTGTAAGGCTAAACCCAACTCTTCTTTACTCGCTTTCATCCGTCCATGATGGAATTTTACTAACTCAGATATATCTTCTTCGCCTTCCAGCATCGCCTTGATGATCTTTCTTGCTACTGCACCACTCATATCACTTAGCACACAAGACAATTTGATATTCGCATCTTCTAATATCTTTTGTAATCGATTCTTTTCCGATGCTATTGTACCGACTATCTTCCGACGATAGCGGGTTAAATCGCGTAATTCCCGTGTCCCTTTGGGTGGAACAAAACTTCCTCGAAGCAAGCCGCTCAACAGTAACTTTGTTATCCACTTGCTATCCTTTTTGTCCGTCTTGCGTCCTGGCACATTTTTTATATGACGCGCATTAACTAATAATATCTCGAAATCTTCTTCTAGAATATTGTACACAGGTTTCCAATATACACCTGTACTTTCCATCGCCACATGGGTAATCTTATTCGCTTTTAGCCAAGCGTGTAATTCCTTTATTGAGCTGGTATAGGTATCATAACTTCGTGTCTCTTCTTGAATACCTGTGCCGCGTATCGTCGCTACTAATACCTTCTTATGTATATCTATGCCGCAGCCACGTGCTACGACCTGCTCGAATAGTATTTGTTGTTTCTTCATCCCATGACTTTTGTTCGCAATTTAATCATTCCCTTGTGTGTCTAAAAACTTAATCATCGGCGTTTCATGTGTTTAGTATTTGTCAAAAATTAACTTCCCTCTTTAAACCTGCCTGCCATCCGTTAAAATAATGACAGGGAACTTACCACGATGAAATAATCATTCTCTTGAGTATTTAAAGATTATTTAATCATGGACGTTTCATATTTGAATAGTTTGTTAAAACCCAATGCGTCTGGATATCTTCTTCTTAGTAAAAATAGCAAAAACTTCCCATTTAGGAGTTCTTTCATGATGACGTACCCACGTTAATGCAAACCACATCCATTTTAGTTTGCCATCTATTTTAACTTGGTATCTTACCATTTTCATCCTAAATAGCACGCCTGAATGATTTTCTTTCCAATCTGAGACCCCTGTATCAAAGCCCACGATACCTGCATTCCATTCATCCGCATCAAATTTCGTGTAAGTAGCATGAAAGCTGCCCGACATGCCAGCACTATTATTAAAATTACCTTGTTTTAAGCGATCTGGATGATACCATTTAAAAGAAGTAGAAGTAAATCGTCGATATTCGATACCATAGCTTCCATCTATTAAAAGTTTCCCCATTATATTAGTTGCTCCAGTACCATACGGTTTCAAATTGATATTGCGATGGTTATAGGTAAAGATGGTAAAATCTTCTGCTTTTCCAAAACCGCTATTACCTAAGCGATTACGCATAAAGCCTGCAAAATAAGCATCATTAGATTTGTACCTTCCATCACTTCTAACGGCACCATGGACTCCCAGATTTACAAATTCATAATTATCTTCTTTAAAATCTGGTTCTAAATATTTAGATTTAATCGTAAAGGCTTGGGCTGTACCATCGACTTCTAGTTTGGCTTCTGGATTATTCGTCCCTATTCCTACATTCATGGTTTCTTTTTGAATACATAAGGCTTGAATCCATTTTGCATCATTGTGGTAGTAAATTCTAAAATTACCTTTCTGAGCTTGGTCTGCATGGCGTTCATGAATGGCTTGAAGCATCCAAGCTTTATTGCCCTTTCCAGTAGTCCCTCCTCCATTACTTCCCCATACATGTTGTCCCATATCATCTCGTTGTGTAAACATTTTGATTTCGGTAGAATGTGAGGAAGATTTACTGGATAATAATATCCCAGAAGTTGCTGGTGCAACAATATCTAAGGGATAACTTACTGGATTACTTGTTCCAATTCCTACTTTTCCATCTTGTTTGATAGAAAGGCGGACTTTATCCCACCACTTATCTGATGTTCCTTCATTGGATGTAATTCCTGTGTGAATATAGACCCCTTTTGGTGATTGTAGTCTTAAGTTGAAGTTTTTCTGTGTAACACCAAGCGTTTCATGCTCCCAAGGATAATCTATAAACGTATTATCATTGGGATTGCCTGGTTTTGTCCCAAGAGTCAAATCCTTGATGAGTACACCATTTTCATTATCAGGAATAGTGAGAGATAGTGCTTCAACTTTTTCTACCAAAGCATCCCATTTTTCTGTTGTAAGCAATTTATCTGCTCCTATTTTTAATTGATCTAAAGTTTGCATAAACTGTATTTTTAGTAACCAAATCTCTTAGAAATTCCTTTGTGAACAAACATCACATCAATTGTCCAATTAGGATGGTTAATATGCGTTAAAAAATCGGCAAAAATATGCCAATAACCGCTTTTAGCTATCATTCGAACATTTATGATTCGTCCTGTCCCTTTTTCATAAATATCTCCTCTATCTGCTACAAATCCTACTACTGCAGCATTCCAAAGAGTAGACGAATAGTTTGTTTTTTTGTAGGTATTATCTTTAATTCCAGAATAACGTTGAAAAACAATAGGCTTTTTACCAATATTGACATAACCATTTGATCTTGAGATAGAAAGTCTAGACGTTCCACCTGTACAAAGATGTAAATCTACATTATGGCTACCAATCCTACCCGCTCCCACTCGAATCTCTCTATCAAAATAATATTTAGAGCGATCTGTATAGAAATGAGACCAGTCTTTATTTTTAGAGCCTACATCTACCCATCCTGTTAGCGATTTTATCCGTACTGCTCCACTACCATTACCTCTTATCGAACCATTAATATGTAATTTTTCTTGTGGATTAGTGATCCCTAATCCTACATTACCATTAGGCAGGATGTCTATACCTCCATACCCATCTTTGTTGTGCTGATATAAGCGAAGCGTACCTGCGGCTGTGGCATTGAGTTCAGACCACTCATCGACTGGTCGATCACTTTGTTTTAATTTTATAAAAGCATCACCTTCCAAGTGTAATTGTTTATCTGGATTAACCGTTCCAATTCCCACTTTTCCATCTTGTCTAATAGAAAGGCTTACTTTATCCCACCATTTATCTGACGTCCCTTCATCGGATGTAATTCCCGTATGAATATAGACACCTTTTGGTGATTGTAGTCTTAAATTGAAGTTTTTCTGTGTAACACCAAGCGTTTCGTATTCCCAAGGATAATCTATAAACGTATTATCATTAGGATTGCCTGGTTTTGTACCAAGGGTTAAATCATTGATGATTACACCATTTTCATTGTCGGGTATTTTTAGCTCTAAAGTTTCTATCTTCTCCACTAATGCATTCCATTTTTCCAATGGAATTGTTTTATTTTCTCCTATTTTTAAAGCATTATAGTTTGACATCGTAATAAATTTATTGGTTATTTAAATGGGGGTTTCATTTGGAAAAAACTTCGATAACGGCATACTTACTCGTACTGATTTTTGGGTAAACACCTTGGCTATAAATGCTGGATTATCCCAATTATTGATGATTTCACTATTTTCAGAAGGAATCGTCTTATTGATGTAGCCATCTTCTATATGAAAATTCTGCCATGTTATATCATTTACGGGAGCAGCTATATCAATTTCATCGCCTTGGACCAATTCATCCAATCCATACTGAATTTCGGACATGGGTTCTTCAAAAATTAAATTGTATTTTCCATTATCGTTGTCATCAATCGGAAAGCCTAGCATAACTATATCTGGGTCAAGGTTGGCTTCAAAAATGGGAAAGACTCGACTTTTGGTTGCTTTATCTTCCAGATAAAGCAACATATTCGGGAACTTATTGAGTATATCCCCTCGAATTAATAAAACAACTTGGTCGGTGTCTTCAACTTCTTGTCCATCCACTTCTTTCATCCGAATATTAGGATGGTCTCCCAGTTTTGAATCTTGAGTCCATTCATGAATAGGCGTCATGTCTTTATCTTGTTCTCGTGTCAGCAACCAATTTTCAATATATTGTTCATAAATTTTGGCAATAGCTAAATCGTCTTCTTTTAAATCGGCTGTTTTTTTATCAAAAATTCCTTCCAAATATTTAAATGCCTTTTCATAATTACTATCCAAATTATTTTTATTCAAAATAGCATTTGGTGCGAGAGCTTTCAAATAAGCTTTCAAGTTTGCTTTTTGGTTAGAGCCTAAGGATAAATTGTTGTTTTGGACAATCAACAGTTTTTCGAGCAGTTTTCGACCTAACAAACTTGCCCGAAAGCATCTTCGTTCATAATCATCTACCGAGTAAATAGTCGTGTCCCAAAATTTTCTGAAATACGTCCCTCGCATATCTGTAGGATATTCTCGCCAACGCAATTCAGCTGCAAACTCATGGTTTAAGCCCAACATAAACGATTCGATAAAGCGAGGATTGGTCACTAAGACAGCAACGGTATTTTCTGGCACTTCTCCTAGCCCTGGTAATAATAAATGTTGTCCCTTATCTCTCAAATAACGATACATCGGACTGTGAAACTCTGGATACCACATTACAGGGCGGAGTGGATCTTTAGGTATTGTATTCAAAGAGCGTGTTTGAGGCTCCTCCTCTTTTATAGAATTCCTCCTTTCCCAATGTCGAATATGGTCTATCTTTCGACAAAGGCGTTTTTCAATCGTAAAAGAAGGATTGATATTTTTCTTGATTTGATTACCCAATGCTTCTATGGATTGTTCCATTTCATCAAATCCTCTTGCTCTATAGGCGATAATGGGATCGGGATTTTCTTTATTGCCTCTATTGTCGCTACCTTTTGGAACAAATTTAGACGTTACAATATCTTCTTTTAAAACTGACTGGAAACGTTGTCGATTCTGATGAATGGAAGTTGTTGGTATAGCTTTTTTATCAAATTTACGAACCAAATACTTTCGCAATTTAATTTGCGAAACATTGTCAGTCATTTCACTATTCTTCAATTGTGCATGAATCGTTGGTTTGTTTGTTTTTTGGCGTTTATATTGTGATGTTTCATCCGTATTTTCTGCTCTTAATTTGGATTGCAAGGGCAATCCAAATTGGAGTAATTTTTCTGCACTTAAACCATTCAAGCGTTTATACATACAAGAAGAAATGGCTCGACCAAATTTCCCAACATTCAATGCTCGATTAACTTTTTTAATTTCTTTTAATTGCTGCCAAGCAGATTGCATCAAGGTTTCTTGGTTTTCTTTTACAAATTCTACTCCCAAGCCAGCAGCATATCGATGTCGAAAATCAAGGTTTAGTTCATTAATCCAATTGTTTTGTTTATCCAAATTAAAATCACTGCCTTCCTCTGACTGAAACCATTTTCCATAAATCGGAGGTACTACCCTTAAAATGGGCTCACCATTATTATCCACTTCATCTGAAATATGCGAATTGAGTACCTCTGTCAATTTTTCTTGGGTCTCATTTGCTGTAGCAGTAGCATCATATCCCCAGGATTGATAGCCTGTATCTGTGGAGCGTAAAGCACCTTCAAATTGCATTTTATCTTCCGCTTGTAATCCATAACCTAGTTGACTACAATCTACTTCTTTCAAACCTACTCCTGTTAACGTTCTAGGTGTCAATTGCTTTATCAGTGACTCAAAATCACCTCTTGTGCCTGTCCGAAATTCCCACTTATAATAATATGGAATGGTCATTCCTTTTCCAGCAGTTGGACTTGACCAAGCTAAGGTTTTTCCTTCCGTTTCACTGGTTTCTATATCCAGACCTAATCCAGCTTCCACTCCTAATAAGTAGGTTGGTACCACCAATGCGGTGTATTTAGTACGAGGTTTCAATCTGCGGGCGCACATGAGCCTAGCAACAGCTAAATGCGGTTGGGTTTTAAGGATGTTTTTAATGCGTTCTTCATTTGTTCCTTCTTCTCCATTGACATGAATATGCGCCCAACGCCAGGCTTCTTTCAAATCAGGTAGTTTAGCATCAGCGGATAACTTTACTCGTGGAGGAAGATTAGGATTTGTTCTGGGAAGCAAGGCGAACTCACCTTCTTCTTCGCCATCTTTATTTTTCAAAACAATTAAGGAAATCCAAGGCACCCAATTACCTTTTACCTTGAGTGTACTGTACCTCCAAAGGAAATCAGGTTCTGCAAACTCTAGAAAAGGGACTTTGCTTGCGTCAAAATTTCCAATATTATGAACTGGCTGGATTCTCAAAATAGCTTTTTGTTGAAAACCTAAAACATCTCCTGGGCCATACAATGCAATATCAAGTGAAGCAGTCTCTTTTTGGTTTCCTGCCTTTGCATCCAAACTTACCTTTATAGAAGTGCGTTTTTCCTTTTGGCTAGAGGTCGCCACACGCGCCGCCATGCCTGTCCGTAAATGTGGAATATAATAATTATGTGAATTGGACATCGTTTTGATTTTTCTTTGTTCGTTCGCTTTTTAAAATAAACTTCGCCATTAGTAATATACTATTGGTTCATTTTCTTCTTGGGTAATCATTTCAAAATCTGACAGGCTCATGATTTCATAATCATTAGTATTGCTTGCTAATTCATTTTCCAAGTAATTATTAGCTGCCATTTTTGAGTTAAAGGGTTCATTTTTAGGTAAACTAAAATCCATTTTATGGACGATTAGATACTGTTCTGTATCGTCATACCAAATGGGTTCTTCTAAAAGAAAGCCTTCCTCTTCTCTAAATCGTCTTCCTCTAGAACTTTTATGGATAGTCATTCGATTGCTGTTCCAAGAACGAGTATTTGCTGTTTCGTTGCTACTTCTAGCAGCTACATCCTCTTCTTTAAACAAAGAAAATTCTTCATAATCAGAACTAACATCATGCATCGTAAGATTTCCAAAATCAAAGTCATCCACACCTTCAAATCCAAGTCCAGCATCCATTAACTCAAAATCAGGAGATGAAATTTTCTGGGCATCTGTCAAGTCTTTAAACTGTCCTACAGCAAAATATTCTTTTAGTGATTTCTTGCTGTCTTTATACAATTTTGATCCAAACTTGATATTGGTAATTTGGAATTTTGGTTTATCTGCCACCAAACTATTTCCATGTTTTTGAATCGTTCGATTTAGAGGTACGACTGTTTGTCTAACTTCTAAATAGCCAGATGGATGTAGGAGTAAGCTACCCTTTTCTTTATCAATTTTTCTAAGCAAAGCAGCAGGTTTGAAGCGACTCGGCAATTTAGAAGACCAACTTCTGGACTCTTCCAACTGAGTTTGTAATTGAGTAAGAAGTTTTGAAGGACGGATAACAGAAGGGGCAACCTTCTGTTTTTTACCCCAAGTGTGTTTGAATTTAATCTTCACCTTGAAAATAGCAACCTTGATTTTTGCATGCCCCTTAATCTTCCAAGGTTTGGGACCTGACAACATAAAGTATAAATCCACTCCTGCCAACTTCCATCGTTTGTACTTGACATGAACGCCCATACTTACATCCGTCTCAAAATAGAATGGATCAAACTGTAACAAGGCATTGAAACCGAAATAACCTGTAATTTTTGCACCCATTGCTTTTGCCCATAAATCTGCTCTAAATCCAATTTGGAAAGAATTGGACGTAATGGCTTGATAATATTGGCAAGTCAAAGAGAATTTTTTACCATACTTAATCACCGCTTGCAATCGGGCAATCTCGGGGAAACGTGCAGGACGTTTATAGCGAGGATGATATCCCCCGACAGATAGCAAAAACTGCGGTCGTCTATCCCAAGAAAGGACAAAGGCAAAACCGCCACTTAAAGGAATGCCGACTACATGAGAGTCTCGAATCACTCCTTCTAAACGGATATATTCCTCTGCAAAATTGAAATCTCCTAAAACATCAATGCGGATTTGAGTAAGTGGTAAGTCTTTTGTGGGTAGATAAATTCCTAATCCACCGATAAGAATTATTCGATTTTTGAATGGAAATTCTAAAAGAATCCCTAAATCGGCTTCGATAATAGCGGTTGTCCCCCAGCCAATTCTCAAAAACGGCGCTACCACAAAATGCTTGTCTTTTGAAGGAAAGACGGCTCTTAAATCACTAAGAATCCTATCTGCATTTTCAATAACATTTTTTGGGAACATAATGGACTCTATCGCTCCGCTCGCTAATCTACGTCTCAATTCATCGACTTTCATGGTGCGATTTACACCAATTAAGCCGCCAACTCCATTTAAGGTGAAGCCAAACGATAATTGTATCGGTGGTCGGAAAAGCGTACTGATACTCAACAACATCGAAAAGCCTTTCTTATTATTGGGTAATCGAGTATTGATTAAGCCGACAGCAGTGATGTCGATTGCCTTCAGTTGGAGTGCAAGAATCCCTGCATATCGATGGTTGTCAGGGTCAAAGTAAATAACACCTCCCCCATTGATTAATTTAGTTTTTATTGCAAGACCAATCTCTTTTGGAAAAATTGGCTTAAAATCAATAGATATAACATTTAAGTTAGTCCCTTTTGAAAGTAAGGTCTTAAAACCGACACCATTAATACTAGAATAGAAAGGCCCTAATTTAGAATTTATATCTATTGTAAAATTAAGTATAAAAGCTCCTTCTTTAAGAAGTTCTTTGACAGGGGGAATTTTAAAATCTACTTTCTTAATCTTAAAAACGCCCTTATCTTTATGCAAAACTTTACTAGATACAACCTCTTTATCTTCTTTATTTTTGGCGTCTTCTTCTAATTTTTTTATTTGTTGTAATTTGAGTTGATCTACAATTTTAACATCCTTTCCTCCAAAAGATTCTTTAAGAAAATCATCCATTCCTTTAGGAGATAAAAGAATGTCAATGAACTCTTTGACTTCCTCTAAGTCAATATTACCTACGGTAAAGTATATATCATTTTCATTCTCTTTCGCTGAATCAGAGACTCCTATGGCAAAAGGTAAGTCCTTAATTTCAATTTTTGCAAAAAGACTAATCTTCTTTTCAAATTTCACCGTTGGATTAACATTAAGCAAGCCTTTTAGTTCTAACTTTTCCTTTTTCTTATCTGATTTATCTATAGTTATGGATTCAACAGATGTTTGTATTGGCGGTCCTTCTAAGTTGATTCCTGGAATATCAATACTAATTGCAATAGGGTTTGAAATTTGTAAATTTGATGTATTTACGTTTTTCCCTTCTACAACATTATTGTTTTTTAAGCTCACATGAATACAGCCATCATCATTTCCTGTATTTATCTGAATAAATTTATTATAAGGGATGTGTTTTAGTAAAGGAGTCAAAGAAATATCTGATTCTAGGGTGAAATTTTCAGACACGACTTCATAAGTGGAATCTTTCTTTTCGGAAATTTTATTAAACTCATAAGCAGCTACTTTTATTTCAGGTCTAAATTTTTCTGGAATAAATGCCCATAGATAATCAACATCATCAACTGATATTTTGAAGGTAAACTCCTTCTTTAAATCATTCCAAAAAAGTTTAAAATACACTTCATATCCACTAGGTAAGCTAGGAAAATTATCAGGTAGTGTATCTAAATTCAATTTTTCTCTTAAATCTTCAAATTTATGTGATGCCTCTATATAGGTTTCCTCCTTCCATCCTTCATTTTCAGTTGCATTTTCGTCTTTATATAATTTATGATTAAATGTTGCATCTTCAATTAAGTCAACGTCATTAAAACTAAAGGCTGTTATGCTTATGATTAGATGTTCTAGTTTCTCTTCTTTAAGAATTTGAATAGCGGCTTCTTCGAGTTGAATATCAAAATCTGCAAAGCTGATTTCACCCGTATATTTTCCATTTAAGAAATTTCTGTTGTTTTCAACAACACCAGACAATCTCAATGATTGTATTTTTAATTTAAAGAAAGATGCAAGATTGATTACTTCCAGTAATTCTGTGGAGGATTTACCCACGGTATAATTGATAGTCGCTTGATGTTCTCCAATATTACTAAGACTAAAATGCACATTCATGAGTAGTTTTAGTATAGGTATTTTGATATAACCTAATAATGAAAACCCTTCAACTTTGTCTTTAAGGACATCTAAATGAATCGCCTCAAAAGCAAACTGCCAATCCTTGAACAGTAAATGACCTTTTAAAAAGGTAGCCTCACTAATAGTATTATTGTCTTCTTCTAAAACAACAGGAAAGAAGCTCTTTCCCTTAAATGTCACACCATTTGTACCAAAAGCGGCATTCATAAGATTGAACTCGAGTTCAGGAAATCCTTCAAAAAAGCGATCTTTTTGTGTAGCGATAGTAACCTCTTCAAAAAATACCCCTTTGAATGCTTCATCAAATCCAATATCAGCAATTGGAGCGATGTTCTTAGTGGAAGAAGCATCGATTCTTAATCCTTTGAAGCCTAGAATAAGTCCTGTATTTCCAAATTCGCATGGTGTAAGAGTAAGCCCTAGAGTATCAACAAACAATAGTGTGAAATCTGTATAAATTCGTAATAAACCTCCGTAGCGTATTTCTGCATATTCGCTACCATCTATAGGTTTTAATACATCATTTTGAAATCGTAAAGCAATTGAAAGATTGCTTAACTCCACATATTGTTTTTGTTTTTCTTCTTTTTGATTAGAAATATAAAAAGCTAATTCTTCTAAATTGGCTGGAGAGGTATCCAAATCAATATAAATTTTAAAAAAAGAAAAATCAGGAATACTAAATTCAAAGCCCTGTTGCCCTGGTATTTGTAATAACACGACATAACCTTGAGTTGAAGGGCGAACATCATAC
Source organism: Saprospiraceae bacterium (assembly GCA_020628645.1). Lineage (GTDB taxonomy): Bacteria > Bacteroidota > Bacteroidia > Chitinophagales > Saprospiraceae > JAHDES01. The sequence continues at coordinate 61,434 of JAHDES010000030.1, forward strand.
CGACTAACTAATTCGACATTTTTATCTAGTTCCTCTCCAATTTTATCCACTAGTTTTAAAACCTTTTCATTTTGGATAGAAAAGAAATTCGTAAACAAATCCTTAAGAATAACAGATAATGGTATTTTCGTTATTTTTTCCATTTCTAGATATTTACCCTAAACTATTCTTCGAGAGGGAGTTCTTGATTATATTTTTTCTTGAAATTTTCATTTAAAATGAAGATGTCGTAACTTCCATCAATTGGATAGACTTTTCTATTAGTCTGTTTGTAAATCTCCAGTAAGTTAGAGGTTCTAGGAGGTGCCAAAATATCCAGCCAATAATTATCTCTTAAATCCTCTTTAAAGCCTTTCCATCCCCATCCTGGAACTAAAATAGTTATATATTTTGGATCATGTTCTTGATTTCTAGTAACGCTTTTTCTTAACCAATAAAACTCACTTTGAGAATCGGTATTACCACTAAAAGCCCCAATTGGAGGAGGTAAATCAATCTCATTTTTTCCAGCTACAAAAGTATAAGTAAGGTATTCACTTCCATAAACAGGTTTATTTATATAACTAGCAAAAATCTTTGCTATAGTAGTATTTCCATCGTCAATATTTGATTCTCTATCTTGCGTATTACATCCTATTAAGAAAACATCTTCAGCTTCTTCAAAACATTTCCGAATGTTTTGAATCATCTTATCCGACATTTTTAGAAAGGCTGCATTATTTATGATATGAGTTTTTATATTAATATTATCATCTATACCATATTCAAAGGGCACAGTTTCCAATGAAAGATTAGAAGAAGTATCAAAACCATATAAATGGTTTAGTTCATCTAATACTTCTTGATTATGGATATTATCAAAATAAAATTGCTCTCTATCTTCGTCCGTATATCTCTTGAAGTTTTTCATAACTAATCCTTCTTTCCAGCCATGAGAAAAACTAAAAAAGTATTTAATCTTGTATAGTTTAGTATCAAAAGCATTGATTGCTTCTAAAAAATCAATAGGAGAAGACACTTCGATTATATCCGTTTGGAAATTTGTATTTGCATTAAGGTAATCCGCCACATCTTTAGATAAGTGGAGTAATGGCAATTGATCTTTTTCTTTTACTGCAGCATCTTCTGTAGCAATAAGAATAATATTTCGATATTCAATTGGAGGAGTTGGTTTTTCTTCTATGACAATTTCTGGTAAGTCTAAAGGAATCTTAGGGTCTGACGGACTCCAAGCAATATGTACATGTGTTGCATATTTGCCTGCATTCCATAAATCAGATTTATTGGAATCTATATCTTTAACATAAGTTGAAAACCTTCCTCCTTTAACTTCCTGAACCGTACCATCTTGAATGACGCATTTCCACAAGGCATTAGATTTCCGTTCAAGTAATATCTCAACACTTTTACAATTCTTTACGTCATTTAATTTTACTAATTCTTCATAAAATATCTTTCCCGCCTTGAATAATGCCAACATCATATTGGCATTATGAACATTATTATTGATATGTTTTCGATGAACAGATTTTAAATCCAAGGCTCTCCCATATTGATGATTGCTTCTTTTTGCTCCTTCAACAACCTCATTTCTCTCAGGATTACGCCATCCACTATTAATTTTTAGTCCAAAGGATTTGACATTTGGAAAATTCTCTTCTTCTGCTAGTCGTTTATCTTCAATATATGTTTTATACTTCCAACGTATGTATTCTGCTACTTGTAAAGTTTCCGTAGAATTTAGTACCCAATTTTCAGTCTTACTGTTATAATTACTTTTTTGTATTTCATTAGCACTAAAATGTTTACTTCGTTTATTATTAAACTCTATAGCCTTTCGCTCTGGTATAGGGTTATTAAATGTTTGAAATGGTTTGCTATGAAAGACATATTCTTGACGAATAATATCCTTAATGTCCTGTTTTATTTGAGTTGATAAAATAGTCGTTCCTATTGTTACCTCTATTTTATAGACCAAAGGTAAACTTGGTGTTCTTTTTCCATTCGTAGGTTTGGTTTTGTAAGGTTTATGATAAGGCTTTAAGTCTGAATTGGGGTTAAAAGCCCAATTCGTGTTATTATTTTTAGTAATAAATTTAGGGGTCGCTTTAGTACGATACATTACATTGGAAATGTCCGTAATTTTTAGATTTCCTTTAGAGGGACTGTTTATTAATTCTATAGTAATAGTTTCATTAGATAAAAAGGAAAAATGCTTTGCTTGTAGTTCATTTTCAGCGTTATAAATTGTAAAACCTCTAGAATCTCCTGTTAGTTTGAGATATGGACTATTATCCTGAATAGGATTTTTTTGATAGGCTATTTGCAAATTAGGTAATTCAATCGAACCATTTGTATATGGATTCGGTAGATATTCATATAAGCCAAACAAACCATTTTTTTGAAAGAACGTAAGAAAAAATAATGGGTCCAGTGAGTAATTATATTCATCTAAAAATTCAATATGTAAGTCCTCTCCAATTAAATCACCAAGATAGTCCCCAGATTTCACTTCTCTTGGAAACGTTAGTGCAGAATTGATTCTTCCCAATTTAACATGAATTGGAAAAGGAATTTCTTTATAAAATTGACCTTTCTTTATAGTAAAAAAATCAGAAGGAGCTAATGATATTACAATAGATTCATCTTCAGACACTTGTGCGTAACCACTCCAAAAAGCATACACCTTTTTTAATGCTTCCTTTGAGGTATTAATTTTGTAACTCTTCTTAACATTAAATGGATTAAAATCAGATGGTATATATTTTATATCTTCCACCAATGTTGTAAAATATTGAATTACTTCTTCTTCATTTAATCCTAGTGGAGGTTTTCCTATAGGATAAGTTAAATTCTCCATAATTTTATGTTTTCAAATAATCAAATCTCAATCCACTATTCCCTTCTCCCCTTCCAGTTAATACTTTTCGCCCTTTCCACACGTAGGTCTTTCCGTCAGTCCAACGAATACGCTGATTCGTGACTTGCACGCGCACACCTGCCTTGGGAATCGCCTCTTCTCTAATTTTTAAAATATCTTCTTTGGCTAAAAAGCTAAGTGGCTGTATATCTTTGAGGCTATCATCATTTCGGAGCATATAGGCTCGACGTAGTTCAATATTAGTAGCATCATCTTCAATATGGGAAGGCAAGTAAGGAATCCAATTGCTAGGGACACTATTCGCTAATCGGAATTTAGGAATACTATCTTCATTTTCCTCATCTGCGTCAGGAGTTTGGAAAGGTCCATATAGTTCTAAATGCAAATCAAAACCATCTACCGATTTACCTAAAGCATTGGGAATTTGTTTTTCAATCGCCCAAACCATGTTCGCATATTCGTCTCGAATAAACAATAATTCTTCTACGGGTTGGGATTCCATACGGAAGGTCGTCGATGGAGCAATAAAGAGGAAGTGTTCTTCTTCTTTATACATATTATCGTCTGTTCGTTCTATGAGCGTATCAAAATCTCTAATTTTAAAGACATCCCAAACTTTCAGGGGATTTGTATTAAGAATTGCTCCTTTTTGACCGTCATTCTTAATAATGGTGCGGACGCCAAAAACATCTTCGACTTCGATGCGGTCTATCCAGCAAGCTTCGCCTAATTTCATTTCTAAAGGCACTGTAAACCAATCACTTCCTGAAACTAAAGAAAAGTCTAATATCATCATCTTCAATAAATCTGAAGAATCGACATCCATTAAACTCAAATCAATCTTACTATCTTCAAAGGAAAATAATCGTTTATCAGGCATGGAGGCAAAGGATACATTGACGGGCAAGTGTTTTTCGGATGCCTCTAATCCTTCTTTTGGATTTAACCGTATAGTTGAATTATCAAAAGAATACCAATCCAAATGTCCACTTTGATAATCTGGTGCATTGATAGTAAAACCATTAAGAGTATCGTCCTCTTTTTTATGGTGTACCTTAAATTCATGTACTAACTGTTGTGCATTCCACGCTTGGTCACTATCCTCAGCTTGGACAAATAATTCTTTATACCATCTTCTTAATTGTGTCGTAACACTTGCTAAAGCACTAAAATGACTTGCTGAAAACCGACTACTTTTGGGGTATGCTTCACTTGTCCCAATCTCATTCATCAATGCTGCGCCGCCAACTACTTTTCCTTGCATCAAGTTAAAGAAACGCAATGATTTGGCATCTAATTTTTCTTCATTTTGAATATCTTCCCCTTGGTCTAGCCAAACTTCTCTTTCTAAAGGAAAGGCATCTCTTAAATCCAGAATAAGCTGTTCTCCTATTTCTGATTGATTTTCTTGTCTAAAATATTGTCGAATCAACCGTTCGTATTGTTGTCCAATACGAACTCGACTTTTTAAATCCAAAACTTGAATAGGAATACTTTCTATCATGGCTTCCAACGGAATACCATTTAAAGCATGACGTTCGGCGTTTTCATCTTTGGTTTTGGAGTAAGCTTCTGCCTGCTCTTTTCGATAAAAAGTTTTTACTTGAATGGGCGAACCATTATCTTCTCCTTTAAATTCGCCAAACTGCCATTGTCTGCCTAGCATCCAAAGGGGGTCAGCCGTACGCATGGAAAGCGCATCCGTGTTATTCGGGTTTCTGGAGCGACCTTCGATTCTAAATTGTGGCGTATAAGGCAATTTGACCCTATCCGAAACGGAGGGATACAATTGTTGTATTAATTTGAAATATAAACTCATGTTTAGTTCTGTTTAATTGACTGTTGGTATATGTGTAAGATTCGTCATGGGCAACACATAACCATAATCTTGCATCGCATCCAAATCAATCATTCTTATTTTCATTAAGTCCATCGTATCAAAAATGATGTCTCGTAGTTTGTCTTCATTCCAAGTATCTCCTTCTTCTGTAAATGGTGAAGAAACTGCCAATAACAAAACTTGTGGGGCTTCATTATTGGGTGCATTATAGTGAAAACTCATGCCCGTTTCTAGCTGTTCATTGGGGATGTGTTCCGAAAATTCTTCGATGACAATTCCAAATTGGGTTTCATTAAAATCTATCGGCTGATCACTGTAAAACATGACACAATTGCTTCCTTCGGGGTAGTACGCTTCTCCATCCATAGGATAAGGTTTAGCTTCATCTGGAGCTTGATAAACTCCTACATTTTTATATACTTCACTATTTAGTAAATTCTGAATTTCATTTTTGGAAAGTCCTAGCCAAGGATAGTTCGTACCACTTGGAAATTGAGCAACTCGATACTTGGAATTCTCTGCTGTTGTTTGTTGCCAAGCATATTTCACCATTTGCCACTCTTCAAAAACTTCCATATTTTCTTTGACTTGTGCCAATTCTTGAATCCAAGTTTGAATTCGTTCCTGTCCCCAATTACCAGTAGAAACTTCTGTATTTCCTATTAATCGTTCTTGCATTTCGTTGGTTAATAGAGGATTTAAATTTGCTGAAACTTTAGCTGGAGGCAGCAAAATAAACGCTTTTCCAAAAAGCGTTTTAGCCACCTTTTCTAATACTCGAAACGTTTGGTCAAAATCAATCTGTGCTTCTAGTTTTTTATCAAAATCTAGCAAAGCTTCTTCCACAACCGTAATCATAGTAGTAAGTTCTACACCTATTTTATCTAAATCAATATCTGTCTTTGTAATCCAAGCTCTTTTAGCTTCTGTAAGATCTAGTTTGGATAATTGTTCGTTGTAAGTATTTGGATTACTCTTCCAAATTTTCAACTCATTTAACAATCGAAGGAAACGATTATTTTTGATTTGCTCTAAGCTATTCCAATCTTGTATTGGTGCTTCTTCTTGTCCAATATCCTCTGTTTTTAGTCCTCGACTTTTGGTCAATAAATGGAAAGTATATTGAGCCACTTCAATCGCTTGCGTAAGGGATTGACATTCGGCGGGTGCTTGCTTGGTAATTCGATACCTTAGTTTTTTATCAAAAACAGGTAATTTATTGATAATACATAATTCTAATTCACTCGCACCATCCGAAACTTCTTGGTCGCTCAAGTACAAAAAGTCTAAATGAGTGATGTTTAAATCACTCAATTTGACGGCATTCGTTTCTACGACTATCCCTTCTTCATCTAACAATTCTACTATACATCCAATTTTATCTAAGGAACCTAATTGAAGTTCTAGCCATTCTTCCAATACTGGTTCGATAAAAGCTCTACAATTACTAATGGAATGCGTTTTAGTCGATTTTGGAAAAACATAAATCAACTTATGCTGGATACCTACGCCTGGGATTTTAGTTTTTAGCGCGTCGGTAACAGGAGGAGCAATTAATCCTTTTGCAGCATCCATAGCAGCAGCTGATTGGGAGAGATTTCGTTGTGTCAATTGATAACCAGCTTCAAAAAACAAATGGTCTAGACTACCATCCAAGGTATCTTCTAATTTATCAATACAGTTTTTTAAATCCTTATTAAAGGTATCGGCTGTAATTGGGTTTTTACTGGCTTCAATTACTTTGAGTCCATCAATTACACTCAATTGAGTAAATCCAACGTCAGGATTATTATCCGCTCGATTAACAATATTGACTTCCAAAGGATATTTTTCCCGTAAGGTGTAAATATCCGTATTCATACCTTTGTCATGTAGCATTCGCTCCAATTGATAACCCAATAATGCTTCTATCGGCTGATCTTGACGAATCCCTTCCATAAAGCGTTCGCTTTTCTGGATTCTATCAGAAGTCAGGTTTAGGGTAAAGGGATTGGAGCTTTCCACTTCATCTTCATGTGATAAGTAGGAATTTTTAAAAATGGTAGCCGTCAAGGATTGAGCGGGTGAGGGACAATGGATAATTCCGCCATCATCATTTCGGTTTTCATCTAATAAGAAGATTTCTTTTACTACTTTTTCTCCATCATCGTCACCTTCATTGTCCTCATAAATGATTTCTTCAGTTACGATACGTTCGGTATCTTTTTCCAAATTTTCTAACCAACCATAAGCACCGAAATAAATGCCTTTTTTGGATTCTGTCTTTTGACGCATTTCCTTTAGTCGGGCATTGGCAAGGGAACTTGCCCATGCATCGAGTCGATAGCTATTTAGGTCAATGACTTCATTAATTACTGACTGAAGTTTTTTAATTGGCAAATCATATTGTATGCTAATATCATCCAATGTATTATAAGTTCCACTTTTTAATAATTCAAGATATTTCATTTTGTTATTAATCTTAAATAAAATATCTCCGTCACTAATTTCGGTGTCTTTTTTTACAACAGATTCTTTTATTGTATATAAAGCAGGAAACTTTAACTGATAATCCTCTTCAAAAACGATTAATAATTCACCATTTCCATGGAAGACATCTTTTACCTTAAAAGAATCATCTTCCACAGACCAAGATGAATTTAAAATAATATTACATTCAAATTCATTTAGAAAATGGAATCCTGTTTCCGCAAATTCTCCTAATATCCTTTTATACGACTCCACCTCACAAACTTTGAATAAAGCCTGACCTGGACGAATAATATCGCCTTCTTTTATACAAATACCATAATGCTTGTCTTCCTCCCCTTCTTTTTCAACACGAACACAACTAGGCTGAATGATTCCTTTTATAGGAGATTTGATTTTTATATCTTTTGTAGAACCATTCGATCTGGTTGCTCTTATTTCAAGGATAATATTATTGGTATGAATGGAATCTCCCTCCTTTTTCTTAATTGCGTGGATATGGTAAGCTGTAAAACCGACTAAATCTTCATTGTTTGGTTGAAAATAAATCGTGCGATTATACAAGGCAATAGCATTGGAAAAACTTCTTAACAATAAATCTGAAAAAAGAGAGGCTTCTTTATTATACAGGAAAAGGTCTGTATAAATCGTCAAATCAACTGCTTCATTCTGTTCATTTGTTCCTTGGTAAGTATAGGATAATTGACGATTGAGTTTTCCAGTCGGGCTTATATTGTTTGCATCCTCTTGTATTTGTGTGAAAAATGCTTCCAAATATTCCAATTCTTCTTGCTGTATCGTCAACTCCATATCATCAAATGAGGTTGCCTTTACATTTCCTAAATTCAGCAAAGGATTTTGTCGAAATTGCTCTTGTTCTTTTGCTTGTGTTAGAAAACCAAAATAGTCATCATTGTTTCCTACTTTTTTCAAAATCTTTGAAAAAAGGTTGAAGATTTTCTGAGCATCGTTTTCAATCGAATCAAATTTTAAATGAACATTTCCTTCGGTACGATTCTGAAGAATGTCATAAACTTGCCCGACTGGAATTAGAGCCAAAGGAGCAGGAATATTAGCCGCTTCTTGTAGCCAGCGAGGTAATTTACCTTTTATTTTATCATAAGAAAGCGTTCGTAATTGAAGTATAGAAGAAGAAGGTTCCATACTCAATATCTTATGGATTTCTGTAAGGGTATCTTCCGTATCTTCTATCCTTGGCACTGATCGGTCAGTATCCAAACTCAACATTTTTTTCCATTCTCTCAATAATAATGCTATAATCAGATAGGTTTTCATCAAAACACTATCATTTAAGTTTTGATTTTCACCCAAAATAGTCGTTATATTTTCGACAGTTAGCATTTCTTGTGTCCTTCCTACAGGTAAAATTCCGTAAGGTTGGTCGCCAATTTTGATGCAAGGATAAAGTCCTCTTGCTTTGACATGCTCAGAATAATGCCGCCATAATCGTTCATGAGCAGCACTTGAAATAGTATCCCCAAATAGTTTTTGCAGATGTTCTCCTCCAAGGGCAAACCAGCTCAACTTTTGAAAAAAGTGAGCGAAATTGGTCGTTTTAATATCTGCTTGCTTAAAATATTTAAAGTCCTCCTCTCCTATTCCTAAACCTTGTGCCAAGTTACTTCCAACTGCATTTTGTAATTCCTCGTTTGAGTAAGCTTGCACCATAGAATCAAAACTTGCCTCCGCATCAAATTCATCTCTAACGGAATAAGCACTTTTTTCTCGTCCAAGATTATTCGTTGCTGTTCCATAATCTAAAAACGATAGCCCTTCCGTATAAAGATGATTGTCGAATAACTCTTTTAAAGCGTCTGCAGATTTTGTGGGATTTTCTTCATCTTTATTTCGATAGTAAAAACCTGTAACAATTATACGTTCAAATTTTTCATAATCACCCAAGGCTTCATCCTCCACGACAAATGCCATTCCTTGTAACTTTGCCTCATCAAAATTGGTGAGCCAATTCTTATCTTCGGTTTCTATCGTGTTCTCTTTAAAAATAAGTAATCGGTCTCGTTCATTGATGATTTTCCCTTCCACCATTATCGGTTTATCCTCTAATGTTGGGTATAAATAAGCCACTAATTGTTCAGGGAGACCTTTGTAATAAAATTCAGCGTCGGCATTGGCAATTACTTCATACTCTTCAGGAGATTTGGCTTGTTTTTCTAATTCTGATATACTGATTTGCACCAAATAAGCGGCTCGATAAGCACCATATTTGGATACTAAATCATTCCACGTTTCTTTTTTAACTTCAATGACATCATCCAAAGCTTTGAAAGAAAAAGCATCTGCTCTTTCTTGAGCAGTAAGAGCTGGATTATGCGATTGTAAAAATGCTTCATCAGGGAAGACACGAAGCCACAATTGTCGAGGTTGAACGCCAATAAAGCGTGCTTCAATTTTGAGCGGAAATAATAAAACGGGGATATCAGCAGACTTATAGGTCATAGCATTGCATCTAGGTTTAGTTTGACAATCATAGCCTGAACAGGAACGACCTTAGCACTAAACCTTCGATCACTAGCTTTAGCTCGTTTAATTTGATTCGTTTGGAGTATAGTTCTGTTAGACATGTTTGGTTTTCTCTACAATTTAAACAGTTTGTAAAATTCTTAATTCAACCCATAGGGGTGTCCTTACCACAAACGTGTACCCATAACGTTTGGAGTGTAATAAAACTTAACATGCCTATTTTGTGTAAACCAAATATAATAGATATTTCTTTAATACAAAAGAAAATTTTAAAAACAATATATTTTTGTTTACTTTTATATTAAAGGTTTGTTCCTTTTGGAAAATATTATAAGCATTTCAATCTCCCCTCATGCACTACTCCAAACTCCAAGAAACAGAGCAATTGGTTCAAGAAGGCTTGAACGGACAGTATACCCTTGATCCCTTTTCCATTCCTATCAAAGGAGAAGAGCCTCAATTAAAAGGTTATTTGATTCGTCCTATTTGTAAAATACTTTTGGTTCTCAGACAAAAACTGTGATTTATACTTTTTCTCGTTGTCATCGGCGTCGAGCCTCGACAACGAAGATGGAGGTTTCTAGGAGGCGAAGTCACTCCAAATAGCTGTTAGGCAGCTATTTGGAGTG
>JAHDES010000031.1 GCA_020628645.1 Saprospiraceae bacterium
TTCAATAGTACATAATATATTATTCATCATACGACTTGTGTTAAAACCGTAGCCCATTAGGGTCATCTATAGGTGCACATTCAGCTTCAACAATTGCCGCTTGTATTCCACCCGAAGTTGGATCTGGGAAACAATTCATTACTTCAAATTCAAATGTCACGATACTCGTTGTAGGTATAAAACCAATCCAAATATTATTATGTACACCCGTATTAAAGCCACAAAAATGCAGGGCTTGAGCTGCCATATCAGGTGTAAAAAAAGATGTATTAGATTCCAAGCCATCTATTTCGTTTAATGTACCATGTTCTACATCTCTACAATTATCTGCGGCTATCAATCGACCACAATCGGAATAAATATTGTACTGTGAATAACTGATCGTGTATTGAAAAAAGCAAATAAGGCAAAGGAGGAGTGCCTTAGGAGTTACTAGTGTATAAGTAAACCTCTTCATAATTTTTGTTTAAAGTAATGGTGTAATATTCAATGTAAATATAGTAAAATAATATAAAAAGGAAATAAATATAACTTCGAATTCATCTTATTCTACGACTCCTCAATCCCTTAAATGACAAAGACAAGGTATGAAATTTGGATTTCCTGTACATGTATTGCTATTCGATAATTGGGCTTTATTCCTTTGCTATTTTGGACTGATGCGCCATGGCTAAACGGATTTGATGATACTCTACTTGACCTTTCATTTTTTCATGGACTTCGGAAAGGGTAAATGGTGGCTTCATACTATTAATGGTACTTAGAATGGCTTGCAATTCAGCTTCAGATACATATTGATGAATGTCAATATCGACTCCTTTTTCATATAAATAGGCTAAATGAGAAAAAACTGTAATGGCATTAATATTCCGTTTCTTGGCAATTTCAGTTGGAGATAAACCTTCTTTGAGCAACTGATGCGTTAATACATAAGTAGAACCCGTCACACGCATTCCTTCATCTGTTTTCTTCTTAATAAAGGTGATAATGGCATCCATAAATTGATCGCCATATCGCGCTAACTTCCGTTCCCCTACTCCTGAAATTTGACTAAAATCAGCGTCGGTGGTCGGTCGAGTTTCAGCAATTTCCGTCAAAGTAGCATCATTGAAAATGAGATAAGGCGGTACTCCTTGTTGCTGGGCTAAAGTGCGACGCAATTCCCGTAATACTTCAAAGAGATCATCAATGAGTTGCTGTTTTTGAGATTTGGGTTTGAATTTGATTTTAGCAGCTTCTCTTTCCGCTTTTTTATCGCGTAATTGAACGAGTTGAACGGTCTTTTTTTCAAATAAAACGGCTCGGCTAGCCGCAGTTAATTTTAGGGCATTTTTTTGATCGTAGGCAATTTCTAAAAACCCAAGGTTAATCAATTGTTGGATGAAATATTGCCAATCTCCAAAGCTCTGCTCACGTCCTGCCCCGTAGGTTTTTATTTTATCAAAACCATTTTGAAAAATCTCTCGTCGCCCGGAACCTCGCAATACATCTATAAGCATTCTGATTCCCACACTTTCTCTCAAGCGAGCAACCGCAGAAAGCGCTTTTTGTGCTAAAATTGTTCCGTTGATATATTGAGGTGGATCTTTACAAACATCGCAATTACCACAATCCTCTTCTAAATTTTCATTGAAATAATTAAGCAAAATTTTTCGACGACAAATTAGAGCTTCCGCATATTGTTGCATACGCTCCAATTTGGATAATTTGACTTCCACATTATCTCCTCCTCCTTCTTCAAACATATCTCGATACACCATCACATCTCTATAACTATAAAACATCAAAGTATCTGCTTTTACGCCATCGCGCCCCGCCCGACCAATTTCTTGATAATAACTCTCTAAATTTTTAGGCAAATTATAATGAATCACCCAACGAACATTTGACTTGTCAATACCCATTCCAAATGCTACCGTTGCACAAACGACTGGAATACGATCATTGATAAAATCTTCTTGTACATCAGAACGTACCTTGGAAGGCATACCCGCATGATAACACATGGCTTTGATCCCCTTTCCTTGCAATTTAGAGGCGACTTGTTCTGTATTTTTTCGACTTAGACAATAAACAATTCCAGATTCATTCTTACGGGCTTTAACAAATTCAATAATTTGTTCCATTCTTTTTTGCCCAGGACGAATTTCTAAACTTAAATTGGGTCGATCAAAAGAGGCAACAAAGGTTTTGGCATCAGGAATGCCCATTTGTGTGAGAATATCTTTTCGAGTGAGCTTATCGGCTGTTGCCGTTAGAGCAATGATGGGAATAGTAGGAAATTGCTGTTTGATGAATTTCATTTTGGTGTATTCTGGACGAAAATCGTGTCCCCAAGATGAAATACAGTGCGCCTCGTCTATCGCAAATAAGTTAACTTTAGCACGTTGCAAAAGTGGAAAAAAATCACCTGATACTAATTTTTCTGGCGAAACATATAACAAATCTATGTTATTATTAAATAAATCATTTTCAACGGCTTGTTGTTCCAAACTACTCAATGAACTATTCAAATAAGCGGCATTAATTCCATTTGCAATTAAACCCTCTACTTGATCTTTCATCAAGGAAATTAAGGGCGATACTACTACACAACAGCCTTCCATTGTAATAGCAGGTATTTGAAAACAGATCGATTTTCCGCCACCCGTAGGCATCAAGACTAAAGCATCATTACCTGCATAAATCGTCTCAACAATTTCTTCTTGCATGGGACGAAAACTATCGTATCCAAAATATTTTTTTAAAGCTTGTTTAGCGAGTGTGAGGGTCATGATTTGAATATAAGAAATTTTCTCATTTTGTAAAGAACAATCGTATGCCCAAAGATGCTGAATTAAATTATCTTTGCAAAAAATTACGCTTCTTATGCACCCAAAATTAGTTGCTTTTGATCGCTTATTGACTATTATGGATGAACTTCGAGAACAATGCCCTTGGGATCGAAAACAAACTTTCCAATCGCTCAGAAATTTGACCATTGAAGAAACCTATGAATTGGCAGATGCCATTTTAGAAGAAAATCTAGATGATATTAAAGAAGAAGTAGGTGATCTTTTGTTACATATGGTTTTTTATGCCAAAATAGCGGAAGAAAAAGAAGCTTGGGATATCAGTACTGCTTTGAATGCTGTTTGTGAAAAATTAATTAAACGTCACCCACACATTTATGGTGATGTAAAAGTCAAGGATGAAGAAGAAGTCAAGAAAAATTGGGAGCAATTAAAATTAAAAGAAGGTAAAAAATCGGTCTTGTCGGGTGTACCCAAATCGCTTCCTGCGATGGTAAAAGCGTATCGAATGCAAGAAAAAACAGCTCAAGTTGGGTTTGAATGGGAAAATGCTGCCCAAGTTTGGGAAAAAGTAGAAGAAGAAATGCAAGAATTTAAAGAAACCATCCAAGATGATTTGAGCCAAGCACGAAAAGAGGAAGAATTCGGAGATATTTTATTTTCGCTTATCAATTATGCTCGTTTTCAAAATATTGATCCTGAAACAGCTTTAGAACGCATTAATCAAAAATTTAAAAAACGATTTGAGTACATCGAAGCACAAGCTCCTAAATCCTTGAATGATATGACCCTGGAAGAAATGGACGCCTTGTGGAATGAAGCGAAAGGGAAGTAGATTTTAGATGAATAGACAAATAGACTTGTAGACGTAGGACTTTTTCTCTATTCTTTATTAGTTAATATTTTCTATAATGTCCCTAAATTGATGTGTTAGTTCTTTTAGATTTTAGATTTTAGATTTTAGATTTTTAAAGTGTGTTTTTGAGGCGCGTCCATCAATAATACCTCTGAAATATTTCTTAGTACTTCCTTGTTATTCCCCATTCCGAAATGGCTGCTATCCACTTCAATATTCGTATGAATTTCATTTTCTACTGCCATACAAGTATCCCAATGCACCACACCATCTTGTTTGGAATAAAAGCAAGTTAAGGGAACAGGGGGTGGTTCTTTGGCTTGTTCGATAAAATCAGGATCGACTTTTTCTTTGGTTAAATAACTGACAAATTTGAACAGATTGGTCGCATTTGTAGGACGATTTAAATCTGCAAAAGGAGAAGCTAAAGTGATGACGTGGCTCACTTTAGCTGGATGCAATTTGGCTAGTTCACGAGCATACACTCCTCCCAAACTCCAACCCAATAATATAGTTTTTTCTTGATGTTTTTGATAAATGGAAAGTAGCAATTGTTCAAGATTATCAAGATATACTCTTTTCCCAAAATTACGACGCATTCCCGAAGCATACGAGGTATAGCCAATTCGATCAAAAAAACGTCGAAGGGGTTTGGTAGAACGATCCGAAGCCATAAAACCTGGAATGGCGATAAAGGCTTGACCATTTCCCAATTTTGACGGCGTATAATTGGCACGAAAAGTTCGTCCTTCTTGGTATTCTCGTATGGCTCGATAGGGTTCAGTAAAATGTAACCACGCAGATGGTGTTTTTCTTTCCATAGTAATTGAATCAGTATTGAAATGGCAAAAAAAGGGAAAGCGATAGTTTCACTTTCCCTTTTATAATCATTCTTATCTATAAAGTAAACTGTTAACTCAGTTTTACGTTTTTGATTAGTTCTTGCTAAAGATAGCTTTTATACGGTCGCGAGAATCCATTAATTGAGCTTTAACGGTTTCTAAAGTACCAAAAACAATCTCTTGTTGACGCTCTGCTAATTTCAAACCACCTTCGATGGTTTTAGCAGTAATGGTTTGAATTTTTTCGCCATTGTTCATTACACCCTCTACGAATTCGTCTGCTGTTTCAAGTGTGAAGGAGTTAATATCTTTAGCTGTAGATTTGATCGTATCCAAATTTACATTCACATCAATTGCATCAATACGTTTTCTAACAGCCTCTACGCGAGCATCGCTCCAAGCTTTTCCTTTGTTTACGATATCTGTATACACTTCTTTAGCCGTATCGGTGATTTGCTCATTTACAACTTTAGTTGTTGCTTTAATTTTAGATACGCTTTTTTTCATTTGAATTTTTTCGAAGCCAGAGGTAGCAACATGTTGCAATTCTTTTGCATTATTGGTCACGTCTTTAACGATGACTTCTGCTGTTTCCTGTACTTTTGAATTTACAGTTTTTGCCGTATTAACGATTTTTTGAACGTTAGTTGATTTTTTAGCTGACTTTTTAGCTGCCATGATTTATGATTTAAAACACAATAAGTAGTTCTAGGGGATTATTCGGGCAGAAAATTTTTTAGAAAGAGATCAAAATTTTTGCTGGAATAATTAGTACCCCTTAATTACTGTGTTCGGTTTTACAAAAAAATAATTGGTTTTCCTATGATAATGTTAGCAACAAATGGAGGAGTAAACCTCCACTTGTGCTTTTCTAGTTTATAGACTTAGGCTATTTACCTTACCCTTTTTTCAAATTGCTCACTAAAGTTTTCAATTCATCCATTTTACCAGCAGCAGCTAATTCTGCTTGCTTAGTCCAAGTAGAAGGATCGAATAATTTGTAGCGTGAACCTGCTGATGCTAAGATTTCTTTCAATTTAGCTTCAGAAGTATTGACTAATTGAGTATAGGTTGTGATACCAGCTTCATTCAAAATACCTTCTAATTTTGGGCCGATACCATTTATTAATTTGAGATTATCTTTTGTAGTAGTGGTCGTTTTAGGTGTAGCTACTTTTTTAGCAGTTGCTTTTACTGTTTTGGTAGCTTTAGTAGTTGTTTTAACTGCTTTTGCTGTTGTTTTTTGTGCTTTAGCAGCTACTTTTTTAACGGTCTTTTTTGTTTCTTTTGCTACAGCTTTCGTTTTTGCTTCTGTTTTAGCAGCAACTGATTTTACTGCCTTGTCTGCTTTTGCTGTTGCTTTTTTCGCTGTTTTTTTAGCATCTTTCGTTACTGTTTTAGCTGTTTTTTCAGCTTGTTTGGTATACGATTGAATTGCTTTTTCAGCCGTTTTTACTGCTTCTTTTGCTGTTTTCTCAGCTTTAGCGGCAAATTCCGTAGCTGTCTCTTCTAGTTCTTCAACTTCTTTCTGAATGAATTTGGTCGCTTCTTTTGCACGATCAATTAATGGCTTAGCCACTTTTTCTGCTCGGCTAAATCCATCTTTTACGATATAGTCAAAAGCGGATTTTACTGTTTCACGAGTGTTATTGATTGCTGAGGTAGCATTATCAATTTGATCTTCGATGAAACCTTCTTCTAAACCTACTAATTTTTGGAAGCGTGCAGATCCTTTTTTGTACTGTCCAAAGATAGATTCGATTGTTTCAATCGTCATATCTTGTTGCTTTGCAAAAAGAACAGTTCCTTTGTCTAGCACTTTAGTCGTAATGTCTTGTACTTTTTCTCCTGTAGCAATTGAACCTTCTAAAAGTTCTTCTGTCATAGTGAATACACCTTCATTTAATTCTGCTACTTTCTTTTTCAGTGTCGTTGCTGTCGTTTTCCAATTTGCTGTATTTGCTTTCTTAGATGCCATTATGGTAATAAGTTTTAATTTAAGTTATTTTTAAAATTAATTACGATGCAAAAGTAGAAAGGCGAAGTTACAGCTGAGTTACAAATGAGTTACGAGTACTTTTGTCTTTTATCAACACAACTCAACACTTTAATTAAATCGCTATTTTTCAAGCACTTACATAAGATTTTATTTTTCAAATTTTATTAAATTATTTTTCTGGAATTAGAAAATTTGATAAATCAAGCCATCTATATTTAAAATTGACAAGACGTTTTCTCTACAGTTCGCTACACTTACTCGTTCTTTAGAAGCATTTATAAAAAAGAGAAGCTTCATTTTCAGAAGAAGTTGTAATTTGGAAGAAATATTGATCTTGTATGTTTCATTTTTTGTTTAAAACACATCTTAAAAAAACGATACTTGTTCTAGTACTACTAGGTATTTGGTATTTTTTTGCTTTACCAAAACCGCTATTTACCGACCCTACTTGTATGGTACTAGAAGATCAATCTGGAGATTTATTAGGTGCTCGTATCGCCACAGATGGACAATGGCGTTTTCCTCATCAAAAAGAAGTTCCAGAAAAATTTCAAGAAGCAATCATCGAATTTGAAGATCGACGTTTTCAGTACCACATCGGAATTGATCCTGTAGGAATTGGACGAGCAATCGTACAAAATATTCGTAATCAACGAATCGTAAGTGGGGGAAGTACCTTGAGTATGCAAGTGATCCGAATGGCACGAAAAGACAAGGCTAGGTCAATTTTTCAAAAAATAATCGAAGCCATTTTAGCCACTCGCTTAGAATTGCGTTATTCCAAAGCAGAAATCATGCGTTTGTATGCTTCGCATGCACCATTTGGTGGAAATGTAGTTGGACTAGATGCTGCTTCTTGGCGATATTATGCCAAACAAGCCCAATATTTGAGTTGGGGAGAAGCCGCTACTCTAGCTGTACTCCCAAATAGTCCAGCCCTCATTCACCCTGGAAGAAATAGACAAGCTTTATTAGAAAAGCGTAATCGCTTATTGGATCGTTTACAAGCAAAAGGAGCGATTGATGTGATGACTTGCTCCCTTGCAAAAGAAGAACCTCTCCCTCAAAAACCACTCCCCCTCCCCCGCCTTGCTCCTCACTTATTGGATCGAGCCTATTTGGAACAGATTAAAGGAAAAAAAGATAAGCTTTCTAAAGTCAAAACGACCCTAGATCGTTCCTTACAAGAACAAGTCATTCGTTTAGTCAATAAACAACATGACCTTTTAAAAGGAAATGAAATACATAATGCTGCTGCAATTGTAGTGGAGGTTAAAACGGGGAAGGTTCGAGCTTATGTCGGCAATGCCCCTAAAACAGGAGCAGCACACGGGCAAGATGTCGATATAATTATGGCACCTAGAAGTACGGGAAGTATCTTGAAGCCCTTTTTGAGTGCTTTTGCGATGCAAGATGGATTAGTATTACCACAAACTGTACTTTCAGATGTACCGACCTATATGAATGGCTATCGTCCAGAAAATTATCATGAATCCTATGATGGGGTGATTTCAATGGACAGAGCATTGAGTCGTTCGCTCAATATTCCATTTATTCGGTTATTATCTAAATATGGACTGGAAAAATTTCATCACAATTTACAAGAACTAAAATTAAGACACATCAATAAAGCCGCCAATCATTATGGATTGCCATTAATTGTAGGCGGAGCAGAATCTTGTCTTTGGGATATTACACAAGCTTATACGGGTATGAGTCGAACGCTTGCTAATTTTTATCCTCAAAATGGGCAGTACAATGAGAAAGATTTTGATTCGATTCAATATTTATATTCTGAAGAGGAAGAAGAAATTGTATTGAATGATGAAGGTCCTGTCCTTTCTGCAAGTACTATTTGGCATACGTTTGAAGCCATGCAAGCGCTGGAACGCCCAAGTGGTGAAGGAAATTGGGAGTATTTTCAATCGAGTGAACAAATTGCATGGAAAACAGGAACGAGTTATGGCTTTCGGGATGCTTGGGCAATTGGTGCAACGCCCGATTATGTAGTAGGTATCTGGGTGGGCAATGCGGATGGTGAAGGAAGACCAGGTTTAGTAGGTGTACAAGCAGCAGCACCTTTATTATTTGATATTTTTGATGTGTTGCCTTCTAGTGGGGAATGGTTTTCTCCGCCTTATGATGAAATGGTTTTTGTACCCGTTTGTAAACAAAGTGGACATCGCGCACTTCCCATTTGTGAGCAAGATAGCACATGGATTCCCTTGAGTGGCTTACGATCAAAAGCATGTTCTTACCATCAATTGGTTCATTTGGATGAACAAGAAGAGTATCAAGTACATGCGAGTTGTACAGATGTAAATACTATTCAACACAAAGGATGGTTTATTTTGCCGCCCGTAGAAGAGCATTATTATAAAATCAAACATCCCAATTATCAAGATTTACCTGATTTTCGTAAAGATTGCCAAGGAGAAGAACTTGTTGAAAATAAAAATATGCAACTCATCTATCCTAAAAACAAAGCGAAGATTTATATCCCCAAAGATTTAGATGGTTCAAAAAGTGAGACGGTGTTCAAGGTAGCACATCGAAAAAAAGAAGAAGCAATTTATTGGCATGTAGATAATACTTTTATCGGTAGTACAGTCAATTTTCATGAAATGGCATTACAGCCTAGTGTTGGAAAGCACACGCTTACTTTAGTAGATGAACAAGGAGAACGATTAGTACAAGAATTTGAAATATTGGGAGAAGAATCAGAAGATTAAGGATAAAAAAATCTCCTACATCAGGGAGGCTGGAAGTTGATGTAGGAGAACTAAACATACTATGAGAAAACTACACGATGCAAATATAATAGGAATTTAATTAATATGTAATCTTCATTTATGAAAAGGAAACATATTTAAATTAAATGGTATATATGCCTTAGAAAGTGGTAATTTCAGATAAATAGTGACAGCTAAAAAAAATCAAATACAAATTTATCAGATTTAAAATAGATTAGTTATCAATGGAAAGAATCCCATATTTAAGAAAAACCGATATGATGTCACACAAATCAATGAAGTAGGGGCAAAAAAAATTCCAACACCTCAGAAGGGAAAGAAGATGTTGGAAAATTAAACATACTATGAGAAAACTAAGTGCAAGATAATACTTGTAATAAATGTATAAAATACATATTTATGTTATGGAGTTATATTACACGTAAGTGGTCATCTTTTCTTAGAAAACGGTAATATAACGATGTAAAGAACTTTTGGGTTGGTTTTTTGGCTTCTCAAAAAATTCCTGCACTTTAGGAGGGATAAAAGTGCAGGAAAATTAAACAAACATACTATGAGAAAACTTGTCACAATATATAAGGCTAATTTTGAATATAAAATATAGAATGTAGTACAGGAGAAGCTTTAAAGATTAGCGGTCGTTTTCATCTAGTAAACGGTCGTTCAAAAAATTTAAAAACACCGTAATTTCTAAGATTTAAGGAGGAACATATTTAGAAAAAGGTAAATTGAATACAATAAATAGCGATTATAAGGCAAAATAAGGTACAAAATTTGAGAAAATAGCCTATTCTACAAAAGGAATCTTCAACTTTTTGGCAGTCCATTTCGTTTTTTGTTCCATTTTGGCAAGGAAGGCAGCTATTCCCATTAAATAGGTATTCACTTTTACCGTATTTATCGTATCATCAAAAACAATATAGCTTTGTACGGATTGAAACTTTGCTTTTTTTATTTGATGCCAATACATAATCCGTTTTTCTCCACGCCAATTGGTCACTTCCATTTTATCCTCATCAAAACAGACTTGATGATTATTGTACCACATAATACAAATCCATCCTAAGGCTCCAAATCCTAAAAAGACTAGCAACACCCACCATTCACCTGTAAAATCGCCATCAACTAGAAATAAGGTAGTAGGAATTGCCCCAAAAGCAATACTAAAACAACCGATCCAATAATATACTTTGTGTAAACGTAAACGAATTTTACCACTAGCATCTGGTTGGACTACTTTATTAGACGTACCCAAAACATAAGCCATAACAAGATGATAAAGCACGATGGGAAGTCCGATAGAAAGAATTGATTCCCAATCCATAGGTTAAAAATCCATTTTAAGGCGTAGATTAATTCGTCTAGAGGTTAAGAAATTAGGAATGGCATACTGAGTATTGTAAATCGTTTTAATCCAAGTATTAGAAGCTGCATTTGCTACTTGCATGAGATTAAAGACCTCTAAACTTAACCAGGTATTTTTTGTAAAACGAAGAAAATGTTTTGGTTTACTCGCGATGCGAACTTCATTCCAAAGTAAAATAGAAAAACCAATATCTACTCTATGATAAGCATCATAACGATAGGTATTTCGATAAATAGTATTATTTCCTAAGAGACCAAAAGGAAAGCCTGTCCCAAAGGTCAAATTGAGATGCATTTTGATATTTTCATTCTTAGGGAAATAATCTTGAAAAAACATAGAAAGTGTAAACAACTGATCCGTAGGACGAGGGACATCAGCTACTTCAGTTGCTTCGGCTGCACCGATTTCTCGATAAAGATGTTGTACACCATTTAATCGTTCTCTAGCTCTCAACAAAGATAAGTTGATCCAAGATTCTGCCCCTGGTACAAATTCTCCATTGATTCGCATATCTAAACCCATGACATAACCAGTAGCATCATTTTCTCCTGTGTACCGAATGCGAACATTATCAATATCATAAGAAATCAAATCCCAAAGATGTTTATAATAAGCTTCTGCAATAAAACGAAAGGGTTTTTGACTAATTCGTTTCATATAAAAATCCCAAGTCATTCCTGCCACCACATGTGCCGATTTTTGAGCCAAAACGTCTGTATTAACGCTTCCATCCAAACGCCTGAGTTCTCGGTAAAAGGGAGGCTGATAATACATGCCCGCCGCCAGACGATAGGAAATATCTTTGTTTGAAGCCAATGGTTTGTATAAAAACTGAAGTCGTGGGGTGAGGGTTAATTCTTTATTTAAATCCCAATAAGAAGCGCGAAGTCCGAGTGTCACATTTACTTCTCGGACGCTATCTTTTTTGGAGAAATAAGTATCTTGAAAAAAGGCATTGATTCGATTCGATTGTAATTCATTTTCTGTTTTTAAGACTTGTTTGACGAGGACTTGCGTTTCATCAAAATTGAGGGAATAACCCGCTGAATCTAATCGTTCCCATTCATTGATTTCATCGGTAATGTATTCGTATTGATAACGAAGCCCCCATTGTAAGAAATGCGATTTTTCTTGATCCATTTCTTTAGTATCCACTTGCAGTTCCAGTCCTCCTTTAAATTGAGCATTGGTTACATTGGAATTTAAATAATTTCGAACAAATTGATGTTGGGTTCCTGTACCTAATGTATTGACCACTTCCCCTGCATTATCACTCCCGAGATTGGTTTCTATTTCACCTAAACGATAAAAACCAAGGATATCAAATCGCTCATTTTCAGCACTCGCATAAGAAGAAACTAGAAATTTTAAATACAAAGGGTTGTAATCTCGATCAGGAATATAAGTCAAAGACAAACCACCCGTACCTGTTGTAAAATCATCAACTTCTTGCCCCTCAAAGACTGTAAATAATTCAAGCGCGAAATTTATTAAACCCAGTGCAGTTGAGCGTTCTCTGGGTACAAAACGATATACACTGGTATTGTAATTAGCCAGTAAACCTAGTTGCCAATCTCTATTTAAATCTAAGGTAAAATAGCCTTGAACATCAGCAAAAGAAGGCGTGTATTCACCTGTAACATCCAATGAACCCAACAAATATTGGGTCGTTTTATAACGCGCTCCCAACAAATAACGAAAGCGTTTATAATTGTCTTTTCCCACGCTTGTGCTTCCTTCAATATGTGCAGAACCTCCTAGAAAACTCATTCCTACAGAAGCACGAAGCGAATCAGGACGTTTGTAACGAATATCCAAGACAGAAGATAATTTATCGCCATATTTAGCTTGAAATCCTCCAGAAGAAAAAGATAAATCTCGAATTAAATCAATATTGGGAAAGGTTAATCCTTCTTGTTGTCCTGCTCGAATTAATTGAGGACGATAGATTTCAAAATCGTTGACATAAACAAGATTTTCATCATAATTTCCTCCCCGAACATTATATTGCGAACTCAATTCTCCTCCTGTTCCAGTATTTGCACCAAGGGCAATATGTGGCAATACACTTTCAAAGTTTCCAGAAGTAGTGGGTAAGAGTTTGAGTTCTGTTACTTCTTCTCGAATGATGCCAGATTCTTCTAATTTACTATCTGAAACAATGATTTCAACATCAGAATCTTCAGGTGCTAATAAGACTTCTACTTGAATTAATTCTCCTTTACGAAGACGTGCAAATTCACGTTTTCCTTCTTTGTAGCCAATCCGTGTAAAAGCCAGCGTTAATTTTTTACCACTTGGCACATCCAATTCAAAATTGCCATCAATATCTGTTTCTGTGGCGGTACTTGTCCCCTCCATGTAGACCGTCGCAAAATCAACAGGTACATTCGTAAGTGCATCTTTGATGTTACCTTTGATCGTAGATTGAGCAATAGAAATTGTAGTAAAACAAATCCCTATCAAAAAAAGTAAAAAATATCGAACTGTAAATTGATTCTTCATATTAGTGTGGGCAAGTTTGGAAACTCGCTAGATATGTTTTGGCAAAGTTTGGAAACTTTGCCAGTTCATTGAGTAATTGTAGTTGAATTAGGAAGCTTCATCTACTAAAATAATTCATTTCTATTGGACGAATTGAATGTCTTTAACTAAAACCTCAAAATCTATTTTTTATTGAATAGAAAAAACATCAAACCATCAAAGTGTCACGTCCTATACGTTTCATACGTTGAATCGTCTCGCTTGGGTTCGCTGATTTAAAAACACTACTTCCTGCTACCAAAACATTTGCACCTGCTTGTAGCAATTTTTCGGCATTTTGTAAGCCCACGCCTCCATCTATTTCGATTAAGGTATTCAAATTTCGTTCGATAATCATTTTTTTCAGTTGTCGAACTTTAGGAAGGGTATTATAAATAAATTTCTGTCCCCCAAAACCTGGATTTACCGACATTAAACACACCAAATCTAATTCCTCTAATACATTTTCGAGCATCCAAACGGGCGTATGTGGATTGAGCGCAACGCCTGCTTTTGCTCCTGTTGCCTTAATCTGTTGTAAGGTACGATGCAAATGAGGGCAAGCTTCATAATGTACGGTAATGACTTCTGCCCCTGCATCTCGAAATTGTTCGATGTATTTTTCAGGTTCTACAATCATCAAATGTACATCTAAAGGAAGTTGAGAAAGTTCTTTCATTACCTTAACAATCGACATCCCAAAAGAGATATTGGGAACAAATCGACCATCCATAATATCTACATGTACCCAATCAGCATCACTGGCATTGAGCATTTCAAAGTCAGCTTGTAAATTGGCATAATTTGCTGCTAAAATAGAGGGCGCTACGAGATGTTTCATTTATTTATGTATTGTCGTAAGCCGACTACATGTCGTCTTACGATTAATTTAATTATGTCTTTGTGTATCTATTTTTAGTCTTATTTAAACTACTAATTGATCCGCGAAATTAGTATAAAAATTAGTTTTCTACTTCACGGAGATCAAAAATGTTAAAATTTTTAACAGAAAGAATAATATCTTTTTAAGAAGGGTTATTCAATTGATTACAATAAAACAACACACAGCATGAAACTAAAAAAATTCCCTTTCATCTTTTTATTACTCTTTCTTTCCTTCCAATTGTTCAGCCAAGATGCAGGATGGTATGTAGGTGTAAATACAGGTACCAATTTATTTGCTACAAGAGGACAAAGTGTATTTACTACTTCGTTTAGCTTAAACCCTGGTTATTCCACAGGTATTTCACTTGAACGGTATTCATCTGGCTTGTTCTCTTTTCATACAGGACTACAATTTGAAAATTTATCTGAAAAGATGAGAGATATTGTTTTTACAGATGAAAATGGAAATCCAATTGGAAGTAGCTTCTTTCAATCAAATTATCAATACCTCAAAGTACCTTTATATCTTCAATTAAATTTTGGCAAACAAGTTGGATTTTTTGTAAATACTGGGGCTTATTCATCTTTTTTGCTCAAACAAACTTCCTATACAGGTATCTCTGCTGGACCGCTTAGTGAAATCATTAATGAAACCGATCAATTTTCAAAATTAGATTGGGGAATTCAAGTAGGAGGTGGTATCAATATTCCTTTTAATCGCTTTTTATTAGGCTTCGAAATACGGCAACATATTGGCTTAGAGGAAATAGATAGAACTTTATCCAGTCAAGTA
Organism: Saprospiraceae bacterium; assembly: GCA_020628645.1. Lineage (GTDB taxonomy): Bacteria > Bacteroidota > Bacteroidia > Chitinophagales > Saprospiraceae > JAHDES01. The sequence continues at coordinate 14,810 of JAHDES010000031.1, forward strand.
ATTACTATCCAAACTAGTGCTTTTCATGCATTAGTGAAACTGGCTTATAAAATTTAATTTAAGAAGCTGTTTGAATTTAACACTTTCTATCTATGATGTCCCTTTTTCCATCACTCTTTGTTATTAAAATAGTTGTTTAGCTGGGCTAAACGCCTATTTCAATGCCTCGACTGTTGAAAAAACAACCTATCATATTTTAAAAAAGCTAAACTCAAACAGCTTCTAAGACTATAAAATAGACAAAGCTATAAAACCATATTGCCTATCACTACTTTCCTATGCGTAGTTGATAGGCAATAATTTTTTCTGCATTACTCAACAAATTAGAAATATTGTTCGTTGTAATAAGGTATTTATAATGATCAAAAATCTATTTCCACATGCGTACGCTTTTTGCTCTTCTCATTTGTTTTCTAAGTTTTTCCACTTTTGCCCAAAAAATAAATTCCGAAGAATCGGAAATCACCTTTTCGGTTTACAATATGACAGTTAATGAAGTAGAAGGCACGATGACAGGCTTATCGGGTGATGTCAATTTTGATCCAGATGATCCTTCAACGGCTACTTTTGATGTTGAATTGGATGCTTCGACCGTCTTTACCAGCAATAAATTACGGGATCGTCACCTCCGCAATAAGAAGAATTTATTCTATGTGGAACTCTTCCCTACCTTAAAATTCAAGTCTACTGAAATCATTGAAAATTCTGATTATGGCTATACAGTAGTTGGTACACTGACTATTCGTGATATGTCCAAAGAAGTTCGTATTCCTTTCAAAATGGTAGAAAAAGACAACAAAATCCATCTCAAAGGGGATATTACCCTAAATCGTCTCGATTATGGATTGGGCGAAGGCATCAAACCTATGATGATTAGTGAAGATATTGAAGCTACAATTCTTTGTGTATTGGATCGAGAATAAAAAAGATATTTCAATAAAATAAAAACCTCTCTTTATCGTATTTGGCAAAGAGAGGTTTTTTATTTTAACGATAACCAAAGGGTCAATTCATCAGTTTTCCTTGATTTTTAACAAAATTAAGAATCAAATCTCTGTACGGACTCTCCTCCTTTTCGGATAAATTCCTCCATAAATCACCATGCGTTAGATCCACATGATGCACTTCAAAGTCTTTGAATTTTCGTTCCTTAATAGCATCTTCAAATATTTTGGTGTAATTAAAGGTATTGGTATCAGAAAATAATAAAATAGGAACAGATAAATTATCTAAGTAAGTCGTCGGAGAAGCTATTTCAAAATGTTCTTCCGTTTTTCCAAAGACAGATTGTACATGTAATTCTGCTAGATGCGGCCTACTTCCATTCACAAAAGCTTGATGATAATCCGAAATATCATAGGTTCCTCCAACAGGAATAATTCCTTTAATATTGTTTTTGCTTAAGCCTTGTTCCTCCAAAAAACGTTCATCTAAAGCTAAGATGGCAGAGAGATGAGCACCTGAAGAAAAGCCGCCCACAAAAATTTGGTCTTTATCATATCCATATTTGTCTGCATGATCGATCAACCATTTTGTGGCAATAGCAATATCCCTTGCATGTTCTGGATGCTGAATATCTACTTCTACGGTTGAATCTCTCCAATCTCCACTCAAACGATGCCCTACCGAAGCCACGGCGATGCCTTCTTTGGCAAAATTTCGAACCACATTCATCTCCATATTTCGATCTACATAAGCCCAAGCTCCACCTCCTATCCAAATCAATAAAGGTACTTTTTCTTTCGTTTGAGGAAGGACTAAATTGAGTCGTTGTAGCGGATCATCGACTGCTCGTTTAGCTTGTGTATAAGGGATATTATGAATTTCTTTTGTCCCTGTCATACCAAGGTGTCGTTCTAGGACATAGAAGGGAATATCGCCATATTCAAGTATTTTTTCATGAAATTTTTTAATAGAAAAATCTGCTTTGGTTTCAAATTGTTTTCTCCAATTCAACAATTTATCTACTCCATATTTATAGGTAATGACTTGTGCGGGCCAGCGTTTCATTCGCTTAATTTCTCGTTCGGCAATATGATCTTGTTCCTGAATATGTTCTTGCCAAAATGCTAGTGCTTCTTCATCGGACCAGCCATGATAATTTAAGCCTACATCCATTGCTACGCGCACAGAACGAATTAAATCCCATTCCCATTTACCATATTCATCATAGCGATCTTTGTAGGCGCCCACCTCATAGCCGATTTCTTCAATATACGCTGCCCATCCTTCTTTATAACAAGAAGATCCAACGAGTTTTTGCACCTCAGAAAGTGGACGAGTTGCTGCATATTTGATTTGATAATGATGCCCTGGAATACCTTCATGAATGTATAACCATCCAATTTGTCGTTTGCTATAAGGTCGATCAAAATATTTGAAGTATAAGGTGTTTTCTCCAGAACGATAAAACCCAGGTGTTTCTATAATGGTTTTTTCTTTGTATTCTTTAATACCAACATCAGGAATGGAAGTTAAAGCTGGAAATAAATCCGTAATCTCTTGTGCTACTTCTTCTTTCTTCTTTTGGTAGGCTTCTAAAATTTCTTGGGGATCATTGTAGAAAAAATCAGGCGCTTCAAGATGTCTTCTAAAAGTAATACTATCCATTCCCGAATCCCATTGGATATTTTTCATTTTTTCTTTGACACGCTCAATCTCCGTTAAACCAAAATCATACATCATCTCAGGTGTCACTTTTACATCCACCCATTTTTTAAGAAAATAGGTGTACCACCTTCGACCATTTGGTACATCAGCAAGACTAGTCGTGGGAATACTATCTGGTTTTTCTGCATTCCAATTTTTTTCTAGGCTGATTCTAAATTTATTCAAAGCGATTTCATATTTCATCAAATTGAAATCCAATAGATCACTTTCGGAGAGTTCACTGGTATTAATTTTAATTAATGCAGCTTCTAGTTCATTGTACTTTTTTTCTTGCGATAAAATTTCTTCTTGCGATCGAATATTGGAAAGATTCTCTACATAATCCAATCGTAAATAAGGTATATCCATCGACTCATAGGCCGCTACAAATTGTTGAGTGACTAATTTAAAATCATCGGTTTGAGCAGTTGTTGAAGTACAAGAAAAGAAAGAAAGGGTGAGCAATAAAAGCCATGAAAAACGCATATTCTAATGAGATAGTTGAGTTACTTAATAATCGTTAAAGTTAAGTAAGCCTCATCAATAATATTTGTAGAATATTGCTAATTTATCATTTTTCGATATTGCGATGGACTCCATCCAAAATGTTTTTTAAACGTATTGGAAAAGATGGCCAAATCGGTATAACCTAAATCATAAGCAATGGAACATAGATTGGAAGTAGCATCCTTTACTAATTTTGATGCCTTGTTCATTCTAAGTTGATGTTGTAATTCTAGGGGAGATTGCTGAAAACACCGTTTGAATAATCGAATAAAATGATATTTAGAGATACCTGCAAATTTAGCTAAGTGATCCAATTTGATTTTTTGGGTAAAATGCTGATGGATATAATTTTTAGCGGAGAGTAATTTTATCAGGATGGCTTTTTGTGTATCAATTTTTGTGGTGCTAGAAGACAAGCGAAGATGTATCGTATAGATATCATCTGCAAAAGTGTGCATTTCTTTGTTTAATGTTTCTAATATTTGATGTTTTGATAGATTGTTAGATAAAGCATTCGAACGAAGTTGATCTAGGTTTTCCCCCAAAGGAGAAAAATGCAAGCAATCAAAAGGCAAATTAAAAAAAATGGGATTGTTATACATCTTGTCCAGATCAATTTCCAAAGCAGTAGGATTCAAATCAATACACAATCCCTTTATGTTTTGCGCTTTCAATTTTGCCTGAGCTTCAAACTTTTGTCCTTCTCGTACAAGAATAAACTGTCCTTTCTGAACATCAATCACTTCATTATCAATGAGGTAACACTCGCTACCCTCCTTCACATATTTTATCGCAATCCCTTTGGTATAGCCTTTAAAATGAAATTTTTCATAGGCATAGGAATGTTTAATTTCCCCAAATGGACTTTGATATTTGGACTCGTTACTAAACATTGATTCGATTCATTATTATACCAAAAAGACAACACCGCTATAAGATAGTTGTAAAAAATGGAAAACCACTGATTTGTCTATTTTATAATTGCAAGATATTATAATTCACTTTCCCTGGCAAGACCCAATAAATAGGAAATTGAAGTTGGTATTCCTCCACCCATTTTTGAGTTTCTTCAATTATGATTTCATCGGAGTATCGCTTTGAAAAATGGCCCAAAACCAAAGCTTTCGGTTGTACTTCGGCTGCCATTTTTAATACATTTTTTAGGACGCTGTGCTTTCCAAATTTTGCCAAATCAAGTACACCTTCTTGATTGAGAAAGGTGGCTTCATGAATAAGGATATTCGCATTTTCCCATTTGGAATAATCGTCTACTGGCGTATCTGCTGAATAGAAAAGGAGGTTTTCTTTTAAACTATAGGTGATGTACTCTTGTCCATGTTGATGGCGCAATTGTTCAATTTCTTTTCCCGATCGACCTTGAAATTCGGCTTTGAGTTTGCGTTTTCGACGAAATAATTCAAAACTAAGGCTTTTAATAATGTGCTGTTCTACTGGAATATGTTCATTTCGAAATGCCCGAACAAATAAGTTTTGCTTGATTTCAATTTCTGTTTCATCATCCAAAGGAATCCAAGTAGAAGGAGGAACATGTGGATCAAATTTTTCACTAAAGTCCTTTAGATAAGGAAACGAACCGCTATCTTTTGGGTAATAAACCCTTAGATTTCCAGCATGCCCATTCAATTGAAGCAATTGTAACAATCCTGTGATATGATCTCGATCGGCATGAGAGATAAAAATGTGTCGTATTTTTCCAGCTTTTTGCAATAAATGTGCCGTTACTCCATCTCCTGCATCGAAGAGAATGCCGTATTCTTCTAGAAAATACCAAGAGGAGAAAAGGGCGGTAGAAAAGCCTGTAAGTTTGATCTGTTGCATAGCCATCTCAACACAGAAAGAAGGATTTATGTTCCCTGAGTTATCTAGAATTATTCGATGAACTCCTTTTCAAAGAATTTTCTGAAGAAAGATGTACGTTGAAATTTTCACTCCTATTATTTCTTGTCTGTCGATTTTTCGATGGAACTCGCATGGTCTTTTATGATGTACCAATTACCATTTTGTTTCTCTAAGGCATAACTTACGATCATTCTGTTGAAATAAGGTTCACCATTTCTTTCAGGTTCTCTATAAATGATTTCTGTTATACCAATTCCTATTTTATTTCCAATTTCCGTATTCAAAATTTTTGTCTCAAATGACCAAGTAGTATCCTTAAACCATTCTTTATGAAAATTCATAAAACTATCCACTGAATTAATAATTTCCGAAGCAGGCAAAATAAGTTGCATTTTACCATCTGGAGCCATCGTACTTTTTAGTGCTGCCACATCTTTATTTGAAACAGCTTGAAGATGTTTCTCCAGAACGCGAATAAATTCTTGTTGATCTTGTTTTGTATTAGTATCAACTTTTATGGATTCGTTTGCAGATTCAGAACAGGACGTAAAAAAGCTGCTACACATGATTACTAAAAGCCAAATTGATGTTATGCTATTTCTCATTTTATTCAAGCTACGATTATTGGGTAATTCAAATCAAGGGATTAGGCAAAAAGGATAATATTATTTTTGCCTAATCCGTAATTAAGGTTCTATCACATTCTCGTCTTCACAAATTTCAAGCTACGATGTAAAGGATGCGCACTTGGTAACATGATAAAATACATCCCAGCAGGTAATTCAGCTACATCTACCAGTTGTGCATTGTAGCCTTCCAATATTTCTACAGGGATAGATTTTACAATACTTCCTCTCGCATCATAAACGTGTAAAATATCATTTGCAGATTCAGGTGCATAATATTGAACTAACATTTCAGTGGTAACTGGATTTGGCATTAATTCAATCAACTGAGGTAATGGGAGATTTAAATTCACTTGTTCTTCTCGATTTTGAACAATAGGAGAAGCAAAGTCATTGCCACAAGGCACTTCAATCATATAAGGACGTTGCGCCCATTGATGAGAAAAACTCCAACCGCCATTCCACGGATGCATCACCACATAATCATTTTCAGGACTATTATTAGAACAGAAATCGCAAATGTCAAAATTGGTGTAAGAAATCGGCTCCCCACTTTCCCAACTTAGATTAAAATCAGAAGTGGCATCATTTAATCCAATGTAAGTCATGCCTTCAATATTTGCTTGTACAAAATTATTTTCCGCCACCGAATTGATACTTACTAAATAGCCTCCAATTGCATCTGCATGTGCTTGTGCATCTGCTATATTTCGATCAGATTGAGATAAGAAATAATAATGGTCGTCCATCTCGCCCACATAAATTAATCCTGCTTGGGTCGTTGAACAATCTGTTCCTGTTCCACCTCCGCCAGTGCCGCCTCCTGTACCACCGCCAGTATTTCCACCATCGCCACAAGGTATTTCTAGGATAAATCTCCTTAATGCCCATTGGTGTGAGAAACTCCAGCCGCCATTCCACGGGTGCATGACCACATAATCATCTTGCGCACTATTAGCAGAACAGAAATCACAAATATCATAATTGGTATAAGATAAAGCTTCATTACTTTCCCATTGTAAATTACCTTCTGATTGCGCATCATTTAATCCAATGTAGACCATTTCATTAATTAGCCCTTGTACAAAATTATTTTCAGCCGATGAAGTAATCGATGCCAAATAGCCTCCTTTTTCGATCGCTGCATCTTGTGCTGCTGCTGGTTGCATGGCATCTAAAGAAATGTAGTACGCATGATTGCCATATTCGCCTAGATAATGAAAACCGCTTATATTTTCATCACATTCGCCAGAAGGATCACCATCTACAACCGTAATATTGAAGGTACAATAATGATCAAATTGACAATAAGTATTTGAACCATTGGCAAAAGCAGTATATCCTACTTCCGTCGTACCAATAGGGAATAATGAACCACTTACAGTAGATGAATTCGTTGCTTGTGGATTGGCTACAGAACATGTTCCTTGAATAATATCAGGCAAATTATAATTCACTATTGCGCCTTGAGGAGAAGTCGCATTTACCGTAATATCAGGTGGACAGAAAATACCTCCATAAGTCCCCGGAACTTCTATTGTTAAATAACAAGTCTGAGAATTTCCGCACTCATCCGAAATCAGATAAACAATTTCATAAAGTTGCCAAGAGTTAAAAAAGCTTCCTGAAGGTGGACCATTGACTTGTTCAATTGTTAAACCACTTGGACAATTTGTACTCGCAGAAGGTGAAGTCCAGAAGAGCGTTCGTCCGTCAGGATGCGCATCTATAGCATCAGGATCAAGTCCAAAATTACAAGTAACAGAGAAATTCGTTCCTGTGTTACATTCACCAGCCGTATAATTAAAAACACCTTCACATTCAGCTTCACAAGCATTGGAATAGGTATTGCCATCATCACCGCAAACAGGATCATATTCGGTGGTACAAACGCATGGTTCAATTCCTCCACAAGGGAGTTCAATTATGTATTTTCGTTGATTCCATTGGTTGGTAAAACTCCATTTTCCATTCCAATGATGAAAGACAACATAATCATTGGATGCATCATTACCTTGACAAAAGGAGCAATTATCATAATTGGTATAATTCACTAGATCACCATTCACCCAAGCTACTGAGCCTTCACTTGAAGCATCATTTAATCCAATATGTACCATATCCGATACTGCGTTTTGAAGAAAGGTATTTTCAGCAGCCGAATTGATTACCGCTAAATGTGCATTTACAGCTTCCGCATTTTGTTGTGCTTGGGGTGGACTTGTTTCTGTGGTAGAAATAAAATAATGATGTCCATCATGTTCCCCTAGAAAATCATATCCTGATAAAGAAGTTGGACAATCTGTGGGCGGATCAGGTTCACAATCTTCATTATTTCTAAAGAGAACAGATTGAAGGGTGGTATAGGTGAAAAAATTAGAACAACTTAAAAAGGCGAGTTCTGTTTCAATTTGACAAAAAACTATACCCTCACAATTATAAAAACGAATAAAGGAATTATCACAACTCGCTTTATCAGCAATGAGAATAAAATCTCTACCAAATCCTTTATAATGTTCAATAGAACCGATACAACCTTCACACAATTCTGGATCATTTAAAATATTGTTCAACCAATCTTGTTGAAAAACATCACAACTCAAATCACATTCTCCGTTTTCATAAATAAATACTTCTGCACATTGTGCTTCACATTCATTGGCATAAGTTACGCCATTAATACCACAAACAGGATCATAAACCGCTGGGCAATTACAGCCTTCATCTTCTCCACATGGTAATTCCATAATAAAGAAATGTTCCTCATTACTTCCTGTAAAAAACCATTGTCCATTAAATTCATTAAACAAGACATAATCTGCCCCCGCACTATTTCCACAACCATTACAATTATCAAAATTGGTATAAGGAACACTAGCCGTATTCGTCCACGTTAATTGCCCTTCATTTTGAGCATCATTGATACCAATAAAACCCACTTCATACACTTGTTGACGTAAAAATTCATTTTCAGCGGCATCATCTATGGTCGCTAAATAACCCCCATGAGATTGACATATCGCTTGTGCTTCTTGCCAAGTGGCTTTGGATTGCGAAAGGAAATATTTGTTTCCATTGTATTGTCCTACAAAACCCAAATCCCATCTAAAAATATGACAATCGCCGATTCCACCTCCCGTACTGGCTACTTTTACGGTTAAGGCACAATATTCCACATCACCACAATTATTGGTTGCTACATATTTAATAATATGCACTCCAAAAGGAAAAAATCCACCATTAGGAATGCCTTCTGTTTGTACAAGCGTAACGCCACCAGGACAATCTGTGGTCGCAAATGGGTTTGCCCAATTTACAGTTGCTCCTCCTTGATCTTGTGTGGCAGTAGCCTCAATTTCTACACCAGATGAACAGGTCAAATTGATAGAAGTAAAACTTTCTGTAAAAGCATTTCTAAGGAAAATTGGTGTCCCCGTTAATGCTATATTTTGACTACTAACTACAGAATTTGAATTGGTAATCCCATAATCCCATTCTTTTTTATTGAGGGAACTCAAACCCATATTATTCGGAAAAGAATAAGTCGCATTTGCATTTTCGGAAAGATCAGTAGCTGTTTTCGCCCAAATCATGTACGTATGCGAACCATCTTGATGGCGATACGCGCCTCCTCCAATATTGGACGGCAATTGCATGGCTTGGGTTTCTTGCACATCATAAGTTGTCGCTTCGAGCATTTCCGCTACTGTTTTATAGGCGATTCCTTCTTGATTGTATTCTTGCTGATAAGGTTCGATCGAACGTAAATCTTTGTATAAACCCACTAGATCAAATTCACTTGTGGCATTGGCTTCCGTTTGTAAATCACCTAGATTATATACATGAGTTTGAATAATTTCTTGTTTAATAGCAGTAGCGACCAATTTCATGATATAATTGACCTGTAATTCATCGGAACCAAAACCATCACTAAAGGATTTTCGGGGAATATTCACCTCTGTCATCGTCCATTGTTTTCTAGGGTAGGTAACTCCATTATAACCGTATTGACTAAGGATGTTTTGACGAGAGATTTGTTTTTTCAATAAACCTTCAATTGCACCATCAGAATGACGAACTTTGACTAATTGTTGTAAATCATTGTCCCAATATTGTACACTACCATCAATATTTGGATAGGTATGAAACCCTAAAATATCGAAATAAGCTCCTCCACGAAGGGGAAATTCATTGGTAACCGTTCCTCCATTTGGATTATCTGTATTTCTAAGGATTACATCCAAAAAACTTTCATAACCAACACCCGATACCACCACATAATCATCTGGAGCAAGCGTTTTAATAACTTCATAAGAAATACGTAAAGTTCGGATATAATGAAAGACGGGCGCTCTTAATTTATAATCACAAGGATCGGGATTATTGGTCCACCAATTGCCAGGTTGAGAAGGTGGCAGCCATCCTTTCGCACCTGTATAATCAAACCCCGGTTCATTCCAAATTTCCCAAAATTTCACTTGATCGTTCATCCGTGTGACGACTTCATATAAATAAGCAGCGTAATAATTATTCTCATTAACAGGCGTACCATTTTCGCCATTGTCCCAAATGGGTTCGTATAAATTCGCAAACATTTCTGTGGGCCAATCTACTGAAGGACAATAATCCACAGGATCACGATGATCGGCATGGGCAAAACCAACAAACATGGTATTGTCTTCTAAACCTAAGGCATCATAATATTGGTACTTATGTTCCCAAATATCAAAACCAAAAATATGACCAATGAAATCAGGTAATGAACCGCGTAAGGATTGCACACCAGCTCCTTGTGTACCAGCTGCATTATTTCCAGCAGCGATATCTGCAAGGGTTAAATCATCCCATTCATTTCCATAATAGCCAGGGTTAACGCCTGTTTTGTAAGTGCCTTGATAAACGGGATTGACATCATTAGCGGTGTAATTGACTTGGGCTTGTGTAAACGGTAAACAAGCAAAGAGTAAAAGGGCTAAGGGTAGAACTTTTTTGAACATAGTTTTTGTTTATAAATATAATCTATTGCGAGTTGAAAACTCGCAGAATATGTTTAGTCGAAGTTCGGAAACTTCGACTATCTCGGTAATGATCGGTGAAGTTTGGAAACTTCACCGATCATTAGCCGCCCGTCTAGTGTTTCAGACTCGATTTATTTAAAATAAAATGATAGTCATTATTGGACGATCAACTTTTCGGTGATTTGTCCATTTTTAGTTTGAAGGTGAATGAGATAAATGCCTTTGTCCATAGATTGTAGATTCAAGGCGTAATCGGTTTGTCCTTCGTTTATAATAATTTGATCGGTTTGTATTGTTTGACCTAGAGTATTGAATATTCTGATTTGAATGTCTTCTTTTTGGATAGCATCAAATTGTATGGTACAATATGTAGAAGCTGGATTGGGGAAAATGGTATACTCAAATGCAAGTGTTGGTATTTCCTTTATTCCTGTAGTTAAGACGCTAATTTGATAGAAATGGGTACTATCACAACCATTTTGTGCCACTAAATTGACCCCAATTACGGTATCCATTGTAATTAAAACATCTTGAAAATAAGTCCCCACTGGAAGCGTATCTTGGCTCATGGTAATATAAGAATCGAGTAATTCCACTTGAGTTGTTACCACACTATCACAACCAAATTGATTGGTATACACTTCTTCAAAAGTTCCAGCTTCATTTTCATTACAAGTCGTCGCATCAATAAAAGTCTCATTAGAAGGTAATAAGTCTACTGCTAAGGTGACGATACTATCACAGCCAAATTGATTCGCATAAGTAGTAATAAAAGTACCTACTTCATTGGGATCACAAGTGGTGGCATCTATGAAGGTCTCATTTGATGGTACTAATTCAACTTCTACAATAACGAGACTATCACAACCATACTGATTCGTATAAATCATCTCTGTTAAGCTTACTTCATCTTCATCACAAGTTGTTTCATAAAGATAAGTTTCGTCAGTAGGCAACAGAGACACTTCTATTGTTACAATACTATCACATCCGAACTGATTGGTATAAGTCGTTTCTGTGAAATTGACTTCATCTGGATTACAAGTTGTTGCATTGATAAAGGTCTCATCTGATGGAGTTAAAACCACTTCTATTGTGACGATACTATCGCAACCAAATTGATTCAAATAGGTATTTACAACTGTACCCGTTTCCGTTTCATCACAAGTAGTTTGAATGAGATTAGTTTCATCAGATGATAAAAGGCTTACTTCTATTGTCACGATGCTATCACAGCCATTTTGGCTGGTGTAGGTAGTTTGAAAAGTTCCTGTTTCATTTTCATCACAGGTACTTTCAAAGAAATAAGTTTCGATAGATTCACTGACAATAAGATTTAATTGAAGCGTACTATCACAACCTTCTTGGGTGAATAATTTCTTTTCATAAACGCCCGTTTCGGTGTATTCTTCTCCTTCGAAAGAATAAGATTCTCCTGTACAAATTGAAGCATTTATCGTTTCAAAATAAGAAGGCAAAACTTGGATATCTGTAGTTCTAATCAAATCAAATTGGGCAGATGAAATCGTATCCACAAAACTGGTGTTTTGCGTATAAATTTCTCCATTATAAGTTTCTCCCTCACAGATTTGGACTTGAAGGTTTTCTTCTTGGACAATCGTTGCTACATTTACAACAAAAGTACAATTGGTTATGACTTCGGCATTATTACAAGAAGATTGTGCAGTATATTCAATGACACAATTGCCCGTTTCAAAATGTGAGCCATTCAGCAGACCTCCTGTTTGAGAAATCATTACATTTTCAAGTGTATTATTACAATTGTGTGAAACGGAGATCGAATTCTCCTCCCAATTTACAGGAATAGACGTTTGATTCAAGGGTAAATGAATCATCATATCATCTGGGCAATCCACTTGTTGTTCAAAAGGAGAAGTGATTAAGAGTTTAAAATCAGAAGCTTCATAATTATTCGTTTCTCTAAATTCATCTTGTACATTATCTCGATCGGCATAAATGACCAAATAATATTCTCCAGGCGCAATATCATCTGGAACGGTAATCGCTCCACCTACATCTGAGATTGTCCCAATAGGCGTATTTCCAGTTGGAACAATACCTACTTCTATGGCATTATCTGGAATACCATTATAAAAATAATTATTGGCCGAAAGATACATCCCAACTACATAATTTCCAGCAGCGAATGCATCTCCTTCATTGTTTAAATCAAAATTATAATACACGACCTCGCCTTGCTGCGCTTCTGTTTGAAGATTGGTTATATTAGAAATGGTTAAATCGGGTCTAGGTTTAGCTAGTACTTCTATCGCAGTGGTATACAGTACATTATTTCCTTCTACTATTTCATCTACATAATCATTATGATCGATGCTTACCGCAATATAATAGATACCTTCATTCAAATCATTGGGTATTTTGAATAGCGTATCAACTGCTTGGGTTTCTCCTGCCGCAATCTCTCCCCATCTAAAAAATTGGCTAACATAGCCCCCTAAATTGGGTTCATCGTTTAAACTAATACGAATATTGAAATAATCGTAATAGTTTTCTTCTTCCATATTAGTATCAACTAATCCGATATTTTTCATTAAAAAACTAATCGGAATTTCATCCCCTTGTTCAACAATCGATGGAACACTTGAAAGATTAGAAAGTGATAAATCCACTCCATAATCCCCTACTAAAAAAATACCATTCGTCTGTGTCTCCCAATAGCCATGATTATTGGTTTCGTCAATCTCTTCAATTTCATCATTAACATCTATAAAGGCATAAAAACGATAAGCTCCAAAGGGAATATCTGCAGGAATGGCGAGCGCTGCCGTGATATCTTCAATCGTACCCACTGGTGTATTACCTGTAGGAACGGTGCCTAATAGAATCTTTTCTTCTAATTCAGCCGCAGATTCTACTACATATTGATCTGTTTTAGTGGTCATATAAAACTCAATGATATAATCGCCTGCCGCAACTGCGGTTCCTCTATTTTCGATACCAAAAGTAAAATTGACAATTTCGCCTTGGTTGACTTCATAAATATTATTGATATTGGTAAATCGTAAATCTGGAGCAGGAGAAATGACTTTAATTAAACGATACGGATTAGAAGAAAGAATATTATTCGTTTCATTTAACTCATCTATTGTTTTTGAGGCATCAATTTGAAGCATTAAATAATAGTCACCATCTGCTGCTTCATTTGGGACATTGATGGAAAGACTTGTTTCGCTATCTGCTCCAACAGCTATTTCTGATAAGGTTAAATTACCAACTTCTATATCTTGTGCATCAATTGCTCGATCAGTTGATAAATAAGCGGTAAGTGCTACATTTTGAGCTGCAATAGCTCCTTCATTATAATATTTGACATCTATTAAAAATGGTACATTTCGTTCCACATATTCAGGCAATTCTGTACTCATACTATCAATACGCAAATCGGATTTTGGTGTAAATGGAGCATCACAATCTAGTTCCACTATAAAATGATTCACCGAATCATTCGTATAGGTCCAAAAATCTTGGTAAAACACGTACATCACATCATCATATTCATCTGTATTGTCAACACAACTTTGAAAATTAGCGGGACAAGTTCCCCAATTGGTATAACTTACCGCCTCTCCATTATCCCAAGCTTCTGTACCTTCATTTTGTCGATCCGATAAGCCCAACCATACTTCTCCACCTACTATTTTTCCTGAAATGTATTCATCTTCTGCCTCTGAATTAATGGTCAACAAATACCCTCCATTTTCTTCTGCGATACTTTGAGCTTCTTCTCGTGTAACGGCTTCATCAGAGATAAAATAATTATGTCCATCAAATGTTCCATAATAAAATAAACCGTCTAAATAAGTCGTACAGCTATTTTCTAGGTTTTCAAGAACTAAAAATGGGCTGATTTTAGCTTGCAACGTCCCATAAACATAACTATAATAGGTATAGTCCCCCCAAAGTCCTGTCAATACAAATTCATCTGCTGAATTGGATATGATAGCTGCAGGACGAATTCCATATGATACACTATTTTCATAAAAATTAGTTGACTGAAAGTAATTTGCATTACTATACGTTTTTATGTCTGTATATTGTACATTAGCAGATCCATCAAAATTGATAGCTTCAGCAGGCTCAGCTGCAATATGATATACCCCTATTCCTTTTGTAGAGAAAGGCGCTGGGCCAGCTCCTGCCCAGTCATTTCGATCATCTAAAACCCACCACGCACTTCCATCTTCTACTGCTGCTACCCCAAGTCCTTGTGTGCTTGTACCTGTATAACCATAACGATTGGTTGCCCAAATGACTGCTCCATCTTTATCAAATTTTCGGACATGTGCCGTGCTAAAAGATTGTGTACCTAATTTAGTATTATAAGTGACCACTACCGAACCATCGTCATAACCATCTACATCTACCGTATAATAAGGACCGAAATTTACAGAAGGAACAGGCGCACCAATATTCTTACTGGCAGTAATATAATTTTTATTCCAAAGCGTTTTTCCTTGATGATCAAAACGAATAATGTTATCATTATAACTTAACACCCCTCCGCCATGATAGCCATTAGAATTGTTGATAATAAATCCGCCATCTCGTAATTCTTCAAATAGTTTGATAGGAGGGCTTCTATAGGTATAGGTTTTTCCTGTGCCATTTGGGATAGCGATATAATCTAAAGCAGCATCATGAAAGGTGGCTTCCTTTGAGGTGATATTTTGCCAAAGTAAATTTCCGTTGGCATCAAATTTTGTAATGAGAATGCGATGTAAGGAATCACCCGCCACTTGTGTTCCACCCGCCACTGCAATACCCCCATCTTGAGTAGTGATTACTTTAGTACCGTAATTATCTAAAGGTAAGTTTACTACTTTTTCAAAGATGATATTTCCATTTTCATTCAATTTACGAATCATGAGGTCTTGATTGAGGGTATCCCCTACTCCAGCTGTTTCGTAGAAAAAATTATTGGAATAGTAAAAGTTCATACTTCCATCAAAGAAAGTTTTGGAAAAGAGAAACTGACCTTCAGCATCAGTTTGAATAAGAACCAAGGCATCATTTTCATTTTGAGTATGAATCAAATACCCTTGCTCATTTTGTTCAATTTTATGTCCTTGAAAATCAAAATCAGGATAGGTATAAAAGTTAGATTGAGCCAATAAAGAAGTAGAGAGTATCCAAGAGATACAAAGGGCGACTAGTTTGTTCATAGAGGTCGTAAATGAAATTTGAAATTTTTGCTTTCCCTAGATTGAAAATGCGGATAGGTGTTTGGTAAGGTAAAATTACAGGTTTTTATTCAAAATAGCTATAAGTAAGAAAGAGAAAATATCATTTTGATCATCTCTTTTCATTTCCATTCTATTAACAAATTTTAACTTTTTGGCACTTTCATTGTGGTAGTAAACATTGGCAATAAAATTTGTTGATTTTTAATGGAAAATTGGCAAAAAGTACCTAATACAGGGTATTTTACACATAAAAAAAACACATTATACGACTAAAATAAACCATTTTAGCAAATCATATTCCATTTTGATGGAAATTATATTCATAGGGAGTTAATTTTTTTTGATAAAAAAAGCACTAGAACGAGACACAGAATCTATACAATAACTTTTATTGGAAGTAATAGGTCTATTTAAAATCTACAAACTGATTTGATAAATCATTTAAAAAATAAACTGAACCTATTAACATATCCTTCTCTTCGTTCTTCAATCTGCTTTTTTATACACTTTCTTTATTGAATTGAAATCATCCCCTCTAATTTTCAATGGCATAAGTTTATCATTATTCAGTTTTTTATTGGAGAAACTGACCTTCCCCTCTATCAATAATAGTTAATAGAATTCCCCTCTTCTATTTCTAAAAAACAATGTTAACCAAAACTTAAACAGTCCGTGTATAAGGAAAGTCCTTGTATGCTAATAACAAACATAGCCTACATTATGAAAAAAATAGGTTTACAACAGCTTAATTCAAATATACCTACACTGATTATAGTGTTATGTTTTACTATTTACACCTCCAATCTAGTGGAAGCAAAAGAGATAACTACTGATATGTGTAGCTATCATCTAAGTAATTCTAAAGATAATAATTTCTCTTTATCCAACATTTCAACAGCAGCCCGTTCGAATGGCACCGATACCGATAATGATGGGATAGATGATTGCGATGATTTAGATGATGATAATGATGGAATCACCGATGCAGATGAGGGCTGTCCTGATTGTAATTTAGGACCATTTATCAATGGGAATTTTGAACAACCTGCTTCTTTTCCTGCATCTGGATCTTTTTCTACAATGAATGCTAATACTGTCCCAGGATGGCAAGTGACCGATTCTCAAAATAGAATCGAATTGTGGTCCAATAATTATAATGGTGTCCCTGCCTATTCTGGAAATTATTTTGCCGAAATCAATGCAAATGAAAATGGAGCATTATATCAAAGAGTTTGCACCTTACCAGGAAGTGTATTTAACTGGTCGGTCGCCCATAGAGGAAGAGCAGGAACAGATAGAGCTGTTGTAAAAATAGGAGCTACAGTTGCTTCTGCACCCGTGGTTCAAAACATGACTACAGGATTAAACTGGGTAGTCTATTCTGGAACTTATACCGTTCCAGCTAATCAAGCATCTACTTTTTTTATATTTGAGGCAGTCTCCACTGCTTCTGGAAATGCTTCAATCGGTAATTTTGTAGATGATATACAAATCACGCTCGTGCAACAAGGAAGTTGCCCTGATTTTGATAATGACGGTATCCCAAATACCTTAGATTTAGATTCCGATAATGATGGTTGTTTAGATGCCGAAGAAGGTGGAGGGAATTTTTCTATTCTTGGTGGTACAATCAGAAATGGAACTTTAGTAGGAACTGTTAGTGGAAATGGTATTCCCCAAATTGCAAACGGCGGACAATCCGTTGGTAATTCTCAAAATGCAAATCGAGCTTCTTGCCCTTGCCCTTTTGCTGAAGGAATAGATACAGACGGAGATGGATTAGATAACTATTGTGATACAGACGATGATAACGATGGTATTTTAGACCTTGATGAATGTGGTAGTCCCATTATTCAAGAAACTCCTTTTTTTGTAAGAGATGGAAACACTGTCAATTTTTCACTCCCTGCTACCGGAGATGGGTTTGTATTAGATGTGACCTCTCTTGATAATAGCTTTAATATAGTAGTCAATGGAACTACTCTCACCACAAATGAGATAGAATTCCAAACGGATCAAATGGCAAATATTCGCTTTCAAGATGGTAGTCAATATGGTATAAATGGTATTCCAGAGATTTATCAATTTGGTACTGCTAACCCTCAAACTCCTTTATTACGATTTGTGATTGATCGAAATCGTAATGTATCCATGTTTGGTAGTAAAGTACTGAATGGTCCTTTATTTCCCTTAGCCTTAGTAGGTAATTCAGTAAATAACTTTACTTGGAATACAAATAGCGTAAATAACTTTGTGGTTGGTCAAACTGTTGTTGGCGTAACCTATATTCGAGGAAGAGTCTATGGTACTGGATTTTCTTGTGCTGATTTAGACGGAGATGGATTAATCAATAGCCTAGATAATGATTCTGATAACGACGGCTGCCCTGATGCCATAGAAGGAACACAAAATTTCACACAAGCTAATATAAATGGTCTAAGTCAACTTTCAGGAGCAGTAAATGGTAATGGGGTTCCGAATGTTGCCAATGGAGGGCAAGGTGTTGGTCTAAGTCAAAACCCAACACAACCTAATCTTCTTTGTAATGCAAGCTGTCGTCCTTCCGATATGAGTCGCGAATGTACAGGCGTCAATGAAAATCGAGCTGCAGCTGACTCATGGAATGCCACTAATATCAATTTTTTACAAAGCTGTATTAGCAATTCTTGTGCAAGAGTGACCGTATCTTCCAACTATAGTTTTACTAATTTATCTAATTTATGTGGAAATACTGGAGCAATTGTAGTTACTTATACGATAACAGATGATTGTGGAAATACCGCTCAACTTAATGCTACATTTAGAATAGTGGATAGCACAAGACCAACTATCACCCAAGCACAAGATCGAACTGTAGAATGTAACGGAAATGGAAACACTACCCAACTCAATAATTGGCTAAATTCAAATGCTGGAGCAACTGATTCTGATGTTTGTGGTAATGTAAGGTGGTCCAACAACTTCTCTTCCCTTTCTGATCGTTGTGGAGAAACGGGACATAGAACCGTCACCTTCACCGCCACAGATGATTGTGGAAACACCTCCCAAACTTCGGCTACTTTTACTATCGAAGATACTACTTCACCTGACATCACACAAGCACAAAACCAAACCGTAGAATGCGACGGAAGTGGAAATACTACGCAACTAAACAATTGGCTCAATTCAAGTGCAGGCGCAACAACTTCTGATGTTTGTGGAACTGTCTCTTGGTCACATAATTTTATAACTTTAACTGATGATTGTGGCACAACAGGAAATGCACTAGTCACATTCACTGCCACCGACGATTGTGGAAATACTTCCCAAACTTCGGCTACTTTTACCATTGAAGACACCACCTCTCCTAGCATCACACAAGCACAAAACCAAACCGTAGAATGCGACGGAAGTGGAAATACTACGCAACTAAACAATTGGCTCAATTCAAATGCAGGCGCAACAGCAAGCGATATTTGCGGAACTGTCTCTTGGACAAATAATTTTACAACACTTTCTGACGATTGTGGTACAACTGGAAATGCACTAGTCACCTTCACTGCCACCGACGATTGTGGAAATACATCGCAAACTTCTGCAACCTTTACCATTGAAGATACCACCTCTCCTAGCATCACACAAGCACAAAACCAAACCGTAGAATGTGATGGAAATGGTAATCAAACACAACTCAATAACTGGCTCAACTCCAATGCAGGGGCAACCGCTTCAGATGTTTGCGGAACTGTCTCTTGGACACATAACTTTACTACTCTTTCTGATGATTGTGGAGCAACAGGTTCAACAACTGTCACCTTCACTGCTACCGATAATTGTGGGAATACGTCGCAAACCTCAGCCACCTTTACCATTGAAGATACCACTTCACCTGACATCACACAAGCGCAAAACCAAACCGTAGAATGCGACGGAAGTGGAAATACTACGCAACTAAACAATTGGCTCAATTCAAATGCAGGCGCAACAGCAAGCGATATTTGCGGAACTGTCTCTTGGACAAATAATTTTACAACACTTTCTGACGATTGTGGTACAACTGGAAATGCACTAGTCACCTTCACTGCCACCGACGATTGTGGAAATACATCGCAAACTTCTGCAACCTTTACCATTGAAGATACCACTTCGCCTGACATCACACAAGCGCAAAACCAAACCGTAGAATGTGATGGAAATGGTAATACAACTCAATTAAATAACTGGCTGGATTCCAATGCGGGGGCAACAGCAAGCGATATTTGTAGTAATGTAATTTGGACACATAATTATGTTACACTCTCTGATAATTGTGGTACAACAGGAAGTGCTACTGTTACTTTTACAGCTACCGACGATTGTGGAAACACGTCGCAAACCTCAGCTACCTTCACTATCGAAGATACTACATCTCCCGATATCACACAAGCGCAAAACTTAACCGTAGAATGTGATGGTCAAGGAAATCAAAACGAACTTAATGATTGGCTCGAATCCAATGCAGGAGCAACTGATTCTGATATTTGTGGTGACGTGACTTGGACAAACAACTTCACTTCCCTTTCTGACGATTGTGGAGCTACTGGAAGTGCTATGGTTACTTTTACCGCTACCGATGAATGTGGGAACACTTCACAAACTATAGCTACTTTCACCATTGAAGATAACACGCCTCCTGATATAGGTAACTGCTCTTACACCAATCTTGATTGTGATTATAATTGTTCTAGTGAAGCTTATTTATTTCAAGGAAATCCATCAAGTCTTTTTGCAATTGATCTCTCTACTGGAAATAGTTATCCTTTAGGAGATATGAGTATTGCCGTAAATGCAGTAGGATACAACCCAACAGATGGCTTTTTATGGGGATTAACTGGAGGTGATAATCCCCTAGTTCGCATAAACCGAGATTTATCCTTTACTGCTTTTTCAATACCAAATTTAATTCCTACCTACATTGGTGACATTAATACAGAGGGAAAATATGCATCGATACGAGGTTCAGATATTACAATTGTAGATTTAGATCCCAATTCCCCAACTTATCTTTCTATAATTAACTCTTGTAAAA
Source organism: Saprospiraceae bacterium (assembly GCA_020628645.1). Classification (GTDB taxonomy): domain Bacteria; phylum Bacteroidota; class Bacteroidia; order Chitinophagales; family Saprospiraceae; genus JAHDES01. Next base: position 35,742 of record JAHDES010000031.1, read on the forward strand.
TAGCCGTAACTTCTGAAGCAGATGTCGCCTTCTGTCCTATTGATAATAACCTATACATTATAGAGCGTTCAACCAATAATCTAATACGATTAAATATAGATAATTGCAGAAGCCTTGACTTAGGTCCTATTACAGGTATGCCACCTAATACTACTGGATTTGGAGCATTTTTCATGGACAATGAAGGTAATCTTTATATCTCTAAAAATTCAGATGGACATATTTATAAAATTGATCAACCGCATACAGGTAATACTTCTGCCTCTTTATTTTCCGTTGGCCCTATGTCAGGAGTAAATGACGGAGCAAAATGTCCCTTCTCAGATGTTTATCTTGGTAATGATCTTACTGTAGAATGTGATGGAAATGGTAATACAACTGAACTCAATGATTGGCTCAACGCTAATGCAGGGGCAACGGCAAGTGATATTTGCGGAGGTGTCACTTGGTCAAATGATTTTACTTCTCTTTCTGATGATTGTGGCGCAACAGGAAGTGCAACAGTCACTTTTACGGCAACGGATGATTGTGGAAATACTGCACAAACAACCGCAACCTTCACCATAATAGATACTACTTCTCCTGACATTACGCAAGCGCAAGACCTAACCGTAGAATGTGATGGAAATGGTAATACTACAGAACTCAATCAATGGCTTAATTCCAATGCAGGCGCAACTGCTTCCGATATTTGCGGCGGTGTGACTTGGACACATAATTTCTCTGTCCTCTCCAATAATTGTGGTGCAACAGGTGAAGCATTAGTAACTTTTACGGCTACCGACGATTGTGGAAATACGTCGCAAACTTCTGCTACCTTCACCATAATAGATACTACTTCACCCGACATCACACAAGCACAAGATTTAACCGTGGAATGTGATGGAAATGGAAATACTACAGAACTAAATAATTGGCTCGATTCCAATGCTAGCGCAACCGCTTCCGATATTTGTGGAGCTGTGGTATGGACACATAATTTTATAACTTTATCTGATGATTGTGGCACAACAGGAAATGCACTAGTCACATTCACTGCCACCGACGATTGTGGAAATACGTCGCAAACTTCTGCTACCTTCATCATAGAAGATACCACTTCACCTGACATCACACAAGCGCAAAATTTAACCGTAGAATGTGATGGAAATGGAAACAATACAGAACTAAATAATTGGCTCGATTCCAATGCTAGCGCAACCGCTTCCGATATTTGTGGAGCTGTGGTATGGACACATAATTTTACAACATTATCCGATGATTGTGGAGCTACTGGAGAAGCAACTGTCACCTTCACCGCTACCGATGAATGTGGGAATACTTCTCAAACTACCGCTACCTTCAACATTGAAGACATGACATCACCTGATATTACACAAGCACAAGACCTAACCGTAGAGTGTAATGGAAATGGAAATACTACAGAACTCAACCAATGGCTTAATTCCAATGCAGCCGCAACAGCCTCTGATATTTGTGGAGCTGTGGTATGGACACATAATTTTACAACATTATCCGATGATTGTGGAGCTACTGGAGAAGCAACTGTCACCTTCACCGCTACCGATGAATGTGGGAATACTTCTCAAACTACCGCTACCTTCAACATTGAAGATACCACTTCTCCTGACATCACACAAGCACAAGACTTAACCGTAGAATGTGATGGGAATGGTAATATAAGCGAGTTAAACCAATGGCTTAATTCTAATGCTGGGGCAACAGCCTCTGATATTTGTGGTAACGTCGCTTGGTCTAATAATTTCACTTCTCTTTCGAACGATTGTGGCGCAACAGGGGAAACTTTAGTTACTTTTACCGCTACCGATGAGTGTGGAAATACGGCTCAAACTTCTGCTACTTTCACAATTATAGACACTACTCCGCCTGATGTAACTCAAGCACAAGACCTTACTGTAGAATGTGATGGGAATGGAAATATAACAGAACTTAACAATTGGCTCAATTCGAATGCAGGTGCAACTGCAAGCGATATTTGTGGGGATGTCTCTTGGTCCAACGATTTTACTAATTTATCTGACGATTGTGGTGCTACTGGTGAAGCAACGGTCAACTTTACCGCTACTGATGAGTGCGGAAATACTGCGCAAACTTCAGCAACCTTCACTATCGAGGATACAACACCACCTGATGTAACAGATGCCCAAGATTTAACCGTAGAATGTGACGGAAATGGTAATATAACAGAATTAAACAACTGGCTCGATACAAACGCAGGGGCTATAGATTCTGACATTTGTGGTGACGTAACTTGGACTAATAATTTCTCTACACTATCAGACGATTGTGGAGCAACTGGAAGTGCAACCGTGACTTTTACCGCTACCGATGAGTGTGGTAACACTTCTCAAACTATAGCTACATTCACCATAGAAGACACCACTTCTCCTGACATCACTCAAGCACAAGACCTTACCGTTGAGTGTGATGGAAATGGAAATACTACAGAATTAAATCAATGGCTCAATTCGAATGCTGGAGCGACGGCAAGCGATATTTGTGGAAATGTCACTTGGTCTAATAATTTCACGAATTTATCTGATGAATGTGGTGCTACGGGAGAAGCTTTAGTCACCTTTACAGCAACTGATGATTGTGGAAATACTGCGCAAACAATAGCTACTTTTACCATTGAAGATACGACTTCCCCTGACATCACACAAGCACAAGACCTTACCGTAGAATGTGATGGGAATGGAAATCAAACCGAACTCAATCAATGGCTCGATTCCAATGCTAGCGCAACCGCGTCTGATATTTGTGGAAATGTCACTTGGTCTAATAATTTTACGAATTTATCTGACGATTGTGACGCAACTGGTGAAGCTTTAGTCACTTTTACTGCAACAGATGAGTGTGGTAACACTTCTCAAACCTCCGCTACTTTCACAATTGAAGATACTACCCCGCCTAATATAGTAGAAGAAGCACAAGACATCACTGTAGAATGTGACGGGAATGGGAATATAGCTGATCTCAATCAATGGCTCAACGCTAATGCAAATGCTACCGCAAACGATATTTGTGGAAATGTCACTTGGTCAAATGATTTTACTAATTTGTCTGATGAATGTGGTGCTACTGGAGCAGCAACAGTCATTTTCACTGCTACCGATGATTGTGGAAATACCAATCAAACTTCTGCAACCTTTACTATTGAAGATACAACACCGCCTGATGTAACCGATGCACAAGATTTAACCGTAGAATGTGACGGAAATGGTAATACCACCGAATTAAACAACTGGCTCGACACAAACGCAGGAGCTATAGATTCTGACATTTGTGGTGACGTAACATGGGCAAATGATTTTACAAGTCTTTCTGACGATTGTGGAGCAACAGGTGAAGTAACAGTCACTTTCACCGCAACAGATGAATGTGATAATACTGCACAAACTTCAGCTACCTTTACTATTGAAGATACAACACCGCCTGAAATTACCGATGCTCAAGACCTTACTGTAGAATGTGATGGGAATGGCAATCTAACGGAACTTAATGAATGGATTAATTCTAATGCAGGAGCAACCGCTTCTGATATTTGTGGAAGCGTCTCTTGGTCTAGTGAATTTTCTGAACATAGTGATGAATGTGGTCAAACGGGCATCGTCACAGCGACCTTCACAGCAACTGACGATTGTGGAAATACAGCGCAAACAATGGCTACCTTTACCATCGAAGATACAACACCGCCTGAGATTACAAATGCGCAAGATTTAACCGTAGAATGTGATGGAAATGGTAACCAAACAGAATTAAATGACTGGTTAGATTCAAATGCTGGAGCAACGGCCTCTGATATTTGTGGAAATGTATCTTGGTCAAATGACTTTTCTTCATTATCAGATGATTGTGGAGCAACAGGTGAAGCTTTAGTAACGTTCACAGCTACAGATGAATGTGGGAATACTTCACAAACTTCGGCGACTTTTACCATCGAAGATACGACAGCACCCGATATAACAGACGCACAAGACATCACCGTAGAATGTGATGGAAATGGAAATATTGCCGATCTAAATCAATGGCTTAATTCAAACGCTGGCGCTACTGCAAACGATATTTGTGGTGACGTCTCTTGGTCGAATAATTTTTCTAGCCTTTCAGATGAGTGTGGAGCGACAGGGGAAGCTTTAGTTACCTTTACAGCAACCGATGAATGTGGAAATACTTCACAAACTTCGGCGACTTTTACCATCGAAGATACAACACCGCCAGAGATTACAGATGCGCAAAATATCACCGTTGAATGTGATGGAAATGGAAATATTGCCGATCTAAATCAATGGCTTAATTCAAACGCTGGCGCTACTGCAAACGATATTTGTGGTGACGTCTCTTGGTCGAATAATTTTTCTAGCCTTTCAGATGAGTGTGGAGCGACAGGGGAAGCTTTAGTTACCTTTACAGCAACCGATGAATGTGGAAATACTTCACAAACTTCGGCGACTTTTACCATCGAAGATACAACACCGCCAGAGATTACAGATGCGCAAAATATCACCGTTGAATGCGATGGAAATGGTAATCAAGAAGAACTTGAAAATTGGATCAATTCTAATGCAGGAGCTACCGCTAGCGATATTTGTGGAGGCGTGACTTGGTCTAGTGAATTTTCTGAATTAAGTGATGAATGTGGTGCAACAGGAATCGTTACAGCGACATTTACTGCTACTGACGATTGTGGAAATACAGCCCAAACTACTGCTACTTTCACCATTGAAGATACCACATCACCAGACATCACCGATGCACAAGATATTATTGTAGAATGTGATGGAAGTGGCATTCAAACTGAATTGAATGATTGGTTAAATTCAAATGCAGGAGCTACGGCCTCCGATATTTGTGGAGACATCTCTTGGTCAAATGACTTTTCTTCGCTCTCCGACGACTGTGGGGCAACTGGAGAAGCAACTGTAATCTTCACAGCAACTGATGAATGTGGAAACACTTCACAGACTTCTGCCACTTTCACAATCGAAGACACCACCGCTCCTGATATAACGGAAGCACAAGATTTAACGGTAGAATGTGATGGAAGTGGTAATCAAATCGAACTCAATGATTGGTTAGACTCCAATGCTGGGGCGACAGCTTCAGATATTTGTGGAGACGTCACTTGGTCAAATGATTTCAACTCACTTTCTGATGAATGTGGTGCAACTGGTGAAGCAACTGTAACATTCACAGCAACCGATGATTGTGGAAATACGGCTCAAACTTCGGCTACTTTTACTATTGAAGATACCACTGCCCCTGATATTACAGATGCGCAAGATATCACCGTTGAATGCGATGGAAATGGAAATATAGCAGAATTCAATGAATGGATTAATTCCAATGCAGGGGCAACCGATTCTGATATTTGTGGAGATGTGACTTGGTCAACTGACATTCCAGATTTTAGTGATGATTGTGGTGAGACAGGTTCAACAACGGTGACTTTTACAGCTACTGATGAATGTGGAAATACTGCGCAAACGATGGCTACCTTTACCATCGAAGATACTACCCCACCAGATATTACAGATGCCCAAGATTTAACGGTAGAATGTGACGGAAATGGAAATCAAGCTGAACTTAATGAATGGATTGAAAACAATGCTGGAGCTACCGCAACTGATATTTGTGGAGGTGTAACTTGGTCTAGTGATTTTACTGAATTAAGTGATGAATGTGGCGAAACAGGTATCGTCACAGCAACCTTCACCGCTACCGATGATTGTGGAAACACTGCACAAACTTCGGCAATCTTCACGATTGAAGATACCACACCTCCTGATATAACCGAGGCAGAAGACATCACTGTTGAGTGTGATGGAAATGGAAATTTAGATGAGCTTAATGATTGGATAAGCAATAACGCTGGGGCGACAGCAAGCGATATTTGTGGAGGTGTAACTTGGTCGAGTGAATTTTCTGAACTAAGTGATGAATGTGGTCAAACGGGCATCGTCACCGCAACTTTCACTGCTACAGATGATTGTGGAAACACCGCACAAACCTCTGCTACCTTTACCATCGAAGATACCACCGCTCCTGATATTACAGATGCACAAGATTTAACGGTAGAATGTGATGGAAGTGGAAATCAAACCGAACTCAATGATTGGTTAGACTCCAATGCTGGGGCGACAGCTTCAGATATTTGTGGAGACGTCACTTGGTCAAATGATTTCAACTCACTTTCTGATGAATGTGGTGCAACTGGTGAAGCAACTGTAACATTCACAGCGACTGATGAATGTGGAAATACCGCTCAAACTTCGGCTACTTTTACTATTGAAGATACAACTGCCCCTGAAATTACGATGGAAGCACAAGACATCACCGTTGAATGTGATGGAAGTGGCAACATCCCTGAATTTAATGAATGGATTAATAACAATGGAGGAGCAATTGCTAATGATATTTGTGGGGATATAAATTGGGATACCGATTTTCCAAATCTAAGTGATGAATGCGGCGCAACGGGTTCTGTTACCGCTACCTTTACCGCTACAGATGAATGTGGAAATACCGATCAAACTATGGCAACTTTTACCATCGAAGATACCACCGCTCCTGATATTACAGATGCGCAAGACTTAACAGTAGAGTGTGATGGAAACGGCAACCAAACCGAATTTAATGAATGGATAAACAATAATGCAGGGGCAACCGCAAACGATATTTGTGGGGACGTCACGTGGTCTAGTGATTTTGGTGAATTTAGTGATGATTGTGGGGAAACGGGTTCTGTTACCGCAACCTTTACTGCTACTGATGAGTGTGGAAATACAGCGCAAACAATGGCGACTTTTACCATCGAAGATACAATAGCTCCAGACATTACAGAAGCGCAAGATTTAACTGTAGAGTGTGATGGAAACGGGAATATAGATGAGTTAAACGAATGGATTGAAAACAATGCAGGAGCTACGGCAAGCGATATTTGTGGGGAAGTTACTTGGTCCAGCGATGTTCCTGATCTTAGTGATGATTGTGGAGCAACAGGTTCTACAACAGTAACCTTCACCGCTACCGATGACTGTGGAAATACAGCGCAAACTACAGCTACCTTTACTATTGAAGATACGACTGCTCCCGATATTACAGATGCTCAAGATTTAACCGTAGAGTGTGATGGAAGTGGCAACCAAACGGAACTGAATGAGTGGTTAGATTCCAATGCTGGTGCAACCGCAAATGATATTTGTGGAGATGTAATTTGGTCAAATGATTTCACTTCGCTTTCTGATGAATGTGGGGCTACAGGTGAAGCAACGGTAACTTTTATAGCCACAGATGAATGCGGAAACACCGCGCAAACAATGGCTACCTTTATCATCGAAGATACCACACCACCTGAAATTACAGAAGAAGCACAAGACTTAACCGTTGAATGTGATGGCAGTGGCAACATCCCTGAATTTAATGACTGGCTCGATGCCAATGGTGGTGCAATTGCTGGTGATATTTGTGGTGACATCATTTGGACAAATGAATATCCAGAATTAAGTGATGATTGTGGGGAAACTGGGTCTACGACGGTTACCTTTATCGCCAATGATGAGTGTGGGAATACGGCACAAACAATGGCGACTTTTACTATTGAAGATACTACCCCACCGGAAATAACAGACGCACAAGACCTTACTGTAGAATGTGATGGGAATGGTAACCAATCCGAATTCAACGAATGGATCGAAAACAATGCTGGTGCAACTGCCAATGACATTTGTGGTGACGTTACATGGTCTAGTGAGTTTGGTGAATTAAGTGATGATTGTGGGGAAACAGGAATGCTAACTGCCACTTTTACCGCTACTGATGAATGTGGTAATACGGCACAAACAATGGCAACTTTTACCATCGAAGATACTACCCCACCCGAAATAACCGAAGCGCAAGACTTAACTGTAGAATGTGATGGAAATGGAAATCAAGCTGAACTCGAAGAGTGGATCAACTCCAATGCTGGAGCAACTGCATCTGACATTTGCGGAGAAGTCACGTGGTCTAGTGAAGTACCTGATTTAAGTGATGAATGTGGAGCAACGGGTTCACTCACCGCTACTTTTATCGCAACCGATGAGTGTGGAAACACGGCGCAAACAATGGCGACTTTTACTATCGAAGATACTACCCCACCCGAAATAACCGAAGCGCAAGATTTAACCGTAGAATGTGATGGTAATGGAAATCAAACCGAACTTAATGAGTGGTTGGATTCCAATGCAGGCGCAACAGCCGATGATCTTTGTGGGGAAATTGCTTGGTCAAATGATTTCACTTCCCTTTCTGATGAATGTGGGGCGACGGGAGAAGCTTCTGTTACCTTCACCGCAACCGATGAGTGTGGAAATACAGCGCAAACAACAGCTACTTTCATTATCGAAGATACAACACCTCCTGAAATCACAGAAGAGGCACAAGACATCACCGTAGAATGTGATGGAGATGGCAACCAAACAGAATTCAATGAGTGGCTCGATACCAATGGTGGAGCTATAGCTGCTGATATTTGTAGTGAACTAACATGGACAAATGAATATCCAGAACTAAGCGATGATTGTGGGGCTACTGGCGCAACAAGCGTTACCTTTATCGCCACAGATGAATGTAGTAATACGGCGCAAACAATGGCTACTTTTACCATTGAAGATACCACGCCGCCTGAAATAACAGGTGAAGAAGACATTACCGTAGAATGTGACGGAAATGGCAATCAAACCGAACTCAATGATTGGATTGCTGAAAATGCAGGAGCTACAGCTAATGATCTTTGTGGTGATATAACTTGGACAAGTGAACAAGAAGAATTGAGTGATGAATGTGGGGCAACAGGCGCAAAAAGCGTTACATTCACTGCAACCGACGAGTGTGGAAATACCGCTCAAGCTTCTGCCAGTTTTACCATTGAAGATACCACACCACCAGAAATAACAGGCGGAAATGATTTAGTACTCAGTTGTGATGCCGATTTGGATAATGAAATCCAACAATGGCTCGATAATAATGCTGGTGCAACAACAAGTGATGCCTGTGGTGAAGTAAGTTGGTCTAATGATTTTACAGCTTATGATGATATTTGTGATGCTACTATAACAGTTACATTTATAATAACAGATGATTGTGGAAATAGTGCCACACACACCAAAAATATCAATATTTATGATGACGAAGCTCCTTCTATCGAAGTACCCGCAGATATTACCATTTCTTGTGATGAAGTTTTAGAAGAAGAAGACCCGATTATTACCGATAATTGTGATACAGATATTGAAATTGAGTTGACGACTGAAGACTTGACAGAAGGTTGTGGTGGTTTTATCAAAACATGGACGGCAACCGATGATTGTGGTAATGAAAGTCAAATGAGTCAAACGATTACTATTACTGATAGCACTCCTCCTACTTTTTCTAGTACTCCAGAAGATGTAACCGTTGATCTTTCAAATGGAGATGAAATTCCTGATATTCCTAGCATTGAAGCAATGGATAACTGTGCAGAAAACATTGATCTTCAATTCACAGAGGAAGAATCTAGTGATGGATGTTTAAATATTATTACCCGTACTTGGACAGCCACCGACGAGTGTGAAAATACGGCTACTTTAACACAAACCGTCTCTGTTTTAAGTAGTTTAATATTGACAATAGAAGCAAATGATGTGGCACTTTGTGATGATAATCAAACTCAAATTTCATTAAGCGTAGAAAATGGTGAACCACCTTATACCTACGATTGGACAATAAGTAATGGTACTATTGAAGACCCAACTGTTCAAAATCCTATGGTATCGCTTGAAAACATTGGAAATTTCCAAGCAGAGGTCACTGTTGAAGATAGCAAAGGCTGTCAAGCAATGGGTTCGGTGAACATCAGCGTAACAGGTAGTTTTAATGCTCAATTACTAGGAGATACCACCTATTGTGAAGCAGCAACTATAGAATTATCCGTTCAAGGAGGCAATAATTGGCAGTGGGAAGGGCCTGAAGGCTTCTCTTCTACACAGCAAGCCATCTCTATTTCTGATGCCACACTACAAATGGAAGGTGATTATTTTGTTACCGTATCCGATGGTGCAGGAGCTTGTCAAGTAGTTCTATCTAGAGAAGTAAGCGTGGAGCGTTCTCTTATCATAAATTTAAATAGCAATAGTCCTGTCTGTAATTATGGAGATATTTATTTATACGCTAGCGGTTCAAGTGATTTAGAGTTTGAATGGACTGGACCTGAAGGAATGACCTCTAATGAGCAGAACCCTGTTTTCCAAAATATTGACCTACCGATAGGCTCTTATATTTTTGAAGTAAATGTATTTTCTCCTGAAACAGAATGCTCTGCTTATGCTTCCCTAGAAGTTGAGATTACAGAAGGTTCTGTTTACGAATATCCAGAAAATATTAGCATTTGTGAAGGTGAAACCCTTGAATTAAATGCTTCGGGTGGTATCGACTATTTCTGGCAGGGCCCAGATGGATATGTATCTATTAGTCCTGAAAATACCATTGATAATATTACTGCCGCACAAGCTGGTGATTATGTTTTAAATGTAATTACCGAAAATTTATGTTTCTATGAAGATACCATTGTGGTCGGTGTAATCAGTGATAATCTCGAAATAACAGGCAATCAAGAAGTTTGTCTGGGTGGGCAATTACGTTTAGAAGTTGAAAATTATCCAAATACCAAGATTCAATGGACTGGACCAAATGGATTCACTTCAAACGAAGATATTATTGAAATTGATAATATAACCGAAGAACAGGCTGGATTGTATGAGGTGGAGATCGCAACTGCAAATTGTTCGATTCAAGGTAGTATCGAAATAACGCTTATTGGAAATAGTACCAATGCTTCTTATCAAGTGACCGATGTGTCTTGTGCAACTCTAGGTGAAATAGCTGTCAATATAGAAGAGGACACCACTAATCTCCTGTTTACTTGGGGTGATCTAAATGCAGTAAATCAACCGCAAAATCGCTTTAATTTACAAGAAGGTACTTATGCGTTAACCATCACCAATGAAGATGGATGTGAAACCATATTTGATGAAATTATCGTCCCTAATAATTGTGGTTGTATTATGGGTCCTGTTGTTTTAGATACCATCATTGAAAATACTAGTTGCACCATGCCAGATGGTCAAATCGAAATACAAGTAGAAGGGGATTTAAATAATTATGTATTTGAATGGACACCTAATGTGGGTACTACTCAAGGGCAGTTTGACAACCATAGAGGAAATTTACCTGAAGGCACTTATACGATTAAAGTAGCCGATATGAATGATGCGTCTTGTGCTACCCTACTCGAAGATATAAGTATCGAAACACTAAATGGGCCACAAGTAGAGCTTCTTTCTAAGACCAATACGGATTGCTCTGGTAATATCGGTAGCGCTGAATTTTCACCCAGTGAGTATGACTATGAATGGAGCGATGGCGGAACGGGCAATAGTAGAAATGATCTTGGAGAAGGCTCTTATATCATTACTTTTACAGATAACACCACCGATTGTAGTGATACGATTTCAGTTGTAATTGAACTCGATTTCACCCTAGAAGGAGAAGCGATTATCAATCAAGAACCTGCTTGTGGAGAAGCAAATGGTAGCGTACAAATCGAGATGACAGGCGGAAGTGGCGATTATGATTTTAGTTGGGGCGATTCAGCGATTAATGAAGCCTTAGAAGCAGGGCTACATGAAGTGACTATCACCGATTTAGTATCTAATTGCGAAACTGAATTGAGTTTTACCCTAAATAATAATGTAGCTTCTGGTACAATTACAGCCGAAGATTCTATCCTTCTCAAATGTAATGATGCCTCTCTTGGCAATATTGATTACGAACTTGATCTTGAAGCCGAATTTAATGGCCCTGCGAATGTTAGTATTGAGAATTCAGAAGGTACAACTTTTGAAAATGGTGAACTTCCTGAAGGAGAATTCTGCATTGTTGTTTTGGATGCGGATGATTGTATCGCCATACAACACTGTTTTGAAGTGGTCGCTCCTGAGACGATTTCAGCTACGATAAATAGCAGTGATCTTTCTTGTACTGATGATTTAATGATTATTTCCGAAAGCGGAAGTATTGAAATTATCATTGAAAATGGAACAGCTCCTTTTGTTTTTGATTGGGAAGATTTAGAAGGTACTGATAATGAGCAAAATAGATCAAATTTAGAACAAGGCACTTATAATTTAACGATTACAGATGCAAATTTCTGTACCTTAATTTTAGATGAAATCGAAATTGGAGCAGAATGTGTTGAGCCAGATGGGCAATGTGTCGAACCAGAAATTATTGATATTATCACCACCGAACCCGCTTGTGGTGAAGAAAATGGTACAATCGAATTAGTCTTAGATGATAATTCCAATTACACCTTCAACTGGGCAAATGGCGAAACAACAGCTAGCATCCAAGATTTAGCCGCTGGAGCGTATGAGGTAACGATTAGTCGTGTAGATGAAGAAGATTGTAGCACAGTTGAGACTATTGCACTTTCTAATTTAGAGAGTACCGAAATCGAAATCACCGAAAATAATCCGTCTTCTTGTGCTAATGATGATGGAATGGTGACGCTTTCTCCAAATTCTCTTTCTTTTACTTGGAATGATGGAAATTCAGACGCATCTCGCAACGATCTTGCAACGGGAACCTATGAAGTAAGTTCAACCGATGAAAATGGGTGTCTATCAGTAGTAGTAGTCGAAGTACTACAAGATTGTGAAGATGATCCAAGCGAACCGTGTATAGAACCAGAAATTGTGGATATTATTACCAACGAACCTGCTTGTGGTGAAGAAAATGGAACGATCGAATTAGTCTTAGATGATAATTCCAATTATACCTTCACTTGGGCCAATGGCGAAACATCAGCTAATATCCAAGATTTAGCCGCTGGAGCGTATGAAGTAACGATTAGTCGCGCTGATGAAGAAGATTGTATAACCATTGAAACCATCGCACTTTCTAATTTTGAAAGCACAGAAATTGAAATCACAGAAAACACCCCTTCTTCTTGTGCTGATGATGATGGATCTGTTACACTTTCTCCAAATTCCCTTTCCTTTACTTGGAATGATGGAAATACAGACGCTACGCGAAATGATCTAGCAGCTGGAACCTATGAAGTAAGTTCAACCGATGAAAATGAGTGTCTTTCTGTAATCGTAGTGGAAGTACTACAAGATTGCGAAGATGATCCAGATGAACCTTGTGATGATCCAGAAATTGTGGACATTATCACTTCTGAACCAGCTTGTGGTGAAGAAAATGGTACAATCGAATTAGTCTTAGATGATAATTCCAATTATACCTTCACTTGGACCAATGGAGAAACGACAGCTAATATCCAAAATTTAGCCGCTGGCACTTATGATGTAACGATTAGTCGTATAAATAAAGAAGATTGTTTTACAGTTGAAACCATCGCACTTTCTAATTTTGAAAGTACAGAAATTGAAATCACTGAAAATAAGCCGTCTTCTTGTTCCGATGATGATGGGGCAGTTTCCCTTTCTCCAAATACCCTTTCTTTTACTTGGAATGATGGAAATAATGATACATCTCGCAACGATCTTGCTGCTGGAATCTATGAAATTAGTGCAACTGACGAAAATGATTGTCTTTCGGTGATCGTCGTTGAAATACTACAAGATTGTGAGGATGATGATCCAGATGATCCTTGTGATGAACCTACTGTTAATACTATCAACTTAAGTGAACCAGAATGTGGCGAAGCCAATGGAGTAATTGAATTAGTCTTAGATAATAATGATAACTATAATTTCAACTGGTCGAATGGCGAAACTACTCCAACTCTTCAAAATCTAGAAGCAGGAGCGTATGAAGTAAGCATCAGTCGTGTAGATGATGAAACTTGCACTACCATTGAAAACATTGCCCTTTCTAATTTTGAAAGTACAGAAATCGAAATTATAGAAAACAATGCTTCTTCTTGTTTAGATAATGATGGTACGATCACACTTGGCCCCAATTCACTCTTATACACATGGGAAGATGGGACAATTGCTATTACTAGAAATAATTTATCTACTGGCACTTATGAAATTACAGGTACTGACGGAAGTAATTGTCAATCTATCATCGTAGTCGAAGTCCTTCAAGATTGCGATGATGATCCAAGCGATTCTTGTGATGAACCAAGTATTATTGATATTGTCCAAACCGAACCCGATTGTGGCGCAACAAATGGTACAATTCAATTAGTACTAGATGATAATGCTAATTATAACTTCTTATGGGCAAATGGCGAAACTAGCTCTAGTATTCAAAATCTAGAAGCTGGCGCGTATGAAGTAACGATTAGTCGTTCTGATGAAGAAGATTGTTTTACAATTGAAACTATCGCACTCTCTAATTTTGAAAGTACCGAAATTGAAATCACTGAAAATAGCCCTTCTTCTTGTGAAGATAATGACGGTGTAGTTACGCTTTCGCCAAATACGCTTTCTTTTACTTGGGAAGATGGAAATACAGAAGCAACACGAAATGATTTAGCTGCTGGAACTTATGAAGTTTCTGCAACTGACGAAAATGGATGTCTTTCTGTAATCGTAGTGGAAGTACTACAAGATTGCGAGGATGATCCAAGCGATTCTTGTGATGAACCAAGTATTATTGACATTGTCCAAACTGAACCCGATTGTGGAGCAACAAATGGTACAATTGAATTAGTACTAGATGATAATGCTAATTATAACTTCACATGGGCCAATGGCGAAACTAGCTCTAGTATTCAAAACCTCGAAGTAGGAGCTTATGAAGTTACCATTAGTCGCATAGATGAGGAAGATTGTTTTATCATTGAAACCATCGCGCTTTCTAATTTTGAAAGTCCAGAAATAGAAATCACTGAAAATAATCCGTCTTCTTGTTCTGATGATGATGGAATGGTCACATTGTCCCCCGCTTCACTTGCCTTTGTTTGGAATGATGGAGCTACAGCCATTTCCCGAAATGATTTAACTGCTGGAATGTATGAAGTAAGCGCAACTGACGAAAATGGATGTCTTTCTGTGGTCCTTGTAGAAGTAGTACAAGATTGTGAAGACGATGATCCAAATGATTCTTGTGATGAGCCTTCTGTTAATGATGTTGTCTTAACTGAACCTAATTGTGGAGCAACAAATGGAATAATTGAATTAGTTTTAGATGATAATGCTAATTATAACTTCTTATGGGCAAATGGCGAAACCTCTTCTACTATTCAAAACCTTGAAGCTGGGGCGTATGAAGTTACGATTAGTCGTGTAGATGATGAAAATTGCTTGATCATTGATAATATAGCTCTTTCTAATTTTGAAAGTATAGAAATTGAAATAGTAGAAAACAGTCCATCTTCTTGTGCAGATGATGATGGAATGGTAACGCTATCGCCAAATACACTTTCTTTCATTTGGAATGATGGCAATACTGGAGTTTCACGAAATGATTTAACTGCTGGAATCTACGAAGTTTCCGCAACCAATGAAAATGGATGTCTATCTGTAATCGTAGTGGAAGTACTCCAAGATTGTGAAGATGATCCAAACGATTCTTGTGATGAGCCGATTATTAATAATATTGCCCTTACCGAACCTGATTGTGGAGAAGCGAATGGCGCAATTGAATTAATAGCATTTGATGTTGCTAATTATACCTTCAACTGGTCAAATGGTGCGACTACTTCAAGCATTCAAAATCTGGAAGCTGGGGCTTATGAAGTAACCGTTAGTCTCGTAGAAGATCAAAACTGTTTTATCGTTGAAACTATTGCGCTTTCTAATTTTGAAAGTACAGCAATAGAAATTTTAGAAAATAGTCCGTCTTCTTGTTTAGATAATGATGGGATCGTTACACTTGGTCCAATTACACTTTTATACACTTGGAGTGATGGATTTACAGCAATTTCTCGTAGTAATTTATCTGCTGGAACGTATGAAGTAACAGGTACAGATGGAAGTAATTGTCAATCTATTATTGTAGTCGAAGTACTTCAAGATTGCGAAGATGATCCTACTGATCCATGTGATGAACCTACGATTACTAATATTGCACTTACGGAACCCGATTGTGGAGCAACAAATGGAGCAATCGAATTAATATTAGACGATACTTCCAATTATAACTTCATCTGGTCAAATGGTGAAACCACTCCTTCTATTCAAAATTTAGAAGCAGGAGTCTACGAAGTAAGCATCAGTCGTTCAGATGAAGAAGATTGTACCACTATCGAAACCATCGCACTTTCTAATTTTGAAAGTACTCCAATCGAAATTTTAGAAAATAATCCGTCCTCTTGTACAGATGATGATGGATTCGTTTCGCTTTCTCCAAACACACTTTCTTTTATTTGGAATGATGGAGCAACTGAAACTAATCGCAATAATCTAGCTGCTGGAATCTATTCCGTAACAGCAACAGATGAAAATGATTGTCTTTCTGTGATCGTAGTCGAAGTAGTGCAAGAATGCGAAGATGATCCTACTGATCCATGTGATGAACCTACGATTACTAATATTGCACTTACGGAACCCGATTGTGGAGCAACAAATGGAGCAATCGAATTAATATTAGACGATACTTCCAATTATAACTTCATCTGGTCAAATGGTGAAACCACTCCTTCTATTCAAAATTTAGAAGCAGGAGTCTACGAAGTAAGCATCAGTCGTTCAGATGAAGAAGATTGTACCACTATCGAAACCATCGCACTTTCTAATTTTGAAAGTACTCCAATCGAAATTTTAGAAAATAATCCCTCCTCTTGTACAGATAATGATGGATTCGTTTCGCTTTCTCCAAACACACTTTCCTTCATGTGGAATGATGGAGCAACTGAATCCACTAGAAATGATCTAGCTGCTGGAATTTATACTGTAAGTGCAACAGATCAAAATGAGTGTCTTTCTGTGATCGTAGTCGAAGTACTTCAAGATTGCGAAGATGATCCTACTGATCCGTGTGATGAACCTTCTATTACTAATATTGCACAGACTGAACCCGATTGTGGAACAGCTAATGGTACAATTGAAGTAGATTTAGACGATACTTCCAATTATAACTTCTTATGGTCAAATGGTGCAAGCACTCCTTCTATTCAAAATTTAGAAGCTGGTGCCTACGAAGTAAGCATCAGTCGTACCGATGAGGAAGATTGTACCACAATTGAAACCATCGCGCTTTCTAATCTTGAAAGTACTCCAATCGAAATTTTAGAAAATAATCCGTCTTCTTGTGATGATAATGATGGATTCGTTTCGCTTTCTCCAACTACACTTTCCTTTATTTGGAATGATGGAAATACAGAAACTACTCGTAACGATCTTGCTGCTGGAATCTATTCCGTAACAGCAACAGATCAAAATGAATGCCTTTCTGTAATCGTCGTCGAAGTAGTACAAGAATGTGAAGATGTCGATACAGATGGAGATGGCATTCCAGATCATGAAGATCCTGATATTGACGGAGATGGTATTTCTAATGAAGATGATCCTGATCCAAATGATCCTGATATTGATGACGATGGCATCCTTGATGGTGATGATCCTGATATTGATGATGATGGTATCCCGAATGATGAAGATGATCATCCTGGTAATCCTGATGCAGATGATGATGGATTAATTGATGGAATTGATCCCGATCCAAATGATCCAGATTTTGATGACGATGGTATCCTTGATGGAGACGACCCAGACATTGATGGTGATGGTATACCAAATGAAGATGATCCTGATCCAAATGATCCTAATACTCCTATTCCAGTGGGTACTTGTGAAATATTTACTCAGGATACTATTCATTTATTATACACTTGTGGAGAGGAATTGGCTTCACAATGTATATCACTTAGTTTGAATGAGATAAGTCTTTACGAAATCATAGATAATGGTCTCGAATATGATAAAGACATAGGAACTTGTGAAGAAGGAAAAGTAATCAGTTCTTATTCATTTATTACGATTCCAAACTTTGATGCAAATGGTCCTTATGCAATAGATAAATGGGAAATTAATGGTAGAAACAATACTGGCATTGTCCAAGATTTTGATGCCTTAGTGGATAGTATGGATGTATGGGATGAGTTGAATATTTGGATAACGGATGAAACGAATAACTTTATATTCTCTCAAGGTTCTATCGAGAATAATTATAGTGAATTAGTAATTCGACGATTATCAGATGATCTAGTCTATGAAATCATCCCTAAATCTAATTTGTATTATGATGAAGTAACATTATATTTCGATGCTGGCATTCATGAAGTTATCATCCAAGATAGCACACAGACTTGTGCTGACACCGCTGTGTTTATCGTTCAATGTATTTCAGATAGTACTTATCTAGACATCAATATTAACCATGACACCTCTATTTGTTTCGATCATTTGGAATTAGAAATCATAGATTTTTGTGCAGATGAAATGGAACAAAATATCGAAACAGAGATAAATGCTGATTTATCTTGTATCGAAATAGAAGGAATTGACATAGGTATAGATACGACCTGTATACTTGTTTGCAATATGGAGGGCATCTGCGATACGCATCATATCATAACCTCTGTCCTCCCCTATCCACCTATCGCTATGCCTGATGACACTTTAGGAGAAACCAACATTCCTATGGTCATCAACATATTGGATAATGACACCTTAAATTTTGGTACAGTTATAGATATTTTTATAGATACAACTCCCCTCAATGGTACTGTTTCTGTAGATACTACGGACAATACTGTATTGTATACCCCCGATCCAGATTTTTGCGGAAGCATGGATAGCTTCTCTTATGTACTTGTAACAGAAATGGGACAAGACACCGCTATGGTTTATGTAGATATTCCTTGCAGTGATTTGGAATTATTCAACGGAATATCTCCAAATGGAGATGGTGTAAATGATGTGTTTTTTATTCGGGGTATAGAATCGTATCCTGAAAATGAACTGATGATTTTTAATAGATGGGGAAATCAAATTTACTATAAAGAAAAATATAGTAATACTGATCCTTTTGATGGTACATGGAATGGTAAAGACCTACCTGATGGTACCTATTTCTATATCCTTAAATTAAATGACGATGATGTTCTATCTGGATATCTCAGTATAAATAGATAAAAACATAAACTACCAATAGATTTTTTGAGCAAACTACTATTTTAAAACTTACACCCATGAATAATCTTAATACAATACTTTGTACATTATTCTTTGTAATAATCCCCTTGTTTGGACATTCTCAGATGAGTGTACAAGACGCACAAAATGCACCATTTACACCTCAAAATCTCATTACAGATGTATTTTTGGGAGAAGGAGTCGATATTGTAAACATTACCTACGATGGTAATCCTATTTCTGTTGGCTTTTTTAGCGAAGGTGGAAATACGATAGGATTAGATGAAGGAATTGTCCTTACGAGTGGTGCAGTTGAATCGGGAGGTGCTAATAATGGAATTTTAGAAAATGGAAGCCTAGAAGCTTCTGTCGATAATGAAAGTTCAGTTATAGACGTAGATGCAACTTCCATAGCTACCGCTGATGTACGAAATGTATCAAAATATACGATTGAATTTATTCCTTCCACCGACAAGATTTCTTTTACCTATGTGTTTGCATCGGAAGAATATCCTGAATTTGTCTGTTCCGAATTCAATGATATTTTTGGCTTATTCATTAGCGGCCCTGGTATTTCAGGCACCTTTTCCAATGGAGCCATTAACATTGCACAAATTCCAGGAACAAACTTACCCGTAACCATTAATAATGTAAATGGAGGTGTAGTTGGCGACCAAGGAAGCATGTCCTTTTGTACACCACCGAATGGATCCTTGAGTAATTCACAATATTTTATTGATAATGATGGAACTTCCTCTGCTCCTGTATACGATGGTTATTTAACGCCTTTTACAGCAGAAGCTACTGTGATACCTTGTGAAACTTATACCCTGAAAATAGTTATTGCCGATCAAAGAGATCATCAAAGAGATTCAGGTGTATTTCTTGCGGCTAATAGTCTATCTTCTAATTCGATTCAAGCAGATGTTAGCTTATCTAGTATAGATGGTTTTCTAACGGAAGGATGTGATGACGGAACCCTTACGTTTTCGATAGATGAAGTCACGACTATGGATACTGAAATTTCCATTAGCTTTTTTGATTCTGCTATGGAAGGAATAGATTTCAATTCGATCGCATCTCCTGTAGTAATCCCTGCGGGTCAAACTTCTGTAGATGTTACCTTTTCTGCTATTGAAGATAACATGGTGGAAGGCATTGAAATGATTGGAATTGATTTTCAAGCCAATAGTTGTAATCGAGATACTTTTTTCATTGGTATTCGGGATAATGAACTAACTACAGTAAGTTTAGAAGATACCATCATTTGTGCTAATGAGTCTGTTGATTTTGATGCTACCATTTCGTTTTCTACCATGACAACCGTATTTAATAGCACCAATAATAATCTGGCAATTGTTAGCCCTCCACCAATTGGTTCTCCTACAATACCCACCACATCTACAATAAGTGTAAGTGGTTTGGATGCCGTTTCTGTTAATACTGCACTTATAAAAGATGTTTGTTTGAACATTCAACATACCAAAGTAGACGATTTAGACATTTATCTCTATGCTCCAAATGGTGCATTTATCCCACTTTCTTTAAGGAATGGAGGTGCAAATGCTAATTATACCAATACCTGTTTTAGTCCTGCTGCTTCTAATTCAATTTCATCTGCAAGTGCTCCTTTTACAGGAAGTTTTTCTCCAGAAGGAGATTGGACAGATTTTGACGATAGTCCTGT
Source organism: Saprospiraceae bacterium (assembly GCA_020628645.1). GTDB lineage: Bacteria > Bacteroidota > Bacteroidia > Chitinophagales > Saprospiraceae > JAHDES01. The sequence continues at coordinate 56,583 of JAHDES010000031.1, forward strand.
TAATGGAACTTGGGAAATCGTAGTTATTGATAATAATTTTGGATTTAGTGGTATTTTAGAAGATTGGTCGATTGAATTTAATGCAACCTATGATATTGATTATAATTGGACACCAGCAACAGGACTTTCTTGTAGTGATTGCCCTAATCCAATAGCTAGTCCTACTGCTACAACAACTTATACGGTAGAAATTACAGACATCTATGGTTGTAATTTTTCTACAGATGCCACCGTCGAAGTCTTAGACCAAGTGGCTGCACCAAGCGTTAGTTGTGAAGATGTTACTGAAAATAGTATCACCTTTATTTGGGATATGATTGGTAGCATTTCAGCATATGAAATCAATGTAGATGGATCGGGTTGGGAAAGTCCAAATACAAGTGATACTTCTCATGTAGTGATGAGTTTAAGTGAAGGACAAACGGTAGCTGTGGAAGTAAGAGCCATTGTAGCTTGTGGTACGGCAGACATTGCAACTTTAGATTGTACAACTTCTACTGCTGCATGTGATTTACAAATCTCGACAGAAGTTATAGATATAGATTGCGATGGTAATTTGGGTTCAATCTCCGTACTTGTCACAGGTGGTACTTATCCATTCCAATTTGAATGGGATAATATGACTACCGATAGTATATTGACGGATCTAGGAGCTGGCATGTATTCTCTGACGGTGACTGATGCAAATTCATGTACTCAAGAAACTTCCGCTGAAATTTCAGCAATAACGCCGATCTCTTTATCAGTTGAATCTACACCTTCTGAATGTGGCGGCAATCCTACAGGAACTGCCACGGTAACAGCAACTGATGGTAGTGGCACCTTTACCTATCTCTGGAATGATCCGAATGCACAAACTACTAGTACCGCAATTGATCTTGCACCAGGGCAATATCAAGTTGTGGTAGAAGATACTAATGGATGTATAGATTCTATTACAACAAATGTTACGACACCCACTTTAATGGAAATTTCAAATAGTACCATCACGCCCTTGAGTTGTGGAAGTACCGATGACGCTAGTATTGAAGTTGAAGTATCGGGTGGTTCTGGAACCTATTTTTATCTATGGGATGACCCTAATAATCAAACATCTCAAATTGCTTCTAATTTAATGGCCGGTACTTATATGGTCGAAATATCTGACGATATGGGGTGTGTAGTAACCGCCTCTTTTACCATAGAAGCTTCTTCATCTATCATGATAGAAACGCTTGTAGAAGATATGGATTGTGAGGGTAATCTGGGTTCTATATCTTTGGTAGTGACCAATGGAACAGCTCCTTATCAATATGTATGGGACAATATGGAAACAGACAGTATTATTACAGGTCTTTCAAGTGGAATGTATTTGGTAACTGTTACAGATGCTACTAATTGTACACAAACTGCTTCCGCTGAAATTACAGAAATGACTGGAATTAGTTTGGATATAAGTTCTACGCCTTCTGAATGTGGAGGAACACCCACTGGTACAGCAACAGTAGTGGCAAGTGGAGGAAGTGAAATGTATACCTATCTTTGGAATGATCCAAATGCTCAAACAACAGATATAGCTACAGGACTTGCACCAGGGCAATATGAGGTTATTGTCGAAGATTCCAATGGATGTATCGCTACCGAAACCGTAAATGTAACTACCCCTACTTTAATGGAAATTTCAAATAGTACCATCACGCCTTTGAGTTGTGGAAGTACCGATGATGCTAGTATTGAAATTGAGATATCTGGTGGTTCTGGAACATACACCTATTCATGGGATGATCCCAATAATCAATCAACAGCTATTGCTTCTGGTTTAATGGCTGGAACTTATATGGTCGAAGTATCAGACGATGCAGGTTGTGTAATAACTGCTTCGTTTACCGTAGAAGCTTCTTCTTCTTTTATGATTGACTCGATTGTAGAAAATATAGATTGTAATGGTAATTTAGGTTCTATTACCGTAGTTATTCCAGATGGTACAGGGCCTTTCCAATTTGAATGGAATACGATGGCTACTGATAGCATCTTAACTGATCTAAATACAGGAAATTATAACCTTACTGTAACAGATGCGAATTCTTGTACTCAGACTGCTTCTATTGAAATTGTCGAGCAGTCAACCATTAGTTTAGACATCACTTCTACCCCATCTGAATGTGGCGGAAATCCGACAGGAACCGCTACCGTAACGCCTACTGGTGGCAGTGGCACGTATACCTATCTTTGGAATGATCCAAATGCACAAACGACTAGCACAGCAACAAATCTAGCACCTGGGATGTATGAAGTCACCGTAGAAGATTCAGATGGCTGTATGGCAACCACTACAACCAATGTCTCTACACCTACGATGATGGAAATTTCAACGAGTACCGTCAATCCAATTAGTTGTAATGGAGCAAACGATGCCAGCATTGAATTAACAATTTCTGGTGGTTCTGGAAATTACTTCTTTCAATGGGATGATCCAAATAATCAGATGATCGCTACTGCTTCTGATTTAGCAAGTGGTACGTATAATGTAGAAGTAGCAGATGATATGGGTTGCGTGGTTATTGCTAATTTTACCATAGAAGAACCCGATACCATTTCAATAGATGCAAATATCACAGATATTACTTGTCCAAGTGATCCTTCTGGTCAAATTACACTTACAACTTCTGGAGGAACAGGTGTTCTTCAATATCTTTGGAGTAACAATGAAACAACTGCTACGATCAATAATCTTGTAGCTGGAAATTATGCGGTTACCGTAAGTGATGAAAATGGCTGCATACAACAAGATTCATTTACAGTACTTAGTGGAAATGATCTAAGCTTAGTATTAAACTATGAAAATGATCCTTGTGAAAACACAGCTACCTCCATCGAAGCATCTGTTTCTGGAGGTGCACCAACTTATACCTATTCTTGGTCAAATGGGGAAACAAGTTCGACTATTTCCAATTTAACAGAAGGTATGTATACACTCACCCTTACAGATGCAAATAATTGTGCCATTCAAGATAGTGTGTATGTAATCGTTGCTACTCCAATATCTTCTGAAATTGAAATGACACCTGCTACTTGCCCAGGGGATGCAGATGCTAGTTTGACCGTTCTTCCTTCAGGAGGTATTAGTCCTTATACCTATTCATTAGATGGTGGCTTAGAAACTGATAGTAGTACATTTGCCAATTTAACCGCAGGAAATTATATCCTTAAAGTAATTGACAGCATGGGCTGTGTAGAAACAATTGAAAATATTATTATCGAAGATCCAAATGCCATGATTATTGATATTGATCCTCAAATAACCATTGAATTAGGTGATGAATTAGTATTAGATGCTTTTGTTTTAGGGGGTACACCTGATTATACTTACTTATGGGAAGGAGAATATACGAATCAAATGTCGTGTATAGATTGTCCAACTACTTCTGGAACAATTTATAATGATACGGAATTTCTATTAACAGTGACTGATTCCAATGCTTGTGTTGTACAACAACAAATCATCGTACAAGTAGAAAAAGATTTAAAAATTTACGCACCAAATATATTTTCTCCAGATGGTGATGGAATCAATGATATTTTCACTATTTATGGAGAAGAAGGAACAATTATTAATCGTCTACAAATTTTCTCCAGATGGGGAGACGAACTATTCATCATCAATTCTGATTTTAATGTAAATGAATACACTGGCTGGGATGGCATGTATAGAGGAAAAGAAGCCGATATTGGGGTATATGTTTGGACGGCAGAAGTTACATTTATAGATGGGACGACTCAGATATTCATGGGCGATATCGTGCTAAGTCGATAGATTTTGCTTATTCTAATTTTCAAAAAATATGCGCTATACTGTTTCTTTCAGTATAGCGCATATTCATTTAATTCAATAATTTCAAAACATCCTTCAATGACTTGTTGTTTAGTCCTGCCTTCCTCTTCAGCTAAGCAAAATTCTTCTTCAAGTTTTTGTAATAAATTATGCTCACTTTCTTGACTAACTATTAAATGAATAACTTTTTGTCCTTTCTGGCGAGTAACAACTTCATTTAAATAAGATTTTAACAGATCAATTTTCCAGTTTTCCTCCCATTGATCAATTTCTTCCAAAATGACTAAAGAATGATTATCTGAAATCCAATCTCTATGAAAATCAAGTAGTTGATTCGTTCCAAATTTCCCTTTTTTAGTATACCAAGGTGTATATAAATTCCTAGCTCTTACAAAATCGACGTAGTCATATATTGTTTTCATTCCTTTTGGAAATCGGAAGGTTTCATAGTAGGTTTGCTCAAGTATTAGATTAACAAATTTACTTCGTTCACCCTCATCTGCTCCGATGATGAGTAAGTGTTTTTTATCTAGTTTTTTAATTGCTTTTTCGAGGAGTTGATCCATAACTTAATTTAACGTGCTGTTTTAGTCTACTACTAAAGAATTGTATGTTCACTATATTGACCGTTTAAATGATCTACCAAGCATTAGTTTCTTGAACATCAATGATAGATTATAGCTCAGGGTAGAATAGGCACTCAGGTTGGGTTTCGGAGATTTACCAGCACCTAATCTATGAATTTGAATTTCATGCCATTTTATATCTACAAAACCACTAGAATCTAGAGCTTTAATCCCCGTCTTGGGTCTTGCACTATCAAGATGAGTGAGTTTTCCTTCAAAAATACGATTGGGTATATCTGGATAGACTGCAAAAGGACGAGCGATTCCAACTATATCTAATGCTCCTTCTACAAGCGCGTTTTCCATTGTAGCTACTGTCCTGAAACCGCCTGTAAGCATTAAAGGTGTATTTAAGAATTTTCGGGCCTTTTTTACATAATCCAAAAAATAGGCTTCTCTTTCCTTTGTACTTTTTTTAATGTCTGCACCTAACATAATAGGTCGTTCATAAGTACCTCCACTCACTTCTATTAAATCCATTCCCTCTGCTCCTAGTAATTTTACAACTTCTATAGATTCATCTTCTGTAAAACCTCCTCGCTGAAAATCTGCGGAATTAATTTTTATACCAACAGGAAAGTTCTTACCCACTTTTTCACGTATCGCCCGATAAACTTCTAAAACAAATCTCGCTCGGTTCTCAAAACTTCCTCCCCATTGATCTTTGCGATGATTGACTAGTGGCGATAAAAATTGGCTGATCAAATAACCGTGTGCACCATGTATTTGAACACCAGTAAAACCTGCTTCTTTTAAAATAGTAGCTGTATTTGCAAATCGATGAATAATATTCCAAATTTCATCTTCCGTTAAGGCTCTGGGTTGCTTAAAAAAAGCAGACATTCCTTTTACCTTGGTCATGATAGAAGACGGAGCTACCACTTCCTGATTAATCACTCCAATCGCTTGACGACCAGGGTGATTTATTTGTGGCCAAAGATGCAAGCCCGTATCTTTTACTACATTCGCCCATTTTTTCAACAGTTCAAAGTCAGATTTATCTTCTACAAGGACATTTCCTGGTTCAGCAATCGCCCTTCCATCTATCATTATATTACCTGTCAGTATCAAACCAGCACCTCCATTTGCCCATCGCTCATAAGCATGAATGAGCGAAGTGGTAGGGCCATGATGTTTTGGAGACATATTTTCACTCATTGCCGACTTGGCAATTCGATTGGACAATTTAGCTCCACAAGGTAAGGTAAGTTCTTTCTGTAAATTCATTCAAACTTTTTATCATTACAACTGCTAAAACAAAATGGTCTTTGATGTTCTGTTATTGGATCATCAACTTTTCTGAGAGATGCCCTGATTCTGATTGTAACTGTACTAAATAAATGCCTTTACTCAAATGATTTAAATCTAAGGGATAATTAGTTTGCCCAACCGATAACACAATCGAATGGGTTTGTACGACTTGCCCTAGTGTATTGTACAAAATGAGCTGCAATTCTTCTTTTTTAGACGATTGAAATTGTAGCGTACAAGTTGATTGTGTAGGGTTGGGAAAAAGGGTATATTCAAAATCTAAAGATTCAATTTGATTCGTATTAGTAGATAAAACTGTGATTTGATAAAAATGCGTACTATCACAGCCATTTTCTGCCAGCAAATTCACCCCAAAAACGGTATCTGTTGTAATCAAAACATCGTCAATATAAGTCCCCACATCAACCGTATCTTGACTCATCGTAATATAAGAATCTAATAAGGCAACTGCTGTAGTTACCACACTATCACAGCCAAATTCATTGATATAGGTATGGACAAATGTACCTGCTTCTTCCTCTTCACAAGTCGTAATATCAAGATAAATTTCATTAGATGGAAGTAAGTTCACCTCTAGCGTTACCACACTATCACAACCATATTGATTAGCATAAGAAGTGATAAATGTACCTACTTCATTTTCATCACAAGTGTTTTGTGTAAGATACGTCTCATCTGTAGGAAGAAGACTTATTTCTATCGAAACTATACTATCGCAGCCGTTTTGATTGGTATAAACGGTTTCAAAAATGCCCGCTTCATTTTCATCGCAAGTCGTTGCTGTAAGATACGTCTCATCTGAAGCCAATAAACTGACTTCTACTACAACGACACTATCACAACCATTTTGACTGGTATAAGTGGTTTCAAAAGTCCCTACCTCACTTTGGTCGCAAGTCGTTTCTTGTATTAAAACTCCTTGAGCATCCAAAACCACTAAATTTAATTGCACTACACTATCACAGCCTTGGAGGGTCGAATAAATGTGTTCATAAATGCCTGATTCTGTGTACTCATTTCCAGCAAAAGAATAGCTTTCCCCTTCACAAAGAGAAACATTCATTTGTTCAACAAAAGAAGGAAATACTTGAATAGTTGTCGTACGAATTAGATCAAATTCAGCCGAAGAAATGGTATCTACCAATGATGTATTTTCGGTATAAAACGTCCCATTATATTCTTCTCCTTCGCAAAGTTGAATGGCTACCGTTTCTTCTTGGAATACGGTTGCAACGCTAACTACAAAGGTACAATTTGAGATGATGGTTGCATTATTGCATGTGGCTGTTGCTCCATATTCGATCACACAATTGCCCGCTTCAAAATGAGAGCCATTGAGTAAACCAGCATTTTGGTAAATGAAATCATCCACTACATCTACGCCACAATTGTCTGTAATAGAAAAGCCTGTTTCTTCCCAATTTATAGGAATACTTGTTTCAGTATAAGGAAGATGAATAAATAGGTCTTCAGGACAATTTAAACTTTGTTCAAAAGGAGAAGTAATCGTTATTGGCGTACTAAAACCAGCATTATTGTTATACTCTAGACGTTCGGAAAGTTCATCTTTGTGATCGGCATAAATGATCAGATAATAATTTCCAGGTACTATATCTGCTGGAACGGTGATGGCTCCTCCTACATTCGGAATCGTTCCTATAGGTGTATTTCCAGTAGGCACAATTCCCACCTCAATGGCATCTGAAAGATTAGCATAATTAATGGAGAAATAGTCGTGTAGATACATTCCTATCTCATAATTCCCTTCTGCAAGAGCATCTCCAATATTATTCAAATCAAAATTATAATATAAGACTTCGCCTTGTTGGGCTTCAGTAGGAACATTGGTGATATTACTAATCGTAATATCGGGTTGGAGGTTAGGTGGTAAATCAGGGAGGGTAAAATAGGTGGAATAAGCTCGATTGTTATAATAATCATCAAACTCATACACTTCATTATCGGGATCAACGGTTGCTACTAATACATATTGTCCTCCAACTTTATCCTCAGGTATTTGATAATCTGTAGAAAGCGAAATAGATGCTCCACTATCTAAATTGTCAATGATTACTGTTTGTGTATAATCAATAAAACTAGCCGTGGTTGATTTTATTCCTATTTTTACTGCTAAAGTTGAAGTACCATCATCCGCCACTAAATTAGTAGCTGCCGTACCATTATTACTAACTTGAAAACTGATCGGAACGATCCCTTCTTGTTGTTGATTATCGGAAATATTAGACGTTATTTGACAAATTAAATCTACCCCATAATCGCCTATAACTTCTACAATTTCATGTTGAAATTCTGAATAACCCACATTATTGGTTTCATCTAATTCTTCAATAGAATCATCGGCATCAATGATCGCTAATATATGATAATCCCCTACTTGAATATTTTCAGGCATCAGAAAGGATACTTCTATCGGCTCAGATATTCCCAATGGCGTTTCGCTTATGTCTTCCGAATGAAGAAAGATATTATCTTGTTCCGCTAGAAAATCAGTTTCATTAAAATAAGGAAGTGTAAAAAGATCTGGAATGAGATAAAAATTTATGGCATACGACTGGGTCGTGCTATTTCCTTGATTGTCTAAGGTCAGTGAGAAACTGACTTCTTCCCCCTGAGTTATTTGTTCTGAATTAAGGATTTCAACAATAGACAAATCGACTTCTGGAGGACTTATTTTAACAGGAAAATAGGTTGTACTTCCTTGTATTCTAATATTATTTTCTTCATTGAGCTCATCTATTACATCATTGGCATCTATTTCAACAAAAAGAATGTAGTTTCCAAAATCAATGGTATTCAATATCGTAATAGGAAGGGCAATTTTACCATTTGTATTAGCTTCTATTTGGGAAATGCTATGCTCCAAAATAGTAGGATCATCTTCATCTAAATAGGCATCCTTCGACAAATAAGCTTTTACTAAAACATTACTCGCATCCAGACTCCCTTCATTGTAATAGTTAATTTCAAAATTATAGGGTACATTATACAAGGTATAACCATTGGTATTATCAATAGTCAAACTATCTAAACGTAAATCTGCACGTGACTCATAAGTGCCTTCACAATCAATTTCGATGATAAATGAACGTTCTTGATCATTTTCTATGAAATGCCATTCTCCATTATTGATATTAAAGCCAACTTGATCTAGTGCTTCGGAATTTAGACAATCTTCCGATTGACAATCTTCCCAATTAGTATACGTAATCGCTTCACCATTTTCCCATACAAATTCTCCCTCCAATTGAGCATCCGATAAACCTAACCAAATTGAGGCGCCATATTCAAATTTAGCTTCAATAAAATCATTTTCTGCTTGAGAATTGATCGTTAGTAAATATCCTCCATGTTCCGCGGCGATGGTTTGTGCTTCTTCATAGGAATAGGTACCCTTAGAGATAAAATATTGATGCCCATCAAATTCACCAAATGAGAATATAGCATCATCAGTCGTTGTAGAACATTGCCCTTCTAGTTCTTCATGGATAAAGAAAGGACTTATGGTAGAAGAATTTGGATCATCTTCGTAATAATTTGAGTCAAAATAATCATAATAATAAGAATAATATCCCCAAAAACCAGTCATTACATAGCTAGTGGATGATAAAGGTATGATAGAAAAAGGTCGAATTCCTTGCTTCGTACCATAAGTATAACTTCCATAAATGGGGTCTGCTGAATAGACTTTTGCTTCTAAAAACTGGGCTTTTGGAAATCCTTCGTTCGTAGTACTTTCCATAGGTTCTGCTGCTATGTGATAAACGCCTACTCCTTTATTATAAAATTGAGGGCCACTGAAAGTTAATCCCCAGCTTTTTAAGTCATATACAACCCACCACGCGCTTCCATCATCTGCTGCTTTCACGGCAACACCCGATGCATTTTGCCAATCAGAACTTAATCGACTTCTTTGCCAAATGACATTACCATCACGATCAAATTTCTTGATATAAGCATGTGTATAGGCTTGTGTACCATGTTGTTCATTGTAAATAATGACGACTGAACCATCTGCATATCCATCTATGCCAGTCGTGCAATTGATATCAAAATCAACAGATGGAATAGGAATTGGTATTTTTTTACCTGCTGTGCCATTGAAATCATTCCAAAGTATTTTTCCTTGATGGTCAAAACGGATCAAATTATCATAATACCGTTTAGAAGGCGTAAATGACCCACTACAATTATTTAAAATAAAGCCTCCATCAGGTAATTCTTGAAACTGTTTGATGCCTGGTTTTTTATAATAGAAGAAATCTACTGGATAAGACAAATACGCCCCAAAAACATAATCGTGAAAGGTAATATCCTTGGGTGTAATACTCTGCCAAAGTAAATTGCCTGAAGCATCAAACTTGGAAAGGACAATTCTATGAAGGGAATCCCCCACTATTTGAGTTGCTCCTGCAACTGCGATCCCTCCATCTTGAGTGGTAATAATTTTTAAGCCATAATTATCAAGGGGTTTTTCTATGGTTTTTTCGAAGACAAGTGTTCCATTTTCGTCATATTTACGGATTACTACATCTTGATCGAGGGTATCTCCTACTCCACCCGTTTCATAGAAAAAATCATTGGCATAATGAAGATTAGCACTCCCTTCAAAATAAGTTTTGGAGGAAAGAAAATTACCTTCTTCATCAACTTGTATTAATGCAAATGCCTCATCTTCAGCTTGGGTATGAATGAGAAAACCTTGGTCATTTTGTTCAATTTTTTGACCTGCATAATTAAAATCTGGAAAGTTTTTTACATTAGATTGTGCTGATAAATAGCAAGAAAGTATTAGACAGATACTAAAGACAGCTAGTTTGTTCATAATAGGAGGATAATGGGTGTGTAATTTATGAGCCTCCTAGCTAAAATAAGGTAATTTTCTTGGTTTTTATAAAAACCTATCTATTTTCCATAAAAAAAGCGATAAGACTGAGGGATGTCTTACCGCTTTTGATTTATATGATATTAACCTTTTTTAACCTTAATACTGTTCAATAAATAATTTTTAATTCTAGCACAACTCTCGTCGAATAAATTCGACAATCCTATTTTAATTTTTTTACATAATGTGCTTAGTAGGTCGGCATGGTCTGGTCGATTTCTTTGGCATATGCTAAAATGCCGCCACGAAGATTATAGAGATTGTCAAATTTATAGAGTGTTTCTAACTCACGGATGGCATCCGCTGAACGTTTCCCACTTCGACAATGGATAATCACTTTCTTTGATTTATCTATTTTTCCAGCATATTGTGCAATCTCTGCTAGAGGAACGAGTTCTCCACCTAAATTAGCAATTTGATATTCATAAGGTTCACGTACATCAATAAGTTGGAAATCTTCGCCTCGTTGCGACCAAGTTTCTAAATCATGAACCGTCACTTCTTTCACAGCATCTTCTTCTTCTTTATCAGGGAAGATGCCACAGAATTGTTCATAATTAATGAGTTCTGTAATTTTTGTTTCAGGATTCTTTGCTACTTTTAAAACTCGCGTTGTGAATGAAGCCGCATCAAATAAGAATAATCGACCTGCTAAAGGCTCTCCCACTCCTGTAATCACTTTGATCACTTCACTCGCTTGCATACTTCCAATAATTCCAGGTAGAACTCCTAATACACCACCTTCCGAACAACTTGGTACTAAACCGGGAGGTGGTGGTGCAGGAAATAAATCTCTATAATTTGGGCCACGTGTTCCGTCTTCATTTTCATAATTAAAAACAGAAACCTGTCCTTCAAAACGATAAATAGAAGCATAGACATTCGTCTTACCACTCAATACACAGGCATCATTGACTAAATAGCGAGTTGGAAAATTATCTGTTCCATCTGCTACTACATCATAATCTTTGATGAGATCTAAGGCATTATCTTTGGTAAACATGGTTTCATGTACCGTGATATTGAGATGAGGATTGAGTTTAAGTAAACGTTCTTTTGCAGTTTGTGCTTTTGAATTTCCGACATCATCTACCGTGAATAATACCTGACGTTGTAAATTACTATCGTCTACTACATCAAAATCTGCAATTCCAATATTGCCTACACCCGCTGCTGCTAAATACAACAAAACGGGGCTTCCCAAACCTCCTGAACCAATCACTAAAACTCTTGCTTTTTTTAAGGCTTCTTGCCCTTTTAAACCAAATTCAGGGATGATGATATGTCTACTGTATCGAGCTAATTCTGCTGGCGAGAGTATACTTTTGCCCGATCCATTACCGTTTTTTTCTTTCATGTGTTTCAATTGAATATTTTCTAATGAATATTGATTATTGTCGCCCTTCTACTAAGCTATTCCTCCTGCGATAGCTGGGATGATACTGATAACAGCATTGTCACTGACTGCTGTTGCATCTTTCTCCAAGGTATTAATATCGTCATCGCCCACATAAATTCTTATGAAGGAACGAATATTATTATTGACATCCAACAAATGTTTGGCTAAACCACCATGTGTCGTCGTTAATTCTTGGATTGCTTCTTTTACGGTATTACCTGAAGTTTCGAAAGTAGATTCGTTATTGGTAAATTTTCGTAAAGGGGTCGGGATGATAATTTTTGCCATTTTTTTAATATTTAGTATTGAGTATTGAGTATTGAGTATTGAGTTTTAAAATTATTTTATAACGGGGGTGTTGACTTGTTCTTCGTAGAATTCGCGTTTGTCGTCGTAGAGTTTCCACGACTTAACATCTGCTTCTTTTCCATCCATGACAGAAATTATCACATAAGAAAAATATGGCATCGCCTTTTCTAAATCGTGAACACTTGCAATGGCTGGATGTTGGGGATGCGTATGATAAACGCCTAATAATGTCGTGTCATTTTCTAATGCGTATCGCTCTGCTTTCATATAATCTAAAGGTGAAATCTCAAAGCGGCGGCGTTGATCGCCTTCTTTACTATTGGTGACAGGAATCGCTAATTCGATGAATCGACCTTCTTTTTCATTGCCATACAGGAAACCACAACACTCATCTGGGAAGGCTGCTCTGCCATGCTTGTACATGACATCGAGGGCTTTTTCTTCTATGGTAATTGTTGAATTCATTTTTTTTTAGATTCTTAGATGATAGATTTTAGATTGATAGACTCACGCTGATGTGCGTAGTTTATTAAAAAATGTGTTGTAGGACTTCGGCATATTTGGAGGCATCGTCTGCAAAAGTGGTGACGATAACACCTTCATCTATTGATTTGGCTAATTGTATTGCTCCTTGAAGGTTTGCTGCAGCAGATGGACTTACGAGTAAGCCTTCTGTTTGCGCAATGGTTTTTACCATCTCATACGCTTGTAGGGTATCAATTTCGAGGAAGCCGTCGGCAAGTTGATTGTCGTATATTTTTGGTACGATAGCCGTTTCCAAATGTTTCCAGCCTTCGAGTCCGTGCATGGGGTTGTCGGGTTGAAGTGCCACTACCTCAATATCATTTTTATATGCTTTTAAGCCTCTACTTGTTCCCATAAATGTACCTGTAGTCCCTAAACCTGCTACAAAGTGTGTGATTTTGCCGTAAGTGCCCGCCCAAATTTCAGGAGCAGTAGTCTCATAGTGAGCTTTCCAATTGCTATCATTGGCATATTGATCGGCATAGTAATATTTATCTGGGCGTTCAGCAAATAATTCTTTTGCTTTCAGTTGAGCGCCATCTGTCGATTCAAATCGAGAGGTAAAAATGAGATTAGCACCTAAAGATTTTAAAATCGTTTTTCGTCCTTCAGAAGCATTTTCTGGTAAGCAAAGTGTCACTGGAATACCCAAAGCTGCTCCGATGGAGGCATAAGCAATTCCCGTATTCCCACTTGTAGCATCTAAAAGATGTTTGTTATTATCGAGTTTTCCATCATAAACGGCTTGTTTGATAATATTAAAGGCAGGACGTGATTTTACGCTACTCCCCAATTGTTGCCATTCTAGTTTCGCATAAATTTGAACGCCTTTTTTGGAATAAGCTTTAGTAATGGGATAAAGAGGCGTGTTTCCTACCAATTGTCCGACTTGATGGACGCGCGATTTAAGTCGGATGTTTTTGCTTTTAATATGTGTTGTCATTTTTTTAAGGTGTTTTAATTTATGCGTTTATGGAATAAAAAAAGCCTTTCCAAGCTAAGGGGGAAAGGCTTTTGTAGAATTAATTTTTATTGTCTATATCAAGTTCATACAAGTGCAAACTGCCTTTCCCAAGGAATGGTACAACAACAGCAGCAACAGCAAGTATTAAAAGTGATATTCATTTTTCTATTTGATTATGCGAGTTGGAAACTCGCTTGATATTTTTTTTGTATAAAATAAAAAAAGCCCTTCCTGTGATGAGGAAAGGCTTTTTAAATTTATTTATTTTCTAACATGAAGTTACTGCCTTTCCTAGGGAAAAGTACAACAACAACAACAAGTAATATTTAAAATCAATGATTGCATAATTATACTACAAATCTAAGGGCAAATTTGTTTTGATGCAAGGGGCTTTTTTACAAGCACATCCTTTTTTATTTTTAAACAACTGTTAATCAAACATTTATAAATAAATCAAAATTAAAAA
>JAHDES010000084.1 GCA_020628645.1 Saprospiraceae bacterium
AGCAAATACGACAAAAACATGATCGATCAATTAATTTGTGTACCCTTTTGAAATTCATTTTTGTCAATTTCTGTTTGATTGGTTTTGATGGATTGTTGCACATAAATTTCTTGCTCCAAAAGAGATTGTAAGGACGTTAACTTTCCATATTTAAAATTATAAATCGTTCGAAAGATGGCGGCTTCTATTCGTTTTAAGATCAGATTTGTAGTATAATTTTCACTAGTCCAAAACAAGGGTGTACAAAAACGGCGTTTGGTCAGAGCATCTGCTTCAAATTTATTTTTATAATCCGTCACATAGAAATTAGACCAAGCACCTCCCACATCATCAACTAGATTGAGTACAAGTTTAAATTCAATAGCTGCTAAATCCTTTACCTCTTCATTGATTCGATCAATGCAATCTTGAGCAATATTTTCTGCTTGTACATCTTGAAGTGCTTTTAATTTATGCAAAGCTTTTTTTCCTGCCATGGGGTTGTATCCAGCAATGGGTAAGATCAAATCCTCTTTCGAATTTCCTTGTAAAAGATAAAGATATTCCTCAAAACGAGCCCTGTTTTTAGGAGCTTGATACAATTGTTCTATTTGATTTAAAATAGGGATGAGTCGAAATTGCATGGTAAGATTAAGAGTATGTCTAAAATTTATTTTATTTTGAAAATCAAGAGTTTATGGTTCTAGCTAAGAAAAAAATGCGCGTTTAGCGAGCTAAATAAGCAGGCTTTTTCAACGATAGGTTCATAAAATATTGGTTTTCAGTTGATAGAAATTTAGACATACTCTAACTTAAACAACAAACGCTTGACAGTTTTTAAATAAAAAACTGTCAAGCGTCCGATAAAAGTTCCTTTATTTAAAACTAGCGCACCATTTCCACTCTAGCTGCTGCACTTTTAATGGTATTTTTACCCAATTGATACATGTGTACTTCATCTGGTCCATCGGCGAGACGAACCGTACGTCCATACACCCAAAAACCAGCGAGTGGCGTATCTTGACAAACGCCCATTCCACCATGTGCTTGAATCGCACGATCAACTACATTGCAAGTCATGGTCGGCACTACAATTTTAATCATGGCAATTAAATCTTTCGCAGCTTTTGTCCCAAAACGATCAATTTTATCCGCAGCTGCAAGGGTTAGCAAACGCGCTTGTTCAATTTCACAACGCGATTTGGCAATATCTTGACGAATGCTACTATACCCAGCCACTAATTTTCCAAAAGTAGTTCGTTCAGTGACGCGTTTACACATCAAATCCAAGGCACGTTGTGCTCCTCCAATCAAACGCATACAATGATGAATACGACCTGGCCCCAAACGTCCTTGCGCTATGGCAAAACCTTGTCCTTCTCCCACCAATAAATTAGAGGCAGGTACACGAACATTATCTAAATCCACTTCTGCATGTCCTTCTGGCGAATCAAAATTTCCAAATACACTCAAGGGACGCATCACATTCACACCAGGCGTATCTTTGGGCACTAAAATCATACTTTGCTGAGAATGGCGCGGCCCTTCTGGATCAGTTTTACCCATTACGATAAAGACTTTTGTATGAGGGTTCATTGCACCAGAAGACCACCATTTTCGTCCATTAATCACATATTCATCCCCTTCTCGAACGATAGATGTTTCAATATTTGTAGCATCAGAAGAGGCAACACGAGGTTCGGTCATTAAGAAAGCCGAGCGAATTTCACCCTTCATCAAAGGCGTTAGCCATTGCGCTTGTTGAGCTGGTGTACCATATTTTGCGAGTACTTCCATATTGCCTGTATCAGGAGCAGAACAATTGAATATTTCAGAAGCCCAAAGTACGCGGCCCATTAATTCAGCAAGTGGCGCATATTCCAGATTGCTTAAACCTGGACTAAAGTCACCATAATTTTTGGGTAAAAATAAATTCCATAGGTCTGCTGCTCTTGCTTTCGCTTTGAGTTCGTCTAATTTTGGATAAACTTGCCATAAATTTTGGGTGACAAATTCATAATATTCCTTTTCTAGCGGGAAAATATGTTCTTGCATAAACGCATCAACGCGTGCTTGCAATTCTTTGGATCGTTCGGTGTATTCAAAATTCATGAAGTATAATTTTAGACAATTATTCCTTGAAAGGTGCCGATTGTGGCACGGTTAAAATTGGAAGAACACAAGATACCAAAATAGTGGAAGATGGAAAAATTATGTTTCTGCTATAAATTTTTTGATCTTTTTTTTAGCTTTAAAATTGTTCTATAGCTCAAAACAATATCATGTCTATTTTATCCAATCAAGATAAATTCGAAAACTTCCAGATTATCTTTTGGGGTGTTTTGATCTTTATTACCATTATAATAATAGGTGTTTTTGGAACATATCGTGATAATAGCATTCCCATAAAAGAAGAATGGCATGGCTATACCAATGAAGAATTATTGCTTCAATATGACGAATTATGTGGTCGATTTACTGATCCTAGAGACCAACAAAACTATAAATGGATACGTACGAGAGACGGTAAAATCTGGATGGGTGAAAATCTTGCTTATCGTACAAACGCGGCTTCTTTTTGCTACCAAAATAATAATTTACAAGATACCTGTAAAAAATATGGTCGCTACTACACTTGGCATGCTGCAAAAGAAGCTTGTCCTGAAGGCTGGCATTTACCATCTCGAAAGGAATGGGAACAATTAATGAGTGCTTATGGAGGGTATTGGTTGAAAATTTACGCAACTAGAGATCATCCACATGGATCCTATACCTTTGATACGCTTCAGCAAAGCGGTAAAGCTAGAATTAGTTATCAAACGATTCGAAACGATAATAGTTGTAATCGTTTATTGAGCACGCATACTGGTTTAAAAGGGAAGAAAGGAAAATTTTCAACTTCGTTTAAACAGAGCTTTTTTTGGTCCGCTACACCCTCAGAAAATAACTATGATCGGTCGTTTGCACTACGCCTTGCTCCTAAAAGAAGTTATCGAGATCGGCAACCAGGCGTTAAAGTTACTACTATGGGGAAGTCTGTAGGTCTTCCTTGCCGATGTGTAAAAGATGATCTGAAAGCTATTTTTAATTAAAAAGAAATCGCTTTTTCTTATCTTGTTCTCTTAAAATCAATTTCTATGGCACAGCAAGTCCGAAAAGGCGAAGAACTTCCAGAACTGGAATTAAAAACCTACTTACAACATCATAATTTAATCCAACAAATAGATAGTCCGTTGAAGGTATCTCAATTTTCAACGGGCTTTTCTAATTTGACCTATTTACTTCAAATTGAAGATAAAGAATATGTCTTACGTCGTCCTCCTGTAGGAGCTGTCAAGCGAGGGCACGATATGGGACGAGAATTTAAAGTGCTTTCTGGGCTGAATAAAGGCTTTGCTAAAGCTCCAAAAGTGTTTTCCTACACAGAAGATGCTTCCGTTATTGGAGCTTCCTTTTATGTGATGGAGAAGATCGAGGGTATTATTTTATCTGCTAAAGAAGCCCGTAAACGACAAGTGTCAGCAACAGATTTTCCTACTATCGCCGATCGTTGGATGGATACTTTTGTGGAATTGCATCAATTGGATTATGAAGCTTTGGGTTTGGGCGATTTAGGACGACCCGTTGGTTATGTCGAACGGCAAGTACGCAATTGGAGTAAACAATTTGTAAAAGCGAAAACAGAAGAAGTGCCGACCGCAGACACGGTAATGGCGTGGTTAGCAGAACATCAACCTACCGAATATCAACATAGTCTTATTCACAATGATTATAAGTACGATAATGTCGTTTTCAAAGATGATACGTGGCAAGAAATTGCGGCCGTTTTAGATTGGGAAATGTGTACTTTAGGTGATCCTTTAATGGATTTAGGCACCTCAATTGCGTATTGGTCGATGGCTACAGATAATGATATCATCGTGAATGGATGGCCTTCTCCCACAACGATGGAGGGAAATCCTAGTCGAGAAGAATTAGTAGAACTTTATGCGCAAAAGAGTTCACGAGCGGTGAATAATTTAGTGTTTTATTATGTGTTTGGATTGTTTAAAATCGCTGTGATTATTCAGCAGATTTATTATCGTTATCATAAAGGTTTAACCACTGATAAACGCTTTGCTAATCTCAATCAAGCCACTCAGTTATTCTGTTTAATGGCACAACAAGCCATTCAAAAAAACAGAATTGAACGATTATTTTAATCTTTCTCCATGAGCAAACTTTATTTTTTTCGACATGCCCAAGCTTCTTATGGAGCAAAAAATTACGACCAGCTTTCGCCAAAAGGAGAGGAACAATCTCAGTTGTTGGGAGACTATTTAGTACAAAAACAAATGCATTTTGATAAAATATTTGTGGGGCCGCTTGTACGTCAAAATCATACCTATGAAATCGTAGCTGCTGCATATGAAAAAGCAAATTTAAGTATTCCAAAACCAGTTTTTCTAGAAGAACTTAAAGAACACGAAGGTACAGAAGGGGTAAAAACGATACTTCCTGAATTAATGCACAAAAATCCACAAATTAAAAAATGGTATACCGAAATTGAAGAAAATCCCAAATTGATGAGACGCAATACCCTGCTTAGTTTTCAGTATTTTATGGATGAATGGGCAATGGGACGGTTAGTTGTGCCTAATATCGAATCATGGGCAGATTTTAGAGCGAATGTTACCAAAGGCTTGTACAAAATTCTAGCCCAAACGGGAAAAGGAGAAACGATTGGGGTTTTTACATCAGGTGGTACGATTTCATCTATCATCGCT
Source organism: Saprospiraceae bacterium (assembly GCA_020628645.1). Lineage (GTDB taxonomy): Bacteria > Bacteroidota > Bacteroidia > Chitinophagales > Saprospiraceae > JAHDES01. The sequence goes on from JAHDES010000084.1 coordinate 4,746, forward strand.
GAATCTCTTCAAATTCAAAATGAACAACGGGTAGCCGCACTCAATTTTTCCATTCGAAATACTTCAATTACGAGTTTTTTATATGCACGACAGCAATTTAATATTTTAGCCATGAATGAAATTCCTCATCTAAGCGATGAGATGATTACGTTTGTATGATAAAAAAGTCCACACGTCCTAAGTCCTATGTCAAATCCTAAAATCTAACGTCTAAAAAAACGCACAAAATGACCTATCAAGACCTTACAAAAGAAAAATATATCGAATTCATGAAATTTCCCGTTGATGTGCCTTTGCAAATGTTGAATCTATTAAAGTTTAAAGATCAAGTCGAAGAAACAGGGCGAACAGGAGAAGCGCAATACAAACACTATATGAAAGAAGCCACTCCCTTTTTTCAAAGCGCCAATGCAAGTATTGTTTTTTATGGCAAACCACAATTTACCCTCATCGGACCAAGCGAATTAGAATGGGATCGCGTACTTATCGTAGAATATACCCAGAAAGCAGATTTCTTGAAAATGATCACCACCGAAGGCTATCCCGCACAATTGAGGCGAGTCGCCATAGAAGATTCTCGATTAATTTTTTGTTCGTCTTTACTATAAAAAAAACTAGGCGAAGTTTTTAAACTCGAACCTAAACAAAGAATGATGGTTGAAGTTTCCTAACTTCAAGCCAGATATTCAGGCAGTTTGCAACTGCCACTCTATTTTAACTCAATCTATGGCAAAGAAAAAAAATACATCTCCTCGTCCAGATTTACAAGAACTCCAAAATCGGAAAGCCTATTTATACGATGAAAATCGCCCAGAAGCAGTTGCCAAGCGCCATGCCAAAGGACAACGCACAGCCCGTGAGAATATCAATGATCTATGTGATACCGATTCCTTTATCGAATTTGGAAGTTTAACCGTAGCAGCACAACGCAAACGAAAAAGTGAGCAAGAATTGATTGAACAAACTCCAGCCGACGGACTCATCACAGGAATGGGAAATGTAAATGGGGATCAGTTTGATGCAGAGCAAAGCAAATGTATGGTCTTGAGTTATGATTATACCGTTTTGGCAGGAACGCAAGGCGCATTCAACCATAAGAAAACGGATCGGATGATGAAGGTGGCAAAGCAAGCACTTAAACCTATCATCTTTTTTGCAGAGGGTGGGGGAGGACGTCCTGGGGATGTTGATTTTGAATTAATAACAACAGGAGGATTGGATATTACCACTTTTACAGAATATGCCCGATTAAGCGGGAAAGTGCCTCGTATTGCGATAGTGTCGGGCTATTGTTTCGCAGGGAATGCTTCCATCGCAGGTTGCTCGGATGTGATTATTGCAACTGAAAATGCCTGTATTGGAATGGGTGGCCCTGCGATGATAGAAGGTGGTGGATTAGGGAAATTTCATCCCAAAGAAATAGGTCCCTCTAAGGTACAATATGCGAATGGAGTAATCGACATTTTAGTGAAAGATGAAAAAGAAGCCGTGGCTACTGCTAAAAAATATGTTTCTTATTTTCAGGGTTCAACGAAAGATTGGGCTTGTTGCGATCAAGTAGAATTACGTGATGTCGTTCCTGAAAACAGAAAATTTGCCTATGATGCCTTTAAAGCGATTAATAAAATAGCGGATACCGATTCTGTACTAGAATTAAGAGGAGGTTTTGCTAAAAATCTAGTCACTGCTTTGATTCGTATCGAAGGAAAACCAATGGGTTTGATCGCAAATAATACCCGACATTTGGGCGGAGCGATTGATAGTGTAGCATCAGATAAAGCGAGTCGTTTTATGCAATTGTGTGATGCTTTTGGTTTGCCCATATTATCTCTTTGCGATGCTCCAGGTTTTATGGTCGGCCCCGATTGTGAAGCGACAGCGATGGTTCGGCATTCCTCACGGATGTATTTGACAGGAGCTTCTTTAAGTGTACCTTTATTGACGGTTGTGTTACGTAAGGCGTATGGATTGGGCGCGATGGCAATGGCGGGTGGCAGTTTGCACGAATCCTTTTTTACGGTAGCTTGGCCCACTGGAGAGTTTGGGGGGATGGGCTTGGAGGGAGCTGTCAAATTAGGGTTTCGAAAAGAATTAGAAGCCGAAACAGATCCAACAAAAAAACAAGCCTTGTATGAAAAATTAGTTCGAGCCATGTACGAGAGAGGTAAAGCTATGCGAGCAGCTTCTTACTTAGAATTTGATGAAGTGATTGATCCAAAAGATACACGGGCATGGATACGGATGGCATTAGAAAGTATTCCTTCCTCTTCCTATCAAAAAGGATCAGGACGAATGATTGATAGTTGGTAATTTGGAGTTCAAGATCAAGGATAATAAGATATATTTTATACACGACACGGGGTAAAAAAGTGATTTTGAAATCTATTTTAGCCCGTGTCGGTATATACCGATAAGTCACAATATTCTCGGTTTGGGAGAACAAGAATGTCGAAAAAAGCAATTTCCAAAATTTTGACCGCCCGAAGGGAGAATTTTTAAAATTTTGAAGCTAAAGCGGAAAAACTTTAAAAATCTAGGTTAAAAGTTTTGAGAAATATGCGATTCGACGAGCTTTCCTGCCAGCCACCGCTATTCCCCAAGAGGCAGGCTGGTTGGTTCTTTTTTGCGGTAAAAAAGAACAAAGGAATAATATGATTAAATCAAGCTGATATGAAAAAAACACTTCTCTATTTCACACTCACTGCCATTCTTGGGTTTATCCTCGGAATGACACAAACAGAAGCCACTATTGATCGCTTGACCAAATTGGCAGGCAATCGCACCTTCAATGTTTATCAAGGATGGAGTACCCATTTAGATTTAGCGCGGGATGATCAGGGAGCGATGAAGCGTGCAGTCGTAGCGCGGGTGGGATTAGGTGCGAATACTAAAGAAGAAGCCATTTATCTGAGTCGTTCGATTGATGAAAATGGCGAAGCCTTACATTCTTCTAATGATTATGTGGTTAGTGTCCCCGAAAATTTCCCAGTAGAAGCTTTCTGGAGTTTGACCTTATATGGCGCAGATGATTATCTGATTGATAATGCTTATGATAAATATGCTGTAGCGAGTTTTCAAGAAATTGCAATACGAAAACAAGGAGTTGAAATTTATTTATCTAAGAACCCTCATAAAATTTCTACTAATTGGATTCCACTTCCCCAGGAAGATCAAAATTTAACCTTATTGTTTCGTTGTTATCATCCCCAAAAAGAACTACTCGAAAAATTAGATAATACGCCTTTACCCACCATTAAAACTATCGCCCGAAAATGAAACGAATCGCATTTATACTTGGATTACTCCTTTGCTTCCTCTTATTCTTCCTAATCGGAAGTGGCGTAGGCGTAAAAAATTACCCCAATCAAGAATTTACGCGAGTGACGGAAGGAACGAAGCAAACGGCAGGCGGAGCTTGGAAATGGGTACACAAACGCAAAACAGTAGATGCTGATTTTAAGCAAATTGTCAAACCTGCGGTTGACTTTCTATATTCTACCGCTGTTTTAGATGCCAAAGATGGGCCGCATGTATTGTCTGTTCCCCCAATTGATCGCTATTTTGTTTTTCAGTTTATGGAAGATGATACGGATGTATATGATTATGTGAGCAGTCGTACCTATGGTATGAATAAGGCGATTGACGTTTTAATTGTACCCAATGATTATGCTGGCGAAACACATGGATTGCCCGTAATAAAATTAAAAACAGATCAAACGTGGATATTAGCGCGTTTTCAGTTGATGGGTGAAGCTGATGTTTCAAATGTTCATCAAATACAAGATGAAGTAGTCTTACAACCACTATCTAAATTTTTAAAAAACTCGATATAATCTATCTATACGGAGGCCCCGTTACCCATCCCACAATGGATTGGCGAACACCTTTCGTAATTGGTGTAACACGATGAATAATAAAAGAAGGAAAGATGACAATTGTTCCTTTCGTACGAGGAGCAGTCACTATATTTTGATTCACCATAAATTGTAAGTCACCGCCTTCATACTCATCTGGATCAGACAATTGTACCGTCATACTTAATTTTCTAGTCGAACTTTCTCCCGGCCCAAAATCAAGATGCCAATCAAAAAAATCGCCATCGGAATAACGGGTCAACTGCAATTCCTGATCAAAACCACGAATATCAAAATAGAAGCGTTCGTTATTCGTTTTTATAGCAAGATTGGCGAGTTTTCGATAAATCCAACCATTTTCTGGTGTTTCGTCTATGAACATGACCGAACTTTGGCGCAATTCATCATTGTACTGACTTTCTCCTGTTACCGTTGCTTTAATGGTCTTATCGTCATCCCAAAAATTAAGAATATTATTGATTTCATGTGGAAGAAATAAACCTTCATAGTAGATAAATTCGACGAAGTTGGGGTTTTGAGGAAGACCGAAGGAATAGTTGATTGGCATAGTATGTTTTCAATTTTGGTGTAACGTATCGTGTTAAAATTCGTCAAAATAATTGAGATGCCAAAATAAAAGGTACGTAATTGGTTTGCAAAACCTTTTCGATTTTAAAAAGTTTATAGAATAAGCCCTGTTGACATCTCAAAAAATAATTAACTTTAGGGCGAATAGATAAAAGTACTTCTGGACGTAGATATTGATTATCTAGAAGTCTAACCATCTAAAATCTATTCATCTTTAAAAATTCATAAAACCATAAAATTAGATTAAAAATGAGTAAAGAAATAATTTTTGAGCAAATGAAAGCGCAAGCGGCAAGTGCTTCTCCAATTGGCGGAACGATCAAGTTTGTCATCGACGATATTCCTGTAATGATCGACGGTACAGGCGATGGTAATGTCGTAAGTGATTCAGATGGAGATGCAGACTGTGTAATTACAACAAGCTCAGAAGTATTAGGAAAATTAAAAAGTGGCGACCTTAACCCAATGATGGCCGTAATGGGCGGTAAAGTAAAAATCAAAGGTGATATGGGATTAGCCATGAAATTACAATCCTTGCTGGGATAAGCAGAATTAAACTTTTCAAGTAATCCTAATTTGAAAAGCTAAAATTATTATTCCAGAAATTAAAAACCCTACAAAAATGTAGCACAGACATTCCTGTCTGTGGAAACCGGGTTTTAAAAAAATCAAAGGCAATACTACTTTCAAGGTGGTATTGCCTTTGTTGTTTGAATTAGTCTAACCAATTTAGAGCGTCTAAAAATGACCGTTTTAGTCAAGTAAAATTGACTGTTTTAGTCAACTATTGTGTTGCTTTTAAGTTTACCTTTACGAAGAATCTTTTATTCAGATAGGGTAGTTTATCATGAGAAACCAAGTCAAAATAATTGAATGTGAGCAGCTGCAAATTGCAGCCTCTGCAGAAGGGAGAAACAACGATCCCCATCCTTATTATGCACCTAAGACAGTGCTTTTATATATGGAGAAAGGGACACTTCATTTTGATATCAATGGCAAAAATGAATCTATTTCAGGAGGGACCTTCCTGCTTATTCGGAAATTTGTAAAAGGTATTATCTATAAAACTTGGACACCCGAAGAAGAATATGCCCAAATGTATGGCTTTATCTTGCATGATGAATTTGTAAAAACGATTATCGAGGAATTCACACCAGAAAATAAGCAAACGACTACACAAGAACTTCCACCTATTTATCAGCTTCCTGAAAATTTGATTTTAAAAGGACTTTTTGAAAGCATTATAAGCTATATCGAAATAGATAAGGAATTAGATAAGCGATTAATTGAGCTAAAAACCAGAGAAGCTGTTATGGGCATCTTGAAGTTTCATCCAGAATGCTTTTCTTTTTTTCAAACTGAAAAAAACAATGAACGTGCGGATTTGACTCATTTTATTGAAACGCATTATATGTTTAATGTTCCTTTGGCTAGATTGGCTACTTTATCAGGACGAAGTTTATCCACCTTTTCTCGTGAATTTAAAGCGCTCTTTCAAGAATCGCCCCACAAATGGATTCTCAAACGGCGTTTACACGAAGCCCGATCTATTTTAATGCAAAGTGATCGGAAACCAATCGATTTTTATATCGATTTAGGATTTGAAAGTATCGCTCATTTTAGTAGAGCCTTCAAAAAAGAATATGGTATTACCTTAACTGATTTTAGAAAAAAATACACCCATTAAGATTTAAAACATCATCAAAATGAAAAAACAACACTTGCCAGTGCTTTCCTTTTTTCTGCTAATAGGAATAGTCATCCTTTTTATGGCAAATACATCTATTACCGAAAAAATAGCAGCATCCACCACCACTTTAACCACACCCTTAACGAATGAAATTGGAGATGAACCCTTCGATAAAATGATGGCAGTACTCACACACAAACGTTGTGTTAATTGTCATCCATCTGGAGATCGTCCGCGTCAGGGAGAAGATAGCCATATTCACAATTTTGAGGTACAACGAGGCATAGATAATCATGGTGTAGCCGCGCTTCGATGTGAAAGTTGTCATCAACACGAGAACAACGATTTTTCTGGTGTACCAGGAGCACCTGAATGGAGTTTAGCACCTATTGAAATGGCATGGGAAGGTTTGAGTCGAGTAGAAATTGTACAATCAATGCTTAATCCTGCCAATAATGGAGGTCGTAATCTCGAACAAATTGTAGAACACCTCACCGAACATGAACTAGTCCTTTGGGCTTGGGAACCTGGAATAGATGCCGCAGGAAATCCCAGAGAAAAACCTCCTGTCTCCAAAGAAGAATACATCAAAGCCGTAAAAGAATGGGCAGAATCGGGCGCCATCATTCCCGAAGAATAATATAAACTAACTTTTCAAGTTTAACCAACTTGGAAAGTATATTTAAATTAAAAATCGTCGGACGACTCCAAGTCGTACAACGAATATCTCACAATTTTAATCGTAGAAAATGAAATTCACATTCAACATAAACGGAACATCCCAAACAGTGGATATCGATAAAAATACCCCTTTATTATGGGTGGTACGAGATGTACTCAATTTAAAAGGAACAAAATTTGGCTGCGGGAAAGCAGCTTGTGGCGCATGCACCTTACATGTAGACGGTGAATCGGTACGCTCTTGTTCATATCCTATTCATTTTGTAGAAGGTAAAAATGTAAGGACAATTGAAGGACTTGCAGATGGCGATAATTTACACCCTGTACAACAAGCTTGGATGGAAGAAGTCGTGCCACAATGTGGCTATTGTCAACCAGGTTTTATGATGGCAACGGCTGCCATGTTGGAAAAAATTCCTAACCCTACAGATGATGATATTGATGCGAATATTGTAAATGTTTGTCGTTGTGCGACCTATTATCGTATGCGAAAAGCCATTCATCGTGCCGCCGAAATTAAAAATGCCAATTCCTAATCCATAAAACCTGATTAGCGAAGTTTCCTAACTTCACTATAACATATTTAGCAGGTTTCCTAACCTGCCAATGAAGGTCTTCATTTTTTTGACCGCTTTTCAAAAAACTAAAATCATGACAGATTCAAATAATAAATCTAAAAAAGTATCGCGCCGAAAATTTTTAGTACGAGGGGGATTAGGAACATTGGGTGTATTAGCAGTAGGAACCTATGTGTTTAGAAATCCGATGCGAAGAGCCATGTATGAACTAGCCGAAACAATGGTCGTTCCTTATTCTGGTTCTGGAACAGAAGCCAATCTTTGGATAGAAGTAGGCAATAATAATACCATCACTTTGCATTCCCCAAAAGTAGAAATGGGGCAAGGGACGTTTACTAGTTTTGCTCAAATAATTGCCGATGAATTAGATGTAAATATCAATCAAATCATTGTCAAAGCCGCTGAAACAACAACAGGTATCATTGATGGAATGAGTACAGGAGGTAGTTTATCCGTTGCTCAATTATTCCAGCCCTTACGGGAAATGGCAGCGACCATGCGTGAAAAGATCAAACAAGAAGCCGCAAAGAAAATGGGTGTGGATGCTAGTTCGATTAGTACCGCAGATGGAGTTTTAACTGCTAATGGAAAAACCATGAATTATAGCGAAGCTATCGCAGATGTTACAGATTGGACCTTACCTGATACCCCCAAACTTCGCCCCATATCATCTTATAAATACATTGGTAAACCTATCAAACGAACGGATCTTCGCGCAAAAGTAGTGGGTGAACCAATTTTTGGAATGGATGCTGAAATGCCCGATATGCTACATGCAGCAGTCATCCGTTCAGAACATGTAGGCGGCACACTAAAAAGTGCAGATATAAGTGCAGCAGAGAATATGCCAGGGGTAGTGAAGATTGTTCAAAAAGATGGATGGATTGGCGTAGTGGCAGAAAGTTATGCACAAGCTTTGGCGGCTAAAAATAAAGTAAAAGTAGAATGGGATGTTCCTAAAAAATGGACGGAGGAAGATTTAAGAGCTTATTTGAAAGTAGGAGAGGGGAATATGATGATTACCCAAAAAGAAGGAAGTGCCTTAGATGAAGATGGGGAAGATGTCATAAATATGGAATTTACTAGCCCTATTGGCGCACACGCGCAGATCGAACCCAATGGTGCAGTCGCTCATGTTAAGGATGGAAAAGCAACCGTCATTCTTTCTACGCAAGTTCTTGGGGTTACTCAAAAACAAGTAGCGGAAGCCTTAGGCATAGATGCGACTAATGTAAATATTATTGGAACCTATTTGGGGGGTGGATTTGGTAGACGACTAAATACTTCTCATGCTGTTCAAGCTTGTCAAATGTCCGAGGCTGTGGGTAAACCAGTCAAATACTTTTTTACTCGAAAAGAAGAATTTCAACATGATGCTTTCCGCCCACCTACGCATCATTTTGTAAAAGGTAAAGTAAATGAAGAAGGCAATCTAGAAAGTCTAGAACATCATTATGCAAGTGGAGATGTAGCGATGAATTCCGTTATTTTTCCTCCTGTTATGGCTTCCGTTTTAGGCTCAGATGTTGGTGCGATGCGAGGGGGTAATATTATGTATACAAATGTTCCCAACTATAGAGCAGTACAATGGCATAAAACCCTTCCTTTTGCCACTAGTTTTTGGAGAAGTTTAGGTTTGTTAGCCAATACCTTTGCCATTGAAAGTTTTATTGATGAAATGGCATTAAATGCAGGAAAAAGTCCAGTTGATTATCGTTTAGCGATGTTCGGAGATGATGAACATCAAAACCGCATTAGAAAAGTAATTGAAGTGGCTGCTGCAAAAGGGAATTATACGGACAAAGCAAATGACAATCGTGCGATGGGCTTTGCGGCTTCCATAGATGCAGGAGTACCATGTGCACAAGTAGTGGATCTTTCTATTGAAAATAATCGAATCAAGGTTCATAAAGTCGTTTGTGTGATGGATTGTGGTTTGGCAGTCAATCCAGATCAAGTAAAAGCACAATGTGAAGGGTCTATCATCATGGGTATCAGTGCTACCGTTCATGAAAAAATGACCCTAAAAGATGGACAATTGTATCCTACGATTTATGGGCCGTATGATATGGCGCTTATGCGCAATGCCCCCAAAGAGATTGATGTGCATTTAATACAAGGTGTAGATGTACCTCTACCCGTAGGTGAGCCACCGCTTGGCCCAATTGGTGCAGCCATAGGAAATGCCGTTCGACGAATTACAGGAAAGCGTCTAACTGATATTCCACTTACTTTGGGGTAAGTTTTATATAGATATAATTATTACACAGTGTAAAAAGTTTTTTAAAAGTAGGATTGTCGAATTTATTCGACGAGAAGTGTACTAAAATCAAAGGTTATTTATTACACACTGAATTATTCTTTTACATAATTAGACTTCTCAATTTTAATATATTTGGGAAGTCTAATTTATAATGTAGAAGCAGTATTATCTCAAAGAATTTATTCTAATGAACAATAGAAAAGACTAATATTTATAGTGTTGAATATTAAAGTGTTTTTTGTTTTAAACATATTATATTGGGCGGGTGGCTTGAAAAGATAATGTCTGACGGAGGAGTTTATCTTTTCTAGCGTTTTTTGTTTCGTTTTTGGCTGAACTAGGCTTTAGCTAGTAGCTAAACAGAAAAATGAAATGCCCAGCCGGCATGAGGCGATGACTAAATAAGAGCATGCTATTAAACGGTAATAATTACTTTTCAATAGAATAAAAAGAATCCAATTATGCAAGAAAAAACCTTCAAAATAAGCCTCCTCTTTATCGCTCTTATTTTTACCATCATCTTTTGTGTCGTGGTCATTCCGCCATTATTAGAAAATCCTGATATTATAGGAGCATTCGCAGCAGGTTTTGTCAATCCTTATGCTTCTGGCTATTCTGCTGATGTCTTTTGTTGTTGGGCAATCTTATTTGTATGGGTAATTTATGAACTACCAAAAGTAAAATATGGTTGGATTTGTTTAGTTTTAGGCATAGTACCAGGGGTGGCAGTGGGTTTTGCCTTATATTTGATTCTTCGAACCAATCAGTTAACAACAGCATCTTAAATTTACATAAATAAATCAAGCTGAAAAAATAAGCTTTCGATTTTGGACGTAAATTATAAAACTAAACGATTCACTTCAAGTGAGTTGAATAATTTGCGCCTGCCTGTCTCAGTAAATAGAAATGGCAGACAGGGATTATAAAAATCGAAACGTAATTTTTTAAGTAGTACTACTTATTACTGAACGGTAAATTTTTGTAATATGTTAAAAATATAAAAAAAGGACT
>JAHDES010000032.1 GCA_020628645.1 Saprospiraceae bacterium
ACCTTCAACGTATTCCCCCGACCTTTGGTACGGGATTAAAACCGACCTTGCAGGTACGGGATTCAGGAAAATACCGCTTTGAAAAAATCCCGCCAGAGTCGGGCAGGCATAAATTATATACGAAAGGATTTTGTCAAAACGGTATTATACAGAAATTGTGGCTTTATTGAAATTTGCCCGACTTCGTCATTCAGGCGGGTTTCAAAAAACTTATCTCTACTTATCTATGCCGAAAAAAACCAATAGGTTACCACCAAAAAGAAGAACTCCCTAAGATTCAGCTTGAATCTTAGGGAGTTTCTCTAACAAATTTAGGAAAAACAGTGTATCCTATTTTTGCTTATAAATTTTTCCTGCTTTCATAATGAATTTCACATCTAGAAGCGTCTCTATATTTTCAATTGGATTATCATCAACTGCAATGATATCAGCAATTTTCCCTTTTTCAATAGATCCCAATTCATCATCTATACGCAGTAATTTGGCAGCTTCCATTGTCGCAGATTGAATAGCTTCCATGGCTGGCATGCCCGCTTCTGTCATAAAGATGAATTCTTTTGCATTATCACCATGTGGAGAAACCCCTGCATCTGTTCCAAACGCTATTTTCACACCAGCTTTATAGGCTTTAGCAAAAGTGTTTTGTATTTGTGGCCCCACAGTCAATGCTTTGGGGACTATGACATCAGGATAAAATCCTTTGATCGCTGCTTTTTCTGCTACAAATTTTCCAGCAGAAATAGTCGGTACTAAGTAGGTTCCTTTTTGCTTCATTAATTGCATGATTTCATCCGTCATAAAAGTGCCATGCTCAATACTACTAATACCTGCCATCACAGCGCGTTTCATCCCTTCTGCCCCATGCGCATGAGCAGCCGTTGTCATTCCATAATCATTGGCTGTCTCGATAATCGCATTTAATTCTTCCATTCGAAATTGAGGGCCTTGCCCGTCTTTAGCAACGGAAAGCACCCCTCCAGTAGCTGTAATTTTGATACAATCTGCTCCATTTTTATAGCGTTGGCGAACTGCTTTTCGGGCATCTTCTGGGCTATTGACTACGCCTTCTTTTGGCCCTGGATCACCCATTAAATCTTTTCGTACACCATTGGATGGATCAGCATGTCCACCTGTTGTGGCAATAGATTTTTCGCTCGTATAAATTCTTGGTCCTACGATATGCCCTACCGCAATTGCCTTTTGCAGGGAAACATTTACTCCTGTCCCTCCTAAGTCTCGAACAGTTGTAAAACCTGCCATTAATGTTCGTTCACAATAGACAGTAGCTTTCAATGCTACATCAGCTTCATTTAAACGAAAGCCTTCTTCGTAGCGTTTTTTACTGGATTGATGTTCAATATGAACGTGCATATCCATTAAACCTGGAAGAACAGTTTTGTCTTTTAAGTCAATTGCTATAGCATCTCCTTTTGGAGTTGCAAACCCTCTTTGTACATCAATGATTTTATCCCCTTCTACAATAATCGTCACTTCATTTTGAACACGATCTTGTTTACCGTCAATAAATTTACCTGCGTGGATATAAGTCGTTTGCGCCTGCAATATACTTGTCCCAAATAGAACAAGGAAGAAAAGTATCTCTCTCATGCTTATTAGATTTAAATTAATTATGTATTTACAATACTAGAAATTTATGCTACATTTCCGTTTGCTTTAAAATTTCAATAAAAAAAAGGAATTCACAATATTAAACTCCAAAGGGTCGTTTTGTCATCATTCCATTCAATTATAAGCGAAAATACATAAATTATAGATTCTAGCTTCTCTACTTTACATATCTTTCTATATATGTGTTAAATTTATTATAAATTTGTTTTCCTAGAAAAGAAAGTAAGTACATTTTACTTTTCTTTGAAACGTATCTTCTTACCATAGACCGCATGATCGTTCCGAATTTAGACTAAAAACCATTACCAATGAGATGTAAGTCACTTATTTTCCTGATAATAATGATTTGTTCAACAAGTTCATTCTTTGCACAAGAAACAGCCGTCTTTACAGAGGCACAAGAACATTTCAAACGTGCTACAAACTTTTTTGATAAAGGATTGTATGGACAATCCCAAGTGCATTATCAAAAAACGATTGATCTATTACAACCCATAAATGAACCTGCTTGGAATGACCTAAAAATGGAAGCAGAACTTCATTATGCGCGCGCGGCAGTTCGTTTAAATCAAGCAGATGGAGAGAAACGTATCATTGATTTTGTTCGTCTGTATAGCCCCGATCCCCTAGCAAGTGAGGCGATTATAGAGGTCGCCAATTTCTATTATAATGACAAAAATTATGATAAAGCCTTTCAATTTTTGTCGATGATAGACACCTATAATCTATCAGATGACCAAAAATCTGAAGTTGTTTTCAAAAAAGGGTATGTATTATTTGTACGAAAAAAATTTAGTCAAGCCAAATCTCAATTTAGTCAAATAAGAGATATACAAAATCAATATTATTATCCAAGTAATTACTATTTGGGAATGTGTCATTTTTTTAATGGCAAATACGATCTAGCTTTAGAAAGTTTTAATCGAGTTGAAAAATCTAAAAAATATAAAAACGTCATTCCTTATTATAAAACACAGATTTATTTTGCAGAAGGAGATTATGAACAAGTCTTAGAATATGGCTTGCCTCAAATTGCCAATCGTTCTAATAAAAACCAGAAAGAATTACATCAATTAGTAGGTCAAGCATATTTTGAATTGGGAGAATATTCCAATGCGCTGCCTTATTTGGAATATTATGCGAGTAAATCCAATAAAATGCGAGAAGAAGATTTCTATCAATTGGGATTTACACAGTATAAAACACAGAATTATCGTCAAGCGATAAAAAATCTAAAAGAACTAAGTGAAGTTGACAATGCATTGGGTCAAAATGCGCTCTACATTTTAGGAGATGCTTATTTAAAAAATAATGAACGTTCTTCTGCTCGCTCTGCTTTCGCCAATGCCATGCGTATGAAACATGATCGTACCTTACAACGCGAAGCACAATGGAATTATGCCAAATTATCATATGAATTAAAATACGATCGAGAAGCCATCAATACCCTTCAAAAAATCAAACCTGAATCTTCTCATTATGATGAAGCACAAACCATAATGAGTGCGATCTTTCTCAATACAAGGGATTATGAACGCGCCATGCAAATCATAGATGACATGCCTACCAAAACGCCTAAAATTAGAGAGACCTACCAACGAGTAGCGTATTATCGAGGCATACAATTGTATAAAGATGGAAATACGGATGCTGCTCGTACTTACTTTTTGAAATCCTTAGAAACACCTCTTGATAGTCGAGTAAAAGCTTTAGCCAATTATTGGTTGGGAGATATTGCTCATCAAGAAAAAGATTATTCAAAAAGTAATAATTACATGGATAAATTCTTGCCTTATGCTAGGGGCGTTGATAATCTTCCAGATGAGTCATCTCGACATACTGCAAACTATATTGTAGGCTACAATTATTTAAAAAAGAAACAATACAATAAAGCACTCAATCATTTTAAAGAAACCGTTTCAGGTATTGAACGAGAACGTCAGTACATTGATAATGAATACATTACAGACAAAATGCTTGGTGATGCGATAATGCGAACAGGCGATTGCTATTTCAAACAAAATCAATACGATAGTGCCATCAACTATTATCAAGAAGCTATAGATCGACGCTATAATGGCTATATTTATGCCACTTATCAGTTGGCTATCATTGAAGGTTTACGTGGTAATAAAACGGCTAAAATTATCGCCTTAGAAAATGTAGTAAAAAGTTCCCCTGAATCAGAATATGCTGATGATGCCTTACTCAATTTGGGTATTACCTACCAAGAAATGGGGAAATTTAATGAGGCGGCAAAACCATTGCGTAAACTCATTGATGATTATAAATCTTCGCCTTTGTACAATCAAGCATTACTATCGCTTGGTTTGATAACCTTCAATCAAGGCGATTATAATCAAGCGATTCGTTATTATAAAGATGTATTTAAAAGTAATCCGAATGAAAAAGAAGCAACAGCAGCTTTATCTGCCCTAGAAGAAATTTATGTAGACGTTTTAGGAAAACCAGATGATTATTTTCGTTTCTTAGAAACAGTAGAAGGCTATACTGTTGGAGAAGATGACAAAGAAAGTATCAGTTATCGAGCTGCTGAAACACAATTTGAAAATGGCGAATATCAACGTGCTATTGAAGGATATAAAAACTATCTAGCCAAATATCCTAGTGGCAGTTATAGTTTACAAGCCACTTATAATATTGCTGAATCCTATGCCGTCTTAAAACAATATAGTCCAGCTCTAAATTATTATGAAAAAATAATTGCTTTAGGACAAAGTCGTTTTTATGGAAAAGCACTCAACAAGGCTGCCTTAATTGCCTATAATCATGAGCAAGATTTCCAGAAATCATATGAATATTATCAATTGTTAGAATTAGTAGCCGATAATGCTGACTTACGTTTTGATGCTCAAATTGGGGCTTTACGATCCGCTTATCGAATCAATGATACCAATGCCGTTTATTCACTAGCTAATAAAGTACGAAACAATCCACAAGCTTCAAAAGAACAAATAGCAGCCGCCAATTTTTATATTGGTAAAATTGCGTTAGATCGAGATAATTTAGATGAAGCCTTAGCTGCTTTTAATGATGTCATTCGCAATAGTGATAATGAACAAACTGCCGAGGCTCGCTACAGTGTTGCTTATATTTATTACAAACAACGAGAATTGGAAATTGCTAAACGCATTTGTATCAATGCAAATAAAGAAAGTTCTAATTATCAATATTGGGTGGCAAAAAGTGTGATTTTATTATCTGATATTTTAGCAGAACAAGGCGATTTATTTAATGCTAAAGCTGCCTTAGAAGCCTTGATAGAAAATTATTTCGAGGATCAAAGTTTAATTGATATTGCAAAAACAAAATTAGTAGCTATTAATCAACAATTAGATGAAAGCAGCCGTATTCGAGAAGATTCACCTGATGGTGTTTTAGAATTGGATGAAGGATAATTGGCTTTTCTCGATGCTTAATTTTGTTGAATTGTTATAAGAAAATGAAAAAAACTATGTCTTTATATAAAATAATTCTTGCTAGTTTATTTGTATTATTCACTTCTAATTTTTTGAGTGCTCAAGAAGATGATTTAGAATCTGGGGAAGTTCAAGTCATTAATAATTTTGAAGCATCGTTATTAGAAACCGAAAAAGTGGATCTTAATCCTAGCCTCCCTCCTTTGGATACGACAACAAAAAGATTGGTGTATGCCATTCCTTCTAAGAGTTTGGATGTGGAATATCTCCCTCCTACGCTTCGTCCTATTGGAATGCGTGCCGATAAATTACCTGATTCGTATAATGGCTATGCAAAATTGGGGTACGGTATTCCCAATTCTCCTTATGCTGAATTATCCTATCATAAATTATTGAAGGAGCAGCTTGATTTTGGGATTGATTTATTTCATCATTCTGCCAATAATAATAATAAAATTGAGAATCAACGATTTGGCATTACAGGTGGCGAGCTAGAAAGTACCTATTATTTCGATCAAGGATTTGCTGCAGGCGCAAATGTTGGTTTTACTTCTGATGTTAATTATTTATATGGTTATGACCAAGAAGTGGAATCTTTCAATCCTGAAGATGTAAAACAACGTTTCAATACTTTAGAATTAGGAGGTAAATTCTTCAACGGTGAGCGCACACAAGGAGACTTAAATTATTATGCTGGCGCAGATTTTTATCGTTTTACAGATAATTTTGCGTCTGGTGAATCTGGATTTGATCTTGATCTGGGTATCACTAAATATTTTGCAGATAAACACCCCCTTTCGCTCAAATTGAGTACTGATTTCACCACTTTTGAAGACACTGCCACCCAAAAACTAAACAATCTTCAATTGATCCCCAATTTCGCTTTTCATGGGGATAAATTTAAAATTAGTGTAGGAGCAAATTTACTTTCTCACAATGATAATTTTAAAATTTATCCTTTAGTAGAAGCTAGTGCTTCTATCGTCCGAAATTTATTAACGGCTTTTGCGGGTTGGCGTGGAGATTATCAGAAAAATACGTTTCGTTCTTTGGCAAATTACAATCCTTATATGGTCTCAAGAGGTTTCGATCTTCGAAATACGGAGTTCCAAGAATTTTATGGTGGGATCAAAGGACGGGTAAAAATCATTGAATACCAAGGACAAATTGGCTATAAACAAGCTAATAATCTCGCTTTATATCTTTCTAATCCCGATGATACGAAACGCTTTGATGTCTTATATGATACTGCCAATATCGTGAATATACAGGGGCGAATCAATCTGAATATTATAAAAGATTTGGAGTTTGGAGCAAGCCTTAGTCAAAGCTTTTTTGATCTGCAAAATGAAGAAAAACCCTGGCATTTACCTGCCTTAGAGTTTAATATTCATACGACTTACAAAGCCTTAAAAGAACAATTGTTAGTACGAGGAGATTTGTATTTGGCGAATGGGGTACCTTATCAAAATGACTTAGGTCTTGCTGATAATTTAAATGCGTTATTTGATGTAAGTCTGGGTGCAGAATATCTGTTTTCTAAAAATGTTGGTGCTTTTGTTTCCGTCAATAATTTATTGAGTAACAATCGCCAACGCTGGTATCGCTATCCTACCTTTGGGTTAAATCTAATGGGAGGAATAACGGCTAGGTTTTAAATATTGATTTCCGTGAGACTTAGCAAGTTTGCAAAATGCTAAGTCTCACGGAAGTCCTCTTCTAAGAAAAATTGGTGATTTTCTTGATGGAAATGAAGAAAAGCAGTTCTACTACCAAATAGAGTGATTACTTCTTTTCTTTTTAATTTGGTCGTTTGATTAGTTATTAAAGTTTGGTAGGAACTCCACTTATATTCATTATAGGAAATAGAAAAACCATGATGTTTAGGATTATTATGAATATACCATATTAAACGGCGCAAGTATAAATCATCCTCTACTTTCTTTCTTCTAAAATTACGTTGAAAAAGTGAACCTGAACGCCCTTCTTGTTTGTTAATCGCTTTTGAATAACTCATCATAAAACGCCTCATACGTTCGCTGATTGACCAAGCTAATACTTCGTCTACCCATACTCGATGATATAAAGGAACAGCATTATATTCATCTACCAAAAATAGTTTTTCCAATTCCCATTCTTGGCGTCCAACTTGTTTACAAATCAATTTTGGAATCTTTGGAAAATCCTTTTTAAAAGAGGTAAAAAGCTCCTGATTTGTTTTCGTTTTAATCAATAAATGAAAATGATTGGATAATAAGCAATAGGCATAAGTATCTACATAATCCGAGAGATAATCCCGATAACGAGATAAGAAAAAAGCATAATTTTCTTGTAAATAAAACAAGCGTACGCGATTATTTCCTTGATTATAAAGATGATAGAATGTATGTGCTTCTAGAAACTCCGCCATTATACTTTTCTATTTTTGAGATAAAATGACTCGTATCATTGCAGCTTCACCTTGCCCAATTTTATCAATTTTAGCATAGGTGTTGGGGGCTAATTCCACTTCTTGACTGGGTTGAAAAGCATCTAAATTCTCAGCAATTGCGCCTGCCCAAAAAGAAAAAGCTTTTACTTCTTCTTTTAAATTTCCCATATAATCTAATAAAGCAATCGCATTTTTAAAGATATTTTGTTCTGACTGAGTGACAAAAGTATAATTGGTAAATTGCAATTCTTGTTCAATCGTATTACAGCCCGATTGCAATAAATTTAAACGCAATCCATTATCAAATACTACGGTCTCCTCCCCTTCTATTTCTCCTAATTGATGACTTTGCTCTTTAATAAAATTATCAGAGGATGAAAATATCAATTGCGGTGATCCATATTTACATTTAGTAGGCGTAGAATCATTACCACAAGATGAAATAACCGTTGTGATAAATAATAAAAAAAGGATATAAAATTGTTTTTTGTTTAATCTTTTTATCATAATAATATTAAATTGTTAAACAAAATAAATAATTCTGTGTTCTTTTAACGGAATTCAAAAGTACATTATTTAAACTGTCTTCTTAGAATTCTATTTCACAAAATATATAACTTTAAATATGAATCGTAATAAATTACATATCTCCCAAAAGAAAAATGGCCATTCAGAAGATATAGGCAATGCTCACATAGGAACTGCATATGGTACACCCATTCGAGATGATGCATTTGAATTATCAGAGGAAGAAAAAATGGAAAAAATAGAGCAGCATTTCAAAGAAATCATGAATATTTTAGGGCTAGATTTAAAAGATGACAGTCTTAGTGGCACACCTCATCGAGTGGCTAAAATGTACGTTAAAGAAATATTTAGAGGTTTAAATCCTGAAAACAAACCAAGGGTAGCCTTATTTGAAAATAAATATGGCTATCGCCAGATGTTGGTAGAAAAAAATATTACAGTACATTCTACTTGTGAACATCATTTTTTACCCATTTATGGCGTAGCGCATGTTGCTTATATTTCTTCAGGTAAAGTAATTGGTTTATCCAAAATTAATCGTCTTGTCGAATATTTTTCTAAACGTCCACAAGTACAAGAACGTCTCACAATACAAATTGCTGATGAACTTAAACGAGTGCTAGAAACTGAAGATATTGCAGTGTATATTGATGCGGAACACATGTGTGTAAAATCAAGAGGAATTGAAGATAACCAAAGTAGCACGGTAACAACAGCTTATAGTGGAAAATTCTTAAATGAAAATGTAAGAGCCGAATTTTTACAATCTATCCAATCTACACGATAAATGGAAAGTCTTTTTAAAAAAAATGTATTAGTTGTTGGTGCAACTGGTGGAATCGGACAAGAAGTGGTTCAGCTTTTAAAAGCGAATAATGCTAATCTTTATCTTACTGGAAGAGACCTTAATCGTTTAAAAGAAATTGCTACCCAAAATGCCATTTCTACTAATAACTGCTTTCAACTCGATATTACAGATGCGAATGCAGTAGAAAATATCGCTCAAAAAATTCACCAACAAATTCCTCAAATTGACATTCTAATTAATGCGGCTGGTATTGGTATTATCAAACCCTTAGAAAAGCTGAGTACAGATGATTTTAGTCAATCAATTGATGTTAACTTAAAAGGAACATTTTATCTTTTGAAAGCTTTTCTTCCTGCAATGAAAGCCGAAAAAAAAGGCTTAATCATTAATATCCCTGGGGTATTAGGAAAAACTCCAATGGCAGGAGCAAGTGCTTATACTGCTTCTAAATATGGCTTGAATGGTATGCTAAAATCAGTTCGTGAAGAACTCAAACGAACGAATATTCGTATTACAAACCTTTATTTAGGAGGAGTGGATTCTCCATTTTGGGATGAAATTGATATGCGCGTAAATCGAGATAAATTTATCACTGCTAAAGAAGCCGCTAAAGCAATTTGGTTCTTGTGCCAACAACCGAGTTCGGGCGTAGTTTCTGAGATGGTTTTACAGCCCTTTAATCATCAGGCGATCTAGTATTTTAGGCTTTAATACATTGTTTAAAAATCGAAATATTATCTACTAAAATATTGCCTTTATAAGGCGTTGTTATGCCTTTTACATAATAAGCTTCGATGATAACATAATTGTATTTTTTTGCAGCCGTAAACGAAAATTTGTGAGTTTCCCATTCTGTATTTTGGATAGCTGTTGATTCTCCTAACAATTGATCTTTCGAACATTTTGTCCGTCCTGCCCAAATTCGTAATCGAATAGGAATATTATAATTAGCATAGGTTTTTGAACGCGCTAAATCAACTGTAAAATCATAGCACTCTCCTTTTTTGATGGGTGTTCCTAATCGCTGTCCAATACTTTCCCAAGTTCCATCTTCCCTTGTTATCAATCCCATGTAAGTATCACCATCAGAAGACTCATTATACACGCCCCAAACGCCAGGTAAAATATCAGGCGTAGAACCTGGTTTACAAGCATGCCAACCTCCAGGAGTGGTAGCATCTTGGGGTTCATCTTCAAAGGATGCATTTATTAATTGAATGTGTTGTACTCCATCCTGAGCATTCAAAAAGGTGAAAATTAGTAAAAAGTGAAGTATCAAAGTGTAATATTTCATAATCGTGCTTAATGAAATCAATAAATCATTCGATAGAATTCTGAAAACTTATTATTTTCGCGTAAACTAAGTGGTATTCCTTTGAAAAATAACTTGTCTACCAAAAAGCCTAATTTCATTTACTCGATTGCAAGTGTGGCACTTGTCCTACTTCTCTTGGGCTTTTTTGGTATGGTCTTGTTGCATACCAATAGTTTAGTGCAATATTTAAAAGAACAAGTTAACATTATCGTTGAATTAAAAGACGATATTGCCGCCGATAATATTGCAAAGGTAAAAGATAAACTTAAAAAAACGACTTACGTTTTACCCAACACCATTCATTTTATTAGTAAAGAAGATGCACTTGATTTATTAAGAGAAGATTTTGGAGAAGATTTTATGCAGTTTGATTTGAGTAATCCTTTGTATAATGTGCTTACTTTTAATGTAAAAGCTGATTTTTTGACCAAAGATCGCTTAGAAGAAATTCGCCAGATTATCACCAAAGATGAAAGTGTTCGTGATGTTTTTTATCAGGAAGGTTTAGTGGAAATTGTGAGTAGCAATATCAATCAATTAGCTTGGATAGGTTTGGGAATTGGGGTTTTATTTTTGTTTATTGCCTTGTATCTCATTCATAATACTATTCGATTAGCCATTTATACCAATCGATTTATTATTAAAAATATGGAATTGATTGGTGCAGATTGGAATTTCATCGCTCGACCTTATTTGATGAATAGTTTGAGAGATGGAGCCATTAGTGCATTAATTGCCATTGCATCATTACTACTAATTTGGAATTTTTTAAAGGTAAGTTATCCAGATTTACAACTCATACAAGATAATACTAATATCTTTTTGCTTTGTCTAATTTTGTTAATGGCAGGAATTGTTCTGACGAGTTTGAGTACCTATTTTGTTGTCCATAAATTTTTAAAGATGCGTTTGGATGATCTCTACTAGTGTTAATGACTTTCAAATGAGGATAAAATTGTACCAATTTTTATATTTTTTACGTAATATTTGTAGATAAAACCAACACTAATTTTATTTCAGCTTTAAAAAACTTACTTTTGCGCTGTTTAGTGCAATAATGGATTGATTACCTTCTACATATGAGTAATAAAACATCAAAGAAAAAAGTCGTTACCACCAAAAAAACTGTTACGACTGCTCGTAAAAAAATCACCCCTACCTCCCGTACTCGTTCGGGAAGTTCACAAAAATCTTCAGAACCTATCGCTTTAACCTTTTCCAAACAATCCTATATTTGGATGGGAATTGGAATGGCATTGGTCGCTTTGGGTTTAATCATGATGATTGGAGGTAAAATGCCTAGTCCTGATGTTTGGGATGAAAATATCATCTATAATCCACGTATCATGGTGGTAGGACCTATTCTTATCTTAGCTGGATTGATTGTCGAAATCTACGCTATTTTCAAAAAATAATTATTCTTTGACAAATTGCTTGGAATGAAAAATGTGCAGCCTTAAAAAATCTTCGATTTTGCAAGTCAAACGTTTTGAAATTCCATATCAATCGCAATTTTCAAGTCAAAGAATCGAAACAATGTATCCTGTTGAATGGAAGACCTGATTAAGGCAATTGTACTCGGAATTATACAAGGATTAACAGAATTCCTTCCTGTAAGTAGTAGTGGTCATTTAGAATTGGCAAAATTCTTCTTGAATGACGATAGTATTGCTGAGCAAAGTATGTTGATGACCGTAGTATTGCATTTTGCAACGGCACTTAGTACCATTATTGTATTTCGAAAAGATGTAAGTTCTATTCTAAAAGGATTGTTCAAACCGTTCAAATCTGGGAAATTAGCTCTAAATGATGATTGGATATTTAGTTTAAAAATCATTTTATCCATGATCCCTGCGGTGATTGTAGGTTTGGTTTTTGAAGAACAAATTGAAGCGCTTTTCAATCAAAAAATCTTTTTAGTTGGCTTAATGTTAGTCGTTACAGGATTGCTTTTATTCCTAGCTGATTGGTCAGAAGATACAGGCAAGCGCGTAGGATGGTGGGATGCACTGATCATTGGAATTGCGCAAGCGATTGCTATTTTACCTGGTATTTCTCGTTCTGGGGCTACCATTTCTACTTCTGTTTTGCTAGGTGTAGATCGAACTCGTGCTGCTCGATTTTCTTTTTTGATGGTTGTTCCTTTGATTTTTGGTAAAATTGCTAAAGATATTTTAGATGGCGCATTGATAGAAACTAGTGTTCAATTCTTACCACTAATTGTAGGATTTATTGCTGCATTTTTAACAGGATTAGTCGCGTGTACTTGGATGATCCAATTGGTGAAACGCAGTAAATTAAGTTGGTTTTCCTACTATTGTTTCGCTGTTGCTGGTCTTGCACTTTACCTCTCCTAACTCATCTCTATTAATATTCTAACTATGCAACAGGCAGATAATGCCCCTCTCTCTAAACTCAATTTTCAAGAAGGAACAACTCTTTTGGTCGATAAACCTTTGACTTGGACATCATTTGATGTCGTCAATAAATTGCGTTTTAAACTCAAATATCGTTTGGGGGTAAAAAAAATAAAGGTTGGTCATGCAGGAACACTCGATCCAATGGCTACTGGTTTACTCATCATTTGTACGGGTAAATTCACAAAAAAACTAGCATCTTATCAAGCTCAAGAAAAAGAATATACTGGCACGATTGAATTAGGAGCTACTACTCCTTCTTTTGATAAAGAAACTCCTATTGATACCACTTATCCAACCGAGCATATCACATCCGATTTAATAGAACAAGCGAGACAACAATTTTTAGGCGAAATAGAACAATATCCCCCCATGTTTTCGGCTATAAAAGTAGATGGACAACCCCTTTACAAAAAAGCACGAAAAGGAATAAAAGTAGAAGTAAAACCAAGACCCGTTGAAATCAAACAGTTTGAAATCACTCGTTTTGAGGAAAATGAAGTGGATTTTCGAGTGGTTTGTAGTAAAGGAACTTATATTCGCTCCTTAGCTTATGATTTTGGGAAAGCACTTCGCTCGGGAGCTCATTTATCGGCACTTTGTAGAACAAGAATTGGTGAATACCAACTCTCAAATGCTTGGGATTTGGAAGAATTAGTAAGGTTATTAGAGCAGCCGATTGATGATAAATAACAGTTTGAAATAAGGATGAAACTTGTCAATTTTTATACATTTCGATCTTCTTAATAAGTTCAAGTCCTTTATCTTTGAATTCTCCGATTTCAGGTAAGTAAACTGTGTAGGCATAAAATTGAGCTGTTGCTACTCTTTTCTTATAATCTTGGCTTTCAAGTGCATAGGTGATGAATTCTTCATTTATGTTCAATTGGACATAATCAAACCACCAATCATAGTTTTCCTTCCAATGACTAAAATTTTCTTTGAAATCATCTGCTCGTATTTGATCGTCTACTTTTATCTCCCATAATTGTTCGGTATAAAATTCAATCAGTTCTTGTACCAATTGCTCTTTCTCCATAGTAATATGTCCATTGAATTTTTCTAAAAGTGAAACACCTCTTTTTGAAAATGAAAGTTCAGGAAAGCCAAAGATTAAGAATGAAATAGTAGGATTGTTTTCATAATCTTCTCTTGAATACTAAGAATTGATAACATTTTCGAAAACTGTATCTGCTCTATTATAAAATTCAAATATCTTATCAATTTTGGTAATGTCGTTTTCTAAATCTTCTTTTATGGTGAACAATATTTGATTGAGTTCTTTGTCTTGTTTTCTACTCTCATTACAATTATTGATGGTGACAGCGATTAGTATGCCAATAACGACCAGAATTATTTCCCGAATTGCGTAGATAAAAAAATTAGACGTTCCTTTTTTCATTGATCTATTTAGAGTAATCCAAGTCTTTATACAACGAATTTGAAGCTATTCAAAAATAGATAAGGCTTAAAAATTAAACTTAACAAGGGGTTCAAACCACCTTGGATCAATTATAATCCTATTAATTTTGTAAGCTTACAATCTAGTAAACTACAACTCAATATTCTCCACCACTTCCAATCCATAACCAATTAAACCAATTCGTTTTTTAGGATTATTGGTAATCAAACGCATTTTTGTTATACCTAAATCGCGAATAATTTGCGCGCCCACGCCAAAGTCACGTTGTTCCATGTCAGCCTTCATATCTTCAATATTTTTGCCTTCTTTTTGTGCATAAGCTTTTAAACGACTTACGATAGTATCTGCTTTTTCTTGATGGCGCATAAAAAGCAATAAGCCTTTTCCTTCTTCCGCTATTTTTTCAATAGACTGTTGGAGTTGCATACCATATCCTTCAAATAAAGAGCCAATAATATCGCCTGTTTCAGTGGAAGAATGTACTCGAACTAATACAGGTTCATTGGGTTCCCAATAACCTTTTTTAATCGCCAAATGAGTATCACCAGTTGTAATTTGTTGATAAGCGGTTACTTCAAATTCTCCATATTGTGTATCCATTTTTACAGAAACTTCACGTTTGACAATACGCTCCGTTTTCATGCGATATGCCACTAAATCTTTGATGCTAATGATTTTTAAATCATGTTTTTTAGCAATCTCTAACAATTGAGGCGTTCGAGCCATGGAACCATCTGGATTTAGTATTTCTACTAAAACACCTGCTGGATAAAAACCCGCCATTTTCGCTAAATCAATCGCTGCTTCTGTGTGTCCCGTTCGTCGTAAAACACCTCCAACTTTAGCACGTAAAGGAAAAATATGCCCTGGACGAGCAAAATCAGTGGATTTTGTAGCTGGATTTACTAAGGCGCGAATACCTGTAGCTCTGTCATAAGAAGAAATTCCTGTTGTACAACCTTGTCCAATTAAATCAATCGAAACGGTAAAAGCCGTCTCATGAAGTGCTGTATTGTCAGAAACCATCATCTTTAAATCCAATTCATCTGCACGACGCTCATCTATAGGTGTACAAATTAAACCGCGTCCGTGCGTCGCCATAAAGTTGATAATTTCTGGTGTAACACATTCTGCTGCACAGATGAAATCACCTTCATTTTCTCGATCTTCGTCGTCTACTACGATGATAACTTTTCCTGCCTTTATTTCTGCAATGGCTTCTTCAATGGTATTGAGTTGGAATTCTTGTGAATCGGAAGCTTGATGACCGTTTGTGGTAGTTTGCATGATTTAAAAATTGGTTATAAATGCAAGATAGAGATAAGTAGGGAAACTTATCATATTCTATTACAAAACAACTAAAAAGCTGTTATGTTTTAGTAAAAATGAGGGATGAATTATTTTCCTTTTAGTACTTCACGAGAGATTACTAACTTTTGAATTTCAGAAGTTCCTTCTCCGATCGTACATAATTTAGAATCGCGGTAGAACTTCTCCACTGGAAATTCTTTAATATAACCATAGCCTCCAAATATTTGTACAGCTTCCGTAGAAACTTCAACAGCTACTTCAGAAGCATAATATTTTGCCATAGCAGCAGTTTTGGTGACATATTCGTGTTGATCTTTGAGTTCGCCAGCTTTACGCGTTAATAATTCAGCAGCTTGAATTTTGGTCGCCATATCGGCTAATTTAAAACTGATTCCTTGAAAAGAAGAGATGGGTTTACCAAATTGCTCGCGTTCTTTGGAGTAGTTGACAGCTGCTTCATAAGCTCCTTTAGCAATCCCTAAGGATAAAGCTGCAATTGAGATTCGTCCACCATCTAAGATTTTCATAGATTGTACAAATCCTTCTCCTACTTTACCTAAAATTTGGCTTTTAGGTACTCGGCAATTTTCAAATATCATTTCAGCCGTTTCAGAAGCACGCATCCCTAATTTATCTTCTTTTTTACCTGCTCTAAATCCAGGTGTACCTCGCTCTATAACAAAGGCAGTCATTCCATGACTATCTAATAATTCACCTGTACGTGCAATAAGCACAGCAACATGACCTGACTTTCCATGCGTAATGAAATTTTTAGCCCCATTAATCACATAATAATCGCCATCTTCTTCTGCTACACATCGCATACGACCTGCATCACTACCTGTATTAGGTTCTGTTAACCCCCAAGCACCAATCCATTCTCCAGAGGCTAATTTGGGAAGATATTTACGTTTTTGTTCTTCATTACCAAACATTAAAATATGGTTCGTACACAAAGAATTATGTGCAGCAGTAGATAAACCAATAGAGCCGCATACTTTTGCTATCTCTTCGATCACCGTAATATATTCTTGGTAGCCTAAGCCTGATCCACCATATTCTTCAGGAACGAGAACACCTAGAAAACCATGTTCGCCCATCTTATGAAACATATCCATAGGAAAAAATTGAGATTCATCCCATTCCATTACATGTGGGCGGATATACGTTTCTGCGAAATCTCTAGCACTTTCTTTGATGATTTGAAGGTTTTCTACTGTCATCGTTGTCATACGAAACCAAATTTATTTTTGTAATTTAAATATTTGTCAATTTTAATTTTGAAATTTTAAATTATTCCAATTTAATGTTCAAAACTGTAAACAAAGATACTATTTATTTAACGATAAATAAAGCGTAAAGATGCCTTTATTAATATTAAAACGAACAGATAATAAACTAACAGAGAGAAGAAAAAAGGGTTTATAAAAAATGAAGATAAAAGAAGAATTTAAAAAAACTGGGAAACTATAATTGCCCCCCAGTTCTATTACGACTAATAATGTTTTTTGACAGATTCAGATCCCATATTTTGAATGACCGCTTGATTGAACATGTCTTGAAAATTAATGTAGGCAATTTTGGGTTCTTGCACTGCATTATATTTACGTTTTTCTACATCAGCAGAAAAGCCTAAATTGACCGTTGAACAACCTAAAGATCGCCCTCGTTTCACCAATTGATAAACGGTTTGACGATAAATGTGATGAGAATGTAAATAATCGTAATCAAAACCTAAAAACATTCCATAATATTCCTTACTTGATATCGCGCCGCAGAAGAATCCAACAATTTCTTGTTCTCCAGATTTAGAAAATTCAGCTTTAAGCTCAATTTTGACCATATCAAAATAGTTCTGCTTTAGCATATCTGCAAAAAATTGCTTGGGCAAAGGAAACGTATTGATAGCAAAATTTACCTTTTTCACAGCAGAATACAATTCATAAATACGATCTACATTTTCAATATCGGAAGCATCCATTGGATTGACTTCGAACATGTGCCAGAAGGGTCGTAAATATTTTTTATGGTTTTTTCTTCTTTTGTAGGTATGCGCTTCGTAGGTTAAAAATTCTTCATCAGTATTCCAAGTAATATCATAAATCTTGTTCTTATTTGGCATTTTGTTGACCACAAAACCTTTGTCCAAGAAAAATTGCTCTAAGAATTTATCCCCTGCCGACATATCTCTAAATACGATTAACTCCGTTCCGCGTTTTTGTTCTTCTTCTAATAAAAGATCAACTAATTTGGATAAAGCGGCTTTAGCTTGAGGATGAGAAGTATCTACATGTAATGGTTCTCCTTCTAGCGATTGACATCCAAGCGCAATTGATTTAGAAATTAGATAATTCGGATTTTCCTTCGTTCTAATTTGTTCTAACTCCATCGACACGGATGAAGGCGCTAAAACATCTTCTTTCCATAAAGCTTCAGTAAAGAAAGCGGACAAAATTAAATTATCGGCTTCATCTCGAATGGTGTAATATAAAAACGACCAATTGTTGTAGTCATTTTCATTATTAGTAAAGACTTTTTCCATAAACGCAAGACTATCCGAATGATAAACGCCATGTTTAGTCATCACATAATTCCATTCCTTCATATTTTTTAGTTTTGAGATGGAATCAGTGTATTCAATTTTTAAAGTAGAAGATGATTCATTTGCTTGATTTGCATCCGAAGATGGAGTTGAAGTAGTCTGAGTGGAAGCATTTACCAATGGGAAATATTGTGCTAAGTCCTCAAATTCTGGCTTCTTAAAAGATCTAGCTAATTCTTTGAATGTAAAATTCTCCTTCGCCATTTCTCTTGGCAAATGATAGGCAATTCGTTCGATCAAACCATCAATGTCTTCTTTTTGTATATGACACGTAATTAAAAATCGTATACCTGCACAACGAACCGATACCGCTGGAAATCCTCCGACATTGGTTAAATAACCATCATTAATCAAGGCATCCAACATATTGTAAGCTATTTTTAATAAGCCAGTTGGAATATAAAAAATAGGCGATTCTTCTTCTTTAACTTGTGGTAGATTGTACTTGCGAATTAATTTATTGGTGTAGCGAATTTTGTCCATTAAATCTTCCTGCAATTCTACTAATTCATCGGTCAAATGAATTTTAGCGGAAGCGATGGCAGCACCTAATAAACCAGAACTCAAAGGAGCAGAAAAAATCATGGTATTCCCACAATTACGAACTCTCCGACAATACTCAGGATCTTTCGTTACCAAAACCCCTCCAATAACACCAAAGCCTTTACCCAAGGAAACGGTCATCATCATCTTTGGATGTAAATCAACCTCACTTAATACGTGTCCTCTTCCATGTTTTCCTTTCCAACTACAGCCATGTGCATCATCTACGTATAGATAAAAGGAAGGATATTTATCCATCAATTCCACTAGTTTTTTCATATCAGGAGCATCGCCGTACATGGAGTAAATACCATCTAAAACATACCAGATTTTCTCGTATTGCTTGCCTCGATATTTTTTAATCATATCCTCCAAAATATCGTAACGGTTATGTCGTACTGTTTTTACGGTAAGACCACTTGCTTTTTTATATTGTACCGCTTGTGTCATACTTGCATGTACTTGATGGTCGAGCAATACCAAATCATCACTTCCAAAAAGAACAGGAATAGCAGATAAATGAAGCATGGTAGATGAAGGCGCCACCACGACATGCCCGCCATACATTTTACTGAGTAGTTCTTCCAATTCGACATAATATCCTGAAGAAACATAAGCACGAGACATAGTCAGGCGAATACCTTCTTGTTGGATGGCCTCAATCGAGGCTTGTTTTACTTTAGGATGTCGTTCTAAGCCCAAATAATTACAATTACCAAAATGGATAACTTCTTTGTTGCGAATGATGAGTTTTCTACCGCTAATAACTTTGTTAGTATTTAGCTGTAATACATTAGAATCTATACCGTGAATAACGACATTATCAATAATATCGACGATATTAGAATGCTTTACTTTTGCCATGAATTTTTGTTTATATTAATAATAGATTTGTATTTTCGACAATAGTATGTTGCTTGAAAATGAGCATTGGCACACTTTCAAAATATAAAAAGATGATCCACTTGACATGGGGTGTCAGTAAAGAAAAACCATAATCAAAAGAGAGAAATATGATAGCTTTGAAAAATAGCTATCTTGTTTTCATTAAAGAGATTTTTAGCTTTTCCATTTTTTTGTAAACTATTTTTTGTTAGCACCAAGATAAGGAATAAGTTGGATACTTAGTAGCTATTATGTTACTTTTTACAATTCATTAGGCAATTTAGATAAGAATTAAAAAAGTGCTTAGAAACTAATGGTCTAAGCACTTTTTTAATTTTGTTGACAAAGAAAGCATTTTTAGTAGTAGGGCACGAATAAATTTACATTTTTATTTCCTCGAATTAGTTCAATTAACGTCATTTTCAATGACTCATAATTTTCGCTATTTCAAGGAAAGTAAATTTATTTTCTCCGCGTGCCTTATTTTTTCTTCTTCCCGCCTCGGCCTTTTTTAGCGAATGCATCTGGAATTTCAGCTTCTATCAATTTCTTTACCTGTTCTAAAGTATATTCTTTGGCTTGTTCAGAGGTGACACGTTGACCATCTACTTTAGGAATTTTGACATTCTTTTTCTTGAATCGAATGAATGGTCCCCATCGTCCATTTTCGACAGAAATTTTTTCCTCTGGCCATTGATGGATATAACGATTGGCTTCTTTTTCAACTTTTTTCTCGATCAACTCATGCATTTCTTCAAGTGAAATCGTTGCAGGATCGTATTTTCTAGGAATATTCACAAATAATCCTTTCCATTTTAAGAATGGCCCAAATCGACCTTTACCTTTTGTGATAGGTTCTCCTTTATAAGTCCCAACAGGCGCATCTGCTTGGCGTTTTTCTTTAATTAACTCAATGGCGCGTTCATAAGAAAGCGTCAAAGGATCTTCCGTACGAGGGATAGAAATAAAGGCTTTATCATGCTTAACATACGGCCCATAACGACCTGCCCCTACTGTAACTTCAAAATCTTCATATGAACCTAACACTCTTGGAAGTTTGAATAAATCTTTCGCTTCTTCAAATGTGATAGTTTCCATGGATTGTCCAGGTCGAAGATTGGCATAGCGTGGTTTTTCTTCTTCTGCTAATTCATCGGGTGCACCAATTTGGACTACAGGACCAAATCTAGACATCCGTACAAGGAGTGTTCGTCCTGTTTCAGGGTCTTTACCTAGGATTCGTTCTCCTGTAGCACGTTCTGCATTTGCGAGGGTTTCCTCAACTGTTTCGTGAAAAGGTTCATAGAATTTACCCAGAATATTCGTCCAATTTTCTTTTCCATCGGCAATGGTATCGAATTTCTTTTCAATACCTGCGGTGAAACTATAATTCATTACTTCTTCAAAATGCTCGGATAGAAAATCACTTACGAGCATGCCCATATCTGTTGGAAATAAGCGATTTTTTGAAGCTCCTGTCATTTCTTGATTGACTTTTTTGTCAATCTTACCTTCAGCTAATTTTATTACATTAAAATTTCTTGGCGTACCCTCACGCGTTTCTTTCACTACATATCCTCGTGCTTCTTCCATGATTTTACTAATGGTAGGTGCGTAAGTAGAAGGACGACCTATACCTAATTCTTCTAATTTTTTGACTAAGCCTGCTTCAGTAAATCGAGCTGGTGGACGGGTAAAGCGTTCCGTAGCAGTCATCTCACGAAGATCAATGACTTGTCCAATTTTTAATGGTGGTAAAATGCCTTTTGCTTCATCTTCTTCGTCATCATCTTTGGATTCGAGATAAACTTTCAGGAAACCGTCAAACTTCAAGACTTCTCCTTCTGCCTTTAAAAATGCATCTGGAATCGTGGAGATTCCAATATCAACAGTTGTTTTCTCTAATTGCGCATCCGACATTTGAGAGGCGATGGTACGCTTCCAGATTAACTCATACAAGCGTTGTTGATCTCGATCATTGACTACATTTTGACGGTCAATATACGTGGGACGAATGGCTTCGTGCGCTTCTTGAGCATTTGAGTTTTTACTTTTGTAACGTCGAGTATGTAGGTATTGATTGCCGTAATTTACTTCAATCTGATCGGCTATATTTTTTAAAGCAACTTCACTCAAGGCTGTAGAATCTGTACGCATGTAGGTAATTAAACCTGCCTCGTATAATTTCTGTGCAGCAATCATAGTACGCTTTACAGCGAAACCTAATTTCCGACTGGCTTCTTGCTGTAAAGTAGAGGTGGTGAAGGGTGCTGCGGGGCGGCGTTTAGTAGGGCGGACTTTGATATCAGCAATAGAAAAGTTTGCTCCTATACATTTTTGAAGAAAACTATTTGCATCTTGTTCAGTATCATAACGAGTGGGCAATTCAGCTTTCAAGGCTACTTTTTGCCCTTTACTATTTAACACATTGAAAATAGCAGTAATTTTATAAAATGGTTTGGCTTCGTGTGCCATGATTTCTCGTTCTCGCTCCACAATGAGTTTCACTGCAACAGATTGAACTCGACCAGCCGATAATTTACCTTTTACTTTTCGCCATAATAAGCCAGAAAGTTCAAACCCAACTAAGCGATCTAAAATACGACGCGCTTGTTGTGCATTGACAAGATTTAAGTCTACTTTTCGAGGAGATTGAATCGCTTTCTGAATAGCTGGTTTGGTGATTTCTCGAAAGACAATGCGTTTTGTCGTCATTTCATCCAAGCCTAAGACTTTACATAAATGCCAAGAAATGGCTTCCCCTTCTCGGTCTTCATCCGTAGCGAGCCAAACTTCATCCACTTTTTTGACCCAGTCTTTAAGATCTTTGACAACTTTCTTTTTTTCAGGAGATACAACATAGGAAGGTTTAAATCCATTGCTAACATCTACGCCTTTATCGCCTTTATCTAGATCACGTACATGTCCAAAACTCGATTTCACCTTAAAATCTTTTCCAAGGTATTTTTCAATTGTTTTAGCTTTAGCAGGTGACTCTACAATCAATAGATTCTTGGTCATATTGATAATTTCTTTTCTTTAATTCAAATTAATAAAGCTCTTAACCATCTGTTTGACAACTACTTACAGGGATTCATACTAAACTTAACTGAAGTCTTTGTCTAATTTTCTCAACCAAATAAACTAAGATTGGGTAAAAAAAGTTGCAGGCTTTTTAAAATTATACGACCACAAATGTATAAATTTTACTTTAGGAAAAAAGAAATTTAGGGGAAGGAATTTGTAATATTTTTTCTTACGATTGAAAAATCAGACCAATAAAAGGAGATCAATCAAATTTAAAAATTTGATTGATCGTGTTCTTTTTTTTGTTGTAAACTATCTGTAGAAGTTGGTTTGGGTCGTTGGATAATTTTTTGTTCTAGTACTTTTCCAGTTTTTGCTTTTTGTTGATGAGCTGCTTTACGTTTTTCGATTATCTGTTCAATTTGTTCCTTGATTTTAAGGGATTTGCGATTTAAATTTCTATGGTATGAAAGTATCACAAAAGTCGCCATGTCGTCTGGATGATGAATTCCTAATTTTTTTAAATAGTGAGAAAAACGAGACCCTTGATAAAAACCCCAGTTATGTATCATCCAACGACCAAAACTAAAATGAAGTTTTTTAACCGCCGAAACTTCATCCATTTGTTTAAATTTTATTTGATCTGTTTTAGAAATCAATCGATTTAATTCTAAAAAAGCTTGGGTCAAATCTTTTGGGATGTATACATCATATAAAAATTCTTTTTCAATTCGTTTTTGGTATTGATCCTTATATTCTTTTTCATTCGAAGGAGGTTTTTCTTGAGCGGCTAAGGAATTTAGGCTTAAAAAACCTCCTAAAAATAAAATATAAAATAATCGATTCATCCTTTCTGCTTTTGTTGATACTAATACAAAAATCATTCTATACCCCTTACTTAAGTAGTTCCAGGGGGTTATTCGGGCAGAAAATTTTAACGAAAGAGATCAAAATAAAGCTTCAAACGCTTCATCACGTCGCTATTTCAGCTTTTTATTGATCTCAAAATTTTTGCCCGAATAATTAACACCCCTTACTTAACATATCTTGTATAATAAAAAGTATGCAACGATCTCTATTCTTTACAACCGAATTAATTTTTTAACAAATCTGGTTTCATTAATTTGTAATTGGAGGAAATAAACTCCACTTGACAAATCATGTGCAGGTATTTCCCACTCCTCAAAAGGTCGAATATATTTTTCTGGAAAAGAACGAATCATTTGCCCCTTAAAATTGACAATGGAAGCTTGAATATTTATGATAGATTGTCCTGTATACAGGATCTTAAAATGTTCTGTAAACGGATTAGGATATAGTTTAAATAGAAGATTTCCCTCTATATCATTTGTATTTTCAATTAAATCACTCGTAGCTTCTAAAGTCATACCTGCTACATCTGTACATCCAATATTATTTTCGACCGATAAACTTACATAGTAGGTTCCAGGGATAGCATAAGTATGTGAGGGATTTTGTTCTGTACTACTATTTCCATCTCCAAAATCCCAATACCAAGAAGAGGCATCCATTGAACTATCAGAAAAAACGAACATTTCACCAAAATCTAAGTTAATCGTATCCGAAGAAACTACAAATTCAGCTTGAGGTATACTATCAGCAGGTAATACTTCTACCAAAACAGGAACTCGTCCACAAACATCATAAAATTCAATTTGCCAATCATAAAAAGGGCCGTAAGTTTGAATACCTGCTTGATTGCTTGCCGCATTAATCGTTAATACATCATTTACAACAAAAGGATAATCAAATTCGCCCACAGAATAAGAAAGGGCATTACCTTGATGTAATTTAAATTGATATTCCCCTGGTTCAATTTTTAGATTAAGGTCTACTACTTTTTCACCACTTCCAGCTAAAATAAGTGTTTTCTCAGAAACGACTTCTCCTGCATTATCCAATAATTGAATAATTCGTCCTCCTGGGTTATCATAAAAGACTTTTACAGATTTTAAGGTAAATGGATAAATAGATTCAAATTTCATTAAAACAGTGTTATCTTCTTCTAAAGTTGGGGTTCCTTCAGATTGATCACTCAGACCTGCTTGACCATTTCGAAGTACATCTGCAAAAAAAGTAGTAGTAGTATCAAGTGGATCAGTTGTAAATTGGAAACCCTCCCCTACTTTATTGCCATTATTAATGGCATCATACCATTCTACCACAGCATCACCTACATAATCACAATACAAAACAGCATTGGCATTTTTACAAACTTTCACTTCTGATTCTCCCATGACTGAGGCATTGTAACCTATTGCAGATGAAATGATAATGGGTTGTTGAATTCGATTATTTAAAGGACGATAATCAGGCAATCCATTAACTTTTTGAATATCAATTGCCATCAAAAAATTTCCAGATTCTAACTCTTGTATAGGTAAAGAGATAAATGTTCTATCATGAGGAGCAAGATAGCCATTCCAAGTATACAAACTAACTAAATCACCATCTAAAAGGTACGTAAAATCTAAAGAATAAATTGGATTTACACCTGCATTTTCGACCATCACAAATGGAGAAACTTCATTGCCACATTCTACAGCTTGAACACTTGAACTTATTAAAATAACATCATTGGTATTAACTGGAGGAACAGGTTCGTATCCTTTTGCTATTAAATAATTATAAGCTTCTAGGGCATTAATCATTCCCATTCCATAAACATTATCTTCTCCTTCATCTCCTAAATCAGTACAAGTATGAAAAACCGCTAATTTCAATTCTCTACCTGTCAAGTATGGAAACGCTTCTTTCAATAACATAATCACACCAGAAACATGTGGTGCTGCCATAGAAGTCCCTGACTTTTGACCATATTCTCCATTAAAAACCGCAGAGCGAACGTTTACCCCTGGAGCTGCAACTTCTGGTTTGATGAGCAAGGTGCCTTCTCCGCCACAATGTGATGGCCCACGGCTACTAAAATCAGCGACGAGATATGGAGAAAAGACGCGTGTTGCAGCAACGGTAAAAGCATCTACAGTATCTCTATTTATGTTGTGTGGTTGAGTGATCGTTCCGTCATCAGGCCCTTCATTTCCAGCAGAAAAGATAACTGCAATACCTGCCACCTCCAGTGCTTCTAAAGTAGGTACATAAATGCTAGTACAATCTTCCCCCTGTAATGTAGGGTCATACCAAGAATTATTTATGACATCTGGCATATCCTCAATGGTAGTAGGATTTTGATCAGGATCAAGCGACCATTCAAATGCTCCAATATTATCTGCTGTACCAAGTCCACAAAGAATTGCTCCCCCTACCCAACGGGCATTGTATGCAACACCTATCGTATCTTTATTTAGTCGATCCAAGCCCATCATTGTTCCCAAAACATGTGTTCCGTGATCGCCACAATCCTCTGGTAAATCTGTCGATT
This sequence comes from Saprospiraceae bacterium, assembly GCA_020628645.1. Lineage (GTDB taxonomy): Bacteria > Bacteroidota > Bacteroidia > Chitinophagales > Saprospiraceae > JAHDES01. Next base: position 25,763 of record JAHDES010000032.1, read on the forward strand.
GGTTAAAATCATACCATGCTTCATACTGATTGGTACTATGAAAACCTGCGTATTGATTAGCAATGGAGGGATGATGAGGATCAACTCCAGTATCAGCTACAAAGCCCATTTGACCATAACCAGTATAGCCTTTTTCCCAGAGCGCAGGTGCATTGACAGCCAATAAACCTGGTTCGATAGAATTGGGTTCAATAGGTAGGTTTTCTGCTTCTGTAATGGCTTCGGTTAGTTCTAAATTGGCATCATAGCCAATCCAAGCAATGTAGGGATCATTGCTTAGTTTTTCTATTAAACTTTTTTTAGCTTTCAGAAAAACAGCATTGGCAATCCAGAAAGAATGAATGCTGTTAGTTTCTACAGCAGTAGATTGTTCAAATTCTTGAATATATTTAAGCTGTGTACTTGCAGCTTTTTCTTTCAACAAAGGGATGAGCGTAGCCGTCCGTTCTTCGAGCGATGCTTTTTGGAGACGAAGTTGTTGTTCGAGTTGTTGAAGATTAATTTGGTCTTCTAATAAGACATAAATAGGGTGATATGTTTCAGGAGAATCAATAACTAAATCCTGTACCTTTTTTTGAACTACAGAAGGATTGATGGATTGAGCAATTAACAAACTTGAAAAAAAGCAGAAGAATAAAGTAAAAACTCGCCACATGAGCTATTTGTAGATTTTTCTTGTTCAATACCTAATATAAGGTGTACCTTTACAGATAGTAGTAAAGATAACAATTTTGTAAACCAAGTTTATCCTCAAAGTGCCACATCTACGACCTTTTGAATTTTTCTTAGTCCAATCTGTTTTTTATTTGTTGTTATGGTTGGTGAATGATTACATGGGTAGTCTTGTAAGCTTAACATTCGGTAGTATAATTTTAGCCATTTTCATCATCTCTTTAATCGTAGAATGGATTCAGCCATCGAAAGTACCACGTTCTTATTTTTACTACATGCTGGCATCCATTGCTGCTCCTATTCTTATCGGAATCATTTACCTATCTCTTATGGGTGGACAATTGGATTGGTTTGAATGAGTATTAAACTAAAATCACCTACGCATTCTCTCCATCTACAATGGTCAAGTAAAAACTAAATACCCACTCTCCTTCTCCAATTCGACTCCAATTGCCTTCTTCCTCTAATATAGTAACTAAAGTATCACGTTGTACCCGTCTGACAATTTCATAATTAGTACCTGGCCCAGATCGTACATTTAGAAAACTAGGTGCATTTACACGAGCTGTTTTCATTTCAATGATGCGAACAAGTGGAGCATATACCCAACGATTTTCGCCAATGTTATACCAGCGTTCTTTTTTATCAAATATTTCTACTTCAGAACCATCTGCTAATACATCTACAATTGAATTATTAACGGAAGGCCCAGACCGTACATTCAAGCCAGTAGGGTCATTAACAATTCCTATTTTTTTAGAAAACGTAATAACGACATAATGTTTATGTATCCATTGATCTACTCCTATTCGATACCAATTTCCAGCTTCTTCATAAATTTTAACTTCATCATTGATATTAAGTACACCAACTACAGGAAATTCGATTCCATTGCCTGTACGAATGTTTAAATCTGCCGTATTTACTATACCTGTTTTAATTGGATTTCCAATAGAAAAGGTTAAGCCTCGATTCACATCTGTACGGAAGGCTTGCCAGTCATTTTCTTCAATCATCATTCTAGGACAGTCCTTGCCTGTAATATCATAATGACGATATAAATCTTTGATCGTAAAATTATATTTATTTAAAAGAAACTGTGCTAATTCTACAGAATGTTGATAGGTTTTATTCCAATCGCCATCTTTATTGACACACATTTCAATACCTATTAAAAAATAATTGGGTGTTAGCCCATCTTCGATGACGGCTAATCCCATTGGTTTATAATATTTCCCCCCAACATGATATCCTACTTCATGGTCGGGCATACACTGAACAATAGAATGGTCATCCACTACATAATGAGCAGAGGCATAACGATCTGTAGTATTAAAATAATTACGATTTCGTTTGGCGTTTGCACCAATACCCTCGTTTGCTGTCCAATGCATGACAACGCCTTTAAGCGTGCGGATACTGTACCAATCTGGATTTCTAAGATAAGGTCTGTTCCTACGACTAGTTAGATAGTCTTTGGTGATGGGTAACATAATGATTTATTTGTTTTTGGTTTTTTGGTAAAAATGTTTTCTCATGAATAAATCACAATTTAAGTACTCCAAATGGAATAGCAAAACACTTGTTGAATTATTTTAATACTTTTGTATTTTGTAATGTAGAAAAGATGCTATGCGTATAGATATAATATCTGTTTTGCCTGAGTTATTGGTAAGTCCTTTTGAGCATTCTATTATGAAACGTGCTCAACAAAAAGGCTTATTGGAAGTAGTCGTTCATAATTTACGTGATTATGGGCTTGGGAAACATCGGCAAGTAGACGATTATCAATATGGAGGGGGAGCTGGAATGGTGATGATGGTAGAGCCATTGTCCAATTGTATAGAACAGTTACAAGTTCAGCGCTCCTATGATGAAATCATATTCCTTACACCTGATGGAAAAACGCTGCATCAAGGAATTGCGAATCAATTATCTTTAAGTAAAAATTTACTTTTTATTTGTGGGCATTATAAAGGGATCGACGAGCGAATTCGAGAACAATATGTAACGATGGAAATTTCAATCGGAGATTTTGTACTTTCAGGTGGAGAACTGGCAGCGGCAGTTTTAGTAGATTCAATAGGGCGTTTATTACCGGGGGTATTAAATGATGAGACTTCTGCTTTGTTTGATTCTTTTCAGGATGGCTTATTAGCCCCACCTGTTTATACCCGTCCATCAGAATTTAAAGGATGGAAAGTACCTGATGTTTTATTATCTGGTCATGATAAAGCAATTGAAGATTGGCGATATGAGCAGTCTTTAAATCGAACAAAAGAACGTCGCCCAGATTTACTTCAAAAATAAAGCCCGAGTAATAAAAACTACTCAGGCTATATTTATTTTTTATAGTCTTTTGTGTTGTTTTAAGATTCAGCTGCTTGTTTAATGATATTGATTTTACCATCAGCGCCATACAATTCTTTTGATTTTTTATTGTATGCCATTGCTGCTTCTTCTGGTGTATCAAACATTCCAATATGAACAGATTTGCGATCAATCGAAATAACTGCTCGGTAACGTTTGTTTTCTTTGTATACACCAGTATAGCCTGTTCTACTACTTGTCTTACGTTGGCGGCTGGCAACAGCTCTAGAGCGCCAAACTAAATTATCCAAACGACAATCTAATTTATTACCATTTTTTGCACCAACAAGATTTTTGGTAGAAGATCGCTGATCGTTAAGAAATTTTTCAGCGATTAATTTGTGTAGATAGATGGTTTCTGTTTTGTAACCACCTTCTGCCTTTTTCCATGTTTTTTGGAAAACTGCGCAGCCGCTTGAATGTCTTCTCAAATTATTGATAAAATCAACTTTTTTAAGATAAGGATCAGTAGTTAAATATTCATATACCTCATCTTCAAGCATGACATTCTCGTCTGCGTTCTTAAGTTTAACTTTGTACAACACGCTCTCTCGTTTTAAAATGTTAACAGAAATAATATAATACCTATTTTTGACTTGTAAGCATAAAGATAAGAAGTTTTAGATGAATTTAAAAGAAAATGAAACAAGATTGTTACATATTTTTATTTTTAAAACTCACTAAAAATAGGGATCGCATAATACTAATACTTTATTTTTATCATATTGTTTCTAAGAGTGGCTAACATTTTGGAGATAAAAACAAGAACACAAGATTCAATCTATTGATTTTCATTAATTTACAAAATCAAATAAATTAAAATTTTAATTTTTTAATTTACAAAAAGTATACATTTTTTCATAATTTGACTTTTCATAGACCATAAAATGTTAAAATTAAATACTTCACTTAATTTCAGACAAAAAAGATTGGAAAATGCCTGATTTTAATCCTAATTATTTGCTCCGTTGTTTTGATTTAGCTCGTATGGGAGCACAATCTGCCGCTCCAAATCCAATGGTAGGTGCAGTAATTGTCCATCAAAATCGCATTATAGGAGAAGGTTTTCATCAAAAATATGGTGGTGCGCATGCAGAAGTAAATGCCGTACAATCTGTTGTTGAGAAGAATCGACATTTGATCGCTGAGAGTAATATGTATGTCTCTTTAGAACCTTGTTGTATTCATGGTAATACTCCTCCTTGTACGGATTTGATTTTAAAGCATCAAATACCCCAAGTAATTATATCAAATAGTGATCGAACGGATGGGGTAGATGGTAAAAGTGTTCCACTTTTGCGTAAGAAGAAAGTAAAGGTTATAACTGGAATTTTAGAGCAAAAAGGGAATTCAGTTTGCAAAATCAGAAATACCATCGTTACTAAAAATAGACCTTATATTATTTTAAAATACGCACAAAGTAAAGATGGATTTATAGGACAAAAAGATCATCAAATTTGGTTAACTAATTCTTTTTCTAAACGACTAGTTCATAAATGGCGTTCAGAAGTTGATGTCATTTTGGTAGGCACAAATACAGCAATCATTGATAATCCAAAATTGACGACTCGACATTATTATGGCAACTCACCGTTGCGCATTGTTTTGGATAAACAACTTCGTATTCCAAAAACTAATCATCTGTTTGACCAATCTACTCCTACTTGGGTGTATACTCAAGTAGAAAAGCCTCCAACTTCATCTAAAAATCTCACTTATCATTCTATCTCATTTGATGAAAATAGTTTAACTAGTATTTTGGCACAATTATATCAAGATAAAAAAGGAATTGTATTGGTAGAAGGTGGGCAACAGGTACTACAATCCTTTATAGATGCTAATTTATGGGATGAAGCTAGGATTTTCACCAATCCTAGTTGCTTAAATGATGGCATTAAAGCTCCTTCTATAAATGGAGTATTGGAACAAAAAAATCGTCTCTTGAACGATACTTTGGAGGTGTTTTCTAATCCAACACCCAAAGCAATTTGACTAGCTAAAAATGATAACGTACGTTAAACTTATTTTAAAATAGGGCTTTGTTATGATAGATCACTTGTATAAATGGTTTTAATGTTGTTACATTTGTACAACGATAATACAGAAAGATGAAAAAAACACTTCAATATATCGGATTTTTTGGCTTACTCATAATGAGTTTGTCTACTAACGCTCAAGAACGAACGAAAGTAGAATGGCTTAGTTGGGAAGAAGCGATAGAACGTTCTGAAGTAGAACCCCGAAAATTTTTCATTGATGTATACACGGATTGGTGTGGTTGGTGTAAACGTATGGATAAAGCTACTTTTCAAAAACCGCACATTGCAAAATACTTAAATGAAAACTACTATTCTATAAAATTCAATGCAGAAAGCACACAAGATATTACTTTCAATGGTAAAACGTATAAATACATCAAACAAGGACGTAGAGGCTACCACGAATTAGCAGTAGCCATTACCAAAGGTCGTTTAAGTTTTCCTACGATAGTCTTTATTGATGAAGCTAAAAATGTCATTCAACCCATCCCCGGTTTTCGCTCTCCAGATGAATTCGAAATTATCATGACCTACTTTGGCTATGATTTTTATCGAAAAACGCCTTGGAATATCTACAAAGAAGATTACATTCCTATGCGAAAAAAATCTGCTATTCATAGTGCTGAACAAGTACCTGTTATTAGTGATGAGAATTGATTTATTCTTCTTTCATGATCGCCTCTTGATGATTGATAGATTCTTCGTGGATAGCTTTTAAAAATACATTAATAAAGGTTTCGCTTAATCCATGATCAGATCCTTTTTGCACTGCTTTTTCTAAAATTTCATTCCAACGAGAAGGTTGTAAAATGGCAATGTTATTTTTCTTTTTATAACTACCAATCGCCTCGGCTAATTTCATTCGTTTCCCTAATTGCAACAACAAATCATTATCAATCAAATCAATTTGTTGGCGTAAGCCATCTAAATTTTCCAAAAATAATTCATCATCTGTAGTTACATTTCGATAAACCAAATTATCCAGTAATGATGAAAATGTTTTAGGGGTTATTTGTTGCTTAGCATCACTCCATGCATTATCTGGATCAATGTGTGTTTCTGTCATTAAACCCGCAAAATTTAAATCCATAGATCGCTGCGCCACATTATCTAGAATATCTCGACGACCACAAATATGACTGTTATCACAAATAATCTCCAAATTTGGAAAACGACGCATCAATTCAATTGGAATTTGCCACATCGGCTCATTTCGATATTGAGAATTGCCAGCAGAAGAAAAGCCTCGGTGGATCACTGCAATTCGAGAAATTCCTGCTTTATAAATACGCTCAATCGCGCCAATCCATAAGGCTAAATCTGGATTAATTGGGTTTTTTATCATTACAGGAATATCAATTCCTTCCAATGCATCGGCTACTTCTTGTACAGAAAATGGATTTACAGTCGTCCGCGCTCCTAACCAAACAACATCTACGCCATGCTTGATGGCTTCAAAAACGTGCTGACGATTGGCAACTTCAGTTGTAACTGGTAATCCGACTTGTTCTTTTACTTTTTTGAGCCATTTTAAACCGATAGACCCCACGCCTTCGAAAGAATTGGGGCGAGTACGAGGTTTCCAAATTCCAGCGCGGAATAAGTCCACTCTACCATCTTCTTTTAATTGGCGAGCAATTTCGAGGACTTGTTGTTCGGATTCTGCGCTACAGGGGCCAGCAATCACATAAGGACGATCTTTTTTCTCAAAGATTGGTTTGATATTCATTGTAGATGTATTTGTACTTGATGAATTTTTAGTTGCTATCATGTTGTAATTTTTACTTTTTTGTTATTTTAAAATTTTACGAATGGTATTCGCTTGTTCTATTAATTCATAAATGGTTTGAAAATCATTTTTAATCAATAAACTTCTAAATCTTGCGAGCGAATTAATGTGTTCATCCAATACATCGAGCACATTATCCCGATTTTGACGAAATATAGGAGTCCACATATCAGGTGAACTCTTCGCTAAACGTACGGTTGATCCAAATCCTCCACTCGCTAATTCAAAAATTCGATTTTCATTTTTTTCTTTTTCTAAAACGGTCAATGCCAATGCAAATGAACTGATATGCGAAATATGCGATACATAAGCCGTATGAATATCATGCGCATGAGCATCCAAATAAGTAATCGTCATAGGAATGGAAGCATACAGTAACTTGGCTATATCAATTGCATCAGTATCACTATCTTCAATATCACAAAATACGGTGCATTTATGATCAAATAAATTGGGGATAGCTGCTTCTGGCCCTGAAAATTCTGTACCTGCCATTGGATGTGTCGCTACATAACGTCCTCGTTTAGGATGTGATTTTACGGTAGCTAATAAAGCTTTTTTTGTCGATCCTACATCTAACACCACTTGTTGATCTACTAGATCTAATACTTGAATCAAAACCGATTTCATCGCATCCACTGGTGTAGCAACTACAATAATATCCGAACGATGAGCCGCTTCTTCTAAACTTGCTCCTTCATCAATAATTCTTCTCCGCAATGCTTTATCTATGTTTTCTTCGGACGCATCAACACCAATGATGTGCGAAGCAAAGCCATTTTCTTTGATCGTAATAGCCAAAGAACCACCAATAAGACCTACTCCTATAATTGTTACTACCATACTTTTACACTTGCGTTTTGTTGAATGCGTTGAATCGCTTGTTGCAATACTTCTTCAGGGCTACATAATGAAATGCGAATATATTGATTTCCACGATCTCCGAAAATTCCCCCCGGAGTAATAAAAACACCTGTTTCTTTTAATAATTGATCTGATAATTGAAAACCAGATGCATAAGAAGACGGAATTTTTGCCCATACAAACATTCCTGAGCAATCACGATTAAAGGAACAGTTTAATTGCTCTAAAATTTGAAAAGCGATTTGTTGTCTTTTTTTGTAAATAGCGTTTAAATCAGCATACCATTTTTCATCTGCATCTAGTGCTTTCACTGCTGCCAATTGTAAGGGTTTGAACATCCCAGAATCCATATTACTTTTGAAACGAAGAATGGTTTGAACATAATCTGCTCGTCCTGCTAACATTCCTACGCGCCAGCCCGCCATATTTTGGGCTTTACTCAAAGAATTGAGTTCTAACGCCACCTCTTTTGCTCCGTCTACTGCTAAAATACTGATGTAATCCTCATTTAAGATAAAACTATACGGATTATCATTACACAACAAAATTTGATGCTTCTTGGCAAATTGAACCACTTTTTCAAAGAAAGAACGTGTAACTTTTGCACCTGTAGGCATGTGTGGATAATTGAGCCACATGATTTTCACTTTCGATAAATCCGTTTGTTCTAACGCTACTAAATCAGGCAACCAAGCCGTCTCTTCAGATAAATCGTATGTACGGATGCTAGCTCCTGTTAATCGTGTAACAGACTGATAAGTTGGATAACCTGGGTTAGGAATTAAGACTTCATCTCCAGCTTCAAGAAAGGTCATTGAAATGTGCATAATCCCTTCTTTTGAACCAATTAAAGGTAGAAGTTCATTGGTAGCATTCAATTCAACGCCATACCATTTTTGGTAAAAACGAGCCATTGCTTCACGTAATTCAAGAATACCTGAATAGGATTGATATTTATGATTTTGAGGAACTAAACTTTCTGTTCTAAGTGTCTCTATCACATCAGGTGAAGGAGGCAAATCGGGACTTCCAATGCCTAAATTGATGACATCAATTCCTTGCGCACGCATGGCAGCAATTTCCTTTAATTTCACGGAAAAATAATATTCTTTTACTTCTCCCAATCGACTAGCTGTGTTTATAATCATAAGTTCTAGTGTTCGTAATGATTTCCTTTGGGGTAGATGCCTAAAATTTTTAATTCGCTGGTTAATGGACGAATCGCTTCAATTCCTTGCGATAAAGTAAAACGCCCATCTATGATAAAATCTATAAAAAAGCGGTACTCCCATGCTTTTCCGACAATGGGAGTAGATTGAATCTTCGTTAAATTCATCTGATAGGCAGACATTACCCCTAAAATTTGGTGTAAACTACCTACCTCATGCGCCGTTGAAAAACAAAGTGAGACTTTATTCCCATTTTCATTTTGTTTAACAGAGTTTCGCTTGGTTAAAACTAAAAAACGCGTATAATTTTGCTTATTCGTCTCGATACTTGGAGCTACGATTTCTAATTGATACAATTCAGCGGCTAAACTACTTGCGATTGCTCCTTTAGTTCGATCTCGTCGTTCTTGGATCATTTTTGCGCTAAGGGCTGTATCTGCATTTTCAATTAATCGAATTTTTGGATAGTTTCGGAAAAAATTCCGCGTTTGAGCAATTGCCATTGGATGCGAATGAACCTCTTCCAAATCTTCAATTTGAACTCCAGGCAAAACCATTAAATTTTGTTTGATTCGTAAGTAAACTTCACCGTCTATTTGTAACTTAGAATCATTTAATAAACTATAATTATACATCAAACTTCCAGCAAGTGAATTTTCAATCGCCATCAAAGCGGTGTCTACTTTACCAGTTTCAACAGCTTGTACCAAATCATCAAAAGTATGGGCAGGAACGATTTCAATTGCTTGATCGCCAAAATATAAATGAGCGGCTACATCATGAAATGCACCTGCATAACCTTGTATGGCAACCTTCAAATGCGATTCTTCTTGCTGCTGTTCTGAATTTGTCATATTAGTAAATTAGATCAAAAAAAAATGCCTCAATTTGCATTGAGGCATTTTTTTAGATCATTTTAAAGAATAATCAATACAATGCCTCACTTCTGCAAAAGAAGTAAAAATAAAAAGATGCAAAAAAATAAATTGCACTATTTTTGGTTGGCATTGGTTAAGATTTAAAAATTAATTTATAAAAAAAGGAGCTCCAAAGGAACTCCTAATTTGTTATATCTTGTTTAACACACGATCAGTTGTTCCTTTAGTTGTTCTTGCTACAGAAGCTAAAAAAATAATAGAAATATGTGTTAGAATAATTGTTCATCATTTTTAAATTGATAGCTCAAAGCTAAGGATTTATTTATTGGGATGCAACTGGAATTCCTTTTTTTTGAAAATTGAGGAATAAAATTGAGTTTGAAGATCAAAATATACATTTAAAAGATGCCTAACTTAAAAATCGTTCAAGGAGATATTACCAAAATTTAAATAGACATTATTGTGAATGCTGCCAATTCGTCTTTATTAGGAAACTTCTTTCTTTTTAATAGGAAGAGTACCTTTATTTGTATTTCTTCCATTTTGCCAAAATGTCTTTTTCTCTATTCATAAAAGAGCGTTCACCAGATAAAATATTATTTCGTCGTTCGTCAGATACAGCATCGGAATACCACCAATCTTTTGTATCTCTTACGGTTTGCGATAATGATCTAAAGGTAAGATCGGCTTCCATTGCTTTGCTATTATCACTCTTAGACATCCCAGCATATTTAGGTAATTGAATCACCCAAGGCTGTATCCCTATAATCCCATTTTCTTTTAAAAAATCGAGATCATCAATTTGTATGTAATTTACTGGAGAATTGTAATTGGCATGAATACCATGTACAAAAGCGTTGGTCGTCATGCTAAATCCTGGACCAGAAGCATTGTAGATTCCCGTCGTTTTATTTTCAATTAATCGGATCATCCATTCCGCAAGATCTCTTACATCAATATATTGTACGACTTCATTTCTTTGACCTGGAATAATTATATCCCCCCCTTTTTCAAGTCTTGCCAACCAATAAGGAAAACGATCGGTACGATCGCCTGGCCCTACGATTAATGCTGGTCGTACTATAATAGAGCGTTCTGCACCAAAATGTTCCTTTGTAGCTAATTCTGAAGTGGCTTTCATCACCCCATATTCATAGGTGTACTTTTCATCTTCCGTGATATTATCAGGCACTTTAGTGACCAATGAACGGCTTTCTGAAAAATCATCTCCAATAAAAGGATAGTATACACTAATCGAAGAAGTATACATGTAATATTCCACTTGATCCTTTAAAAGTCGAGCGGTGTCTTCTGTCCATTTGGTTTTACGACCTGAATTATCAATAACCACATCCCATTTTCTATTTTTTAGGGCTTCTAAATTATCTTCTCGATCCCCAATTAATTGTTCGACTTGATCGAAGCGTTCGGGATGAATTTTAGGAATCGTTTTTCCTCTGGTAAAAATCGTCACTTCATGCCCTCGATCTAAGGCATAAGCAATTTGATGCGGTCCTAAAAAACTTGTTCCTCCAAGAATGAGAATTTTTAATTTCTTTTCATTCATCTCAGTATTAACAAATTTCTTTAATGGACTTGCGATTGGCGTTAGTCCTAAGCCCAAGCTGATACCTAGAAACTTTCGTCTACTTTTTTTCATTTTCCTATCTTGATTTAATATGGTTACTATTTACTATCAAGCAGCTATTAAAAATAATAAAATTATCAAGATTGAAATTCATTTTAATCTTAAAAATCACGCAACTCGATATTTCTTTTTCATATAGCGTGAGTAGATTAAGCCTAGAATAGTTGGTAAAATCCAAGGCAAAATCATCCATTGTACGGGTAAATGAAAGACTTGCATGAGGATTCGATTTCCACCAAAAGCAAAAAAGGCGGTATAAGCAGCGATTCCTGTGATAATGGTTCCTTGAATGTGCATTTTGAGTTTGGTTTCTTTATCCATAGCCATGGCTTTGGTCATTAATATGTCTCGACCTGCGGGTAAAGTCAACACGCCAAAAAATGCCATCATCACGCCCATATTTTGAAAATGGAATTTGATCCCCGCTAAAAGAATCATTCCAACACCAGATAAAAACATGACCACTACAAATGTCTTTCGTATCCAAAAATAGCGGTTCGACCATTCTTTTTGTTGCCTTAAAATTTCATAAGAATACCATAAGGGATAAGTAGTGACAAGTGCTAGAAATCCTAAATATAAGGCAGCAATATATTTATCCATAAAAAGATTACATACACTCATTATTGCAGAGGTAACTAATACAACCCACATGCTGATGTAATAAAACCATCCAACTTTTTTATGGAGCGAACCACCTTTTTTTACAGCAACAGGAATCCAAAATAAAACTAGACTTAAAAAGCCAAAGGGAATATGAATCCAAAGTGTGATTTTATGTATGTACTCGATCATAATTGAAACTAATTTTGTGATTGATAACACAAACATAAAGGACTAAAAAACGCTGTACAAGCTAGAAGTGACGAGCAACATTAGGAGGGATTAATGACAAACCAAAAGTGATGATTTACAAGGGTTTGGGACGAATGACAAGCTTATTTGATACGAAATTGAGCTACATAGCTCCTTGAAACAGGTATTTTTTTATCACAATCCATGAGCGTTAAAACTAAACCTTGAGCATTTCCAGAAGTAGATTCTATAGCTTCGCGATTGACTAAATAAGAGCGATGACATTTAATGATTGGGCTTCCTTCTAATTCATCTAATATGCTTTTTAAAGTAGCGCGTTGGGTGGTTTCTTTGAGTTGATTTTCAGAATGAAGATAACCTATTTTGATATAGTTTTGAAGGGCTTCAATATATCTAATTTGACGGGTAGGTATATCAAATATTGTTTGTTCGTTTTGAGATGTATTTTCTATAGGATGAGTTTTTTCTTCATTTATTTCTGCTGCTATATTCTGGTATTTCCGTTCGGAACGAAATAAGGCTAAAGCCCCTGCTGCTACACATGGAAATACACCAATAGCGAAAGTGCCATATATCATATTTGGTAAAAATCGCCACTGAATATTTCCAAACCAAATACCGACATAAAAGAAATTGGCTAAACTTATCGCAAGCATTACGCCTATAATATAAATGATCCATTTCCAATAGGTGAAATTGGTTTGTTCGTGCTTGAATTTAAAAACTCTTACCATGAAAAATTCATAAATCATAGATGCTAAAAAGGTCATCAGTCCAAACCCAAGACAAATCATAAAATGACCTGATTTGACACCATCTATATTAAAGGGTTTGAAAACATACAGAAAGAAAGTAACAAAAATACTGGTCAAAATCACCATTCTTAAAAGATCAGAAAAGCTTTCCTCAATTGGAAAGGGCTTCTTTAGGGTTGACCATATATTTTTTAAGAATTTCATGAACTAAAGGTATAAAAACCTGCTTAAAATTCTCTAGCATCAATAATTTTTGTAAGTTTCGCTTTCAAAAAAAGATTAACCTTTTATAAAAATGAATAAAAAAATAGCGGTGTTCCCCGGTTCTTTTGATCCAATCACAGTTGGTCATGTCGATTTAGTAAAAAGAGCAATTCCCCTTTTTGATCAAATTATTGTTGCTGTTGGAATTAATTCTCAAAAAAAATATTTATTTAATCTAGAACAACGAATGCAATGGCTAGAAGATGTTTTTGCGAGTGAGGATAAAGTAGTGGTAGATTCATTTCAGGGCTTAACGGCTTATTTTTGTCAAGAAAAAGGAGCCAACTACTTATTGCGCGGCTTACGTAATGGTTCTGATTTTGATTATGAAAAAACCATTTCTCAAATGAATAATATTGTAGGAAATGGCTTAGAAACGATTTTCTTAATTAGTGCACCAGCTTATTCGCATATCAGTTCTACCATTGTACGAGAAGTGATTAAAGGAAATGGAGAAGCAGCAGCCTTCTTACCACCAGAAGTGAAAATTGAAGGGATTGGGTGATATTCAAGCAACTTTTTTTGTTCTAGTTTGGTTATTTAATTATACGGTATGAAAGTTGTTTTAGCATAATTTTAGTTATAACAAGTAGCACCAAAACACCTAATTTAAGATTAAAATTAAAGCAAAAATGCTTTTGGTAAATATATGAGTACAATAAAAATAACAGTAATTGATCGGGAAGATCAAGAACATGAATTAGAGGCTCCTACTGACATGAATATGAATGTCATGGAGGTGTGCAAAGCTTATGAACTACCTGTAGAAGGGACTTGTGGAGGAATGGCACTTTGTGCTTCTTGCCATTGTTACGTGTTGACGAATCATGAATTGAGAGAACCTTCGGATGATGAAGAAGATATGCTCGATCAAGCTTTCTTTGTGGAAGATAATTCTAGACTGGGATGCCAGATAAGAATAGATGAGGAGCTAGCGGGGTTAAAGGTTAAACTAGCTCCTCAGTCGGATTAATAACTCATTGAATTTTGGGGTGAATCAGGATTGACTTTGTACGTCATTTGGTTTAGTTGTGGTTTCTCTAGCTCTATGCCTCTTTGCTATTACAAAGATGAGAAATAATTCAACGCCAACCTATCCCCCAAAATCGGCATAAAAAAAACTCACCATTTTTGGTGAGTTGCTTTTTATTTATCTAAGCAATATTAGTTAATTAATTAATCTAACTTTAATACTTCAAGGAAGGCTTTTTGTGGCACTTCTACATTTCCGATCTGACGCATCTTCTTCTTTCCTTTCTTTTGCTTTTCTAATAACTTACGTTTACGCGTAATATCACCACCGTAACATTTAGCGGTTACATCTTTACGTAAAGCAGAAATTGTTTCTCTTGCAATAATTTTCATTCCAATAGAAGCCTGAATCGCAATCATAAATTGCTGACGCGGTAATAGTTCTTTTAGTTTCTTACAAATCTTACGCCCAAAAGCTTGCGCTTTATCTCGATGCACTAAGGCAGATAAAGCATCCACAGGATCACCATTCAAGCGAATATCCATTTTCACTAAATCCGACTGACGATAATCTTTTGGTGAATAATCAAATGATGCATAACCCCTAGAAATGGATTTTAAGCGATCATAAAAATCAAAAACAATCTCCGCCAAAGGTAAATCAAAACTTAATTCTACTCGTTCTGTAGTCAAATAAGTTTGCTTGGTAAGCATCCCTCGTTTTTCCATACACAAGGTCATGATCGTACCAATGTATTCAGGCTTAGTGATAATTTGAGCTACGATAAAAGGCTCTTCTACAAAATCAAGCTTAGTCATATCAGGAAGATCGGTAGGTGTATTGACCACCATACGATTTCCTTTTTTATCTTGTGCGTAATACGATACGTTAGGAATGGTCGTAATCACTTCTTGTTCAAATTCTCGTGATAAACGTTCTTGAATAATTTCCAAATGTAACATTCCTAAGAAACCACAACGAAACCCAAATCCAAGTGCTACAGATGTCTCTGGTTCAAACACCAAAGAAGCATCATTCAATTGAAGTTTTTCTAAACTATCTCGTAAATCTTCAAAATCGTCATTGTCTATCGGAAAAATACCCGCAAATACCATTGGTTTTACATCCTCAAAACCTTTAATGGCTTCTTCACAAGGGTTTTCGATGGTAGTAATCGTATCCCCTACTTTAATTTCTTTTGAAACCTTTATTCCTGTAATGATATAGCCCACATTTCCAGCACCCAATTCCTTTTGCGGAACTTGATTGAGTTGTAATATTCCAATCTCATCCGCAGAATATTCTTTACCTGTATTGACAAAACGTACTTTGTCGCCTTTTTTCATTACTCCATTAATGATTCTAAAATAAGCGATGACGCCTCGATAAGAATTAAATACAGAATCAAAAATCAAGGCTTGTAATGGCCCATCAGGATTACCTTTTGGTGAAGGAATACGATCAACAATAGCGGTCATAATATCCTGTACACCTATTCCTGTTTTTCCACTCGCCAAAATGATTTCATCTACATCACAACCAATCAAGTCAATAATTTGATCAGAAACTTCCTCAATCATCGCACTCTCCATATCCACTTTGTTCAAGACTGGAATAATTTCCAAATCATGTTCAATAGCCAAATATAGATTAGAAATGGTTTGTGCCTGAATTCCTTGAGAAGCATCAACCAAAAGTAAAGCACCTTCACAAGCTGCAATGGAACGAGATACTTCGTAGGAAAAATCAACATGACCAGGTGTGTCAATGAGGTTGAAGGTATATTTCTCTCCATCTGTATGATTATAATACATTTGGATGGCATGACTTTTAATGGTAATTCCGCGTTCGCGTTCAATATCCATATCGTCCAATGCTTGATTTTGCATATCTCGTTCAGAGATAGTTTTGGTAAACTCAAGCAATCGATCCGAAAGTGTACTCTTTCCATGATCGATATGGGCAATAACACAAAAATTTCTCAAATTCTTCATATACCGCAAATATACGTTTTTTTAAAACAGGATGGTTCAGTCTTTTCTTAGTTTAATGTCAAATTTTAGGCTGCAAATGTAAGATGTTTCTAAAGAAGAAAACTACTTTTCATCTTTTTTGTACTTTAGCCATAAGTAAAACCGAATTAATATGCGATTAATTTTAGCTTGTCTTATCTTCTGCAACTTTATAATGTGTATTACCGCACAAGATTTTTATCCACATAATGAAGCCATTGATATTAAGCAATATGTCTTCCAATTAGACTTAAATGATTCAACAGATGTCATTTATGGAAATGCAGCAATTGAAGTTTTGTTTAAGAAGTCTATCACTTCTTTTGCATTAGATTTAGTTCAAAAAGATGCTGAAAAAGGAATGACCGTACACCAATTACTCGAAAATGGCGAAGCTGTTTCCTTTCAACAAAAAAATGACCGTGTCGAAATCCAATGTTCTTCTCCTTCCAAATCCAATGAAAAACGAACCTATCAAATAAAGTATTCAGGTATTCCTAAAGATGGATTAGTCATTTCTGCTAATAAACATGGAAGACGCACTTTCTTTGGAGATAATTGGCCCAATCGTGCCCACAATTGGCTACCCTGTATTGACCATCCTTCGGATAAAGCAAAAGTTGATTTCATCATCACTGCTCCCGATCATTATCAAGTCGTGGCGAATGGTTTTCAAATGGAAGAAACCAATCTTTTAGATGGAACAAAACGGACTCATTGGCGAGAAACAATTCCACTTCCTATGAAAGTAGTAGTAATCGGTGTTGCTGAATTTGCCGTTCAATATGTGGGTAAAGTCAATGAAGTACCTGTTTATTCTTGGATTTTTACAGATGATCGAGAAGCTGGTTTTTATGATTATCGAATTGCTACAAAAGTGTTAGATTTTTTTCAATCACATGTTGCACCTTATCCGTATAAAAAACTCGCTAATGTACAATCTAAAACACGATTTGGAGGGATGGAAAATGCCAGTACAATTTTTTATTTTGAAAATTCCGTCACTGGAAAACGAGAACACGAACCACTCATAGCACACGAAATTGCACATCAATGGTTTGGAAATTCTGCTTCTGAACGCTACTGGCATCATCTCTGGTTGAGTGAAGGATTTGCTACCTATTTTACCAATTTATACCTCGAACACGCTTATGGTAAAGACAAATTAAAAGCACGAATGCAAGAAGAACGGGATAAAGTAGTCAAGTTTACGGCTAGAAGTTTACGTCCTGTAGTTGATACTTCTGTTAAAGATTATATGAAATTACTTAATCCCAATTCTTATCAAAAAGGAGGTTGGGTCTTACACATGCTTCGCAATAAAATAGGGGATGACTATTTTTGGGAAGGCATTCGTTCTTATTATCAACGCTATCAAGTGGGAAATGCGGTTACAGAAGATTTTCAGCGTGTGATGGAAGAAGTCAGCGGAACAAATTTAGCTCCATTTTTCAAACAATGGATTTATACGGCTGGCCATCCTCAATTAAATTATTCCTATAATTTTGATGAGAAAAAAAATGAACTAGTGGTCTCCATCAAACAAATTCAAGGTCAATTATTTGAATTTCCTTTAGAAATTGGCATTTATCAAGAGGGTCAAGTACTCCCACAAATAGAGACCATTCAAATCAATCAAAAGAAGCAGGAATTTCGTTTTCCTATTCAACAAGCCCCTTCCAGTGTCAAAATAGACCCGAATGTGGTGCAATTATTTGAAATCGTAGAAGATTAATTTAATTTTTCTATTTTGTAGGCTCAAATTAAAACAGTCATATGAAACGAGCATGATATTTATTAATCATAAATAACACACTAGGGTATGATTAAAATATATTATGCGAGAACGCAGTGGTTACATGTGTGCAGAAATTTTTCTGCAAATTTTAACTACTGAAAAATTTTAAACACATGAAAAACTTAGCACTACATTGGCAAATCCTCATCGGAATGGTATTAGGAATTGTATTTGGTATATTAGCTTCTAGTACTGGATTAGAATGGTTCGTAAATGACTGGATTGCTCCTTTCGGCACAATTTTCATCAAGTTATTAAAGTTAATTGCCATCCCTTTGATATTGGCATCTTTAATAAAAGGAATTGCTGATCTTCAAGACATTTCTAAATTTTCCAAAATCGGCGGAAAAACAATTGTCCTTTATATTTTCTCGACTTTAATTGCCATTATTATTGGTTTAACACTCGTAAATATAGTAAACCCTGGAGATGGAATATCTCAGGAGACCATTGATACCTTGACAGCAAATTATGCCAATGATTCTAGCATTCAAAAGAAAATGGAAACGGCTAGTTCTACTAAAAATACAGGGCCACTACAATTTCTAGTAGATATTGTTCCTGATAATATATTCAAAGCCACTGCTGATAATGGTTCGATGTTGCAAGTCATTTTCTTCGCGATATTATTTGGTATCGGTTTATTACTAATTGAAAAAAAGAAAGCCAAACCAGTTATTGATTTTGTAGATGGTTTTAATGAAGTGATCTTAAAAATTGTTGACTTAATTATGCTGATCGCTCCTTATGCGGTATTCGCACTTCTAGCAAAAGTAATTGTTTCTACAAGTGATCCAGATTTATTGATGTCATTAGTGACCTATGCAATCACAGTCGTTGTTGGCTTATTATTAATGATTGGGGTATATTTAACAATTATCGCTTTGTATGTTGGTAAAAGCCCAATGTGGTACCTCCAACAAATTTCTCCAGCTCAATTATTAGCCTTTTCTACCAGTTCAAGTGCAGCTACTCTTCCTGTCACCATGGAACGTGTCACCGAACATGTCGGCGTAGATAAAGAAGTAAGTAGTTTTGTACTACCTGTAGGAGCAACGATCAATATGGATGGTACCAGTTTATATCAAGCTGTTGCAGCCGTATTTATTTGTACAGCACTAAAACATGATATTACCTTTGCCGATCAATTGACCATTGTGTTAACTGCACTTTTAGCATCCATTGGCTCGGCTGCTGTCCCCGGGGCAGGAATGGTGATGTTAGTGATTGTATTGGAATCCATTGGTTTTCCAGCAGAGAAATTAGCGATTGGATTAGCCTTAATCTTTGCTGTAGATCGACCTTTAGACATGTGTAGAACGGTCATTAATGTAACTGGTGATGCTACTGTTGCCACGGTTATTGCTAAATCAGAAGGGAAATTGGGCACACCCAAACCCAAAAATTGGGATGATAATTATGAAGCCGTAAAATAATGACTAAAAAGGTCGTGGCACGACTTTAATGTATAGATTTAGTCCAGAAATAGAAGTCGTGCGCCGACTAATCAGGTGTAGTAAATTTAATTAATATGAAATTTTTTCTAGGTATAATTTGTATTCTTTTGATTGGATTCTTTACACAAGCATATCTCCCTTGGTGGGGCATCGCAGGCATTGCTCTTTTAACTGGAATTGCATTAGGTGAAAAAGGGCGACCAAGTTTTTGGTATGGTTTCATCGCTGTCTTCTTATTATGGGGAGGTATGGCATTCTATTTAAGTAATGGTAATGATGGTATTCTAGCAGAAAAAATAGGGGCGCTATTGGGCGGCATTCCGGGAATAGCTGTAATTCTTATCACAGGCTTTTTGGGTGGATTAGTGGGTGGATTGGCAGCTTTGACGGGTAGTTTAGGGAGGGCTTGGGTTCAATAATATCTACACTATAAAATAGTTTTCAATTTTTATTTTTACTAAAAAGCAATCAACGAATGCGTATAATTTTCATGGGAACACCCGATTTCGCGGTGCCGAGTTTTTCAATACTAGTCGAAAATGGATTTGATGTAGTTGCAGTCATCACGGCAGTTGATAAATATGGTGGAAGAGGAGGTAAAAAATTATTACAATCTGCGGTTAAGAAATATGCCCTTTCTCAAAATATACCCGTTTTACAACCTAAAAATTTAAAACATCCAGATTTTGTAGAAGAATTACGTTCTTATCAAGCAGACTTACAAGTAGTAGTTGCTTTTCGAATGTTGCCCGTTATAGTTTGGGATATGCCCCCAATGGGTACGATCAATTTACATGGTTCCTTATTACCAAAATATCGAGGTGCGGCTCCGATTAATTGGGCGGTCATTAATGGCGAACCAGAAACAGGCGTAACCAGTTTTAAACTCAAACACGAGATTGATACAGGTAATATGATCTTTCAAGAAAAATTATCCATCGGAGAAGAAGAAACCGTCGGAGAAGTACATGACCGAATGATGGAACTAGGCGCGAAAGTGGTATTAAAAACCGTTCAAGCCATTGAAAAAGGAGAGTTCCCACTCCTTCCTCAGGATGATACAAAGGTTTGTAAAGCACCAAAAATCCATCACGAAACCTGTGAGATTGATTTTTCAAAACCAATTGATGAAGTCCACAATTTCATTCGCGGACTCAGCCCCTATCCTACCGCTTGGACTACTTTAGAAGATCAAAAATTAAAAGTCTTCAAAGCCAAACGAGAATATGCCTTCCACGACCTCCCAACTGGAAAATGGATCACTGATAATAAAAACTACTTAAAAGTCACTGTAAAAGGAGGCTTCATTCACCTTCTCGACCTCCAATTACAAGGACGCAAACGAATGGAGGTCAACGCTTTTTTAAATGGGTATAAGTTAGTTCTCTCCAATTAATAAAAAAAAATGAAAAACTCCTTGTTTCTAATACTTCTAATTTGTTTGGTTGGATGTAAAAAAGTGAAGAGAGAGTATAAAGAGTTGGATTTTCAGCTTGAAACCTATGAATGGGATGAAAATCCTTATAATTTCTCCTCTAAAATAAAAGATTCTATTTTAGTAGAAAAAGGACCTCAAAGAGCAGCTTGGCGCTTTTCGTATGTAGGAGATATAAAAAATATGCATAAGGTGTGGGATATTGATCGAACTGTAAAAAAGGACTTGCCAAAATCAAAAAGAGATAGCTTTAGTTTATTTGAAGAAAAAAATGCCCTTAAATATATCTTAGATCAAGCAAAAACACATCAAGTAGTAATAATAAATGAAGGACATCATATGCCTCAGCATAGAGTTTTTACAAGTCAATTACTACAAGGATTAAAACAAAATGGATATCAACATTTAGGCTTAGAAAGTTATTACGCAAGTCCAAAAAATGATTCTATCTTACAAGCAATCGGATACCCTACTTTACAGTCTGGATTTTATACAAAAGAACCACAATTTGGAAATTTAATAAGAATGGCTCATGAGCAAGCTTATAACATATTTGGATACGAAAGCTATGGGCATGCAAATGGAAAAGAAAGAGAAATAAATCAAGCAAAAAACATCCAACAATATTTGTTAAATCACCCAAATGAAAAGCTATTAATTCATTGTGGCTTTGATCATGGATATGAAGGTGCATTGAACAGTAAATGGGAAAAAGCAATGGCAGGAAGATTTACTGAATTTACAAATATCAATCCATTAACTATAAATCAAGTTATCTACTCCGAAAGAAGTGAAAAAAAATACGAAAACCCTTATTATCAACTTACAGATGTAGAAAAACCAAGTGTTTTTATTAATCAAAAAGGAGAAATATTTGGAGAATATAATAATGGAGGTTGGTTTGATATAGCCGTATTTCACCCAAGAAGTAATGGACTTAATCGACCAAAATGGATGATCTTTGGAGATAGATATGAGGAAAAATTTTCTTTTGAAGATGCAAAAATAGACTGTCCATGTTTAGTACTAGCCTATAAAAAAGGTGAAAAAATAGGTCTAGCAGTACCTTATGATATTCAAGAAACAAAAGAGAAAAGTGTAAATTTAATATTGGATAAATCAGATTTTGAAATCGTGATCTGGAATAAAAAAGGAAAAGCGCTTAAAACTGAGGTTAGAAATAGCAACTGATTTTAAGTAGTTAATCAACCTAAATCGATTTTGTTTTCTCAAATAAAAACATCCGACTTCATTTGTACTCAACTCGCAATAAACAAAAATAAAAAATTGATTCTCTGACCTTCAGTCATTTCTCTGTGCATTCTTATATTAATTGCTTCATCATAAACAATCAAAAACGAAATCCAATGAAAGTCCAACTCACCTTAATCATCACTGGCTTACTTTTTTTGAGTAATTGTAGATTACCAAAGAAAATATTATCACAAGCAGGAGGGAAAATTGTTGAATATGAAGTCTCCAATGATTCCTTAAAAATCCAAATCAACAATTCATTAGATTGTCCCTTACGAATATCCGCTAATTCAACCCACGAAGCACTTCAAGCGAAAATAGTAAAAAACTTTCCTGTGAATATTGCCCCAAAAAAAGATACCCTACTTACCTACTGGACAGATAAATCAAAAGAAGAAATCCAACTAACATTTTCAGCAATGATGGGAAATCCAAAAGATCCTATTCAAAAAAAAGAGATCAATCTTCCCTTTAAAAAAGGCGATAAGTATAAAATTATTCAAGCTTACAACGGTAGTTTTTCTCATTCTTCTGAATATTCCAGATATGCCCTTGATTTTAATCTAGTTACTGGCGATACCATTTGTGCAGCAGCAGATGGAGTTGTAGTTGGTGTAATTGAAGAGTATTCTAAAGGGGGAAAAACTAAAAAATGGAAAGATTATGCTAACTATATTACCATTTTCCACCCTGATATGAATTTATACACCCAATATGTGCACCTAATGCATCAAGGGAGTTTAGTAGAAGTTGGAGATATTGTCAAAGCAGAACAAATTATTGGTTTATCTGGAAAAACGGGTTATACCGACGTAGAACATCTTCATTTTAATGTTTTAAAAGCGAATGATACTGGAATGGAATCTACCCCTATCAATTTTAAAGAAGGGTATAAAGGCATTGATCTAAAAAAAGGAGTTTGGGTGGAAAAATAAAGCAATCCTACCAATATTTTATAAAAAACAAGTGGTATGAAAAAGTCAATACTAGAAAACATCAAACAAATATTATTAATCGTATTTAGCGTTGTTCTTGGTATATTTCTAAGTGAGCGAATAGAGGAACGAAAAAATAAAGATGAAGCTGCTCTTTTATTGTCAAAAATAAAATCTGAGGTAACTAAAAACAAACAACTTTTAGAATATTGGGTACCTTATCACTTTGTAATCGTTCATCAATATGAATAAAAGTATTGCCATAGTAACGGGAACAAGCAGATTAAAAGGAATTGGAAAAGCCATTTGTCTCGAATTAGCCAAACAAGGATGTGATATTTTCTTTACCTACTGGACAGATTATGATAAACAAATGCCTTGGAGTCTTAAAGATGATGAACCCTCATTAATTCAAAAAGAATTAGAAAATTATGGCATAAAATGTAAAAAATTAGAGTTGGATCTAACACAAGAAAATTCCATTGGTCTATTATTCCAAGAAGTCGAAAAAGAATTTGGTACTGCTTCTATTCTGGTAAATAATGCCACTTATAGTACCATGACTTCCATTGACAATATAAATGCGAAAGAACTAGATAAACACTATGAATTAAACATAAAAGCGACCACTTTATTAAGTGCTGAATTTATTAAAAGATTCAATTACAAAGAAGGAGGTCGAATCATAAATATTACTTCTGGACAATCTTTAGGACCAATGCCCAATGAAATCGCCTATGCCATGACGAAAAGTGCAATCGAAATGCTCACCTATACCTTAGCTAGTGAAATTGCAGCAAAAGGAATAACCATTAATGCCATCAATCCAGGGCCAAATGATACGGGCTGGATGGATCAAGAATTAAAAGAAAAACTCCGAAAACAATTCCCTATGGGAAGAATTGGCAATCCTTCTGATACCGCAAATTTAGTGGGTTATTTAGTTAAAAAAGAAGCAGCATGGATTACTGGGCAAATCATTCATTCCGAAGGTGGTTTTAAACGATAAAAAATCAAGGCTCTTATTAAGAATCAGGTGGAAAATTAAACAAAGCTCTAAAAACTACCTGAAAAGGGTGAAAATCTATTGATTTCATCAAATTTAGAGCCATTTTTAACGCTAAAATTAGCATCCACCTAGTTGTTTATATGAGCCAAAATCAATTGAATAAAATTACATTCATGATAAAAAAAGTAATATTCTTTCTAATTGTGATATTAATCCACGGAGCCTGTGATTTAGATAATACAGCTCCAGCTACCATCTTGGTGGATACTAAAAAATTAATACAAACTAAAATACACATTCAAAAAAATGATCCTACTCTCCTACCCGCATTTAATCAACTAATCAAAGAAGCGGATCAAGCACTTCAAGAAGGTCCTTTTTCGGTAACCCATAAAGAAAAACTTCCACCGAGTGGAGATCAACATGACTATGCAAGCTATAGTCGATACTGGTGGCCCGATCCAGATAAAGTAGATGGACTACCCTACATACGTCGAGATGGCGAAACCAATCCTAAAAGTCAAAGTCTTAACGAATCGGATCGTCAACGTATCGGAGCACTAGCACGAAATTGTGAAACCTTGGGCCTAGCCTACTATTTGACTGCTGAAGAAAAATATGCTGAAAAAGTTGCTGAACTTCTTCGTGTCTGGTTTCTTGATCCAACTACTCGCATGAATCCAAATGTTAATCATGCCCAATGTAGACCCGGCCATAATAATGGTTCTAAATCTGGTATATTGGATGGACGGCTCTTGGTATCTGCTTTGGAAGGATCATTACTTATTAAGGGGTCCAAAACGCTAAATGATAAAGAATATAAAAACTTGAAAGAATGGGCTGAAAAATATTTTAAATGGCTGACGACTAATCAAATGGCATTAGATGAGGCTGCATCCAAGAATAATCATGGCTCCTATTATGATGCTCAAGCCATTTATTTTGCACTTTATTCTGAAAACTATGAAGCAGCAACACTAATTGCAAAGGAGTTTAATGAGAATCGAATCCTATCTCAAATTCAGAATGATGGTTCAATGCCAGAAGAAATTGCTCGTACTCGTCCACTTTTTTATAGTATTTATAATCTTCATGCCATGTTTCTTGTCGCATATCTTGCTGAAAAAGTTGATGTAGATATTTGGAAAGCAAAAGATAATAATTCTCGTTTAAGAAAAGGACTTGATTTTCTTGTGCCATACTCTGATTCAAATAAAAAATGGCCGCATCCTACTCTTGGAGATGCAGACCGAATGGAATTATTTCCAATTCTTCAAATGGCAAATCACGCTTATCCAGATGGAGGCTACTTAAATAGTTTAAAAAAATTACCAAAAGAAAAGTCTAATATCCATCGTGCTAATCTTGTCTTTCCTTTAATGCGTTAAGACCTTAGTTTAAATCCAAAACGGCTTTTCAATAAAGATAATTCTATCAAATTGTGTTTCCTAAATCAAATAAAATGACTACATTTCAAACAAAGTATCTATTTGTGGGTTAATCCTTTTTTCTGTGTACAGGACAAAAATAATTGTTAGAAGGATGCAAGGGGTTAAAACCACCTTGAAACGGGACTTATTCCAACGTAATTTATTGCGTTGCCCTTAAAAAGAACCACTTATTCTAAGTTTTGTCCTGTACACAGTCCTTTTTTATAGTTTTAAATTTATACCCAAATCTATTCATAAATACCATGTATAAAAAAATATCAGTCTAGTATTTCACTTTTAACTATTAAACAGAAAGAAAAATTCAACTGAGTAAAATTATTTTCAAAATGAAAAATCAAATCCTTCTTTTCTTTTTCGTAACTATTTGCGCCAATTTACTCGCACAAGATCGAGTTACTGGTAAAAACTTTGCAACCCGTTCCGAAGTGATTGCACAAAATGGAATGGTTTGTACCAGCCATCCCCTCGCCTCTCAAGTCGGATTAGATATATTAAAAGCTGGAGGAACAGCCATAGATGCCGCCATCGCTGCAAATGCTACCCTCGGCTTAATGGAACCTACAGGTTGTGGCATTGGCGGTGATTTATTTGCCATAGTTTGGGATGCCAACACGCAACAATTGTATGGACTAAATGCCAGTGGTCGCTCGCCTCAATCCTTAACCTTAGATTATTTTAAAAAAGAAGGAATTACAAAAATACCTGCCCTTGGCCCTCTTCCTGTGAGCGTTCCTGGCTGTGTTGATGGATGGTTTGAATTACACAAGAAATTTGGTAAACTTTCTATGACTCAACTCCTCAATCCTGCCATTGAATACGCCGAAAAAGGCTTTCCAATGACGGAATTGATCGCCTATTATTTTAATCGTTCTGTTCCTTACTACATGCGACAATCTTTTGAGAATATAGAAGACACCTACACTGTAAATGGAAAAGTGCCTCAAAAGGGAGAAATTTTTAAAAATCCTTATTTGGCAAATACCTACCGAAAAATAGCAATGGGAGGACGAAATGCTTTTTACAAAGGTGAAATAGCACGAACTATCTCAGATTTCATTCAAAAACAAGGTGGATTTTTATCTTTTGAAGATTTAGCGAATCACCAATCAGAATGGGTTGCCCCCGTTTCTACGAATTATCGAGGCTATGATGTTTGGGAATTACCACCAAATGGGCAAGGCATCGCAGCCCTTCAAATTTTGAATATTTTAGAAAACTTTGATCTCCAAAAATATGGTTATGGTAGTAAAGAACATATTCATTATATGACAGAAGCTAAAAAATTAGCTTTTGAAGATAGAGCCAAATATTACGCAGACATGGACTTTACTGATGTTCCAGTGGAGCAACTCATCTCTAAAAAATATGGAAAAGAAAGAGCTGCACTTATCAAAGAAAATCGAGCAGGATCATACAATGCTGGTGAAATTAGTGCTGGCGAAACGATTTATCTAACCGTTGCCGATCAATATGGTAATATGATCTCCTTAATTCAAAGCAATTATCGGGGAATGGGTTCAGGTATGGTGCCTCCCAAATTAGGATTTATGTTGCAAGATCGTGGTGAATTGTTTTCCTTGATTGAAGGACAAGCCAATACCTACGAACCGAATAAACGCCCTTTTCATACTATAATTCCTGCCTTTGTTACTAAAGATGGACAGCCTTATATGAGTTTTGGGGTGATGGGTGGCGATTTTCAGCCACAAGGTCATGTTCAAATTTTAGTGAATATGATTGATTTTGGGATGAACCTGCAAGAAGCTGGTGATGCCCCTCGAATGGATCATACAGGTTCCTCTACACCAATGGGCGTGGTAGCGGAAGATCGAGGTCAAATTCGACTAGAAAGTGGATACGATTATGAAATTGTCCGTCAGTTAATGGGAATGGGGCATAAAGTAGGTTTTGCTAGGGGCATTTATGGTGGGTATCAAGCTATTTTGTATGACATGGAGAACAAAGTTTATTATGGAGCGTCTGAATCTCGAAAAGATGGACAAGCTGTTGGTTACTGATTATAAACCAATAATTTTCACCAGACCATTACATCTGTTGTTTATTTTAAATGTGTTAAAAAATTAGCTCAAGTAGATGAATTAGCACAATTATTGTAATTCAATACCTGACGCTTTGGTCGTCTAATTTTTTTATTAAAAATCAAACGACACTTATTATAAAAAAATTATCTTTGCAAAACAAAACAACCTGCATTACTCCCTATACTGAGGGTTTTCTCCTCTAATTATTTTTCCAATAAAACCAAGTATTGCTTAACCCGTGAATTGTTGTATGAGGTCATACCTTTGCTTATTCTTTATTTTGGGTGTAACTACGCTTATTAATGCCCAAGAAATTGATGTTGTTAACACGAATAGTGCTAAAGAATCGCTCCGTGTGGCACAAGACCTTATTGCCCAAAATGAATTTAAAAAAGCAAAAAAACAACTGGAACATACCGTAAAAATTAAAGAAAATTTTGCGATTGCCTATCGTTTACTCGGAAAAGTCTGTTTAGATATGGCAGATTATGATTGTGCATCGCATGCCTTTGAAACCTCATTTGATTTAGATGATAAACTTTCTCGTGCAGCATTTTTTGAATGTGGTGAAGCCCATCTCAATAATGAAAAACCAGATTTAGCCCTTTATTATTATGAACGATACGAACAAAATAAAGGAAAACGTTATGCCAATGCCAGTAAAGAAAGTGCGCTCGAAATTGAATATGACAATCTTTTAGCTACTCGAAAAGCAAATTGTTCTTACATTTTACAATTGGATACCGCCAATATTCAAACTTGGGCAAAACATCTCGGACGTTCTGTTAACTCCAAACATGATGAATACCTTCCTTCAATTACTAGTGATGGAAAACATTTACTTTTTACAAGAAATATTCGCAAACTAAACGAAAATATATTTTTAAGTAGCCTAACTAAAGAAAATTATTGGCAAGATGCCATGCCTATTGATGGCAAGCTCAATACTGCTAACAATGAAGGGATGGCTAAATTTGAAGCACATGGCAATACCTTCTATTTTGCTGGTTGTAAACGAGAAGATGAAGAAAGTGGGTGTGATATTTATAAAGCTACTTTTGATGATGGAAAAGTAACGGCCATAAATTCTATAGAAGGAAATCTAAATTCTTATTATTGGGATTCTCAACCTTCTATCAGTTGTGATGGACAAACGATGTATTTTTCTAGTACTCGTTTGGATGGATTTGGAGGGGCAGATATTTGGAAAAGTCAACTAATGGCAAATGGCGAATGGGGTGTACCTGAAAATTTAGGCCCTCATATCAATACTCCACAAGATGAACAAGCTCCTTTTATAGGTACAGATGGTGTTTCTTTATATTTCACCTCAGATGGACATTTAGGGCAAGGAAATGGAGATATTTTTGTGAGTTGGTGGGAAAATGAAGCTTGGTCTATTCCTGAAAACATGGGTTTCCCCATAAATTCACCCGCTAAAGAATTGGGTTTTTATATAAAAGGAGATGGTAAAACGGCTTACTTTGCTTCTTCTCGAAAAAATGGAAGAGGTGGATTGGATTTATATGAAGTAGAAGTTCCTCAATTATTACGTCCTTCTCCAATGGTACAATTGGAAGTTTTTGTAGTAGATGAACTTACCCAAGAACCAATTTCTTGTAACATTACCTTGGGAAACAATGGCACAAATCATGCTTATACTACTAATGAAAATGGATGGGTCTTCACTTGTTTAGATGGAAATAAAGGCTATTCTTTTCAAATAAAACATAAAGGATATGCTCCTTTAATAGATGCAGTTTTTCTCGATGCACAAGATAATTCTTCCAATCAACAAGTGCGTTTAGAACTAAAATCATCCACCACTAAAGAAGAAGTTGTAGAAGAAAAAGTAGAGGAAGAACCCGATAAACACAATGGTGAAGAACGTTTGACAAAAACCATCGTCCAATTATTTTTTGAAACAAATTCATATGAGCTAAATGAAAAAAATGTAAATAAACTCGCTTATGTGATTGAATTATTAGAACGGTATGATGATTGGTCTGTAGAAGTCGTTGGTTTTGCTGACAATCAAGGAGATGCTAAATATAATAAAGAATTATCTCAAAAACGAGCACAAAAAATTGTGGATTTCTTAAATGAACAATCTTCTATAGCTATCCAAACGAATGTCAACGCTATCGGTAAAGGAGCAACTGGTGTAGCCAATGACGAACAATCAAGAAAGAAAAGTCGAAGAGTGGATGTGATTTTAACACGATAAGCTAAGGAACGGGGAGCAAATAAATTTACGTTTTCCTTAAATTAGAGAAGAGTACCCGCCTGTCATGGCGGACAGGTAAGTCATTGAAAATGCCTGTCCACCTTTGGTGGGACGTTGTTAATCAAGCTAATTTAAGGAATCAAGAAAGTATATTTATTTCGACCCAATTACTAAGGTGTATCTTTTTATAGAAATTAACATTACAAATTAGGTAAAACAACATCCGCTTTCTATATTTGGGGTCGGAGGAACACCCCAGCCAAATCTTAGTCTTTTAAAGTTTAAGTTTCATTCCTCCAAAATTGAACAAAGGTGAAAAAAACAGACATCAAGAAATTGAAGCGTTTATTAAAAAAACGCTTTTTATATGGTAGTATCATCCTTGCAGCAATTCTTGTAGGTTTTGGGTTAAGTCAAACTAGTTTTCTTACCAATACTACAGCTTCTCTTCAAGATACGAAACAGATCAAACTGGGTAGTTTACCCATAGTCCAACCTACCATTAAATATGGTTTTGTACTTGACACGCTCAATGTAACGGAAGCCAATATTGAAGCCAATCAATTCTTAGCCGATATTTTGCTCAAGCATAAAATTGATTATGTGACTATTGATCAAATTGCTAAAAATTCCAAGGATATTTATGATGTGACTAAACTTAGGGCTGGAAAACCTTTTATGGTCATTAATCAAGATACGACTACAGCCGCTGATTATTTCATTTATGAGCCTAATGTGTATCGTTACGTCATTTACAATTTAAAAAATCCTTCTGATATAAAAGTTGTAGAACGGGAAGTTGAAACGGAAGTCAAAACTGCTTCTGGTACCGTTGAAACTTCTCTTTGGAATACAATGGTCGATAATGGCTTGAGCTACGAATTAACCGCTAAAATGGAAGATGCACTCGCTTGGTCTATTGATTTTTACCATATTGCAAAAGGCGATCAATTTAAATTGATCTACGATCAAGAATATATCGATGGACAAAAGGTGGGAATCGGAAAAGTGTATGCCGCTTATTACAAAAATTTTGAAAATGAGTATTATGCGATTCATTTTGAAAATGAAAAACACCAAGGCTTTTTCGATGAGAAAGGTCGCCCTATGAAAAAAGCTTTCCTAAAATCTCCCGTTCGATTTTCACGTATTTCCTCACGCTATAATAAACGTCGTTTTCACCCCATTCTCAAACGTGTAAAAGCTCATTTAGGAACTGATTATGCTGCTCCTAAGGGTACTCCAATTCTTGCAGTTGCAGATGGCGTAGTCTCTAAAAGAGGTTATGGAAAAGGAAATGGCAACTATATCAAAATCAAACATGACGATGTACATGCGACGCAATACTTACACATGAGCAAATTTGCGAAGGGCGTTCGTAAAGGTACTCATGTCAAACAAGGGCAAACGATAGGCTATGTAGGTTCAACTGGCTTAGCTACAGGCCCACATGTTTGTTTCCGTTTTTGGAAAAATGGTAAGCAAGTGGATCATCTTCGTCAAAACCTACCACCACCTGATCCAATGCCTGAAGAAGATTTACCGCGTTATTTTGAAGTTCGGGATGTTATGGTGGCTAAATTAGATGCAATTCCTTATAAAGAAACAAAACAATTGGCAGATAATTCTTCTCCTATAAAAACTAAAGATCCTTAAATCAAAAAAGGTCAAGTGAACATTCACTTGACCTTTTTTGATTTACTTCTACTCTATAGAAATTATGCCGCCTTTCTTTTCTTCGATAACTTGTTCACTCGTTCCGCTTTTGCAATAGATACTTGCCCTGTTTCGGCATACACTTTCGCATCATTCAACACTGTAGTCAAAGTTTGAACCATTTTCTTTTTCATCGCACCTTTCATAATCGCGCCCATCAATCCTTTTACACCAAAATCAGCATTCATTACTAATTTTGATCGATTTCCATCTATAGGAACGACTGTCCAGGTATTTTCTGCTTTAGTGATAAAGCCTGGCATTCCATCCATAACAGCATAAGTTAATTTCTTTCGTTCCTCATTGTAAAAGGTCAGTTTTTCGCTAATTTTACTAAAACCTGCTACATTGACATCGCAAAATCGCTCATCACAAACTGCACCTTCAAATTTAGAAACGCCTTTTCCTTCGGCATGATCGACATTTGAAGACCATTTGTATACATCCACAAAGCCTGGCCCAACCATTTCCCAAAGTTCACTTGCTGGTACGTCTATTGTAATTTCTTTTTCTACTTGAAAACCTTTTTGTGCCATAATTCCAAAATTTACAGTTAATAAAATGAAACAGAGATTTAAAATCTTCTTCATGATAATTTTTGTTTTTAATTATTTAAAAATCATATCACAAAGATCAAGTGTTTAGGTATACTGTTTTTTCTGAAAGTGTTCAATTAATGGCTAATTTGGTTCTTTCGAAATTTTGTGGGGGAAAGATTGAATTTTTTCTGGAAATTATCGGAAAAAGTACTGATGTCCACGAAGCCCAATGAAAATGCAATTTCAGTAATACTATCATTGGTCGTAAGCAATAATTGTTTAGCTTGCTGCAATCTTCGATGCTTTATGTAATGAGCAGGAGTATCGGAGAAGGTCTTTTTAAATTCTCGTTTAAAGGTAGATAGACTCATATTACAAATAAAAGCCAATTGCTCGATACTCAAATTATGATACAAATTATTCTCTACCGCCTCTTTTAATTCTATGTTGATTGGAGCAAAGACTTCTGAAAGATACTTTCTTATATTTATATGATTCTCTGATTTTAGGAGGATTAGCATTAATTCTTTCAGTTTTAAAATGCCTAATTCTTCATCAAAGGAATCTGGTTCTTCAAAATAGAGCGATAAATTATTCATAAATTGTTCTACTAATTTATTCCCTATTAATTTTTTGGGTTGTTGCGTTTCTTCTACGGTTAAAAAGGAAGGTATCTCTTCTTTATAGATTTTTTTTAATAATTCTGGATAGAGATAAATCGCAATAGCTTCGCAAATTTTAGCGTCATTATCTGATTTAAATTGCTGTACATAACGTCCACAACTTTTTAAAATTGCATTTTTTCGACTTGTTTGATGCATGCCTCTTGTATCATAACTCATCATCGTACCTTGTGTCACATAAAAGAAACAAGCGACATCTTTGAGTTCACCATCCATCGTAAAAGGAGCATTAAAAACGGCCTTTTGAAATAAAGGCATCTCCTTGAAAAATATAATCTTTGAATCCATACACCAAAAATACGAGCTAAATCAGAAAAAAACTTTCTGAAAAAGTTCAAAAGTTCTCTTAAATAGACTATTTATTCGCAGACAAATCAACTAGTATTCATTATTCATACTATGCCAGCTATAGTTTTATCTACTATATTGCATTCCTTTTAAATAATGATGTGAATTAATGACTGCTTCTTCCATCCCAAAATACATCTTACCCGTCATTGTCGTAGCACAATTTTGTTGTACCTCACTTTGGTTTGCAGGCAACAGCGTCATGGAAGATTTAGTCAAAAATTATGACTTAATAGCTAATGCACTTGGGCATTTAACTTCTGCTGTACAAGTAGGCTTTATTACAGGGACTTTAATCTTTGCAATTTTAACCATCGCAGATCGGTTTGCTCCTTCTAAGGTATTTTTAGTATGTGCATTATTGGGTGCATGCAGTAATTTAGGTCTACTATGGTCAGGCAATACCTTTGAAAGCTTGCTTCTTATTCGCTTTTTAACTGGATTTTTTCTGGCAGGAATTTATCCTGTGGGGATGAAGATTGCTGCTGATTATTTTGAAAAAGGACTTGGTCGATCCTTAGGTTTTTTAGTTGGAGCATTAGTTCTTGGTACCGCATTCCCTCATTTATTAAAAGGAATAGCATTTAATTTTTCTTGGAAAAGTGTCCTAATTTGTACTTCTTCATTGGCTATGATAGGTGGATTGAGTATGCTTCTTTTTGTTCCAAATGGGCCTTTTCGAAAAGCGGGTAAAAAATTGAATTTCAAGGCTTTTTTTAAGGTATTCCAAAATCATAAATTTCGTGCTGCCGCATTGGGTTATTTTGGTCATATGTGGGAATTGTACACCTTCTGGGCCTTCGTTCCCATCTTTTTCATCAATTATAATAACCTTTATCTAACTGCTAATTTGAATGTTTCTGTTTTATCCTTTTTGACAATAGGCATAGGAGGAATTGGGTGTGTCCTCGCAGGCTATTTGTCCTCTATTTTCGGAACTAAAAGAATAGCATTTTTAGCCTTATTTTTATCCTGTTGTTGCTGTTTACTTTCGCCTTTGCTGTTGGAAATAGCATATCCTTTTATCTTTATTGGGTTTCTCCTTTTTTGGGGATTAACAGTAGTAGCAGATTCTCCACTATTTTCGACTTTGGTAGCCCAAAATGCCGACCCTCAAATAAAGGGAACAGCATTAACTATTGTGAATTGCATAGGGTTCGCGATTACAATTTTTAGTATTCAACTTATCAATTATCTACAACAATCTACCAATTCAAATATCATCTATATCCTTTTAGCAATAGGGCCTATTTTAGGGTTAATTGCTTTGAGTATGAAATCAAAGAATGAAATTAGCTGAAACATAAAAATCTAAGATAGATTTTTAAAATCATAAAGATTTCTCTATTTTTAAGCACCTTGTTATATTATACTACCGAATTAACAAAATCCTTTCATTTATAATTTATGATTTTCTCAATTCGGCAGTATACTTTTATGGTGTGATTCACAAAACCACTTTATCAATTGCGTATAAATTTGAATTATGCATTTCCTACGAATTCTTTCTTTATTTACATTCTTAATCATAAGTATTACTAGCCAAGCACAAGATGTTTTACTCCAAGGCTGGTATTGGGATTATCCTAAAACGTGTGATGGCAATAATTGGTCTGACACACTTAACATGAAAGTCAATGATCTTGCAAATGCAGGATTTACCCATGTATGGCTACCTCCTTTATCAAGGGCTAGTTTTGGAAATTGTAGCAATGGTTATGACCCAAAAGATTTGTATGATTTAGGGGAATACGGCGGTGGCGCAACTGGTTTTGGGACGCGCACTCAATTAGATGCATTAATAAGCAGTTTGACCGCTAATGGAATTGAAGCCGTTGCAGATGTGGTCTATAATCACAGAGATGGGGGCGATCCAGAACCCAATTCAGCCGTCAAAGATTACATTACGATTCACATGGATGGAACTAAATGTCCATTCCCATCTGACCGATTTCGAGTTGTTCTCCCTTTGGGTGGAACAAGTGGAAATGGAGCGGGCGATTATTATTTCAAAATTAGTTCAAAATCTGCTTCTTCCAACTTCTATAACAAACCCTATAATGTCTTAATGGAAACATCTTTAGTGAATGGGTTGATGTTGCCAGACATGACAGAAAGTGAACCCAATGGTGGCGGCGACTGTAGCGAAGCTTTTGATGATTTGACGCTGGGTGTGAATCTAAAAGCAAATGTGGATGGATCGGGTTGCTTGACGGATGAATTCAAATTGACACTCCAAACAAGTGATTTTGATGCTGCTGGAGATGAACTCATTATTTATCTCACGAATGATAATAATGATTATTCCGATCATCGTATTTATGGGATTTGGAATGCTAGTGTAAGTGCAGATGTTGCAGGACAACTTATTTATGAAACTTATACTGACTTTAGTATGCTTCCGAGTGGACAAGGAAGTATGAATTATGAAGATTTCAAACCCAACTCTTCTAATGCTAGTACCACTACCCTATGCGGCGATTGGGATGGGATGTGGTTCTTTTACGATTACGACCAATATAATAATGATACCAAAACAGACTTAATTGACTGGACAAAATGGCTATGGAATGATGTTAATATCCGTGGGTTTCGAATGGATGCAGTGAAACATTTCGATCCTGTATTTATTGGAGATATGTTGGATAATTTACATGATAATAGTATGTTACCAAGTTTGGTAGTGGGAGAAGTTTTTGATGGGAATCCTACTGTTTTACAAAATTGGTTATCAGGTGTTTATGCTCAAATGGATAATGACACAAAAACCGATATCAAAGTTCGTGTTTTTGATTTTGCTTTGCGGAATTCCTTGAAAGATGCTTGTGATCTGTTTGGCTATGATGTTCGAAATGTTTTTAATTCAGGATTAGTAGATGCGGTGGGAGAAAATAGTCTAAATGTGGTAACCTTTATCAATAATCATGATTTTCGCGGTGCAGGAGAACCCGTTCAAAATGATCCTATGTTGGCATATGCGTATTTATTAACCAATAATCAAATTGGCTTACCGACGGTATTTTATCCTGATTATTTTGGGACTAGCATCCCCAATGCACCTACTTATCATTTAGAAGATCCTATCAATCAATTGCTTCACATTCATCAAAATTATATTGTCAATTCTTCAAGTGTGGATTATTTGAGTCGATTTAGTGCACCTTATAATCAAACGTTTACTACAGGTTTTCCGAATACTACGCTCAATTACCAATTAAGTGGAGGAATCGCGGATCGAGAAGTTTTAGTAGCGATTAATTTTGCGGGGGAGGCATTGGATATGCAGCAAGCAATCAATATGACTAATTTAATGCAAGGCGATACCCTTTTTGAATTAACAGGCAATGCGATCACAAACTTTATGGTTATTGATGCGAATAATGAGGTACAAATCGAAATTCCTGCAAGAAGTTACGGAATCTGGGTATCAGGAAGTTGTTTGGATATCATGACCATCAATTCTACTCCAGTCACAGATGGGACTTACATCGTGAGCGATCATATATTATCTAGTGGTACTATTGTGAATGGAAGTACGGTAACTTATCAAGCAGGTAATTTTATTGATTTAAATCCTGGTTTTGAGACTGATTTGGGTGCTATTTTTTGTGCAGATATAAATCCATGTGTGTATGTGCCTTAATCTGAAATAGTATACAATAGAACATACTTATATTTCCCGTACCATTCCCCTTTGATTTTCGCTTTTTGCGGACTCTTCATTTCACTGTTGATTGGAATCAATTGCCAACCCAAAAGATCATTATTATCGGTAATGGGTTCTTCAATATCGGTAATTTGTTGTGGTAATTTTCCAATAGATTGGATGTATTGTTGGACAGAAGTCAAGGATTCATATGCATTTAATCCAAAGTCATATTCTAGGATTAAAAAATATAGGTATTGTTTTTTATTCGCACTCAATTGAAATGGAATATCGAGCTCTAATTCTTGTTTTTTATCCTGAGTCGTAAAATCAGTTGTAGTGGTATGATTTAATTCTACTGGAAAATAACGACCCTCTTCTCGTTCTTCTAAAAGACCATAAATTAAGAAGGCTTCATCTGTTTTAGACCCCAATAAACCGAAATAAAAACGTTCTTCTAAATTGGCAGCTTTTAGCGAACTAATTTCACATTTGTAATTTTGATCCACACTTAACTGAATGCTGGAGCAAGCATTCCATAAAAATAATATTACCAACCCAACAATGGATAAAGCACTTTTTTTCATCAATCGTTTATTTCAATTGATGAACAAAGAATAATAGATGGGATTATATTTTTCATAATTTTCCTTCTTAGACAAATTCCGTGGTCAGTTCAAGATAAATGAGTGAACGACTAAAGGAAGTGAACAAATTTAGATTTGAATTGACTTTTAATCACGGGATTTGTTTGAGAACCATAATTTTTTAATTTTATTTTATCAATACAAGCTTTCTAAAAAAGATATATAAAATTTATCCTTTATCCGCCTCTGAACTTGCATCTTGTCGTAATAAACCTTTAAAAGCATCATGAACGGTATTGCCTTCATATAAGACTTTATAAACCTCCGTCGTAATAGGTACATCAATTCCATATTTTTCTGCGAGTTCCAAAACGACAGCACAAGTCTTCACGCCTTCGGCAACCATTGACATTTCATCTATAATCTCATCTAGTTTTCTTCCTTTACCCAAATTATAACCAACATGGCGATTGCGACTCAAAGTACTACTACAAGTGGCGATTAAATCACCCATTCCTGCCAATCCTGAAAAGGTTAAAGGCTTTCCACCCATCGCCACGCCTAAACGTGTTAATTCAGCTAACCCTCTTGTAATAATCGCCGATTTGGTATTATCACCTGCACCTGCACCATCGCCCATTCCTGTAGCAATCGCAATCACATTTTTCAGAGCACCGCCCAATTCGCAGCCCACCACATCATCATTGGTATAGACCCGAAATAAGCCCGAATGAAAGACTTTTTGTAAGGCTACTGAAATAGTATCATCTACTGTTGCAATTACAGAAGCTGCGGCTTGTCCAGCTAAGATTTCTCGTGCGAGATTGGGGCCTGTCAAAACACCAACTGGATGACCAGGCATCACCTCTTCGATAATTTCTGTCATTCGTTTGTGCGTCCCTTTTTCTAATCCTTTCGATAAACTCACAATAGGCACCCAAGGACGAATATATGGCTTTGCATCTGTTAATACTTGACGGAAACTATGTGTAGGAATGCCCATAACGATGACATCCGCATTTTGTACTGTTTCTTCGATTGAATTTGTTGCTCTCAAAGAAGGAGTTAATTTCGCATCCAATAAGTATTTTTTATTGGTGTGATGGGTATTAATTTCTTCTACCGTTTTGGGATTTCGCGCCCACATGATAGTAGGTACGTTTTTAGCAGTTATAGATGCGACTGTTGTCCCCCATGATCCACCTCCTAAAAGTCCAACACGTAATTTCATGATAGTTTGGTTTTATCGTTTTCTAAATTTGGAATTTATACCGCACACAAGATGTCGGGATACCGATTCGGTTTAATTTAACCTGCCCGATCTGAAGATCATTCAGGCGGGTTTTGAGAATCACAAAATTAAACCAAGTCGAGTTTAAAATGCTAATAAGCGCCAAACCAAAATTAATGACAAGTTATTTTCGCGTTTCTAAACATGACAAGAGATTGATTTTAAATCAAGAACGCGATCATTTTTAGAAACGATTAATGAAAATAACTTATTAATTTTTTTGGCTTACTACTTAGTAATTAAAAATCATTTTTAGCTAAAGTAGTTCATCATCCAATTTACAGAAATTGTAACAATTATACTCAGGATAATAGCTATACCAAAAAATTGGATTGGATGCGTTTTGATGGTTTTTTCTTCTTTACCAATTTCAAAGATCATAGTCGTAAAAACTAAGACTACTACTAACTTAATTACATCAATGATAATTTCTTCCATGCTTTTATTTTTTAAAGAATTTTACTTCACTTCTTCATAATCAATTTGATCCAATACATCTAAAAATTGATTTCTGACTCCTTCAATTTTATCACTCAAATTAGCTTTATTCCAGCCGTCTGTATGAATTGGAGGCAATACATTAATACGTACTACTGTCGGACTAAATAAGAAACCTCCTTTTGGCATGGCTTCATAAGCATTTTCCAACACGATTGGAATTAAAGGAACGCCCGCTTGCATGGCCAAATGAAATGCCCCTTTTTTGAAGGGCCCTAAAGTATGATCTTTAGAACGTGTTCCTTCTGGGAAAATGATAATGGATGTTCCATTTTGAAGGGCATCTACTGCTGGTTTTAGTGCTTCAATTGATTTTTCACGATTAGATCGATCTATAAAAATCACACCTGCTGCCGCTAATAATTGACCTAAAATAGGCGTCATTTTCAATTCTTTCTTCGCAATTCCCACAGCATCTTTTCGGATGAGCTTACTCGCAATTAATAAGTCCGCACTACTTTGATGATTTAAAATAAAAACGGCTGGTCGATTTGCTAAATGTTCTCTTCCTTTTACTGCCAAACTGATACCTGCCATTGAAGTGGCTAAATCTCCAAACGAAGCCATCATCGAATTCACACCACTTTGCCAAGAACCTGTGGTGATTCCTGAAAGCACTCCAGAAAGTGCCGCTGGAATCATACTTCCTGCGGTTAATAAGGTACGGGTAATATTCATGGTTGTACCGCGTTCCTCATCGCTAAAACGATAAACGGGCCAACCATTTTTAAAGGCTATTTGAGATAATTTTTGATCAGGATTAAGTGGGCGAGGATGACCTACAATTTCTAAAAGAGGCATATCTTCGGCACTATCTGTATAGAAATAACTTTTTTCTAGATCAAGATTATACTTCTCCGTCAATTCTCGTGCAGCATGTGCTTTTCCTTCTCCCCAACAAGCAGGCTCTACAACTTTACCCGTAAACTTCCCATTTTCCACCTCCATTCGTGTACACATAATCAAGTCGATTCCTAAATCTCTTGCAATAGGATTCACTTGATAAGGGGTGGCTGCCGAAACGATGGCGACCGTATGTCCTTTTGCCAAATGCGCTGCCACTAAGGCACGTGATTCTGGATAAATGGTATGTGCTAAATGCTTGAGGTAGACCTCCTCTCCTACTTCAAGAAATACACTTTCGTCTACTCCTTTTACACCATTTGCGGAGATGGCTGCCATTGCCGCAAAGTTGCCTTTTCCACCTGCTGCATAAACTAATACTCCATTAAATTGAGCAATGATTTCTTTGGGCGTCATTTTACCACTCAGTACGCGAGACATCACAAACTCTTTGGCAGAAAATCCTTTAATTAAAGTACGATCTAAATCGAAAAATGCTCCAATATGTGGGCCTTCTTCTCCATCAATAATGGGTTGTGTGATTCCTTCTGTTTTAGAACCAGGAACAATACTTTTATCCAATGGGATAATTTCTCGTTCGTTTCGATCTTTGTTGAGGATGATTTTTTGTAGATAATTGATGTTGTCTGCAACTTCATCTAGTTGATCTAAAAAGGCATTAATTTTATCTTTTTTCGGTGATTTATGGGTAGGAATTAAATCCAAGTTTTTCACCAAACGGACACCATTCACAACAAATGGTTTTGAAACAGCTTCTAAACGATGAATTCTTCCTTGCCAGTGCATTTCTTCGCCCAAAGACAAACAAAATTCCGTGAATCCTTTTTCTGTAAAAGGCACACTGGTATCCCATTGTAAGAGTCCTTGACCCACCACGCGATAGGCTTCCGTATAATTGTATAAAACAACAGGCGCAACGAGTAATTTTTGGTCATTAATGACTTTATTGACATCTGAATCTGCCGAAAATAGTTCTTTTTGCCAATCTTTATGAATGAAACCGAGATCTCGTTCCACTTCTTCGGTAAATTCAGCTTTACCAGAATAGAAAAATTCAAACTTAAATAAATCCCGTAATTCCATGACCGATTGCCAGAAACTCAATGATTTATCTTCAGGTTTTGTCTTTCCAATTTTCACTAAAGCCAACTCAATAAAAGCTTGATGATACAAATGATGTACCGCCATGTTTGCATAATAATTGGCTTGGAGATATTGATCTACTGCTATATTATAACGAGCATTCGCCCCTTCTCCACGCAAACGCACAAGTCCTGCTTTTAATAATAAATTCAAGGCATTTTGAACACTTTCTCCGATGGGTTTACCCCGATCTACCAAAGCATCCGCTTGATGTCCTTCAATGAGGTGCATGAGTTTGGCAACATCACCTTCAATACCTACTTTAGAAAGGGCAAATTTACTGAGTAAGGTCGCACATATAAGTGAAGTGGTGGTTACTGGCGTTACTTTATTGATTCCATGTACTAACTCAAAAGCTGTTCTTGGTATAGATAGTTTTGATTGACTAGATTTATCGACTACCATCTCGGGAACATGCGAAGAGGTATCCGTTTTCATATCTATAGGTTCACCAAAACGGAGCGAAATTTTCCCCATATTTTCACCCATTTTACGCACATAATCCATCATCCAAGCTAAATCTTCTGCTTTTTTCTTTTTACCCAGTCCTTCTAAGGTCATTTCCTTCACATCAGGAATTAAATCATAAACAATCGAAACAGGAATATATTTGACCTCTTCTCTTGATTGTTGATCGGCTTCCATAATGTATTTCAAAATACCCATTTGCGGCCAGACAAGTTTTCCTGTACGAGAACGCGTACCTTCAATGGCCCACATGAAGCTTGATTTTTTATCCACCAAATTTGTAATAAAATGGCGAAGCGTAGCTTTATAAACCAAATTATCTTTAAACGAACGACGAATAAAAATCACTCCTGAATTTCGTCCCAATTGTCCTAATCCAAGAAAATCCAAATTAATCCCCGCAAATGTAAAGGGAATGGGCAAACCATAGCGCACTAAAACCAATCCCAAAACCGCCATATCAATGTATGTTTTATGTGTCATCACAAAGGCGATGGGATGGCGATACATTAATTTGGTGAGCTTTCGCAATTCGACAGGATCAACATCAATGGTTTTATCGTAAGCCCTAGATAAGGTATATTGAACGGCTTGAATGGCTATCATATTCCCTAAAGGATCATGGCCCGTGTACAACTCTTTCATGTACTTTTCGGCTTCTTTGTTTAGATCAATTAGGTTACTTCCTTTTTGAGAAGCGATTTCAGCTAAGGTTTGTTGGAATTTAGCGTCTTCGATTAATTTTTTCATAAATGTTTAGACTTTAGAATGCTAGATGAACAGACCTATAGACTTTGGGACATAGGACGTCTTTTAGTTTACTTAGAAATTTGGGTGTCTATTCGTCTTTATCTAAATAGTTAAATTTAAACTCCCTTTTTGTAATGAAAAATATCTTCTCAGGAGTTTAAAGTTTATAAGCCTAAAAATAGGATAATTCGATAGGAAATGGATGGAAAAATTAGTTTAATTTTGGATGTGTTGTTTTTGTTGATCTTTTTTTGAGCAAATTGTAATAAAATGCTTTTAAGATGGACTTATGTATTGAGTATTGAGTATTGAGTATTGATTATTGATTATTGATTATTGATTATTGATTATTGATTATTGATTATTGA
>JAHDES010000033.1 GCA_020628645.1 Saprospiraceae bacterium
CATCAGATGGGAATTGTACTACGAAATCAGATACATGCTCTACTGTTACGCGTTGAGTACAAGAAACATCCGCAGATTTATCTGATCCATCAGATACCGTCCAAGTACGAGTTAAAGTACCTGCTTTACACTGATCTAATTCACCAGAATCAGAAGAAGTAATCTCAACATCTGGACAGTTGTCTCCATAATCAGGAGCAGTAAATGGACTGTGAACAGCAGCATCATCACAGGTAATAGTGATGTCATCAGCACATTCAATATAAGGAGCGATTGCATCCTCAACTAATACTTCTTTCCAACAAACATTAACATTACCAGCATTATCAGTAACGCGTAATTCAACAGTTACTAATTGATCACGATCACAACATTCGAAAGGTACAACATTTGACCAAGCAGTTGTATCTAAACAACCATCTACACGGCGAACTTCAATAGAAGCAATACCACAGTTATCAAAAGACCCTTCGTCAATGTCAGTATAAGATAATTGAGCAGTTCCATCAGAACCAAGAGACACATGTAATTCATCGTCACAAATTGCAACAGGGGCGTTGTCATCTACGATAGTAAGTTCAATAACTTTTTCACTTACATTCAAACAACCATCTTTAGCTACAATCTTAACTTCAGTAACACCTAATGGTAAATCATCTAAAGTTTCTCCAGCGCTAAGGTCAACGATTACTAATGTTCCATCACCTAAATAAGCACCACCGCCTAATGTATATTCAGCAGTTACGTCACTTACTCCAGAACAAGCGTCTGTAATAGCAAGATCAGATAAAGCTACAGTTGCAGAGCAGCTATAAGAATCGTCTGTACCTACAGTACCGTCTTCGTTTCCGATTTCAGGTCCTAAAGTATCTTCAATCTTAATAATTTGCTCATGTTCTTTATTTACACCAGAACACCAGTTAATGATTGTCCAAGTACGAATAATTTTCTTACCACCTCCACAAGTTGGGAAAGTAAGGTCAGAATAAGTATAAGTGATATCACAAGTTGTATGAATATCTTCACCAACTAAATCATAACAGTCAAAAGCAGGAACACCAGACTCAATTGGGTCAGGATCATCTTCATTAGATAACTCTCCACATTCGAAAGATATTTCAGCAGCAGGTAAAGAAAGGTCAGAGAATGTTGGAGCTTTTACGTTGACCGTCTGAGTACATGTAGAAGAATTACCAGACTTATCAATTGCTTGCCAAGTACGAATGATTTGAGCACCATTCCAGTCTCCTTGATCACAGTTAGTCTCAACTAACATTTCATTTAATAACTCAACAGTAGTGTCTGTACAATCAACTACTCGAGTTGCTGTAGGGAAGCCAGATTCAACATTAATACATGCCTCATCAATGCTACCAACACCCACACCTGCAAACTGGTTGCTATTAATTAAAATTCTGTTGTCATCATCATCATATAATACTAATGTCCAGCTTCCAGCTAAATCTGCATATTGTAAACCTTCAATTACACCAAAAGCACCATTATCTGCAGCTCTAAACTCTCCACTAACATCTGATCCAGATTGGAAGTTTATTGAAGCAAAAGAAGGAGCATTATTAGTAAATGTAATATCCCAGTTTGCATCATAGTTATTACCTGTACCAAAATCCATTAAAGTGATGAAAGCATTTCCGTTGTAAGCACCACGGCTAGTAGAAGCAACTAATGCAGCTTGTACTGCAGCAGGAGGAATAACTACTATTGCTAAATCTTCTACATCTGAGTGATTAATCTCAGTAGAAATTGTGAAGTTTTTAACTACTTCACCAACTGGCGTACAACCTAAACTTCCTAAAGAAGTCTCAGTTCGGCTGAAATCTACATAATTACCTCCGTTTACAGCACCAGCGATAAGATCAGCAGTGGTAGGAGATGTACCAGCGTGTGGAGATGTACCAGCGATAGAGG
Source organism: Saprospiraceae bacterium (assembly GCA_020628645.1). Taxonomy (GTDB): domain Bacteria; phylum Bacteroidota; class Bacteroidia; order Chitinophagales; family Saprospiraceae; genus JAHDES01. Next base: position 1,930 of record JAHDES010000033.1, read on the forward strand.
CTTGTACTAGAACAAAAGGAAAACCAGCATCTACTGCTTTAGCAGATAAAGATTCTGATATACAAGTTTCATTCTCATTGCTGTATCCATCTAAGTCAGCAGCACCTGGATGTAAACAAGAAATCTCATAGTTCTGACACTCTAAAACTGGAGCTAGTTTATCCTCAACAATTAAAGTTCCCCAACATACATTACCACTAAAAACATGAGTAACATAATAGGTCACAGGACCTGCTCCACATAAAGAACCATCTACAAAAGCACTACCCGTAGCCTCTACAGTAACCACATAATCACCATCACAAGCACTCATGTCCTCTAATACCATATCTGGTGTTACTTCAATAAGACATTCACCAAAATCATCTGTAAGAGAAGAAGAATTAGAATTGTTACTAAAATCAGGCTGAGCAAGAGAAACTAACACATTATCATTACAAGTAAGAGAAGGGTTTGCTTCAGATGCTACAGATAATGTAGTAGAAGCCATAGACATGATAGCACCAGTTGAAGGTAATGCATCACAGTTATAGCTGAAAGAATAAGTAAGATTGTGATTACCAGCGTCTATACCATTCAATGCAACAGCATATCCATCAGGATTTCCGTCATTATTAGGATCGAACAATGCACCTGTAACAGCAGTAAATGTACCTGGAAGGTCATAGCTATAAGTACCAACTACAGCTCCGTCAACTAAGATATCAACAGTAACTGCTGGTGATGCACATGCAATATGACAAGTATTCATACATACTGGAGGAGTAAGGATTGGTAATACAACATCACTTTCTGTAATGCTACAATCTGTATCACCAGCATCATTGATTCCATCAGCACCACTGTTACTTACAAGAATTCGTACAGGCTCTTCCTGTATTTCTGGTAAACAAGGAACAGTGAAATCATACATTTTCATTCCATTTGCATATGGGAAACCATCACTTATTGGTTGTCCACCGAAAAGGTTTCTATATGTTCTACGATCAGTACTTGAGAAAATAGAACCGCTTGGTAATGGCTTACCATATCCTGAATTAATATCAACAAGTACGTGGAAGAATGAATTTTCAAAGAAATCAAATTGACCACCAGCATCAGCAGCAACAAAAGTATAAGACTGACACTTGTTTAATGTAACTTCTGTTTCTATGGTAGCACCATTTGATTCACCTGATAAATCACCTGCCTCTATACCATATACTACATTTCCATTAGCATCACGGATTTCCCAGAAAAGTTCAGCTGGATTGAAGAAAGAAGCTGCAAATAAGTCTAATCTTACAATTGCATCAAGTGTTTCATCTTCGCAAGCTGGGTTACAATCTGCTTTCACACAAAACTCCTGACTAGCAGGTGGTGTCCCTGCAAAACTAATTGCAGTACCATTAGTAGATACAGCAACATCTTGTTCAGGGGTAAATAATGTAAACCCATGCTCAGGTTCATTAGAGCCATTCCAGTATTCTAGACAAACAGTTTCTCCATCTGCTAAATAAATTGGAATCTCGATTTGATCACCATCAGTTGGAGTCATTTTGTAGTTTACAGGAGTATCTTCATTAATTGATACATCAATAGATGCACCGTCCCATCCGTCTTGTCCAAGATCAACTAATTGTAAAACATAAAGACATTTTCCAGGAACAGGAGGATAATCACAAAATGTAGGAGGTGTGATTACTACAGCACCTTCACAAACACTAAGTGCAAGATTACTAAATTGCATACTTCTATTCCCAGGTCCAATTGGATCACCTGGAGCAGTAGCAATAGCTGCAACTATTTGGTAAGTAGAAGCTGATGAAAACGTAAAACCACTTTCAAAAGTAGCGTCTGCTAAGCTTCCACCAATAGAACATACACCTCCACCATCAACTGTTGCATTGAAAGTCAGGCGACCTGGGGTTCCAATCTGCTCTATTCTAAACTCAAGTAAAAAAGGTCGATCAAATTGATCAACATTAATATCTGCTGTTAAACAGATGTCTGATGGATTGTCAGGGAATGTGATCCCAGGGTAACCAATACCTGCGAAAGTATCGTCTGTCCCAGCACCAATACCAAAACCTCCATTACCAGTAGCAGGGTCTACCCCCCCACCAGCATTTAGTCCACCAAATCCAAAACTTCCAGCGAATGATGCGGTAAGATCTACATTAGTCGTAGTCCCCCCAACACATGCGTTGCAACTTCCAGAAGATAATGTACATTGTGCACTAGCTAGCGATGGAACTAGCAAGAATGCAAACAACATGCACATTAACATGTTCATGTAGGAATTTTTCATAAAAAAAAATTTTAACTGAGAAACACCGTAAAGCATTTCGATTTAAAGGTTAATAAATATAAAATGAAAGCAATCCATCGTGGAAGATGAATTACTCAAATAAATTCCTTTGAATAAATTGATACACTACTAATAAGTGTATATAAGCGGTTTTTGAGAAGTACGGTTTAAAGGATGGTAGTGGGGGTAACTCTAGAATTCTATGATTAGATAAGTATATTTATTGAAGTATCAATTTCTTTTTTGTTTTGTGGTTATGTTTTCATGATACATGAAAAGAAATTTTATAAGTGTCGATTGAACACAAAGATAGAATATTATGAGTTTGTGAGAAATACCCTATTCATGGTATTTGTTGCCTTTTTCGTCTAAAAAAAGAAAATATAAACAAATATTCTATGTTTTATGACTAAAACTAAGATCCATTAGTTGTTAAAAGTTTACAAAAACAATAATGCAATATGCGAAAGCAGCGTTTTTATTATATATTTGTATCTACATATAAACAAACATCCAAACTATAGAATTATTTAGTATCAACTAACCACTTTTTAGGCACTATAGATTCAACCAAATTAAACAAGCTTAAATCGCATTATCACTATAAGAAATCCCCTCGACTTTTATTTAGAAAAAATGATGTACATTTTCTAAATACAAACACTTATGTCTTTATATATGCGTCTTGGTAGTTTACTCTTAGTTTTTTTGATGAGTTATAATCTCCTTTTAGCCTGTAGTGGTACTGGAAATGAGGAAATTGCTGGTTTTAACATGTGTGAAACAGATGCCAGTATTGTATTTGGACGGGATCGAAATAGCTATTTTGTTCCTTTACCATCTAATGGCGACCGTCCTAGTGATGCTTACCGCATTAATTTCCCTATTATTAGTAATAAATATGCCTGTGTTGCAGGTGCGGAGGTGGAAGATATTATTTTAACCATAACACTTAATGATGTTATTATTGACTTTGGAGGTTCTGGACTTGAGTGTTGTGAGAATTATGTGAGTGGTATTTTTGCTAATTTGTATAACAGTTGTGGTAATGGGCCATGCGATGTGATTGGTGATGGGTTAAAAAATGGAGCTGTAGGAGATTGTGCCGCAAATGGGGAACAGTATCAAAATTATACGATTACACCTCATACGACTGTAACTTCATGTTTAGGAAATATTTTAGATGATCCAACTGAATTTTTAAGTTTAGATATTTTTGCCAATTTTAATTATGTTGGAGCTACTGGAGCAAATTGTAACTGCCCACAAGATGGAGTGATAGGAACATATGTATTTATTGATTTCGACATTAGTGTAGAATATATTTTCTGTTCGGAAGAAATAGGTGATGCTTGTGCACCAGTGACCTTTCCTCCTTTAGGTGATATTTGTGATAGTGGGGGAGATAATAATTATGACGAAGGCGGATTAATTTTTCTGCCAACTCCTAACGAAGGTATATTTGGATCTTGGTCAACACCTTCTAGCAATGCCTCTATAGAATCAGGTATATTTTTGGATGTAACAGAAGCTGGAGGAACTACGGTAGAAGCTGTTTTTACGCCTTTTGATGGTTGTTCAACAGAACCCGTAACCATTAGTATTCCCGTAGGGGAGTGTTGTACAGCAGACGGGGGTGATATAGAGCCCGACAATACACAAACCATATGCAATAGTGGAGGTAATTTCCAAAATTTATTTTTCAATGGTGAAATTACAAACGTTGTAGCAGAAGATTTTGCAGGCTTTTTTGGTAATGAATATTGGTATCTTCTTGTTGATGCAAACGGTGTAATCATAGACAATAGTGATGAAGTTAATGATTTAGATTTTCCTCCAAATACAACAACGGATCCACAAGAATATCGAATTTATGGAATATCATTTAAATCAGGTGATGGACTTGGAAATATTATTAATGGAACAACAACGATTAATATTGGCGATGCAAGTGTAATCACTAATGGCAACGGCAATGGATTAGAATCACCGCCTAATGTAAATGGAGCATGTATGGATTTATCTGATCAATGGGCTACTTTTATAGTTGATCCACCCACAATGGCACCTATGGCTACAAACATCAGCACATGTAGTGGCTCAACTGAAATAATCCCTACAGGTTCTGGAACTGATTTCAATTTTTATGACTCTGCTGATTTATCTAATTTATTAGCAACAGGGAGTAGTTACGACCCCAATCCAAGTGCAGGCTCAAGTGTCGATATTTGGATTACAGAGGGAAGTGGAAGTTGTGAAAGTGCTGCTTCTATAGTGACTGTAGAATTATTGGAAGGAGCGAATGCTGGATCAAGTAATGAAATTGCTATTTGTACTGATGTAAATGCTGTCATTGATTTATTTGACGTTTTAGAAGATTCTCCCGACACAGGAGGAATTTGGAATGATGATGACGGTACGGGAGTAGATATTAGTGACATCAATTCTGTTGATTTTTCTGGGCTTGTAAATGGAGATTATCAATTTACTTATACCATTCCTGCAAATGGTGGATGTGATCAATCCACTGCCATAGTAACAGTATCTGTTGGAAATCCAGTTAATGCTGGAACAGCTAATACGATCCAAATATGTAGTGCTTCAAATACCGCCATTAATTTATTCGATTCTTTAAATGATTCTCCAGATACGAATGGAACATGGAATGATGATGACGGTACAGGTATTGATATTAGTGATCCAACAAATGTTGATTTTATCGGCTTGGCAAATGGTAGTTATAATTTCACTTATACCATTACTGGCTCAGGAGCTTGTGATACAGAAACTGCCATTTTAATGGTAGAAGTAAGTGCAGCTCCTAATGCAGGCACAGATGGTTCGACAACCCTTTGTGAAGGTAATACGACCTTAATTAATCTTTTTGATTTGCTGACAGATGAAGACCCTGCTGGTAGTTGGAATGATGTAAGTGGAGCAGGAGTTGATATAAGCGATCCTACTAGTGTAGATTTTTCAGTATCCTCTGCTAATAGTTATCAATTTAACTATACTGTATCAAACGGAACTTGTGAAGACTCCACTGCAACAGCTACAGTAATTGTGACATCACTTCCAAACCCAGGAAGTAACAACAGCGTTACAATTTGTCAATCAGATAACACCTCGTATAATTTCTATGATATATTATCTGCCAGCCCTAGTCCAAATGGATCATGGATGGATAATTCAACTTCTGGAATTGATTTATTGGACGCTTCTAATGTAAATCTTTCTTCTTTAGCCCCAGGAAATTACACTTATACTTATACCATTTCTGATGATGGGGGATGTACGGGTGGTTCAGCTATTTTATCACTTACTGTAGAAGCCAATCCAAATAGTGGAACAGCCCTACCAGCAGAAATAATTTGTGAGGATAATACCACTATAATTAATCTTTTTGATTTATTGACAGATGAAGATTCAAATGGTACTTGGAGTGAAACATCTACTACTTCATCCACTGGAACTGCCTTTGATGCAACAAATGGAACATTTGACCCAAGTGGTCAAGCGGTCGCTACTTATTCTTTTTCTTATGCTTTAAGTGGTGGTGGAGCTTGCCTAGGTTCGAGTACTGAAGTTGTCGTGATGATAGAAGCCAACCCAATCGTAGATTTAGGCGATGATATTGACCAATGTGCAGGTGATGGAAGCATCAATTTAGATGCAGGAAATAATGGGGCTACATTCGCTTGGACTATCAGCCCTGATGATGGAAATAACGGTGCAACTACCCAATCTATAAGCATTTCAGATAACGCTATTCAATTAAATGCAAATGTCACGGTTACACAAAATGGTTGCTCTTCTACAGATGACATAAGCATCAATATTTATGATTCACCTACCTTTTCTGATGTGGCAACAGAATGTAGTGATGATTTAAATACTTATTCCGTTACCTTTCAAACCAATGGAGATCAAATTGTACCTATGGAGGGCGATCTTATTGATAATATGGACGGGACATTTACCGTGGAAAATATAACGCGTAATCTCGATATTTCAATAGATATTACTAATTCGACCACCAATTGTACAAGTATCCTGCCTGTCACAGCACCCGATTGTGGTTGTGGAACAGTTAATTCCCCAATAGGCATGGATGTGACGATCTGTTCGGATGAAGGTATTCCTGCTTTAAGTGTAAGTATAGAAACAGGTTTAGAAGTAGTTTGGTATGATATGGCTGTAGGAGGAATGGAGATTGGAACAGGTACTACTTATGAACCTACACAAGCAGGAACATATTATGCGGAGGCGGTTGATCCAATCACCTCCTGTACGAGTGATCGCCTTGCCATTGTATTTACCATTAATGATGTACCCACATTTTCAGAACAGAATACCGCCTGTAGTCCCGATTTATTGAGCTATTCTACGATGATCGTAACGGATGGGGATCAATTAACAGCTACCCTTGGCGATGTGGTAAATAATATGGATGGGACATTTACGATTACCAATATTCCAGAAGATACTAATGTAGACATTACGATTACTAATACATCGACCAATTGTAGCTCTAGTTTCTCTGTTACAGCACCTGATTGTGATTGTGGAACAGTTAATTCCCCAATAGGAATGGATGTGACGATTTGTTCGGATGCCATGCCTTCTATATTAAGTGTGAGTGTAGAAACAGGTTTAGAAGTAGTTTGGTATGATATGGCTGTAGGAGGAATGGAGATTGGAACAGGTACTACTTATGAACCTACACAAGCAGGAACATATTATGCGGAGGCGGTTGATCCAATCACCTCCTGTACGAGTGATCGCCTTGCCATTGTATTTACCATTAATGATGTACCCACATTTTCAGAACAGAATACCGCCTGTAGTCCCGATTTATTGAGCTATTCTACGATGATCGTAACGGATGGGGATCAATTAACAGCTACCCTTGGCGATGTGGTAAATAATATGGATGGGACATTTACGATTACCAATATTCCAGAAGATACTAATGTAGACATTACGATTACTAATACATCGACCAATTGTAGCTCTAGTTTCTCTGTTACAGCACCTGATTGTGATTGTGGAACAGTTAATTCCCCAATAGGAATGGATGTGACGATTTGTTCGGATGCCATGCCTTCTATATTAAGTGTGAGTGTAGAAACAGGTTTAGAAGTAGTTTGGTATGATATGGCTGTAGGAGGAATGGAGATTGGAACAGGTACTACTTATGAACCTACACAAGCAGGAACATATTATGCGGAGGCGGTTGATCCAATCACCTCCTGTACGAGTGATCGCCTTGCCATTGTATTTACCATTAATGATGTACCCACATTTTCAGAACAGAATACCGCCTGTAGTCCCGATTTATTGAGCTATTCTACGATGATCGTAACGGATGGGGATCAATTAACAGCTACCCTTGGCGATGTGGTAAATAATATGGATGGGACATTTACGATTACCAATATTCCAGAAGATACTAATGTAGACATTACGATTACTAATACGTCAACCAATTGTAGCTCTAGTTTCTCTGTTACAGCACCCGATTGTGGTTGTGGAACAGTTAATGCCCCCACAGGCATGGATGTGACGATCTGTTCGGATGAAGGTATTCCTGCTTTAAGTGTAAGTATAGAAACAGGTTTAGAAGTAGTTTGGTATGATATGGCTGTAGGAGGAATGGAGATTGGAACAGGTACTACTTATGAACCTACACAAGCAGGAACATATTATGCGGAGGCGGTTGATCCAATCACCTCCTGTACGAGTGATCGCCTTGCCATTGTATTTACCATTAATGATGTACCCACATTTTCAGAACAGAATACCGCCTGTAGTCCCGATTTATTGAGCTATTCTACGATGATCGTAACGGATGGGGATCAATTAACGGCTACCCTTGGCGATGTGGTAGATAATATGGATGGGACATTTACGATAGAAAATATTCCAGAAGACACCAATGTAGACATTACGATTACTAATACATCAAGCAATTGTAGCTCTAGTTTCTCTGTTACAGCACCTGATTGTTCATGTCCAAGTTTTGAAATGCCGACTATTACAACAACTTGTGACGATAACGGAACGCCTAATAACGATTTAGATGATACCTTTTCTTATACTATTGAAGTTGTTTCTATAGGCTTAGGTAATACGTTTTCGATCAGTGGAGCCGATACACAAAGTAATTTATCTTATGATACGAATTCTGGAAGTTTAGGTAGCTTTTTAATTTCAGATGGCGCAATTACTCTGACCATTACAGATGATGCCAATTCATCTTGTAGTATAACAAATGTGGTAATCGATCCACCCTCTTCTTGTTCTGAATGTGTGGAAACAGCAGATGCTGGTAGTGCTATCAACTTAAATTGTTCAAATACATCAGACATACTACAAGGAACGGCTTCTAGTGCTGGTCAATTCAATTGGACAGGCCCAAATGGTTTCATTGCTACCAATGATCCTAATCCAATGGTTACAGAAGGAGGAATGTATTATTTGACTGTAAATTTCGATAATGGTTGCGAAGAAATAGATTCTGTCTTGGTCAATCTTGATCCGAGTAACCCTAATGCAGATGCTGGTTTGGCACAATCGCTTACCTGTAATGACCCTATGCTACAATTAGGAGGTGCTGGTACGAGTATTGGTACTCAATATACCTATGTATGGTCTGGACCGAATAACTATTCTTCTACTGAAAGTAATCCTACCATTTCTGAGGCTGGAATGTATACCTTAATTGTTACAGACATTGTAAATAATTGTACTTCCACTGCTTCTATGGTGGAAATAATGGACGAAACGACCTTACCTGTTGCCGAGATTTTAGCAGACCCCATGAATATTATTGATTGTGTCATTTCTACAGTCTCTTTAAATGCAGATCAAACAAATGATCCCTCTGTCACTTACAATTGGCAATTTGATGGGATGAGCATGAATGGTCCAAGTATTCAGGTCGATCAGTCTGGAATGTATACCCTTGAAGTAATAGATACTTTAACAGGGTGTATTAATAATGCTTCTCTAGATGTTATCAATAATGTAGATTATCCAATTATTGAATTTGCAACAGTAAATGATTTAGATTGTAATAATCCAATGGCACTTTTAGATGCTTCTGCTTCTCAAAGTAGTACAACGATTTCGTATGAATGGATGACCTTAAACAATGACGTTTTATCGACAGATGCCACTTTAGCCATTGAAAATGGAGGATCTTATATTTTCCAATCTTCCGATGCTGATAATGGTTGTGTTAATGCAGATACTTTAATTGTTGGAGAAAATTTTGACATGCCTAATGTAGAAGCAGGGGAGGATCAAACAGTGGATTGTGTGGAAATGACGGCACAATTAGCTGGCTCAACATCGACCCCTAATTCTTCTATACAATGGTCTCCTCAAACAAGCATTAGTATTGGCGAAACCTCAGCAACACCTACCGTCAATGCCGCAAATTGGTATTATATGACGGTAACCGATGAAAATAATGGCTGTATAGCAGTTGATTCTGTTTTCGTCGATAGTCCTCCTATGTTAGAAAGTGCTGCTTTACAGATTAATCAACCTGCTTGTGGAGCTTTATCAACAGGAGCATTCCTTATAGATGGGGTAGAAGGAGGTACAGGTCCGTTTTTATACAGTTTAGAAGGTAGTTCTTTTACAAACAATACCTCTTATGCTAACTTAACTCCTGCAACGTATGATTTACAAATAGAAGACACTAATGGTTGCCTTTGGGATACCACAATAGTAATTGAGCAAGGTATCGAGTTAGTCTTAGACTTAGGGAATGATCTACAACTTAATCTAGGCGATAGCATTCAGCTTAATCCTGTTTTAAATGTAGCGAATAATACCATCGAAATGGTGAATTGGACCGCAGTAGAATCTATTTCTTGTAACGATTGTTTGACTCCTTGGCTTGCTCCTTCAAATAGTACAACCTACTTTGTAGAAATCATCGATGAAAATGGCTGTGTAGCAAGTGATGAAATAACCATTTTGGTAGAACGCAATTTAGATGTTTATATTCCAAATGTATTTTCTCCTAACGATGACGGAATTAATGATATTTTTAGTGTTTTAGCGGGCTCTAATGTTATTGAGGTAAAAACCTTACAAATTTTTAATCGTTGGGGAGATCAAGTCTATCAAGCAGACAATTATGCGGTTGATATTAACCGCGGTTGGGATGGTCGTTTTAGAAATAAAGAGGCTGCAACTGGGGTATACATTTACTTTACAGAAATTGAATTTGTAGATGGAAGTACTCAAATTTTCCAAGGTGAAGTTACTTTAGCAAGATAATTTTTCTCTAATTCATATTAGGCACGCGGAGAAAGTAAATTTATTCGTGTACTTATAGAAGCCAAGTGCAAGTTTATTCTTTCACTTGGCTTTTGTTTTTAAAAATATGCTACTTTTCCAATAGAAAGCGTACATTTGGAAGTAAATAAGACCAAGTTATTATGAACAAAGTTGTTGCCAATGCTCAAGCCGCTATTCAGGGTATCCAAGATAATATGACCTTGATGCTAGGTGGTTTTGGTTTGTGTGGTATTCCAGAAAATTGTATTGCTGCTCTTGTAGAAATGGGTGTTACGGGTTTAACTTGTATCTCCAATAATGCAGGAGTAGATGATTTTGGACTGGGTTTATTACTACAGCAAAAACAAATCAAAAAAATGATTTCTTCTTATGTAGGAGAAAATGATGAATTTGAACGCCAAATGTTGAGTGGAGAACTAGAAGTCGATTTAATTCCACAAGGCTCGCTCGCAGAGCGTTGTCGCGCAGGAGGTGCAGGGATTCCTGCTTTTTTTACGCCTGCAGGTTTTGGAACTGAAGTAGCCGAAGGAAAAGAAGTACGTATGTTCAATGGGAAACCACATATTTTAGAACATGCCTTAACCGCTGATTTTGCAATTGTAAAAGCTTGGAAAGGCGATCATTATGGAAATCTAATCTATAAAGGAACAGCTCGTAATTTCAATCCTCTCATGGCAATGGCAGGTAAAATTACGATTGCAGAAGTAGAGGAATTAGTCGAACCAGGTGAATTAGATCCAAATTACATTCACACCCCAGGGGTTTTTATTCAACGTATTTTTCAAGGTTCAACTTATGAAAAACGAATTGAACAACGTACTGTGCGTCCACGAAGCTAGTTTTCTCACCATCAAAAAAATGATTCATGTTAGATAGAAATGGAATTGCAAAACGTATTGCGCAAGAATTACAAGACGGTTGGTACGTCAATTTAGGAATCGGAATTCCTACTTTAATTGCTAACTATATTCCTACGGGAATTAGTGTAGAATTTCAATCGGAAAATGGTATTCTAGGCATGGGCCCTTTTCCTTTTGAAGGAGAAGAAGATGCAGATTTAATCAATGCTGGTAAACAAACCATCACGGCTCGTTCTGGGGCTTGTATTTTCGACTCAGCAACTAGTTTTGCGATGATTCGTGGGCAACACATCAATTTAACGGTATTAGGAGCAATGGAGGTATCTGAAAAAGGGGATATTGCCAATTGGAAAATACCGGGCAAAATGGTCAAAGGAATGGGTGGCGCGATGGATTTAGTGGCTTCTGCTGAAAATATCATTGTTGCGATGACGCATACCAATCGAAAAGGAGCTTCTAAATTACTCTCTAAATGTACACTTCCGCTGACAGGAGTAGCTTGTGTAAAAAAGATTGTCACGAATATGGCAGTCTTAGATGTAACTGAGGATGGTTTTAAATTAATTGAACGTGCCCCAGGGGTAAGTGTGGAAGATATTAAAGCTGCAACGGCTGGAAACTTAATCGTAGAAGGAGAAATTCCTGAGATGGTGATTTAAGCATGTGAAATGCGATAAGTGCTAAACAAAAATTGCTTGTATAATAACTTCGTTCTTCAAAAATTGACTAAATAACTGAAAACATGGAAGTTATACAGGATATTTTTGAAGAACTTAAAAGAAGTTATTATACCAATTTTTTTAGCTTACTATTTAACTAAAACTGCTTAAATGATTAAACGTATCTTACCAAAAGGCTTAAAAAATTTAATAAAGAAGATTCCTATTCGCTTTACGAAAAACCAACAGTATGATTATTACACCAAAAAAATAATCAATCAAATACTCACTCCAAACAGTAACTGTATTGATGTGGGCTGTTTTGAAGGGGAAATATTGGATTTGTTTTTGATGAAAAGTCAAGGAAATCATTATGCCTTTGAACCAATTCCTGAAAAATTTCAACGTTTAGAACAAAAATATAAGAATCGGACCAATGTACATTTATTCAATGTCGCATTAAGCGATGAAGCTGGAACCTCTAGATTCAATTATGTCATTAGCAATCCTTCCTATTCAGGTTTAAAAAAGAGAGATTACGACAATCCAAACGAACAAGCACAACAAATCACAGTTACTACTCAACAAATGGATAAGTTGATTCCACAAGATGAACCTATTAATTTAATTAAAATAGATGTAGAAGGAGCGGAATATCTGGTACTAAAAGGAGCAGCAACTACCATAAAAAAATGGAAACCTATTATCATTTTTGAACATGGTCTTGGGGCATCAGATAAATATGGATTTGGAGCTAATCAATTGTTTGAATTAATAGAATCTTATGGTTTAAATGTGTCTAATTTGAAATCTTTTATAGAATCCAAGAAGCCATTAAGCAAAAATGAATTTGAACAACAATATCTCAATAAAATCAACTATTATTTCATTGCTCATCCTTAAAAAAAATACTATCCTCCCCAAAGAAATTTAAAATTGGGTGCTTTCCCTTAAAATTGGGTTATTCTTCAGCTATATTTGCTTTTTTAACCCTTTAAAACTACTTTTTTCTAGTAGAAAACCCTGATTTTCTTCCGTTTATGATTTATATAAACGACGAAGAATTATTTTTCGTTTAGACAATAATCTGTATTTTGAGACAGTTTTAATACCCAAATTCAACTACATATGAAAAGCCATAACCTCCTATTTCTTCTTTTAGTTCTTGCACTCTTATCGTCTTGTAATAGCGAAAAAGTAGAGCAATTAGAACGACAGATTGTCCAAAAAGATGAACAAATCAATCAATTAAAAGATCAATTGGAACATCTACAAGGAACAAATGCAAGTTTATTGGATCGAATGAGCGATTTATCCCTGATTAGCCAACAAGGGGCAGAAAATATTAGTAAATCTCTTGAGAATATATCTGCACAATATTCTTTCATTGAAGATTTAACCCAAAAAGTACATTCTAAAGATTCACTCAATGAAATCTTATCGATGAATCTAAAACGTTCCCTTAACGATTTTGATGATGATGATATTCAAATCGAAGTACAAGGTAGTATTGTACATGTTTCGATTTCTGATCAAATGCTTTTTGAAACGGGAAGTGCAAAAGTCTCAAGTGAAGCGAATGATGTATTAGACAAATTAGCAACTATTATTAACGATCATAGTGAATTAGAAGTAATGGTGCAAGGTCATACTGACGATGTGCCCTATACAGGCAACTGTATGAAAGATAATTGGGATTTGAGTGTCAGTCGAGCTACTTCTATTGTTCGTATCTTAGAAGACGAATTTTATGTCAATCCTGAGCGAATGACAGCAGCAGGGCGAGGAATGCACTTCCCTAAGTACGATAACGAGAGCTCAGAAGGACGAAGCCAAAATCGTCGTACTGAAATTATTATGACACCCCAATTGGATCAGTTTTTTGCTTTATTGGAATCTCCTGTTTTAAAGAATTAAAGGTATCAGGACAAAACTAGTCCCTGAGACTAGTTTTGTCCTGATTATTAGGTTAAGCATAGTAACCCTCTTCATCTTGATTAACCAGATTTTTAGCAGCAAATCCTGCTATTACCCCAAATACAAAGCCTCCTATATGCGCCCACCAAGCTACACCTGCTGTTTCTGCTGTAACTGGGCCTAAAGAAGCAAATCCACTTACTAATTGCTGTACAATCCAAAATCCAAGAAAAACATAAGCTGGGATTTTAAATACTTTAAAAAAGTAAATAAAGAGCATCCGTACCATAGATTTAGGGAACATGACTAAGTAAGCTCCCATTACAGCAGCAATCGCTCCACTTGCACCTACTGCGGGGATACTTCCAGAACAAATCTTCCCTGCTTCGCCCATCATACAACTCATATTTTCGCAAACGGCACAACAATTGGGTTCTACGCCTAGATTGAAATAAATGTGTACCAAAGATGCTATAACGCCTCCCATGACATAAAAAACCAAAAAAGGAATATTACCTACGGTTGCTTCAATATTATCTGCAAAAACCCATAAAAAGAGCATATTTCCAATCAAGTGCATCCAACCTCCATGCAAGAACATATTGGTGAGTAAAGTATAGTAGTCTTGTCCATTGACAATTTCATTTGGAATGGTTCCATATTCACAAACTAGATTGCCTTCTTGGCTGAGTTGAAGGAAAAAAACAAGCACATTAAGTGCAATAAAACTATAACTGAAAATAGGAAAACTACCTCCTTGTACTTGGTCGTCGCCGATAGGAAAAAGCATAGTAATTGAGTTTGTTTGGTCTAAAAGTACAGTTTTAAAGCTAAATAGAAATAGTTTTTTACCTTAAAAAAAGAGAATAATATGGAATTTTCATCTCACCTTGAACACTTAATAAGATTTATTGTATCAATTTCAGCGATGAAAACATTCATATGAAAAGCTAGGAATAGAGCGTACAGATATAAAAGCTACAATTTGAGCGTACTCTGTTTTGACTTAAAAGCTAGTGATAGAGCGTACTTTCATCATAGAAGAGCCTATTTAGGGTCATATTAAAATTTATTATAAATTGTACTTCGCAAGATGTGATTATTTTATAAACGGATTGATTAAAAAGTATGATTTATACTCTTAAAAGCTAGGATTTGAGCGTTACTTTTGATCACCTATCACTCTTTTTGTAGCTTTTGGGATTCGTGAAACTCCTTTTGTAGCTTTTAAATGTATAGTATTGGTTTACAGTTACTTACATGTGTTGTGATAAACTCTATTTGTAGTCTTTAAATCAATGAATTTCCTCAAAAGCTAGTTTTTGAGCGATGAAAAGCTATAATTTGAGCGTCCGCGCAAAATAACTATTTTATAGCAGCAAAAAGTTCCTTTTTCCTGTTCGTTTTCGTTTTCTTTCCACACAAAAAACAGCATCTTAGATGCTTTAAAACACGTGTTATTTTATTTAAGTATTTTTAATTCTTTTTTAGGGTCGTCTAACTAACTGATAATCAATTGTTCATAGAGGGTTAACACTAGGGATTGAGCGAAAAAGACTACAATTTGAGCGTTAAAAACTACTAAAAGAGCGTCATAACTAGCTGATTATCAGCATTAAAAGCTAGTTTTTGAGCGTGAAAAGCTACGATGTGGATAACTTACTAGCTTTTGGGGTGGAAATATGTCAAGTATTTACATACATTTGTCTTATGCAAGAAATAACCGCCACCGTCGATCGTTATAATAATCCACTAGCCATACAGTCTAATGCATTAATTCATGCACGTTATGAAATGACTGCCATTCAAAAGAAGATTTTGTTAATGCTCATTTCTAAGATTCAGCCAGATGATATTGATTTCAAACCTTATCGTATCCGTGTAAAGGATTTCTTAGAACTTGCAGATCTTAAAAGTACCCAAATTTATAGCAAACTTAAATCTGCTACAGAAGGCTTACTCAGTAAAGTTTTTTACATCAAAAAACCAACGGGGGTACTTCAAATCACCATCATTTCGAGTGCAGAATATTTTGAAGGACGTGGATTAATGGAATTATGCTTCGATCCTAAATTAAAACCCTATTTGCTTCAACTCAAGGAACAATTCACTATCATGCCCCTAAAGCAAGTCTTGAGTTTACGTTCCGTTTATTCTATTCGAATTTATGAAATGCTTCAGCAATTTAAAAGTACAGGTTTTTTCATCACCAAAGTGGATGACCTCAAATATAAACTCGGTCTAGAAAATAAATACAAGAGTTACAATCTCTTCAAACGAAATGTCATTCTTCAAGCACAAAAAGAATTATCCAATACAGACATGGCATTCACCTTTGAAGAAATCAAACAAAGTCGTCGTATTGATAAAATTAAATTTCGATTAATACCTGTAAAAGAATATAAATTAAGCGATGAGCAACGTCAACTCAAAGAAAAATTAATGCAAGAATTTGGTTTGACAGATACTCAAGCCAAAAAAATAGTCGTCAAAGTAGACCAACGGGATATTTTCAAAACGATCTTTGATATTAAAACTACGCAACGCGAGGGTAGAGTACGAACTAATGTGGCAGCCTATGCTGTAGGTGTTTTTGCAGCTAAGTTTAATATTTAACCCAAGTTGCGTATCGTGAGAGAAAACCCGCCTGCCATAGTTAAATAACGATACAAATGTGTCGGGCAGGGAAGGATAATTTCATAAAAAACTATGATTTTTATGAAATAGGACGCTTTTTCTCTCTTAAAAATGATAAACCGCAACTTGAATTATTTAATTAACGCATTTTAAAAATTATTTTTCCCCTTTTCAATCTTCTACAATTTCTTTTGAAGATAGTTGCAAACAATTTAGTTCATTTTTTCGTATAAAATTAGAACGACATTAAACCTTTACGAATCTCCGTCGTCCTACAAATGGTGTGCATCAATTCTTCTTTCTAAGACACACCAATTTCTACCAATTTTTAAACTATACATATGATCGCTTTAAACTGCGCTACGGGTACACTTGCTCCTTATGTTCCTTCTAGTGAACGACCTTGGGATCGAAGACGTGCCGCCCATATCTACAAACGTCTTGGTTTTGGAGCTAATGCAGCCACTATTGATGCTGCGCTACAACAAGATCCTACTACTTTAGTTGAATCCATTATTACCAACGCTATTGCCAAACCCTTGCCGAATGCACCTGTCTGGGCCAATTGGGCAATTGGTGATTATAACCAGGATACAATTCAGGAAGATGTAGTTCAGCAAACATTTGATTGGACAGTAGCTTGGTTGGAAGAGATGATGTCAGAAAATCCATTACGAGAAAAACTTGCTTTGTTTTGGCACAATCATTTTGTAACCCAATTAGATGCGTATCAATGTCCGTCCTATTTATACAATTATCACCGCATTTTACAGCAATATGCTTTAGGTGATTTTAAAACATTTACCGAAGAAATAGGGAAGTGTCCAGCTATGTTGATTTATCTCAATGGTGTACAAAGTACGCGGCTTGAACCTAATGAGAATTATGCTAGAGAATTGTATGAGTTGTTTACACTAGGAGAAAATAATAATTATACCCAACAAGATATTACAGAAACCGCACGAGCGTTGACAGGCTATAATGGCTTTACGGAAGCTTGTGCACCGATTGGATTTCTACAGATTTCACATGATCCAGGGAGCAAAACTATTTTTGGGCAAACTGGAAATTGGGGATATGAAGATGTACATCAGTTGATATTTACTGAACGTAGAGATGAAGTAGCGAACTTTATTTGTACCAAAGTATACAAAGCCTTTGTTAGTCCAAATGTAGATGAAACCATAGTAGCAGGATTAGCTGCGACCTTTAAAGCAAATGATTTTAATCTTGCACCTGTTTTTCGTCAGTTATTTAAAAGTGAACATTTCTTCGATGATGCAGTACTTGGCGTTAGTGTTAAAAGTCCCATTGAGGCAATGTTGCACATGCTAAAAGAGATTGATTTTCCTTATCAAGGGATCATGAATCCAGATTATAATGTGAATCAAATTTTATTAGGAGTCTATTTCCAATCTGCACAAATTGGTCAACAGTTATGGAATCCTACAGATGTAGCAGGATGGGATGGCGATCAAGCATGGATCAATAGTAATACCTTGACGGGACGCTGGGAAACATCAGACTTTGTTACTTTTAGTATGTTCCAGAATTATCGGTTTATGTTAATTGATTTGGCGAAAGCTTTATCTAATAATTCAGCAGATGCAGAATTTGTTACGCAAGTGATTGTGGAACATTTCATCCCACAAGGATTACAAACGCCAGATGATTATGATCGTGCAACGATGGTTTTCAAAAGTGATTTTGTGCCAGGGAATTATTTTGAAGATGGTACGTGGAGTTTGGATTATGATGAAGAAGTAGTAGCCGCTCAAATTGCCTTGTTAATTCGTCATATCACCCGTTTACCTGAATTTCAGTTGGCTTAATAAAGTCGTACCACGAGTTTTTCTTTCTAAAAAAGAGATGAATGACTTTGATCCAAATACTCGTGGAACGACTATGGTTACAACATTTTTTTAAAACCAAAATAATACTCACACCATGTGTAATCCTCATAATAATATACGAAAAGGTGCTTCTTTAGCCGATAAAAAGGCGCACGCAAAAGATCATAAAAGGTGGAGTCGCCGAAACTTTATACGGGGCTTAGGACTTACGGCAGGTACAGGAATGATGCTCGCTAAAACTCCGATCAGTGCCATCGCTTCTTCACCCTTAGCTTATTTACTGAATGAAGCGGCCAATGAAGATCGTGTTTTCGTTCTCATTCGCTTAAAAGGAGGAAATGATGGTTTGAATACCATTGTCCCCCTATATGATTATAGCACTTATCAATCTTATCGACCCAATATCGCTTTAGCAGAAAATAGTTTGCTTGGTTTATCCAATGAATTTGGAATGCATCCTAATCTACAAAATATAAAATCGCTTTGGGATGATGGAAAAATGAAGGTGGTGAATAATGTGGGTTATGATAATCACTCCCTCTCACATTTTCGATCTACAGATATTTGGGGATCGGCAAGTGATGCTAGTGAAGTAATCAACTCGGGTTGGTTGGGGCGTTTTTTAGAAAATGAATATCCCGATTATTTAATGACTCCTCCACCCAATCCACCTGCCATTCAAATTGGTTCTTCAGGAAGTTTATTATTTAATGGAGCTGGAGAAAGCAATACGAATTATTCTTTGGCGGTAACAAGTCCAGATGAATTATTTGAAATTGCACAAACAGGGCAATTGTATGATACCCAAAATATTCCTGATTGTCATTATGGTACACAATTAGAATATCTTCGCACGGTAGCGAATACCACCTTTATTTATGCAGATATTATTAAACAAGCCTATGATAATTCTTCTACAGAAATTGATTTTACCACATCTTTAGGAAATCAATTGGCATTAGTTTCTAGATTAATAAAAGGAGGTTTAGGAACGAAGTTTTATGTAGTTTCTTTAGATGGATTTGATACACATGCAGGTCAATTAAATAGTCATGCTCAATTGATGAATAATCTTTCTTCAGCCGTTCGTGAATTTTATGAAGATTTAGGGGCAAAAGGAAAAGACGTTTTGAGTATGACCTTCTCAGAATTTGGACGACGAGTACAACAAAATGCTTCTCAAGGTACCGATCATGGAACTGCCGCACCCATTATGCTATTTGGAGAAGGCTTAAATGGGAATGGATTTATCGGAACAGGCCCAGATTTGGATGATCTAGATAATAATGGTAATCTAAAATTTGGTACAGATTTTAGAGAAATTTATGCTTCTGTTTTAGAAAATTGGTTGTGTATTGATCCAGATTTAGTGAATAATATTTTAGGGCAATCCTTTGATCGACTTGATATAGGTTTGACGTGCAGTCCACAAGTTTCGAGTCCTAGTTTGGCGGGTTATCAATTACAACATGAGGCGCGGTATACGTCAGATGGTCAAATCATCATTCGATATACCTTACCCAATACGATGTTTACCAAAGTAGAAGTTTTCAATATTTTAGGACAATCTGTAGCGAAACTCCATCAAGGACGGCAGAGTAGGGGAGAGCATCAATTGACCTTTAGGGGAGGCAGTCAATTTGCGCCATCCAGTTATGTCTATCGAATAGAAGCCAATGGGCAAGCGTATAGCAATAAGATTGTGTTGATGCGATAGGGGAGTAATTACTTTAGAACTGGAAAAAGTCAGATTAATATAACATTGGTCTGACTTTTTTTGTAATTTTGGGTATCCCTCACCGAAAAATTAAGCTAATCTTTACCTGATGCCTATGAAAAATATCATACTTCTTACAGTTTTATGCTTTCCTATTTTAGTTAACACTCAAACCATCACCTTAGCTTTTGAACCTGTTTATGGGGCTACACCTAATCCATCTGAAATCAAAGTTAGTGGAAATACACTCTATATTGATAAATTGAGAAGTTTGGATTTGGAGAATATGGAAGAAGGATGGAAGGTTTTTAATGTACCTGTAAAAAGATATGCTGATAATATACATTTACATGTACATAATGATCATCATTATGTAGGTACATATTATGAACAAGGGACAAGTTTATGGACTCACTCTGAAGGTGCTTCATATTTTGGTTTAGTCAGCCATGATACAAGTATTCAAGATTTATATTCCCTAAATGTTCAATATTTGAATGGGTATGGAGGTTTCGGTGCTTCACATTATTCTGGAAGTCATATTATAGATTATGACTACAGATTTTTAAATGATTCTTTAATATACCTTTATATTAATAAGAGTATAGGACTTGGACACGATGGATCTGAGATAGTTGATGATTTTTTTGTTATTAAAAATAATGACACCTTTAATCGGAAGTCAAGTCAATTATTTCCAGCTAAATTAATTACAGATAATGAATACTATATTAATGTGGTAGCAGATTCAATACAAGTTAGTGATAATACTCAATTTACAAACTATGTGACGAAATTTATTCCCGAATATTCTGATTATATCGACGGCTTTTTGGAAGAAGATGTATTGAGTGTTTTTTCTAAGGATAGTGTCTTATTATCATACGATTTGGGTGATAGTTGGGAAGAAATGTCATATCCGTTTACGGAAGAAATAAATCAGGTTACTTACAATAAAGAAAACCAGGCATACCACTTATTTACCCAAGATAAAGTATATCAATGTCAAGATTTATTAGACCCAAGCTGTTACGAAGTATTGTATGATTTTCAAGAAAATCCTTATGGAGAAGAAGCTGTTTCACTTTTTGTATCTAAAGAAAATAGATGGATAACAAAACAAGATACCGTTAAATATTCTAGTGATTTTGGTCAAACTTGGCTTAAGTTAGAGAATATCCCTTGGACGAGTAATAATGATTTATTTGCTGTTGGAGATGAATTATGGATATCTAATACAACACGATCTTTTGATAAAGGAGAGACGTGGTCAGAAATTCCTTCAAATAGTTTTAGAACATCTACTAATCAGATGTTAACATTGAATCCTAGAAACAATCTTTGTAAAGTGAATGATGTGTATTTTGCTATGGCAAAAGAAGAAAATGAAAATTTTGCTATTTATAGTTCTGCAAATGATTTCCAGGCTTTTGAAAAAATACTGGAAATTCCAACTATTCCTATCGTTCTAAATGAATCTATTTATACCTGTTATCAAAATACGCTTTATAAATATCAATTTGAGAATAATACATGGATAACTACAAATTTAGATTTCATAAGTGGGGGTACTGTTAAATTTTATTCTCTTCAAAATTATCTTATCTTATTTGAACAATTAGACGATCAAGAGTATAATTATTTTATCAGTGTTGATGATGGATTAACATGGGTTGCCTTAGAATTACCCAATGATGAATCTATTCTTCATCCAATGCTGGTAGGAGATCATTTTTTATACTTGTACAATAAAGAAGGAGGAATTTGGAGTAAAGAACCAACTGCAGAATGGAAGCAAGAATCCATACGAAATGATGCGAATTTAGATTTAATTTATGGCGATGTTCTTTTAGAAAATCATTTATTTGGGACATTTACTGTTGGGGATATCATTTTTCAGGATTTTTATCGTAAAGAATTTCGAGATGATTATCATGATATATTGAATGCTACAAAGACCTTTACAGAATGTTTTATTTCACCAAATAAGGGACGAGATTGGTTTCGAGTAGAAGTACGACTGATTGGTCGTTGGCAACCTATAGCTGGTATTGGGAGACCTCAGTGTGAAATTGGCAATACGGTTTTTTTTAAAGGAGCTTGGAAGTTAAATAAAAATGCTTTTGTAGATAATCAACGACCCGATATTAAAATTACAAATCTTGATATAATTGATGGACATCTTTTGGAATTTGATACTTCCTATTATGAGTTTACTATCACTAATATTTTTCCTGAAACAATAACTGATTCTTTTGATATTGATGTAGTACTATTTAGGGGTTTCGAAACATCAGTAGATACAATTCGACATCATCGAATAAGGATTCCTGGTTTAGAATCTTATGAAACTTTGACACTAATAGATTCTTTTATATTTCCCCATGAATATCCTTATGTTTATCATTACCTAGAGGTAAATGTTGATGAGGAAGATTTGATAGATGAATTTTATGAAGATAACAACTCTTTAGGTAGAAATGTTATTATGCGATCAAAACCTATCGTTTACACTTCTGAAGAAGTCATTGTTTGTGAAGGTGATTTGTATAATGGAGTTCTTTATCTTGATGATATTGTCCTTATTGATACTATTTCCACACATTTGGATAGTATAGAGGTATATCGACTTATAATTAATGTAGTTAAGCCTGATAATATCTTTACTCAAGAATTTATTTGTAAAGGCGATTCTATTCTTTTTGGAGGTGATTATCTATATGAACCAGCATTCTATAAAGATACCTTAATAGGTTTAGAAACGGGCTGTGATAGTGTTGTAACGATGCAAATAATTCATCTTCCAGATATTTATAAAGTAGAATCTATTGATATCCTTCAAGGAGAAACTTTTAATGGTGTACAAATAACTAGTGATACTGTTTTTCAAAACACTTTTATTACACAAAACGGTTGTGATAGTACGCATATTGTTGTAGTGAATGTTATCCCCTCAACAAGTGTAAATGATATAAGTACTTCTCTATTTTCTCTATTTCCTAATCCTACATCTAATCAATTTACAATTAGTACAAATCGGCAAGAATACACGGAAGTGGATTATCAAGTTATAGATGTATATGGTCGAATACTTCAAAAAGGAACATTTCTTTCTTCAGAAATAAAATTACTTTCACTAGAAAAAGAGGAAAAAGGACTTTATTTTATTCAACTGGAATTCGAAGAGAAGCGATATGTAGAAAAAATAGTAAAACAATAAATAATCGAGTTGGGTCAAATGATACTTATTTGACCCAACTCATATATTTTACTCAATGACCACTTTTGCAGTTCCCACTTTATTTGCTCCAATAATTTTTATTATATAAATACCTTTGGTGGCATTACTCAGATCAAGCTTTGCCACTTGATAATCAGAATGATTGAAAGCTGGATTTAATACCCCTGATTGAAGTAATTGTCCTTGAAGATTAATAAGTTCAAATTTTTCCCCTTCTGAATATTCTAGCCAAATGATACCATTACTTGGATTGGGAAATACCTGTACATGCGTTAATGCTTTTGTATCAATTGTAGCCGTTTCCAATTCATTATTAAAACCAAAAGTAGGTGCCTTGATGACAAAATCACCGAGTCCGTTTGGAATTCTAGCATACGACAAATCGGTTTCTTGTTCTTCATATTGTACCCGATTAATAACGATTCCTTCTGCATTAGAAAGTAAGATCGTTTCTCCACCAGCATTGAGTTTGAAATTGGTATGAAGAGGCCCTTGTTCTTCATCATCATCAGCCCAAAGCATCAAATAACGATCAGGCGATAGAGTAGTCCCTTCAGGAAAACGCCATTTCGTGATATTATTTTCATCATCAGAAATGGAATAACCCGTCAGATCAATAGTAGCATTTGTATTATTGTACAATTCAATCCAGTCGTCATATTCGCCCATTTCATCGCTCATTGTTGCATCATTAGATGCCATAAGCTCATTAATTACAATATCGGAGGAAAGTTCTTCAGCCGCTTCTACTTGATAGATAAAAACATCATGTTCCGCACCTTTTGGATAAAAAGAAGCCGTATTATTTTCATCATTAGCAATCGCTTCTACATAGAATCGAACATAACTAGAAGCTGGAAAACTAGGAATAGTTCCTTCATAAGTGCCATCTCCATCTTCATCTGTCATCAAAGTATACTCAAAAGCCCCTTCAAAACCACCGCCATAATGAAGCCGAATTTCATGCACGCCAATAGATGCGTCATCTTCAATATTTACTTGTACCTCTACAGTTTCTCCGACATTTGGTCCAGCCATCATTCCATTAGTAGAACTAAAACTTAAATCTTGAATGCCCAAATAAGGACGATCAACAGAGTCTAAATTACTTAGGAAATTATGACGATTGCTTATAAATGATTTTAATTCATCAACGCCTGTTGTAAATTGACTATAAGAGAAAATTTTCTTAGGATCATCGGCTACTCGTTGGTCTAATTTCTCAAAAAAGACATCAATGCGATTATGCATTTCAGATGGGATAAAATGCTCTTCTAAGATGGTACGTACATGGGCTAAATAGCGTTGACGAATTTCATTATTCAACATTAAACGATTTAATAAAGGAAAATCAGTATTATCCGTATTTCGAAATAAACTCCAGCTAAATTCATCAGCTGGCATGACCGTATTCCCATCCACTTCTAAAGGAATGACTCGATCGGTAGCCTTATTCCAATACACATAATAATCCATACCTCCTTTGTAGACATAGCTATCATCATCCATGAAAATGATTTCTCGTGCCAAGAACCAAAGCGCATGATCCACATCAATATGATATTTGAGTTCGTCATATAATTCAGCAACAGGCAAATTATTCAGTTGCTCACAAGCATTGATCAGTGCTGCCCAAGGATCGTCTACATCGGTATTTTTGAGCGTATAATCTCCATTATAATCGGTGGAATCGGGCCCATTGTAATTCAAGGTAGAGCGACCTTGCCCAAACATTCCACCACCGCCTCCGCCGCCACCTGGGCCTCCGCCACCTCCGCCAGGACCACCACCGCCCGCTGTCCAATCTGGATCAAGCGCACGCCAGCGCGTACCATCGTTATCGGTCCACCATTCGCTGATATAAGTGCCTTCGATTTGTTGTACATTACTGTATGGACCCCAATATTCGCCATTGATGTATAAATCAATAAAAGTCGATTTTAGAGCAGGAGAAAAGGCTTTAGATACATCATTGTACAAAACTTCGCGCATCGAAGAAGGATCTTGAAAACCACAATTGAAGTTGAGATTATCATAACCCATTAGATCATGGTTTTTGTACACATCCAAATCAATACTAAAGGATTTTTTCTCCGAATTATTCATGAAATCAGAAGTTGCTCCTTTGATACTCACCAAAACACTATCCAGTACTTCATCGTCATTAAACGTCAGAGTAGCAATGAGTGAAATACCAGGTGTGCCACCGCCTGGTCCGCCGCCGCCAGGGCCGCCACCTGAGCCATCTAATAGGGTAAACCAGTTGGATTCATTGAAAGTAAGTTCCATTTTATAGACATTATCGAGATTGTAAAGACCTTCTACTTCATTATCTCCTGTGATTAAATGTCCATCTGAAGTGATGTTCATTTCTAAAGGGAGAGATTGCCCCAAAGCCGTAGGTATACCCCCTAAATAGCTTAATGCTATAAAAAGTATGAGCGTATAATATTTCTGCATGGATAAAGAATGTTTTAGTTGTTTGCGATAAAAAGAGTTTGTTTTAATTTGTAAAACGTTCAACTATAAATACAATTCAAGGCGAAAAAGTCATAATGATCTAGCTAAAAATCATAAATTAGGAATATTTGGTGGGATGGAAATTTAAATTTTAGGCTTCAAACTTACGAAAAAATAGACTAGTTATATTAATTTATGATGATGATGAAATGATTGCCTTATTTTTTCTTTTAAATTAGAAAACATCCTTTTAAATGAGACTTTTTCTTATAATTCTTGTCTAAATACAAAAAAACATCCCATAAAAGCTTAAAAATCGAACACATTAGCCGTACCTTCGTACCTTTAAATAGGATGGGGAATAATTCAAACTAAAAATTAGTAAAATTATTCCCCATCCTATTTTGATATAACCACATGTTTTAACGAAATAAGACTAAATTACTAACCACCAGATTATAAGTTATCATGAAAAAATTAGTTCAGCAAAAGCAGAATACTAATCTGCAACCTGCCGCACTCGTCGAACGCACGATTCAACTTGGACAAGGTAAATTAAGCGCATCAGGTGCACTTGTTATCAAAACAGGTAAATTTACAGGTCGTTCTCCTAAAGATCGCTTCATTGTAAAAGATAGTTTAACGGAAAATTCCGTTGATTGGGGGGAT
Organism: Saprospiraceae bacterium; assembly: GCA_020628645.1. Classification (GTDB taxonomy): domain Bacteria; phylum Bacteroidota; class Bacteroidia; order Chitinophagales; family Saprospiraceae; genus JAHDES01. The sequence continues at coordinate 28,552 of JAHDES010000033.1, forward strand.
ATTAATATTCCTATTGATGCAGAAAGTTATCATCAATTGTACAATGAGATCATTGAGTATGCTAATTCAACAGATGAGATTTATGTACGAGATGCTTACGCTTGTGCTAACCCGAATTACCGTTTAAATGTACGCGTACATACGGAATTCCCTTGGCAAAACTTATTTGCCTATAATATGTTTTTGCGACCTACTGAAAAGGATATGCAATCCTTTACACCTGATTGGCAGGTCTTCTCTTTTCCTTCTGTAAAAGCAAATCCTGTTGCACACAAAACACGACAAGATAATTTTGCCATTATCAATTTTACAGAGAAAACCATCATTATTGGCGGGACAGCTTATACGGGTGAAATCAAAAAAGGAATCTTTTCTGCTTTGAATTTTATTCTTCCTACCTTGAATAATGTACTACCCATGCACTGCTCTGCAAATGTGGGTGCAAAAGGAGATACCGCCTTATTTTTTGGATTATCTGGTACAGGAAAAACAACCCTTTCTAATGATCCAGAACGTCGTTTGATTGGTGATGATGAGCATGGTTGGTCAAAAGAATCTGTCTTCAATTTTGAAGGAGGATGTTATGCAAAAACGATTGATCTGTCTCCTGTAAAAGAACCACAAATTTTCAAAGCCATTAAATTTGGCGCGATGCTCGAAAATATTGGTTTTGAAGAAGATGGCTGTACACCTGATTATTCAGATGTAAGTATTACGCAAAACACACGAGTGAGTTATCCCATCTATCACATTGATAATATTATGTATAATTCTCGTGGAGATGTACCTGAGAATATCTTCTTTTTAACTTGTGATGCATTTGGGGTCTTACCTCCTATTTCAAAACTAACGAAAGAGCAAGCGATGTATCACTTCATTAGTGGATATACCGCAAAAATTGCAGGAACAGAGGAAGGTATCAATGAACCTGTCTCTACTTTTTCTTCTTGTTTTGGTGCACCATTCTTGCCATTACATCCAACTCGTTACGCGGAATTATTAGGAGAAAAAATAGAAAAAGGAAGCCGTCGTGGTGATGGTACAATCAATGTTTGGTTGGTGAATACAGGCTGGACTGGAGGAGCGTATGGCGATGGATCAAGAATTGAATTGTCTTATACACGTGCGATGATTAAAGCAGCTTTAACAGGAGCATTGAATAAGGTAGAATACCATAATCATCCTGTTTTTGGATTAGCAATGCCCAAAACCTGTCCTGATGTACCTAATGCAGTCTTAAATCCTCGAGATACTTGGCGAAATGAAGAAGATTATGATGAAATGGCAGCAGAATTAGCAGGTCGTTTTATCAAAAACTTCAAGCAATTTGCTGAGAAAGCAGGAGAAGGAGTAGTGAAAGCTGGGCCAGTATCTGTAAAAGCTTAATACTGAGAACTTTTCGAGTTTTATTAAGTTGGAAAGTTTACCTTTCTTATATAAGAAATAAAAAGTAGGAGATGATCATTGTATCATCTCCTTTTTTATTTAAGAAGTTTCATAACTTGCACAATTAAATGGAACAACTCACCACTTTAGATTGGACGCTTGCAGCTTTAGCCATCTTTATTTTAGGATTATCCAAGGCTGGTATTAAAGGCATTAGTATTGCTGCGGTTACTTTAATGGCAATGGTGTTTGGAGGGAAAGCTTCTACAGGGATTATCATGCCGATGCTTATAGCAGGAGATATTTTTGCGGTCATTTATTACAAACGACATGTGCGTTGGGAGTTTTTAAAGAAACTTTTACCATGGATGGTTTTTGGGGTGTTAATCGGCGTTTGGGTGGGAAAAGATTTACCAGAAACCACCTTTAAACAAGGAATGGCAATCATCATATTACTAACCGTAGGAATGCTATTTTGGTGGGATCGTCAAAAAGATAAACGCGTTCCTGACTATTGGTGGTTCTCAGGAATAATGGGGTGGGGGGCAGGTTTTACCACGATGATTGGAAATTTAGCAGGAGCATTTTCCAATATTTATTTCCTTTCTATGCGCTTACCAAAAAATGAATTTATAGGAACAGCCGCGTGGTTATTCTTTATTATCAATCTGTTTAAACTGCCTTTTCATATTTGGGTGTGGGAAACCATTAATTGGAGTACCGTTCAAATTAATCTCTATCTTTTATTAGCACTTTTTCTGGGACTTTTGCTAGGAATTAATGTAGTTAAAAAGATAGAAAATCAGACTTATCGTAAAATGATTTTGATTTTGACTGCATTGGGTGCAATAGCCATCTTTTTTAGATAAAAAAAGCTTATTGGAATCCTTGGATCCCAACAAGCCATGTATGCTATGAAAACGGAAACAGATTTAATTTTTCTTTAAATGGGGTCTTGTGTTAATTCTAATTTATTAATCGCATCGGAAATCTCATACCCTAAGCGCAATCCCTCCGCACAATCCATCCGAATATGAACGCCTAGCGGAATTCTTGAAAAGGCATTTTCTTCAGCCATTGCTTCGAAGGTATTGAAGGTACGAGGCGCACCCAGAAATTCTTCTCTTCCTTCATGTGAACGATCTGTGAAATTGGTATCATTTCCAAAAGCATCTATAAATACACCCGCAGCAGCCGAAGCAAAGCAAGAATGACCAGAAGGATATCCAGGGAAACTAGGATTGGGCCAGTACACTAAACGATATAAATTCGTCTGAAAATCAGGATCAATAAACTCATGGATAAATACATTGGGGCGCATCACCATGTGTTCGTATTTGTATTTCCAAGTGGAGACCGCAGCATCATTTAGGGAGAAGCCTAGTTTTAGATACAAAGCCAATGTTTGCTCTAAGTTAAGATCATATTGCTTGATGAGTTGATTGGCTATCGCATATTGTCTCGCTGGGGGACTAAACATTATACCTTCTACATCATCACTCCAAAATTCAGCAATCCACAATTGCTCGTCATCATTGGCTTTTGCTTCATTATTGACAGTATACACCTCCATCATCTCCGCAAAATAAGGGCTATTAGGATTTTCACTATAAGGAATTGGAGGCTCAGAAGTCGTTTCATCAGGAGCAATCACAAACGTTCGTACCGATCCCCAGTAAGGAAAAAGTGCTCGTTCTTCATCCGCTGAATAGGTCCAGTAACCGTCACCTGTAGGAGGTTCATAAGATAAAGGCTGAGGTGCTTGTAATTGAGTTTCAGCAGCTTGATCGGTTTTGCTATACTTTATAATCTCCTTAGCTACATGATCGCCCCATCTTTTGGAATCTTCCACTACTCGATTGGAAACACCTGCTCGAAGTTGATCCTCCATCTCTTTTTCTAGTTCTTTGATTTGGTGGGTTAGATCAAAAGGAGCAACATTAATTAAAAAGTGATCGAGTACTTTTGAAAAACATTTATTCAGTGCAATTTCCCAATCGATGTTTCTTAGTCGGTTATCAGGGCGTATTCTTAATCCTTGAAGACGATCAGAATTAGAGGTATAATTTTGCATACCTGGTACGGCGGTTTCATAGGCTGCCAAATTAATGTATGCCAATGCACGAGCAGATCCATTAGGGCGCATACCATAAGCATAACGTTCGAGTTCTAAAAATAAATTTGTCCATGCATGTACGATGTCATTGTCAAATGTAGCCACATTATCATTGTTGCCATCATTGTCGTTGTCTGGCCCATTTCCTGGACCGCTACCGTTTTCGGGGCCGCTTCGCGCTAATACGATTTGATCGAAGGATTCAGTGTTAGCTTCATCTTTAGTACAACTTTGGATGAAAAAGCAGGCAAATAAAAGGAATGCAAAAATTCTGATTTTAGTAATTTTCATTGTAATGCAATTTGAAAGATTATAAAATAGAAATCCGAAAGGATTGGGTCTATTCATAAAAATTCGGCCGAAAGTATTATGAATGAAAAGTGTAAACTAAAATCGTATAGGTGTACTTTTAGAAGTTGATAAATAAGAAAGAGTAAAGGAAAAGTACTCTTTTATGCTATTGTGAATTAAAGACAAGGGAGAAAAGGAAAGACCTACTTTTTTTTAGGAAAAAGTAAAATTTATTAAAAAATTTTTGATTATCAATGCTTTAAATGAAGCTAATTTTTTCTGAAAATTTTAATTTGAAAAATAGAACACAGATTTCGCGGATCATTTGAATCACCACAAATGTTTCAATAAAAAATAGGTGATGATTCGTATTATCTTTCTTATCCAGGTGTCATCAGATACTACATTAAGAATTTCTGATTTTTTTACAATGGATTTTGAATTGGATCTTGAAATTTTCAAATCCTACATCAAAGGCGAGTGTAATATTCCACCATCATTTACGATAACTGCACCCGTACAATAAGATGAAGCACCCGAAGCAAGGAAAACTGCCAAACCAGCCATCTCATCAGGTTGTGCCATACGATGAAGTGGAATCTTTTTAATAGCGTTATTGTAGATGTCTTCATTGGCCCAAAGTGCTGTACTCAATTTTGTTTTCACTAAACCTGGACAAATGACATTCACGCGAATATTATCTTTACCCCACTCAGCAGCTTGGTTTTGTCCCAACATAACCAAACTTGCTTTGCTCAAGTTGTAAGCTGCAAAGCCAGCAGTAGGATGTAAACCTTCAATAGAACTGATATGAATGATACTTCCTCCATTTTTCTTTAGATGTGGATAAGCAAGATTAGATAAATTCATCGCAGCATTTACATTAATATCCATCGTTTTTTGGTAGGCAGCCATCGGCATTTGGTCGATCGGACCGAAATAAGGATTGGTGCCTGCATTATTGATAAGGATATCTATCCGACCATATTTTTCTACTGTTTTTTCAATCAAATTCTTGCAATCCTCATCTCGGGCTACATGACAAGCGATGCCTACTGCTTCCAGTCCATCTGCTTTGAACTGTTCGGCAACTGCCTCTACTGCATCTTGTTTTCGACTGCTAATCACTACTTTCGCACCAAACTCTGCCAATCCGCGTGCCATCGCTTCACCAATACCTTTACTAGCTCCTGTTACAATAGCTACTTTTCCATCCAAACTAAATAAGGGTTTAATACGATTCATTTTACTGTTATTTTGAAATGATTAAAGAAAGAAAAAAATGTTAGAATTAGATAGATATTTAAATTTAACAAGCCACAAGATAATGAAAATCTGTTATTTATCTACTTGCTTTTCTTTTTCAGGAAAATATCAATAATACCAAATAAAATAAGGAACAATACTTATTTATAAAATATTTATCAAAATAGAACTTAAAATTTGAAATATTTATTATATTTGTATTGTAGCATAGAATAGCATAGCTTAGTGTGAAATTTACCCAAACTAGTTTTGGACTGCTTAGAACAAGTCAATAATGCATACAAAAGTACTGGACAAAATACAGGAGCTCGAAGAAGTGGCGCTGCTATCCAAGCATGAGCAATTGGTTAACGGTATTATAAATGCAATTGATGAAAAGATTTTAGTGCAAGGTACCATGTTACCTTCCGTAAATTTTATGGTGAAGGAATTGGGTTTTGCTAGAAAGACGATTGTTAAAGCTTACAATGAGTTGAAAGAACGAGGTATTGTCGAATCTAAAAATCGACTCGGCTATTTTATTGCGAATGAATCGACGGAACTTAAAATGAAAGTGGCTGTTTTGCTATATGCTTTTCATCCGTTCCAAGAGATTTTTTATAATACACTGCGTGAACACTTAGGCGATCAATATCAATTGGACGTTTTTTTCCATCATAATAATATAGAAGTCTACGAAACAGTATTGAATAATATCATAGGACGCTATGGTATGTATGTAGTAGCTCCCATTCATCATCAAAAGACACAAGAGTTATTGTGTAAGATTCCTGAGAGTCGGCTTTTAGTGGTGGATCGATTTGAATACATTGACAATGAATACAGCTACATTTCGCAAGAGTTTGAAAAATCGACTTATAGCATCTTACTTAAACTAAAAGAGGAAATCTGTCAGTTTGAGGAGTTTGTATTGTTCTTTAAAGAGGATTCTGATTATCCGGAAGGAACGAAATTAGCGTTTGAACAGTTTGTACAAAGCTTTCATTTAAATGGTAGAGTAGAAGATCGCTATAAGAAAGGTAGTGTCAAAAAGAATTGTGTTTATCTTACAATAGGGGATATTGATTTGTGGGGTTTACTAAAAGATTGTACAGCGCACAATTTGGAGATTGGAAAAGATGTCGGAATTCTATCTTGTAATGATACTCCCGTAAAAGAAATCATCTGTGGTGGTATCACTACCTTTTTTGTAGATTTTGAAAATATGGCGATGCAAGCAGCAGAATACGTTCAAGATAGAAATTTAGTACAAGAAATTATGCCCGTAAAACTGGTTCGACGAAAGTCATTGTAACATAAATTTTCTAACATTTATAAAATCAAAACGAATCGAAAAACCTTGACATTTAACACGTCTTAGAAGTTTAATCCCAAACTTCATTTACCCAATTTTGAAAGAAAAGAAGAAGGGCTTTTATTTACAATCTAATGATGATGTACAGACTAAAGTCTGTTCTACTAGTTCTATTAAAAATCATTAAACCTAAATAAAGTGTTCTTCTGTTAAGTTTACGGATATAAAAAACAATCTGCCCAACATCGTGCGTGGACAGATTGCGTTCATTAATATTTAATAAGTAAAAAACAAAAGTACGATGAAACAATTACATTCTCAAACCTTATTTAAGGTTCGGGATGGATCGGGTGTTTACAATTTAAAACATCTTCTATCTCGTCTACTTCCAGTACTGCTGCTTTTCTGTACTACATCGCTCTTTGCGCAGTCGGTTTCTGGAGTAGTAACTGACACTAGCGGCGAACCCTTAATCGGGGCAACCGTTATGGTAAAAGGTACTTCTGATGGTACCGTTACAGATTATGATGGTAGCTATACTGTCCGACTTCCTGAAGGTGCTACTACACTTGTTTATTCTTTTATTGGTTATGTGGATCAAGAAGTTTCCATTGATGGTCGTTCTTCCATTGATATGATCCTCAATGAAGACGCTGAAGTCTTAGACGAAGTCGTCGTTGTAGGATATGGTGTAGTTCGTAAAAGTGATTTAACAGGTTCTGTCGCTTCCTTAGATGGTTCAGACATTCAAGCTGTTGTAGCTGGTAATCCAACTTCTGCCCTTCAAGGTAAACTTTCAGGGGTTCAGGTGGAAAACAATGGTGGTCAACCAGGTGGTGATGCCAACGTTTTTGTACGTGGGGTAAGTTCATTAACGAATTCTTATCCATTATATGTAGTGGATGGTACTTTCGTAGAAAACATGAACTACTTAAATCCTAAAGACATTGAGTCTATGGAAGTTTTGAAAGATGCTTCTTCTGCTGCGATCTACGGTTCTCGTGCTGCAAATGGAGTAGTAATCATTACAACTAAAAGAGGAAGTGAAAGTAGTAAACCACAAGTTACGTTAGATTTACGTGGTGGTGTAGAGTCGCCAAGTAAATATTTAGACTACTTAAATGGAGCAGAATTTGTTCAATATCGTCGTCAATTAGAAGCGAATGATGGAACAGGTTTCGTTTTTCCAGATGAAGGAATCAGTACCGATTGGCAAGACCTTTCGTTGAACCCAGGTTCTATTCAGGATTATGGGATGTCCATTTCTGGAGGTGGTGAAAATTCTAAGTACTACTTTTCTGGAAACTATTTCGATCAAGATGGTATCTTAGTGAGTTCTGGGTTCGAACGAGTTAATTTACGGGCAAATAGTGAATTCAAATTGGGTAAATTTACCTTCTCTGAATCGATCTCTATTGCGCGTACTGAATTAGAAGAAAACAACTGGTTTGGATTTGATGGAGCAACTGCACCAATTCTTCCAGAAAGTGTTCCTGAAAATGAAGGTGGTTTTTCTGCGCCAAGTGCAGATATTCACAATTTTGGTGGATACAATGATTATGCACAAGCGGTTTTAGAAGATAATTTATTAACAACAACTAATCTTCTTGGAAACTTCAATGTAGCCTATGAAATCACAGATGGTTTAACGGCAAAATTGAATTTAGGAGCAGATTATCGTAATGACTATAGTTTCTTCTTTGTACCAACTTTCTTCATGAGTAATACCGATCCTGTGATCAATGTAAATGCTCAAAATGATTTAACAGAGGGTCGTGCGGAAACTTTATTAACCTTGATCGAACCTACTTTAAGTTACCGAAATGATGCTGGTAAAAACCGTTACGATGTAGTAGTTGGTTTAACGGAGCAAAAAATTGATTTCCGAAACTTAGTAGTTTATTCTCAGGGTCTTCCAAATAACAGTATCCAGTCTACAGGAGCAGCTGCACCTAGTAATGTTCAAGCTTTAGGTGGTGTAAACAATGTAAGTGGACTACGTTCTGTTTTTGGTCGTATCAACTATTCATTTGATAATCGTTATTTATTAACAGCAACGGTTCGTCGAGATGCATCTTCTAAATTTGCACCTGATTATCGAGTGGGGGTATTCCCATCTGCTTCTGTTGGATGGAATGTTTCTAATGAGGCATTTTGGACCAATGACTTTATCAATCGTTTGAAAATCCGTGCAGGATATGGAACATTAGGTTCTCAGAATATTCCTGATTATGCGTATCAATCTGTATTTAATTTAACTTCTGGAACTTCTTTCACAAATGCACAAGTACCAGGTTATGCACAGACTTCTTTAGCGTTAGAAGATATTCAATGGGAGACTTCTAAGACAACGAATGTAGGTGTGGATATGGGTTTTATGGATGACCAATTGACTTTATCAGCAGAATACTATGTTCGTAATGTAGAAGATGTATTAGTAGGGGTAAACCTTCCTTCTTCCGCTGGATTTAGTGAGCCAGTAATCCAAAATGTAGGAGAAATCCAAAATTCAGGTTTTGATGTTGAATTAGTTTATAAGAAAAGAGGAACATTCTTTTATGATATTGGTGTGAACTTCTCTACCTTCAATAGTTTAGTAACCTCACTTCCTAATGCAATTGTTGGTCCATCTACTTCTGAAGATCAAACACGTGTGAATCGTTTTGTAGAAGGAGAAGCACCAGGTATTTATTATGGATTTATCGTAGATGGTGTATACGCAGATCAAGCAGCTATTGATAGCGATCCAAATATCGCAAACGATCCAGGTCGTCGTTCATTAGTTCAACCAGGAGATTTTATCCGTCGTGATATTAATGGAGATGGAATTGTAAATTCTGATGACCAAACTGTATTGGGTGATCCAACACCTGATTTTATTTATGGTTTGAATTTCTCTGGTGGGTATAAGAACTTAGATTTTGGTTTATTTTTCCAAGGTGTTCAAGGAAATGAGATTTATAACTTAAATAAATTCTACAACATTTTCTGGGCAGATGATAATAAACTAACAGATGTGTTAAATGCATGGACACCACAAAATACGAATACAGATATTCCTAGAGCAACAACTTTGGATCAAGGTGGTAATAGAGCGCCTTCTTCTTTCTTTGTGGAAGATGGATCTTATTTCCGTTTACGTACGGCACAAGTTGGTTATACACTAGATGTTTCTTCTGTAGAATGGATGCAAAATGTACGTATTTTCCTTACGGCTCAAAACTTATTCACTATTACAGGATACTCAGGATATGATCCAGATATATCTTCTACGAATGGTGGTCGTGCGAACCGTGATTCTGGATTCTTAGGAAATCGTACTGATGTGAATCCTTTATTAGGTCGTGGTTTAGATGCTCGTGCTTATCCTAATACACGAGGTATCATCTTTGGTGTACAAGCAACCTTTTAATCGAAATTAGAATTCAACAAAAAACATGTTTTAAGAATGTTTCAAAAGTCAATTTTTCTGAACAAACAAAGATGTTGGATTGGTGAAGTTTCCAAACTTTACCAGAATATATCTGGCGAGTTTCATAACTCGAAATTAAGTCAGAAATATAACTCTATTTACTGAAGCATCTTATTCTAGATAATCTATATTTAAATTTATCAAACATGAAAAAATTAAATAACCTTTGGATACTTCCACTACTGGCATGTCTCATGTTGCCATTCAGTTGTTCGGAAGATCTACTAGATCAAGTAAATACGAATACGGTATCTACAGGTACATTCTGGGCAAATGCAGATGATGTAAAATTGGCTGTGAATGGAATGTATCACCCGATCACCAATACGTTTTTTTGGGGTCGGATCATTCATACAGGAGCAATGCTTCGTTCTGATGTTTTTAATGTCCGTCCATTTGATGCGAATACAGCGATGTCCACTTTTCAAGGAGAAGCTGGGGTAGCACGTTGGGCGACTGAACCTTGGCAAGAGGCCTATAAATGTATTTTCCGCGCCAATGCCATTTTAGAAAATGTAACAGCGGATAATGTTCCTGATGCTGCTCAACGTAATGGCTTTTTAGGGCAAGCATACTTTATGCGTGCATTTTGCCACTGGTATTTAGTCAATCTGTATGGGAATGTACCTTTAGTAACTAAAGTAGCAACAACAGAGGAAGAATTCTTCCCGCCACAAGCAGCTCAATCTGCTGTTTGGGCACAAATTATTGCTGATTTTGAAGCAGCAGAAGGCTTACTACCAGCTTCTTGGAGTGGTAATGACGTTGGTCGTCCAACTTCTGGTTCAGCAGCAGGTTTCGTTGGTAAGAGTAAATTATATTCTGGTGACTATGCTGGTGCAGAAGCGGCTTTTGTACGTGTAGTTGGAAGTGGAAATTATGCTTTATTGCCAGCAGATCGTTATCATGAGAATTTCGATGAGTCGAATGAGAATAACGAAGAATCTGTTTTCGAATTACAATTTTTAGGAATTGATGCCTTTGCATGGGGTGTGGATATTCCGGGTGTAGGAACAATGGGTAATTTCCATATTGATTATGCACCACCAGAAAAATCACCTGACCAAAGTCACTTTATCAATTCATGGGTAAAAGACTTATTTGAAGCAAATGGTGAAACTGTTCGTCGTGACCAAACTTTAGCGTATGATTATCCTGGTTCTACAGGTTATGGAGGAGTTGCTTTCTTAGATGATTTCGCTGGAGATATTGCAGTGGCAGATGCAGATGGTATGGAACCTATCTTTACTCGTAAGTATGCTGGGATGGATATTGGGGTGCGTGATGATGTTGATTTCTTAGGAACAAATGTAGGAAACAACTGGCGTATCATTCGTTATGCAGATATTTTATTAATGCATGCGGAAGCTTTAAACGAGCAAGGTAAAACAGCAGATGCTGAGACCTTCTTAAATATGGTTCGTATGCGTGCACAGGTAGCTCCTAAAACGGGTTTGAGTCAAGCAGATATGCGTCAAGCAATCATTGACGAGCGCGTATTGGAGTTAACTGGTGAAGGACATCGTTTCTTTGACTTAGTACGCTGGGGATTAGCAGATGATTATATGGGGGCAAGTTCATTACATGGAGATCATCCAAAATCACTATCAGGTGGGGTATTTGTATCCAATAAGCATGAATACATTTGGATTCCTGTAAGTGAGTTGAGTGCAAATCCTAACTTGACGCAAAATCCTGGTTATTAATACCAAGTGAAACTTAACTGAATGTTTTGATTTATAATTCGTTAAAAATGAGTGTTCATTTATTTGATTCTAGGATTAAATAATGTAAACTGTTTTTAACAAAAGCAAAATGTTGTAATTAACATTTCGTTTCATACACTTTTTAGGTTGATTGGGGTAGCATTTACTAAATTATGCTACCCCATATCAATCCTCTCTTTATGCGGTCTTCCACTATCATACTATCCCACTTTTGTTATTTTTTCTTACTAATTGGTATTAGTGGAGGCTTCTTTTCGTGTAATTCTTCTTCTTCCGATACGCTTTTTCGTTATGTAAAAGCTTCTCATTCTGGTATTCAGTTTGAAAACACCATTTCAGAAACGGAAGATTTAAACATCCTCAATTTTCATTACATCTATAATGGAGGCGGTGTTGGCGTAGGTGATTTTAATAAAGATGGTTTACCCGATCTAGTTTTTTCAGGAAATCAAGTGACTTCCAAGCTTTACTTGAATAAAGGCAATCTCCAATTTCAAGATATTACTCCGACTTCTAAGTTTAATTCAAAAGGCTGGGCAACAGGCGTTTCTGTTGTCGATATAAATGGAGATGGTTGGCAAGATATTTATCTAAGTATAGGTGGATATGAATGCGATGGCGATTGTGAGAATCAGTTTTTTATTCATCAAGGTTTGGATGAAAATGGTATGCCTGTTTTCAAAGATGAAGCTGCTTCGATGGGCTTAGAAGATGGTTTATATACGCAACAAGCTGCTTTTTTCGATTATGATGGAGATGGTGATTTGGATGTTTATTCGTTGCATAATGTTATTGATGATCGAGATAAAAATGCGCCTTCTGAAAAACGATTTATCAATCCTGCTTCAAAAGATCAATTGTATAGAAATGATGATGGAAAATTCGTTAACGTATCCGAAGAACTAGGCATTAATCATCGAGGCTATGGATTAGGCATTACGATAAATGATCTTAATTTAGATGGCTTAGCCGATATTTATGTTGCCAATGATTTTCTTTCAGATGATTTAGTTTATCTGAATAAAGGGGCTATAAATGGCACTCATCAAGGATTTGCAGAAGTAGGACAAAAGGTCTTAAAACACCAAAGCTATAATAGCATGGGGGTTGATATTGCGGATGTCAATCAAGATACGAATCCTGATATTTTTGTGTTAGATATGCTTCCAGAAGCGCATGAACGCCAGAAAACGATGATCGGATTCATGAATTATAATAAGTTTTTATTGACGCTTCGACAAGGCTATGCCCCGCAATTTATTCGCAATACGTTGCAAGTACATAATGGTTTACTTCAAGATACATTATTACCTTTTAGTGAAGTAGCGCAACTTTCTGATATTTATCAAACGGATTGGAGTTGGACGCCTTTATTGGCAGATTTCGATAATGATGGTGATCGGGATATTTATGTAACCAATGGCTACGGTAAAGATATTACCGATTTAGATTTTATCAATTATAGTAGTCAAATGAATACTTTTGGCACACCTGAGGTTAAACAAAAACGCCTTTTTGAAACGGTGCAAGCGATGGAAGAAATTCGCATGCCCAATTATTTTTTTGAAAATAAAGGACACCTTCAATTTACCAATCAATCTGGAAATTGGCTACCCAAAGAAAATTCGATCTCTAATGGAGCAGTGTATACCGATTTAGACAATGACGGCGATTTAGATTTGGTGGTTAATAACATTGATGAACCCGCTTACCTACTCGAAAATCAATTAAATTCAACAGAAACCACAACCGCTAACTATTTAAAAATACAACTCCAAGGACAAGCCTCCAATCCATCAGGCATTGGATCAAAAATCTATTTGTACCAAAACGAAACGACTCAATTTCACTATCAATCTCCCGTAAGAGGTTATCTTTCTTCGGTAGATAATGTAGTTCATTTTGGTCTAGGCGATCAACAAATTGACTCCCTAAAAGTGATTTGGTCGGATGGTAAAATACAAATATTAAAAGAAATTGCTATCAATCAAACACTAGCACTTCAACAAAAAAATGCTTCTATCGCTATAAAAAAAGAACATTCCCCAAATACCGTTTTTCAAGAAATCACTCCGCCCATTTTAAGTAAACACCAAGAAAATAACCATCAAGATTTTGATGCGCAACGTCTTTTATTACACCAACATAATCGTCAAGGTCCCTGTATCATCTCTGCAAATATAGATGGAAAAATAGGCGATGAAATTTTTATCTCAGGTGCAAAAGGAACACCAGCCCAATTATTATTTCCAAAAGAAGATGGTACTTATGCAGTTCAAACCATAAGCGATGGGCAGTCGGAGGAAGTAGATGCTACTTTTTTTGATGCCGATCAAGATAACGACCTTGATTTATACATTGTCAATGGTGGTACAGAATTCAAGCCCAACGCACCCGAATATCAAGATCAACTCTATCTCAATGATGGGAAAGGGAATTTTACAAATGCCAGTACAAATTTACCAAAAATGTCTTCTAGTGGAAGTGTTGTGCGAGCTTGTGATTTCGATCAAGATGGGGATGACGATCTATTTATAGGTGGACGTCTTATTCCAAGACAATATCCAACTTCTCCTCAAAGTTTTTTGCTAACTAACGATAGCGGAAAATTTACCAATCAAATTAAGGAAATTGCACCTAGTCTTGAAGAAATCGGAATGGTGAGCGATGCGATTTGGGTGGATGTCGATCAAGATAGTTGGCAAGATTTAGTGGTGGTAGGAGAGTGGATGCCCATTACTATTTTCAAAAATAAAAAAGGCAAATTAGAAAAGATGACCTTTCCTTCTTTAACGAATACGGAAGGACTTTGGAATTGCATACAAACTGCTGATTTTGATCAAGATGGTGATCCAGATTTTGTGATCGGAAATCTTGGTCAAAATAGCCGTTTGAAAGCTTCTGTCGAAGAACCGATGACTATTTGTAGTGAAGATTTAGATAAAAATGGAAGCATTGACCCTTTAATTGGAAAATATTATACCCAGTTTTCAGGACAACGTCAATCTTTCCCCCTTCATGCACGTGATGATGTGGTCGGACAAGTAGTTAAAGTAAAAGCCCAACATCAGCGCTATGATGAATTTGCAAAAGTATCTTTTTCCGATTTACTGAAAAGCATGAAAACGGAATTGGAAACTAAAAATGCGTATCAATTAGCTTCTGTTTATGTCGAAAATTTGAGAGAGGAAGGGTTTAAAATACACCCACTGCCTTTAGCTGCGCAAACTGCACCAATTCAAGATATTCAAATTGATGACTTCGATCAAGATGAACAATTAGATATTTTATTGGTCGGCAATGATTACACAGCGGAAAAAAATGGAGGTTGGTATGATGCCTTCAATGGCTTATTTTTAAAAGGCAATGGAGATGGCACATTTGAAACGATCCCTACTTCAAAGAGTGGATTTTTTGTGCCAGATGATGGACGATCTATCAGTACTTACAAAACGACGGAAGGCGAAATACGAATTTTAGTAGGACAAAATTCAAGTCATTTTAAGGCATTTTCTTATTAATGTACTTTCAAAGTTTCACCAACTTTGAAAGTTTAATAAATTAAAAATAGAACAGGCTTTAGCCTGTCAAAACCAATGATGGACAAACAACAATACAATACAAACCAAGCGATAAGTATTAACCCAATGATGGGGTTATACGGTATGGGTTTGTTGTTATTGTCTATCTTATCTTGTCAACAAATAGAGCAAGCGACCTTATTTAAACGACTTTCTTCAACGCACACGGGGATTGATTTTCAAAACCAAATTATCGAAAACGACACACATAATATTCTCAATTTTACCAATTTATACACAGGTTCGGGAGTAGGAATCGGTGACTTTAATAAAGATGGAAAACCCGATATTTTCTTTGGTGGAAATATGGAATCTAGTCGTTTATACTTAAATAAAGGCAATCTACAATTTGAAGATATTACCCTTGCTGCTGGAGTAACTACTAATCGCTGGATTACAGGTGTTTCGGTAGTAGATATTAATTCGGATGGTTGGCAAGATATTTATTTATCTGTTTCTGGAAATGCTTCCGAAGAGCAACGAAAAAATCTATTATTCATCAATCAAAAGGACAATACCTTCAAAGAAAAGGCAACGGAATATGGACTAGCAGATGCCGCTCAATGTACGCATGCGAGCTTCTTTGATTATGATAAAGATGGCGATTTAGATGTTTTTTTAATTGTAAATCCTACCGATTATAAATTGTTTAATGTCAATACCATACGAAAGAAAAAAGTCAATGGAGAAGCCGCCAGTACCGACAAACTTTATCGTAATAATGGTAATAATACGTTTACAGATGTTTCAAAAGAAGCGGGCATCCTCATTGAAGGGTACAGCCTTAGTTTAAACACTTCCGATCTAAATAATGATGGTTGGACAGACATTTATATCACCAATGATTTTCTGAGTAATGACATCATTTACATCAATAATCAAGATGGCACGTTCACTAATCAAGCGGATCAGTTACTGAAACATACGAGCTTTGCGAGTATGGGCGTAGATGTAGCGGATATTAACAATGATGCTTTGCCCGATATTTATGTATTGGATATGTATCCAGAAGATAATTATCGACAGAAAATGATTATGGGAAGTGGCAATTATGATCGCTTTCAATATATTTTAAAAGCGGGTTACGAACCGCAATATTCTAGAAATACGCTTCAATTAAATAATGGGAATAATTCCTTTTCTGAAATCGGGCAATTAGCGAATATCCATAAAACAGATTGGTCGTGGAGTGCCTTATTGGCAGATTATGATAATGATGGTTGGCGCGATTTATTTGTGACGAATGGTTTCCGACGAGATTTAGGCGACTTAGATTATATCAATTACAATAATACAAATGCGTTTGGTTCTCCCGAATCTCGTAAACAAGAACATTTAAAAAGTATCCTAAATCAGCCTGGGGCAAAATTGCTGAATTATGCCTTTCAAAATAAAAATGGACTCCAATTTGAAAAGAAAACACAAGATTGGGGCTTTATAGATAGCACTTATTCCCATGGCGCAGCTTATGCCGATTTGGATAATGACGGCGATTTAGATTTGGTAGTTAATAATGTCTGTCAGGAAGCCTTAATCTATGAAAATCAATCTAATCTGGACGATAATCATTTCCTGAAAATTCAGTTTCCAGCATCTCAAACCACATTTTTCGGTACAAAACTATATCTCTATACCCCAGATGGAGTAAAATATACCGAATTCACCCCTTACCGAGGATATCAAAGTACTTTGGATATGGAGATTCACTTTGGATTAGGAACAACAACTTCAATAGATAGTTTGGTGGTACATTATCCTAATTTCACTACACAAACTATTTTACAGCCACTAATTGATACGACGCTTCATGTCGAAATTAATGAAAAAATTAGATTGAAATCAAAACTAGATTTCGCCACTACTTTATTTGCAGAAGACAAAGACCGCATCCAATTTACGCATCAAGAAGATCTACAAGTTGATTTTAAGACGCAAGCATTATTGCCCCATCAACACTCTATGAGTGGCCCTTGTTTGGCGGTAGCAGATATTAATGGCGATCAATTGGAAGATGTATTTATTGGAGGATCGGCTCGTTTTGAATCCCAACTTTTAGTACAACAAAAAGATGGTTCTTTTATCAAAATGCCTTTTGATTTCGATCAAGAAAAAGAAGATACCGACGCGCTATTTTTCGATGTAGATCAAGATGGTGACCAAGATTTATATGTGGGGAGTGGTGGAGTGGTGGCTTCCCAAACCAATTCAATTTATCAAGATCGTTTGTATATCAATGATGGAACAGGGCAATTTACACCAGTAAAAGAGGCTTTGCCAATGATGCACACGAGTACGGGTACAATTGCAATAAATGATTTTGATCAAGATGGGGATATAGATTTATTTATAGGAAGTCGATTAGTACCAAAAGAATATCCAACAATTCCCGATAGCTATTTATTGGTGAATGAAAATGGGAAATTTCAAGAGCAAACGCCAACTTCCTTGAAAAATATAGGCATGATTAGTTCCGCCATTTGGTCGGATTATGATGCAGATGGTGATCCAGATTTAATAGTGGTTGGAGAATTTATGCCAATTACGGTTTTTAATAATGAGAATGGAAAATTGAAGGATGCACCTTATCAAATCCCTAATTCAAGTGGCTGGTGGAATTCCATTGTCGAAGGAGATTTCGATCAAGATGGTGATCTGGATTATCTCGCTGGAAATTTAGGTTTAAATACCAATTATAGAGCGACATCTGCAGAACCAGTTCGTTTATACGCGAATGATTTTGATAAAAATGGAAGTATCGATCCTATTTTATGTCAATATATTGAGGGTGAGGAATATCCTGTTGTTTCAAGAGACGATTTAATTCGTCAGATTCCACCTATCAAAGTACGTTTTACTTCTTATAAGTCCTATGCAAATGCTACTTTTGAGGACTTATTCAAACGACCCGAAAAAAGAAAGATGCAAGTGTTAGAGGCGCAAGAATTACAATCGTGCTGGATTGAAAACGAAAATGGTAATTTAGTGCTTCATCCACTTCCTGTTGAACTTCAATTGGCACCCATTCAAGATGTTGAAGTAGGAGATTTTAATCAAGATGGACAATTAGATGCTTTAGCTATTGGAAATTCTTATGCAACAGAAGATATAATTGGCAGATATGATGCCTTTACGGGCGCATTAATTCAATATGATAAAGACCAAAAACAATTTCAAACACAACGAGGACATTCCATAGGATGTAAAGCCTATAAGGATGCGCGTTCTATTTCAAAAATAAATTTATCAGATGGTAAAACAGGCGTTTTGATTGGTAATAATCAAGATGAGCTTCAATTTTTTACCGCTTCTGAACAAACAAAAAAGATCGTTCAAAAATAAAAAAATGGACAGAACAATACCCATTAAAAATTTCCCTGAAATGACCATCTTGGGCGAGACACAAGGTGCTAAGGTTGATGTAAAATTGGTCAGTCAAAAAGATGGGATATACGATTATACTTTTAGTTGGAAACATGAAAATGCAACCACGCCTTCCCCCCTCACGCTTCGTTGGCGAATGCCCTCGATCAATGTAAAAGGGGTTTGGACGAGTGCAAGTCTACACGAAAAACGCCAGCAATATGATTGGGAATTGGAACATTTACAATCGCGTGTTTCTGTAGATGCACCTGTCGTATGTGTGTTTGGACATGATGATACAAATGTGGTGACACTCGCTTGTTCAGATGCCATTAATAAAATGGAAATGAACGCGCTTTTACGTGAAGAAGATAATCATCTTTATTGTCATCTTTCCTTTTTTACGGAACGCTATCCAGAAATCAAGACATACAGTGCTACTATTCGAGTGGATACGCGAAATCATCATTTTTCAACAGCTTTACAAGATGTATCCAAATGGTGGGAAACTTTTGAAGCTTTGACCCCTTCTCCTGTTCCTGCTTTGGCGCGCGCACCTTTATATTCGACCTGGTATCAGTTTCATCAAAGTTTGGATGTAGAGATTTTATATGAAGAATGTCGTATTGCAAGGGAGATCGGTTACGAACTTATCATTTTAGATGATGGTTGGCAAACGATGGATGAAAATAGAGGTTATGACTATTGTGGTGATTGGGAACCAGAGCGTATCCGAGATATGGCAGGTTTTGTAGCTAATTTACATCAAATTGGAATGAAAGTAGGCTTGTGGTTTTCAGTACCTTTTTGTGGGGTTCATTCTAAAGCCTATCAACGCTTTAAAGGAAAATTTCTTACTGAGAATCATCGTTGGGCACCCGTTTTTGATCCGCGTTATCCAGAAGTACGCGCGTATTTGATTAATACCTATGTAAATGCCCTACGAAATTATGATTTGGATGCTTTTAAACTAGATTTTATAGATGATTTTCAAGTCTATCCAGAAACGGTGTTAACGAAAGAAAATGGACGTGATTATGCCAATGTCAATGCGGCAGTTGATCGCTTGATGACGGATGTGATGAAGGCGTTACGCGCTATTAAACCGAACATTGCTATTGAATTTCGTCAAAAATATATTGGGCCGACACTCCGTAAGTTTGGAAATATGTTTCGAGCATTCGATTGTCCAAATGATGCGGTCAGTAATCGGATTCGAGTAACGGATGTAAAATTATTATGTGGAAATACAGCCGTTCATTCTGATCCACAAACTTGGCATTCCAATGAAAAAGTAGAATTGGCAGCTTTTCAGGTATTAAATGGTTTTTGGGGTGTTCCTCAGATGTCGGTACACTTACGACATGCTTCAGAAGAACATCTGAATATGATAAAATTCTATACTGCTTATTGGAAAAAGCATGCATCAATTCTTTTAGATGGACAATTTACCCCTTCTAATCCATTGGCCAATTATTCTCAATTGACGTCTTCTAAAGATGGACATGCGATCATTGGTATTTTTGATGATAAAGTCATTCATCTACCTGAAGCGGATACAATAGACATCTTAAATGTACAAATCGCTGATTATGTGATAATTCGTTATCTTGGAGCAGCGAAAAGCTATCAATTGAGCGTTTGGGATTGTCAGGGCAATTCTCTACAAAATAAATCCATCCAATTAACACAAGGCATACACGAAATTAGTGTTCCCACATCAGGAATGCTTCGTTTACAAGCAAGCACCTGACTTTTGAAGTTTAACCAATTTGGAATGTTTATAACCAAATGATGAAAAGAAATATAAAGTATAATTTTGATTACTTGAATTCAAGTATTTCATAAATAGATTGAGAATGTGACACTAGGCGGGTGGCGGAAAAGATAGTGTTTGAGTGGAACGAGTTTATCTTTTCTAGCGTTTTTTGCTTCATTTTTTTGGCAATGTAAAAAATGAAGTGCCCAGCCGGCATGAGGCGATGATGAAGTAGGACTTGAATGTTCAAAAGACAAAAATATTCACTAGAATATATATTAGAAACAACTGATTTTCAGTTGAAAAAACTAAATTATCTACATATTGAATTAAACATACTCATATGCAAAGCGGAATTTCTAACATCGATATTGCCATTGTCATTGGCTATTTTATACTGGTACTTTGTATCGGATTTTGGATTGCTCGACGTACTAAAACAGGAGAGGATCTTTTCTTAGGGGGACGTTCGTTCGGTTGGGGATTGATTGGTTTGTCCTTGTTTGCTTCCAATATTTCAAGTTCAACCATTATTGGATTGACAGGGGCGGCTTATACCACGGGAATTGTGAACTCCGTCTATGAATGGATGTCAGGAATTCCTTTGATTATAGCAGCTTTGATTTTTATTCCGCTTTATCTTAAATCTCGTATTACTACCATTCCAGAATTTTTAGAAAAACGTTTTGATCGTCGATCACAGCTCTTTTTCTCTGGTGTTTCCATCTTTAGTACCATCATGATTGAGACAGCAGGAGCATTGTATGCAGGGACTTTAGTCTTACAGGCCTTCTTCCCTGGACTAGAAATGTGGTATACCGCCTTAGGTTTAGCAATGATTGCTGGAATTTATACGGCATTTGGTGGATTAAAAGCGGTAGTCTATACGGATGCGATTCAGGCAGTGATTTTAATCGTAGGTTGTTCGATTTTGACCTACATGTTGTATCAACAATTAGATTTTAGCTGGGATAAAGTTTTAGCAAGTACTCCCGAAGGGCATTTTTCAGTGGTTCGTCCTTTAGATGACCCTGGGATTCCGTGGCCCGGTTTGATAATGGGTGTTCCATTTTTGGGGTTCTGGTATTGGTCCACGAATCAATATATTATTCAACGGGCATTAGGAGCAAAGGGACTGAATCATGCGCGTTGGGGATTGGTATTAGCAGGTTTCTTGAAAGTGATTCCGTTGTTTATTATGGTAATTCCTGGAGCAATGGCATTGGCATTATTTCCTGGATTAGAAAATGGAGATGCAGTATTTCCTTATTTGGTGACCAATGTATTGCCTGTAGGGATCACGGGATTAGTTTTAGCAGGCTTGATTTCCGCGATTATGTCGAGTGTAGATTCTGCATTGAATTCCTCTTCTACATTAGTGGTAATAGATTTTATCAAACCGAATAATCCAGATCTCACAGGAGAAGACATTGCAAAATATGGTCGAATTACAACTGTTGTTCTCATGCTAGTTGCGGCTTTATGGGCACCTCAAATTCAAAATTTCACTGGATTATGGGATTATCTACAGCAAATGTTCTCCATTATGGTTCCTCCAATTGCAGTGATATTCTTAGTGGGTGTATTCTTTAAACGAGGAAATGCAGAAGGCGCATTCTGGACCTTAATACTAGGTACAGGAATCGGTATTTTACTCTTTATTCTTAGTGAAAATGACCTTTGGCATGTGCATTATACCATGAATGTGGGTATTATGGTGATGGTTTCTACCGTCATCTTTGTGGTAGTTAGTTTAATGACTGATCCACCAAATGAAGAAGCGATAGCAGCCTTTACGTATCAAGAAGGATTGGCAGCTCAAGGAACAGAAGATTTACCTTGGTATTTAGATTACCGAACACATATTGTTCTGCTTATTTTATTAATTGGCTATATTCTGTATTTGTTCTGGTAAAGATTTTTTATAAAAAGCTTTTAATAGACCTTTCAAGTTGCTCCAACTTGAAAAGTCTATTAAGCTGAACGATTCTCGAAGTTTCCCAACTTCGAGAAAAGTATCTTGCAAGTTTCCAACTTGCCATAGAAAGTTCACACATAATTACTCCCAATTTTAATCTTCCAACTATTCTTCGTATTTTCAAAAAAATAAATTGAGATTAAATGCAACGAAGAACCGCATTAAAAGGAATGCTCCTTTTCTCTATCGGTGGCACAACGATCTATTCGTGTTCTGACCCCTTTGAAGCCATCAAAGCATTGGACATTCCCAAACTTCCTTTAGTAGATAATGAAATCGCGATCTTGTCTGATTTGAGTGAACGGATC
Organism: Saprospiraceae bacterium; assembly: GCA_020628645.1. GTDB lineage: Bacteria > Bacteroidota > Bacteroidia > Chitinophagales > Saprospiraceae > JAHDES01. Next base: position 51,090 of record JAHDES010000033.1, read on the forward strand.
GTTCCGCTACAATCTATACCTGCTCTGCAGAATCACAGCAGTTTACCTTATATTTTACAAATGGTAAATGATTGTTTTAGTGAAGAAGATCGAGTTAAATTTATTAAAGGTTACCAAAATTTTGACGCTGCTATTCAATCCAATCTAGGTAAATCTTATCTAAAAACAACAGATGAAGAAAAAAATGCCTTGATCCAACAACTAAATAGTGCAGAAGAACAAATGAATGAAGACACTAAAAACACATTTTCTATCATAAAATCACTCGCACTCAACTATCTCACCAATACCCAATATATTTTAGAGCAAGTACGCTATTACGAACTAGCTCCTGGTCGATTTAATGGCTGTCTTCCTCTTTCCGAATTAAAAAATAGAAATAAAAAACTAGAAAATCATGGCGGATAAATTTCAAGCAATTGTCATTGGTGCAGGAATGAGTGGCAGTTGGGTAGCAAAAGAATTGTGTGACGCAGGCATCCAAACTTTATTATTGGATCGAGGCCCAGAAGTCGTACATATCAAAGATTATCCAACCACCATGCTTCGTCCTTGGGAATTGGAACATCGAGGACAGATTACAGAGCAAATGCGTAAGGATAATCCGATTACGTCTAAATGTTATGCTTTTTCGGAAGCGACACAGCACTTTTTTGCACACGATAATAAGCATCCTTATATCCAAGAAAAACCATTTGATTGGTTGAAAGGCTATCAAGTGGGGGGGAAATCATTAATGTGGGCACGTCAAACGCAGCGCTGGAGTGAATACGATTTTGAAGGCCCTAAACGTGATAACTTCGCTGTTGATTGGCCCATTCGATATAAAGATATTGAACAATGGTACGATCATGTAGAAACTTTTATTGGAGTTACAGGAGAGAAAGATGGTTTGGATTCCCTTCCAGATGGTATTTTTCAAAAATCTATTGGTTTAAATTGTGTTGATAATTATTTACGAGATATTGTCAAAGAAAATTACAAGGATCGGCATTACATCTATGGTCGTTGTGCTCATTTGACAGAACCCCAAGAGATTCATCGTCAGCAAGGACGAGGGCAATGCCAGCATCGCTTGATTTGCGAACGCGGTTGTCCGTATGGAGGCTATTTTTCTGCTAATTCTAGTACGATTCCTTGGGCTAAAAAAACAGGCAATTTGACTTTGGTAGCCGATGCGGTTGTCCATTCCATTATTTATGACGAAAAAGTAGGTAAAGCTTCTGGGGTACGCGTTTTAGATGCTAATACAAAGAAGGAAACCATTTATGAGGCGCCCTATATCTTTGTCAATGCGGGAATGTTGAATACCAATTTGATTTTACTCAATTCGAAATCAAAACGTTTTCCGAATGGAATTGGTAATGATAATGGTTTAATGGGCAAATATATTGGCTTTCATAATTATCGAGCGCGTGTTTCGGCGACCTGTCCTAAGTTTGAAGATCAATACATGGAGGGAAGAGGAATTGCCAATGGTTACATGCCTCGTTTCCGTAATTTATATAAAAATGAGCAAGCTTTTAAACGAGGGTATGCGATTGCGTTTTATCATAGTCGATCTTTTAAAGTAGATAGCAGTGGAGTAGGAGAGACTTTGGTAAAAGAATATTTAAAAGAGAAACAATATGGCCCGTGGCAAGCGTACGCCTTGATGATGGGAGAAACGATTCCTAGTATAGATAATTATGTAACGCTTGATCCGAAACAAGTGGATGATTTTGGCTTGCCTTTATTGCGGATACATGTGGATTATGATGAGAATGACCGTTTGATGGTAGAAGATTTCTACCAACAAGTAGAGGAACTCTTTGACAAAGCAGGATTTACCAATGTACAACGCATTGATACCGAACAAGCCCCAGGCAATGATATTCACGAAATGGGAGGGGTACGAATGGGACGCGATCCCAAAACTTCTTTATTAAATGAATGGAATCAACTGCATAGCTGTAAAAATGTAATTGTATCCGATGGTGCCTGTATGACTTCTATGGCGACTCAAAATCCATCCTTGACTTTTATGGCATTAGCAGCACGAGCAACGAATCGTGTGATTGAAGAAATGAAAGGATAAGGTTATACTGGTAAGAGCACCTCAAAGGTCGTTCCTTGAGGAGAAGTAGATTTTAAGGACAAATTACCTCCATAAAACTGAGCTATCTGCCAGCTAACCGCTAATCCAATTCCTTTTCCTTGGTTAGGATGCCCCGTTTCAAAGATGGTAAATAAATGCTGTTGCATATCATATTCTATTCCTCGACCGTTATCCTGTATAAGAAATTGATGCATATCATCTAGTTGTTTATATGCAATAGAAATTTGACAAGCTCGATTCGGGTGGCGATATTTTAAGGCATTTTCAACAAGATTTTGAAATAATTGAACCATTCTTACTTGATACCCATGAATGCTAGGAAGTGAAGCAACTGAAATTTGGGCATTAATGGATTGTGTGGTTACTTTCAAATTATCTTGTACATCTCTTAGTACTTTATTCATGTCTACTTCTTCCATTAATTGAAGATTATGCTCCACATGATGCAATAACATGATATTGTTGCTAAAGGATTGTAAGCGTTGCGCACTTTCATGGGCTTTATTAATAGATGGATGGATACTATCAGCAATTGTATTGGTAAAAGGAATTCTCGTTGTTGAAGATGTTTGTGCTTCTTTGAGATGATAGATGACACGTTTTAATGGGGATTGTATGTCATGTGCAATGGAATAGGCAAGGGTTTTTAAATAGTTATTACTTTTATGAAGTTCTGTAGTCTTTTGTTGTAAATTTTCATTAGAGGATTGAAGGGCTTCACTAAGTCGTTCATTTTTTCTAAGCGTATGAAATAAACGCATACTTAATAAAGAAATTAAAACTAAAGCAATTCCAATTCCAATTAAAATATATTTTAAAAATTGGCTGGTAGCTGCGGTGGATTGTTCTTTCTCTTTTAGTAAATCGTTTTTAAGTTTTTGATCTTCCAATTTTGCTTGAATAACAAGATTCTTAGCCTTCAATTCATTGGATATCGTATTTAGAGAATCTTTTAAAAGTGTATGTTTTTTTATGTAAACAAAGGCAGAATCTGCCTGATCCTGTTCTTCATATAGTAGATAAAGAAATTCGTAAGTTTGTGCTAAGAAATTATTATAACTGCTATTTTTTTCTTGATAGGCGATGAATTCTTTATAAAACTGTTCTGCTTTTTCGGGTTGACCCAACTTCTGGTAAAGATGACCTAAACTTTCTATGATATTAGCATAAAATTGATCTCTAAAATTAAATTGTTTTTCTTTAGCTAATGCGTAAGCAGCTTCACTTTTTTTTAACGCTTTTAATAATTGATTTTGTTTTTCAAATAATTGACTTTCTATTAATATAAACTGTGTTTTATTGGATAAAATAGGATCATCTTTTGTATTCTTATCCAATAATTGGATGTAATTTTTTGCTGAATCTAACTGATTAGTTTCTATGAAATTATTGATTAGATTGATGTAGCTATTATTTTGAATGCTATAATTGTTGCTTTCTAGCGCATACTTTAAGGATAAACGATTGAAATTGATACAAGCATTGATATCTTGATATTCTGTATATTGAAGATAGGCAATAGAAGTATAACCTAATGCACGCCCTAGTGGATCATCTTCTAATTTTGCTGCATCGATTGCTTTTTCATAAGATTGGAGTTGTTTATCTATTTCTCCAATTGATTCGTAACATAGACCAAGATTATAGTAGATGTGATTTATTTTTATCTTTTCCTTAAAAGTGGGATCAATAAGTGAGTTGTAGTTATTGATTAATTTTTCATAAATAGCAATGGCATTCTCATATTGACCTTGAGAGGCTGATATACGTGCATAACCAGCATTTGCAAAATGGATATAAAGTGGATTTTTGTGAATTTTAGCGAGCTGTTCAAGTGTATCTAGTTTTTGTTTGCTTTGTTCATAATTTGTTTGAACAATTTCATATTGAGCGGATCGAAACAAATAATTTAACTTTTTTGGAATACTATCGGTTTCCAAAAAAAGTTGATACAAACTATCTGCCCTATTAGATTGGCTTTGCAAATTACTTACGTATAAAACGAAGCAAAATACAATGCATAAACGTAGATATAACATGTGCATTTATACCAGAATAATCTGGCACCCTTCTCAATTAAAAAAAACAATTTATGAAATCGGAGGGATTAGATATTGTAAATATACGTAAATATAAACCTTTTATGAAAAGGACACAAACAATTTTACATCAATAACTAGCAGGATATATGTTATTATCTGTTCATATGAACGCAAATTCTGCATCTCAACTAAAAATAGTGTATATTTGTTCTTTGGTTTTTCCAGATAATCCAAAGAAAATAAAAAACAAAATCTACAGGACATGCAATATTTGAAGGTATTGGTGTTAGACGATGATTTGGCTTGTATAGAGTTAATCAAACATTTATTAGTTTCTATAGGAATTGAGAACATTACAACTGCCATCTCGTTTGATGATGCCACAAAAAAAATCAATATAGAAGAATTTGACCTTTTTCTTCTTGACGTGCAACTCTCTGGATTAAAAAATGGATTTGACCTTGCTAAAGAAATTACTCAACGGCAAGATGCTATTATTTTTTTCCTCACTTCACATTTTAATTCCGATACTTTTGAGGCAGCAAAACGTTACCAGCCCTATCAATTTTTTGAAAAATTCCCTTCTGATCTTCAGTTACGACAAGCCATTGAATTAGCCCTTGAGCAACAGAAAAAGAAAACCAGACAAAGACGAGAATTTTTATTTGTCAAGGTAGGGAAAATCATTAAAAAAATCGCTGTAAATGATATTTTATGGATCGAAGTAGAAGGCCGTCAATCTAGGATTGTCACAAAAAACAATTCATTTTTGACTTCTGTCCCACTAGTGAAATTATTACCAGATTTGCCTAACGAGAAATATGTCCGAATCCATAAAAGTTTTTTGATTAATTTGGAAAAGGTAGATTCTATAAGTTTTCAGCAAAATACCCTCTCTATTGCTGAAAAAACACTCCCTATTGGTCGTAATTTTAAACAACCACTCAAAAAAACAGTGAATGCAATATAAAACAGCGATGGGATACACTCAAAAGTATACCCCATCTATAATGAAAAACTGCTAGTTAAATTTATGGACTAGAATTCAATACGGGAACTAAATCTAGTCTATTATTGTTCTTGATCTTCACAAGCCAATATCTTTCATCCACTAATTTTACAAAAAATCGAACTCAATGGAATTAATTGAACATTCTAATGATGTGTTTACTATTCAAAATTTATGGACACCTGTTACCTGCCGCCAATTTATTGAGAAAAGTGAAAAAGAGGGTTTTGAAAAGGCATTAGTGAATACCGCTAATGGACCAGTGGAAATGGAAAATTTTAGAAACAATGATCGCTTATTTTGGGAAGATGAAGATCTCGCCCAACAAATTTGGGAGGAAATTGAAGAATTTGTACCCTGCGATTTAGGCGAATATCAAGCAATTGGTTTAAACGAACTATTTCGTTTTTATCGTTATGATGTTCAACAACAATTTGATTGGCATTACGACGCCCCTTATCAACGAAATCGGAACGAACAGAGTTTTTTCACTTTTATGATTTATCTGAATGACGATTTTGAAGGTGGAGCAACCGCTTTTGAAGGATTTGAAGTGCAACCTCAAATGGGGGATGGTATCTTCTTTTCTCAAGAGCTAGAACACGCGGGTTTGCCTATTCTTTCTGGACGAAAATATATTTTACGGACGGATATTATGTATTCGAATTTGTAATTAAAGATAACAATTATAAACAGTTAGGCGCAAAGAGATAAAAAATCCTTTGCGCCTAAATTATTGGTTTAAACCATCTCTAAATTTGGTTTGCTATCTACCAACAATTGCGTTACTGCTGCCGATTGACAAGCCCATTTAAAGTCATATACCTCATCCGCTTTTTCAGCTTCATCTACTAATTGTAAGCCCTGCGCTTCTGCTTTCAATTGTAATAAATGACCAATACTAAATTTACTATTTAGTTTATTTAATAAAGCTTCCACATTTGCCAAGCTCAATTGCTGCACCACTTGTCCTCCAAAACTCATTTCCAACCAAATGATCTCGCGCGCTGTAATATCTAATACCCCAAATGCCAATCCTTTCGTTAAACCTTGCGTTATACGCACCTGATGTTGTACAAAAGAAGGATCATAAGCCACGCCCGATTTTTTGGAAATTTTCATCGGATATTTTGAATTCATCCAACCAACCACCATATTAGGCGATAAACTTCCGTTGGTGAAGGCATTACAAGTAAAAGACACATATTTTGCCCCCAATTTTTGTAATTGATCGACATTGATATCAATATATTCTGCCGTTCCCACTTTATTCGGAATGTGTTGAATATCTCCACTATGCTTACAGCCATCAATCGTCAGTTGTGAATAAGAACAAAAATCCGTCTTATCAGTATAAGCTACTCGACAACTCAAATCCATATCCAAATGTTGTGCAGGTAAATCATTTCCCCATTGCATGAACAATCGAACACTTGAACCTTCTACAGGAAAACGTGTTCCCATCAATGCACTTGGCATATCTTGAATTTGATCCGAACGATCACCAATGGCAATAGGCATTCGATATAAACATTTTTCTATAAAAATGGATTGGTTTTGATTCTCTAATTGTGCAAAACGCTTTTTCATTTCATTCAAACAAAAATCTTCTAATTCTTGCTGCATCCCTACTAATTGCTCTGTGGTAAACAACTCCAAAAATTTATTTGCAGGAATACGCTTATTCGTTCCGCCCAAGGTTTTTACCGAACGTTGATTATTTGGTTTAAAATAATAAGCTGCATACATGTTTAGCGTTATTAGTAAACGAGCAGGGATTTGATCAGCTATTTCTGCAAAATGCTTCAAGGTAATCTCTGGCCCAAACCAAAGCATATTTGAAAATAAAGAACGCGCAAAAAGCCCAGGTCGTTTTTTCAAAATCTTAAAGGTATTATCGGCATCATAACGCAAACGATAGTGATTGATTCGTCCTTGTGTAACGGTATATTTTTGTTGATGAAAACAATCTAATAAGTTGGCTAAATTTTCAAAGCCTTTCTTTTTACTAAATTCCACCATACGTAAAGCACGAATAAATCGAACCCACATTTCGCGCTTAGGATGCATAATTTCACACAAAACAGGAGCAGGCTGCGATAACTGATTCAACCAGTTTGCTACCATACGCCCTTCCTTTCGGCTATATTTTAAACGCAGTTTTTTCTTTGCTTGCAATTTACCAGCAGATGTTCGATCAAAGCTAGAATAGGTATGACTCTTATTTAATAGATTTCGCTTTAAGATAATTTTAGGTGTGATGACCTGTAAAAAGCCCGTATGTTGATACCACAAATAGCGTAAAATATCAGCAGGCGTTTTGAAAAAAGTACCTGCTTCTTCTGCTCGATCATTTTTGACTAAAACTCCAATCACCAACATCAAGGTTTCCTTCATTTCAACTTCTATTCCTTCAGGAAAAGGGAAATGTTTTAATAAAGTCCCTAAACTTACTTGTTGAGAAGCATCTAGTGCCGTTTTTGATTGCAATAAATCCACAAAATGTTGATTCAATTCCTTTTCTTGCCATAAATCCAAGACGGTTAATTTATTGCCATAACCGTAATCTTCTAATTTCCAATATTGAAAAGGCGTTCCACAAAAAGGGCAACCATTGTAGCGTTCTAAAGGAAAGGTATCTTTTGGAATTAAATGACCACATGGGAGTGTTGTTCCGTTTTTAATGCCCAATAGATTGGAGAAATAAGTAATCAAATGATCCTTGATGGACTCTCCTGTTGGAACATTCCATTCTTTGACCAAAGGTGTCCAATTTTTACCAACGCCCATGATTTCTTTCAGACTTTCTTGGATGTGCATCTTGACGGCAGGAATACTTGCTTCGATTGCTTCCAACGCTTCTTGAGAAAAAGCAAAACCCAATTTGCGAGCGTTCGCTACTAAAACGGATGTTCCCTGACTTATTCCAGTAAATTTTGTTGTGATTTGAGCTTTAGGAATGAAAACGGCTTGTTTCCGTAAACTAACTTTTAGTAATTCTTTGTTCATTGGTATAAAATTTAGTGCTATGAATCGTTGCACGACTCCAAGTCGTCCGACGATTTAAAAGATAAAAAAAAGAGGTAATCGCAAACGTGATAACATTGGTTTGAGCAACTCCGAAGTAACGCTTACTTGACCTCTTTCATTTGACTTTTCAAGTTGGAATAACTTGGAAAGTCTATACGAGAAAGTTTCTCGAAAAATAATTTAGTAGTTAAAAAAACAGCGGTGATGATAAGAGTGAGATTTGTAGTTTATCAGATACATGAAGTAACCCTTATTTGACCGCTGTTGTGTTTATTTTAATAAAATTTAGTTAGTTGTGAATTGATTAATTTTACCACCCATTATTTTCATTTGTCCAATCAAATAAAAAGATTAATTGTTCAAGTTCATAAATTGCTTTATGCAGTACTCTATGTTCTTTTGAATAATGATTTTCAGGTATTAATTTATTGTATAATACTTTCATCAAAGCGTTATTTGATAGCAATTCATGAGCAATATAATTTCTATAATCTACAATACTTTTTAGTAGATCAATAAAATCAGGTCTTAATCCATTTCTCTCCAGTTCGACTTTTATCTTTCCCAAAGTCCATTTATCCATACTTTCAAGTTCATAACCATAGTTTTCTTCTAATAATTTTTTTAATCCAAATTCTAGAATTTGAGCTAATCCCATGAACATAGCATATTCTTCAAAAAAATTTAGATTCTTATATTTTTCAAGTCTTTGTAAGACATATTCCTTAATTTGCTCTGAACTCAATTCCTGTTTTTTATTACTAAATTGCTTCATCAAAATGAGATATTTTATTTTATTTAATATTATATTCTTTCAAATATTAAAGATTTAAGAAGGTTTTTCTATATAAATCATTATAGTCCTATGTCCTATGTCCTATGTCCTATGTCCTATGTCCTATGTCCTATGTCCTATGTCCAAAAATCATTTTCTCTTCCGTTTCCACGGTGCATTTTTCTCCCAATCGCCAGCCATGATGCATCCATAGGGTAGTACTTCATCTAAGACAGTTCCCAATTGGAATTCATCCATTTGTTCGCGTACCGCTTGTGCATTTTTATAAGCAGATGGCAATTCCGAAATATCAATCTCATTTGAGAAAAATCGTACATCTAAACCTTCGGTTTCTTGATCGAAAATTGCTTGAATAGTTTGATCTGCTTTGGATCGCTTATGCGCACTTCTACTCCAATTTCTACCAGCGCCATGTGGTGCAAAACCCAGATTATTTTCAGTAGTTCTGCCTTCTACAATCAAAACAGGTTCTGACATATTCAAAGGAATCAATCGAGGGCCAGTAATATCAGGCATAAACTTTGAATCGAGTGGTGTAGCGCCTTTTGCATGGTAAAATAAATCACCATCTTTGAAGACAAAATTATGTTCATTCCAGTAGCGATCCTCGGCTTCAATACCCAATAAATCACAAGTAGTTTGATGGATAACCGTATGATTTAGCTTTGTCCATTTTCTTATGATTTGTAAAGCTTCCCAATAGTTTTGCCCATCTTCCGTATCAAAAGGAATCCATGCATTATGCTTCAAAGTAGCAGGTGATAATTGCTTTCGATATTTTTCAGCAATATGCATTCCTTTTTTGTATAATTTCGCACCAAATCCTCGTGATCCGTGATGCGTAACCATCATTGTATTGCCTGTATTTTTGGACGTTCCAACAAAAAGGAAATGATTTCCATCTCCTTGAGTTCCCAAATGAGATCGTGCGATTTTGATAGAAACCTCATCATTTAGTAAAGGATTGGCTTCAATTTCCGCTAATAATTCTGCTGGGAAACGAAATTGAGCATCTCGATCTCGTCCACCAAATCCAAAGTGTGTAATAGAATGCGCTTTATCCAACACCTCTTTTGGATCAACTTTCCCAAAATCAGTTAACATCACAGAGCAACAAATATCTGCACTGTGCATACCAGGATGTATCGCATTCTTTGCTACAACAACGCCACCAACTGGAATAGTTCCCTTCGGCCCAGCAGGACAAGCATCTGGCATGATTGCGCCTTTGATAAGGGTAGGGGTACGCATCAAATCATTCATGGAGCGGATTACCGTATCTACATTATCCTGTTCCAACTCATTTTCTGCCTTGATATTGATTGCATATTCTTTAGCTTGCTCAAATAAATCAATGAATGGCGGTGGTTTTACTTGATCTAAGTATTCCACCAAAGCTTCCCCTTCTAGCTGTTCTTCATTCGCATATGCTAAAGCCTCTTTAAACCATTTCCCTGGTCGATATCCTAATGCAATTAATGTTTTTCCTGTAATGGACATGATGAATAATTTTATTGTTTTCTAATTACAATACAAAGATGATAGGCTAGTGCGCAATCTTTTTGCGTACTTTTTATTATCTTTAAAAAAGTTTTTACAAGCAAACAAAACGAAAACCAATTATTAATGAAACGAGTACTTAAAATCTTGGGTTATCTCCTTTTGGGGATTCTGCTTCTCCTTTTAATTGCAGGTATTTTCTTTTATTTTAAATGGAATAGCGATTCTAAAGCGAATATGGAATTGTTAGGAAAAGAAGCGCCCACCTTGGTAGAAAATGGTCATTCCTATCGCGATCTCAATAAAAATGGAAAATTAGACATCTACGAAGATACAAGAGCCGCTTTAGAAGATCGTATCAATGATTTAAGTCAGCAAATGACGGTAGAGGAAAAAGCAGGGGCGATGTTTATTACTATGATTGGTATGAATACGGATGGTTCACTAAGTGAGTTACCAACTCCTAGCAATCCATTTTCTTTTTTCTTGGAAAGTAATTCTTCTATGGTCGCTAAGAAATTGATGAATCATTTCAATATCATTCAATCGACCTCTCCCGAAGCAATGGCAAAATGGAATAACAATATCCAAAAACTAGCCGAACGTACTCGCTTGGGTATTCCTGTAACGATTGCTACCGATCCGCGTCATGTGGCTCGTGAAAATGCAGGCGCAACGATTCCTACACCTTTCTTTTCGAAATGGCCTTCGCCTTTGGGTTTTGCGGCAATTGGAGATTCTACAATTATTCGCGATTTTGGAGATATTGCGCGTCAAGAATATACTGCTTTGGGGATACGATTGGCGTTGTCACCAATGGCAGATTTGGCGACAGAACCGCGTTGGTGTCGTGTGAACGGCACCTTTGGAGAAGATGCAGAATTAAGTGCTAAAATGACCGAAGCTTATGTCTTAGGTTTTCAAGGAGATAGTTTAAATAAAACGAGTGTGGCTTGTATGACGAAGCATTTTTCAGGTGGTGGTCCTCAAAAAGATGGAGAAGATGCACATTTTCCGTATGGAAAAGATCAAGCGTATCCTGGGGATAATTTTGAGTATCACATCATCCCATTTGAAAAAGGAGCTTTCGCGGCGAAGACCGCGCAGATCATGCCGTATTATGGAGTTCCTGTGGGTCAAACAAATGAAGAAGTTGGTTTTGGGTATAATAAAGAAGTGATAACAGGCTTGCTTCGAGAAAAATATGGATTTGAAGGGGTCGTTTGTACGGATTGGGGCTTGGTATCAGATAGTCCTGCGAAACCTGCGGCGGCTTTTGGAGTGGAAAATTTATCAGAGGTAGAACGTGCCGCTAAGATTCTAGAAGCAGGTTGTGATATGTATGGGGGAGAAGCTTCTCCTGATTGGATTATTGAGTTGGTCAATTCAGGAAAACTTTCTCAAGAACGACTAGATCAATCTATTCGACGCATTTTAAAAGATAAATTTGTTTTGGGGCTTTTTGATAATCCTTATGTAGAAGAGGATCGTTTCTCTAAATTAGATCACAGTCGTTTTAATGAAAAAGGAAAAATAGCTCAACAAAAATCTTTGGTTTTATTAAAAAATGAAGATCAAATTTTACCACTAAAAAAAGGAGCAAAATTATTTGTAGAAGGCATCAAGAAAGAAGTAGCAGAACAATTTTCCACGCTCGTTTCCGATCCCTCAGAAGCAGATTATATCATCTTAAAATTATTAACCCCTTTTGATCCTAGAAGTGAATATCAACTCGAACGATTCTTTCATCAAGGACGATTGGATTTTCCCGAAGAAGAGAAAAAGAAGTATTTAGATCTTATTAATACCAAACCCACCATCACGGTAATGAATCTAGAACGTCCAGCTATTATTCCTGATATCAATGCAGCATCAAAAGCATTAATTGCCGATTTTGATTGTAGTGATGAAGCGATTTTAGAACTTATTTTTGGACAATTTCAACCCTCTGGTAAGATGCCATTTGAATTACCTTCTTCCGTAGAAGCTGTAAAAAATCAAAAAGAAGACATGCCGTATGATTCCGAAAATCCATTGTATGAATTTGGAGCTGGAATGCAAGGGTTTAACAACGAAGTTGAAATAGATGAAATCTTACAATAAATACCTCAATTATACCAAGAAGCAGCAGTTTGAAAGTAAAATTGATCGTTCAATTAATGTCCTTAGTCTTATGTCCAAAAGTCATAAATTCCCAAAATAATGGCGCTCAATAAAAATGCACTCATTCGTTATAAAACGATAGACAAATGCCTTCAAAACCCCTATCGCCAATGGACTCTGAAAGACTTGATTCATGCTTGTTCGGAAGCTTTGTATGAATATGAAGGGCGCGAAGTCAATGTGAGTAAACGTACGGTGCAATTGGATATTCAAATGATGCGTTCGGATAAATTGGGGTATAATGCGCCGATTGTGGTTTATGATCGTAAATATTATAAATATGGAACACCCAATTTCTCCATCACTGATATTCCCTTGAATGAAAATGATATGAATGTGTTATCGGAGACGGTAGAAATGCTCAAACAATTCAAAGATTTTTCTTTATTTTCTGAATTGGGGGGTATCATTCATCGCTTGGAGGATAAAATTTATACGGAAAAAACGAAGCAAGCAGCTATTATTCATTTAGATAAAAATGAAAAACTCAAAGGTTTAGAACATCTAGATGTCTTATATCAAGCTATTGCTAAAAAGATTGTTTTAACCGTCACCTATCAATCCTTTAATGCACGGGAACCTTCTGATTTAGTGTTTCATCCATTTATTTTGAAAGAATTTAATAATCGTTGGTTTGTAATAGGGGAGAAGGAAGACAATCAACAAATTTTGACGCTTGCTTTAGATCGAATTCAAGGGATTAAATTTGAATTGAGCTATGATTTTAGTACGCGTCCGTTTGATGCAGATGCTTTTTATAGGAATACGATTGGTGTGACTGTTTTAGGCGAAGGCGACGAACATGTAAAGGAAATTCAACTCAAACTCGATCGTAAAAATGCGCCTTATGTCTTGACAAAACCTTTTCATCAATCGCAAAAAATCATAGAACAATATGAAGATGGAAGCGTCCTTATTCAAATCAATGTTCATCACAATTTTGAATTAGAACGCCTCATTTTAGGATTTGGAGAATCCATCGAAGTCGTCAAACCTGGTTTTCTAAGAAGACGGATCAAGCAAAAATTGATACGAGCAATAAAACAATATGAAGAATAAACTTATTTCACACTCAAGACAAAGCCTTTTCCATGTAAATTGGTGATTTCGATTTGATGAGTAGTATCTTTTCTGAGGTATTTACGAAGTTTGGTGATGTAGACATCCATACTTTTGGTGGTAAAATAACTGTCTTCTTTCCAAATTTTCAATAAAGCCTCTTCTCGTTTTAATATGTGATCTTGTCGTTCACAAAGCAGATACAACAATTCAGCTTCTTTGGGTGAAAGTTTTAAGCTTTCTTCCTGAAGCATTAAAATTCGTTTTTCAGCATCAAAGGAAAAATTTCCAATGGTAAATTGAGTTGTTTTTTCTAGCGTAGTATTACTTGGATTACTTAAAATGGCTCTGATTTTTAATAATAGAATTTCTGGATCAAAAGGCTTTATCAAATAGTCAATAGCACCTAATTGATAGCCTTTGACCATATCTTCTTTCAAGGCTTTTGCTGTTAAAAAAAGAAAAGGAATACTTCGTCCCCTTGCTTTTACCGCCTGTGCCAGTGAAAAACCGTCTAAATTGGGCATCATCACATCAAAAATACACAAATCAAAATCTTGTCGATCAAAGGCATGGATAGCTTTTTCTCCATCTGCACAAAGCGTTACCTCAAATTCATTGACACTCAAATACGATTGAAGTACCATCCCAAAATTAGGGTCATCTTCAGCTATTAATATCTTTTGCTTATGCATTGCTTGGTTTTTGAGGTAAGAAAATAGAAAAAGTACTGCCTTTGTCAATTTGACTGTTCACTTTAATATCGCCTTGATGCTGTTCGGCAATGGCTTTTGCATAATTAAGCCCTAATCCAAAGCCTTTAATATTATGCAAATTACCTGTCGGGACGCGATAAAATTTATCAAATATTTTTTGTACCGTTTCTTTGCTCATTCCAATACCTTGATCGGATATATCGATTTGAATGCCTGCTTTTGTATTCTTTGTTGTGACGGAGATTTGAACATCTTCGGGAGAATACTTATACGCATTATCCAAAATATTAGAAAACATACTTGTAATATGTTGTTGATCGCCTAAAAAAGTAGCGTTAGAAGCATTCAAAAATAATTGAAGTGTTCCTTTAGATGCCTTTATTTTGAGTTGCATAGAGTCAGATAATTGTTGCAAAAGCTCGTGAATATCAAAGGGCTCTTGTTTTAATTCAAACGCTTGTTGATCGGCAAGTGCAGCATTGAGTACTAATTCAACTTGGGTATTCATCCGTTTACTCTCGTCTTTAATGACTTGTGTAAATTGACGTACCATGTCTTCCTTTTTTATAAAAACAGGATTATTGATATTCGCAACCGCAAAATCAATCGTGGCTAAGGGGGTTTTAAACTCATGGGTCATGTTATTAATGAAGTCGGAGGTAATAGCAGAAAGTTTCTTTTGCTTCCAAATAACGGATAATAAATAGAAAAAACTCAGTAAAATTAGAAAAATCAAGATGCCCGTCAATACCAATTGATAGGATAAAGTTTTCCAGAGATAAGCCGAAGTTTTTTCAAGATGAAGGTGTAATTGTTCGGCATCATCAAATAAGTCGCCCTGAAATGCCGAAGTAGCTAAAGTGGTACTATCTGCCTGTTCACTAAGATACATCCATTGTTTTTTTTCAGGATCAAAAATGCCATATTGATAGGGAACATGTATATTATATTCTTGCAAATAATGTTGTATACAGCTATCTATTTTAAAGTCCTCGACTAAAACATCCCAAGCTTTTCGTTGGTCTTTGCTCTTTCGTTCTTGTGCATACAAAATGATAAAACTTTCTTCTACATCCTTCCGATCTTCAAGGGAAATTTCTCCTTTTTTAGCTTGATTGGCTTCGATAAATTGATTCATCTGCTTAATGCGCTGCTGCAAAAGGGGCAGATTAAACGAATGAGATGAACCATCTTTATTTCGCACCTTGGTGATGCGTTCAAATAATAGATTGAAGTTGGAATCGGGACTTTCATAAAAAAAATCCAATTCATCCAATTTGTCATCATCAATAGAAGCTTTACCATGCAATAAGTCACTCAAATAGTCATTTACACTTCGAATTACACGTTGCGAATCAACAACTAATGCTTCTTTTCGATCTTTATATTGCGCCTGTATCCAATAATATTGCATGCCTACAATACCAAGCATGGACAATCCAATAAACAGAAAAATAGGTACAAAAAATTTGTTTTGCATACTCAAATGTACAATCATTCTAAAGCAATCACAATGACTTTAGCTTTTCTTTAAGGTTTTTAATTTCTCTTTAAACAAAGGGGTACATCTGTCTTTATTTTTAATTTTTCCTTAGTCTTTTTTAGCTCTTTTTTAATGATTGGACAGGCTTAATTCCTGCAAATTTGTAGTGTTTAAATTAATTATTAAAAATCAAAATTCAATCTAATGAAAAACGGAATTATCGCCATCATCACCTTATTATTTTTATGCTTTACTTCTACAACTTATGCTCAAAAAGCAATTGACATCACAACGAAAGGAGATCAAATAAAACTGAAATTAACAGAAGATGGAAAAGTTTATCAAAAAACATATCCGTCATGGAAAGAAGTACGAAGAGACAAAAAAGTACGACAACTCCTCCAAGACTTTGGGATTGAGACAGAAGATCAATTGTTTAGTAAAGCTATCGAAATTGATCTGAGTGAAGATTTAAGTGTAAAAACAGGATCTTTTAAACTCGATTTCACCGATGATATTAAAGTTTCCTTATCCATTAAAACGGATGAACAATAATTGATTTTGGCTCAAATAAATAATTAGGTGGATAAAATATTATCCCATATTTTGTCTGCA
>JAHDES010000034.1 GCA_020628645.1 Saprospiraceae bacterium
TAGGGATTTTTAAACTCGCGGGTTTAATGATTAAATGCTACATAAGAAACTGCTGCCATTAGCTGTTATAGTTAATTCCCCAAACTCTCCTGTACATGCAGGCGGATTTGGTGCCACAGATAAACTAGGAATATCAACGTTCTGAACAATAGAAACACTTGCCTCAGCTGTACATCCATTTCCGTCTGTAATAACTAAATTGTAGGTTCCAGCTTGTTCCGTAGTTATAAAGCCATTTCCAGTTGAAAACATAGAAGAACTCGACCATTCATAGTTAATATCTGGTGCGCCACTTACCATAGCATTGATCTGAATCTCTTGGCTTTCACAATTTATTTCCCCATTATTAGTGGGAATTAATTCTAAGGCTAAAGAGTTATTGTTTACTAAAATAGTAGCTGAAGAAGCTGTACAATCGTTTAATATATCTTGTATTTTGACGGTGTAAAAACCTGCTTGACTTACAACTAATTCAGGGCTATTTTCTCCTTGTATTTCTTCATCATCTGCATTATACCAAGTGTAAAAATAATTTTGGTTGGTATCATCAAAAGGAAATGCTGTTAAAGTCGTAGTATTTCCTAGAGTCAAACAAGAAGGCTCTGCAACAAGGCTACTTGTAAAATTAGCGGAAGGCAAGCCTTTATCAACATTAATTTGAAAAGAACAAAAATCTCCAAAACATCCATCTATCATTAAATAGTAGGTGTCTCCTATTGTTAGATTATCAATTAATAAAAAATCATTAGTAACGCAATTAATACAAGAAGAAGAAGGCAAGTCAAATTGATTAGACTGACAATTTCCTTTAATAATAGCTGCTTGGATTCCACCGTTTGATGAACAGTCCAGTATTTCAAATTCAAAACTAATAGCCTCTTGTTGAGGTGTAAATCCTATCCAAATATTTTGAAATACTGTAGTCAATGGACCACAAAATCCTTCTAGTTCATCGGCAAAATCGAGGGTAGCATTCTCATTTGAAAAAATTTGACCATCAATCTCAGAAACTGAAACAAAATTGACCATATTACAATCATCAGAGCCAATCAAAGTACCACAATTGGAATAAAAATTGGTTTGTGCAATCGTGCTAATGCTAGTAAAGAGAATGAATAATACTAGGAATGGTGTTTTCTCAAACTTGGGAGAAAATAAATTAATCTTCATAATTTTAGTGTTTATCTAATGTTGAAGTAAATAGGAAAGTGTAAAATACATGAAGGCAAAATAGTCCATCATAACTTTATTTTTATTAGTTCTGTTGTAACTTAATTTAGCATGTTTGAGGCAAAAGAAATTATTTGCAAAAAATAATTATTTAATTCAATATATTTCATAAATATGTATATTTTTAATCATTATCAAATTTTAATAAAATTATAGGACTTATAATCTCATAAAACATAAATACACTGTAATCGAAATAATTTTCAACTTCAATATGATCTACCCAATTATAACGTCCTGAATTTCAAGGGAACATGTTCCCTTGGGGCAATCATAAAACTTAAACTAAATTAGATTACAAAGTAATAAATTCTACCAACAATAAAAATAAAACAATGAATGGAGAAATCCCAATTTGGCAAAATAGTGATAACTTCAATTTTGAAAGTCCATATGCTGAGCCCAAGCCTGAACAATTGAAATTCTTCAATAAATTTCGAAAGAATTTTGAACAAGGAATTTATATTGATGTGGGTGGAATGGGTAATTATATTTTATATTACATCTATACACTAAAACGAGAGTATGAAAAAGATAAAAACCTTGAAGAACTAAGACAGAAATATAAACTCCTACGCATACATTATCATCCATTTGCAGAACTCACCGTAAAAATTGAAACAGATGTAAAAATAGAGCTGTTTTCCTATAATCAAGAACAAGTCGATCATATTTTAAAACATGAACAATGGAACAATATGCTCCGACAAATGCAAAAAAAAGTTCCACCACGGATTAAAAATGTCAATGAAGAAGGGTTATTTGATATTCTTGATATGGGGTTCGCAAAAAGACATCTGACAAAATTTGGTAAAAAAAATTTAGAAGAAATTTTAAGGATAGCTCTTCAATTTATTCGTGAAATTGAAGAAATCGGGGACGAAGCTTACTCTAATCGTTTTTTCGATTATGGAAAACATTATAAGGTCACTACGGATGATAAAATTTTTGATCCAAATTATTTAAAAATGTTTTTCGATCATGAAGAAGAGTTTAAAGATAAATTAGCCGAACATTTACAAAGACAAAGAGATGTGCCTATAGTAAATAAACAATTTCCAAAATACTACCCTTCTGTTCTTATTTTTGCATTGTCTTCTACTATGAGAAGAATTACACGCGCCGCAGAAGATCAGCTAAGAACATCAAGAGGATTACCTAAAATTGGGGAAGGCTGGATAAGTGAAACTGAACTATTCTATAAAATCAAAAATACATTTAAAGAAGAGAAAGTGGTTCATCATGGAAAAACTAAATGGTTAGGTCGACAACATTTTGACATTTACTTCCCTAAATTAAATATCGCCGTTGAATATCAAGGTAAGCAACATACAGAAGCTGTTGACTATTTTGGTGGGGAAGAAGCTTTTCAAAAGGGACTCAAAAATGATCGACGCAAAAAAGAGAAATGCCAAAAAAATAATTGTATTCTCATTGAAGTTTTCCCTAATTATGATTTTGAAGAAGTGAAAGCTCAACTAGAAAAAGCCATTTTTATTAAAAAAACGAAAATATAGACGATTCAACTACACATGAATCATCCCGAATTTTTAATAAAATTCGGGATGATTCATGTTTAAGCGAAAACTGATCCCTTTTAGTGCTTCACTACTCTAGAAACATAAGTTCTTTCATCGGTATTAATACGAATGAAATAAATACCACTCCCCCATTGTTCTGTGTCTGATAGCTGTAATTGGTGTACGCCTGAAGATAAGCGATCATATTTTTGGTTAAATATTTGTTTAGCATTCACATCAAGAATTTCAACTTTTAGTTCGGAAGATTGATCTAAATCAATCGTTAAATTTAATTGTTGATTAAATGGATTAGGATAAATCATCCAATTAGAAGGCAAAGCGACATCTTCTATTGCATCTATAATACAAATCGTCTGAAAAGAAATAGTATCTGTATAACTACTAAACGTGGCATCACAAAATGTACGAATACGAGCTTCATAAAAAGTACATTCTTCTAAGTTTTCAAGGGTAATTCCATTCACACCACTTGAAGTTGGAATCCAATCATTACCACTGTTTAATTCACGATACTGTACTAGATAATCCTGTGCATCACTTACTGCATCCCACATTAAACCAGCAAAAGTCGTATCTATAACAGACACATCTAAATTAGATGGTTCAATACAAGGCATGTTGTTTTCTACCAATGCAATACAATAATCTTCTGTTTCGCCATATTCATAAGCTTCTTCACAGATACCAGCAGGCTGTTCCCAGGACATAATTACTCGCATTCTTGTATCACCAAGAGTAGCAGAAGCAGGAATGGTCATTTCATCTATCAAAATTCCTTCTGTTGTTTCACCCGCATCATACACTTGTTCATCTGTACCAAATTCGCCATCTCCATTTAAATCGATGAAAATTTGGAAGTATTCAGGAAATGGTGCCCCTCCAAAACCTGGAGCTAATCCTATTAAATAGGTCGTCCCTATGGCTAATTCCCAAGCTAAATCTTCATTAAAAGCATAGCCTCCTTCTGCACCAGAAGTATTTACATAATTACCAATTGAAATGCCTTCAATCCATTCCTCTGTTGCATTTTGACTATAAGATTCACAATACAAAGCATCGATACATAAGCCACATCCTAATGTTTGAGCAACAATATCTTCTATCATCATAGCATTACATACTGACACCAACTGAAAAGTATATTCTGTACAAGGAACTAAAGTAGAATAAAAGGTCATTCCCAATAGTTGTTCTTCCGAAGAGAGCGTATCACTAATAGCTAGTGTTCCATTTTCATCAATGACTTGTAATAAAACATCATTAAGAATTAAGCTGTCTACCTCCCAATTAATTCTTATGGTGGTATCATTCACCACTTTAACGGACAAATTATTCGGTGTAGTTTCTGTATCAAAAGTAAAAGCATTGGAAAAATCACTCATCGTATCGGCACAAATTGAAGCCACTTGAAATTCATAAGCCGTACAACTAGCCAAATCTGTTAATAAAATGGGACTTGTTGCATCTAGCATAGTATTCCAGATAGAGTCTCCAATTGCACGCCATTGTAACTCATTGGAGGTGGAAGAATCTTGACTAATCCAAGTTAATTCAGCATTTATACCTTCAGTTACTCCAGCATCTAAACTAAATGGAGGTGGACATGGGCCACAATTGCTAATCAATAATTCCATACTATTATTGACATTCAAGCGACCGCCTGTAACCGTAATTTCTTCCAGACTTTCATTTGGATCAACTCCATCAAGAATGACTTGTCGTACTTGTCGGGCAGCAGCTTCAGGATTAGCTTTTGCTAAATCTATTAAATTGGTACAATTGGCAGAATATAATAAAGCGACTGTACCTGTAACATGAGGAGTTGCTCCAGATGTTCCTCCAAAACCCCCATAATTACTACCGATAGCAGCTGTAAAGGTCTCCGCTCCAAACGCTCCTAAATCAATGGTGGTAGCTCCATAACCCGCTCCAGTTACCTTAATATCTGAACGATTCATATTCGTCACAGAAATCATAAAATCACTCGGACAAGCAGTTGGCAAATCTCCTACTTCATCTACATTTTGATTGCCATTGATGGTTGCTCCACAATTTAAGACACCAACTGTTCCCAAAGAATCATAAAAAGCACACCAAAGGGGCGCATCTTCAGGTTGACCAAAATCAGTACCCCAACTTGCATTTGTAGAGACGACAAATGCGCCTTCTGTACCATTTGTTTCATTGTATAATTTTCTAAAATAATAAGGATAAGCATAAGAAGCTAAAGCATTGGCTTCGTTTCCTCCTCCCCTTACAATCATTAATTTCACATCCCAATTTACACCAGCTACACCTACTTCATTATTTCCTTTCGCACCCACGATACCTGCTACTGGCGTACCATGCCATCCTCCTTGACTAATATTTGGAGAATTATTATACGTATCCCAACCATGGACATCATCTACATAACCATTCTTATCATCATCAATATCATTACCTGGAATTTCAGCATGATTTTGCCAAAGGTTGGGCGCCATATCAGGATGATTTACATCTAGTCCATCATCAATAATACAAGAGACAATCGTATCTCCATGTACAGTGACTCCACCTGTAGTGTAATCCCAAGCTAAATCCATATCAATATCGGCACCTTCTACTCCACCTTCTGAACCATCATTAATGTATTGCCATTGATTGGCGAAAAGAGGATCATTTGGAATGGCGCGATAAGCTATAAGATGATTATATTGAATGACTTTGACTTCATCCTGTCGAAATAAATGTTGTTTGAAATGACGTTCGTTGATATTGACATAATCAAAATGAAACAACCAAATATTCATATCTGGTACTAAGGCTCGTACTGATTTAAACTGGGTGTTTTTGGTAGCAAATTGGGATTGTTGTTGTACAAATTTTGCTAAATCAGCAGCTTCTTCCATTTGAATAATCAAATCTCCTTGTACATGTTGGAGTCGTTGTGCATTTGTGGAATTTATTACTAATACACAAAATAGGAATATCCACAATGGTAAAAATCGAACGTTCATTTATTGCAGCGTTTTAAGAAATTGAAGAAGGGAGGGTCATTTAGTTAAAAAAACAAATGGTATTCCCTAAAGATGCTGCAATTTACAAGTATTCAAGAAGAAGTGGCTTTAGATTGGAATTAATTTTGGCATGCTGTCGGCAAAATGGCGGTTTCTTTCGTTCTTAAGTGAGGGGTATTAATTAATTGGGCAAAAAAAATGATTTTCTGAAATGGGCAAAAATACCAACAGTATGGAGGTTTTTAGACCTTTTTGGGAAATCTTAAAGGATTTATTTCTGCCCGATTAATCCCCTAAAACTACTCATCATAGATTCATAAAAAAAGGAGCTCGATTAAAAGCTCCTCTGAACAGTAAAATTGGCAATAAGTATTTTGATAGATATTAGATTTTTAGATGCTAGATATTTAGACTGTACTAATTTAGAAGTCTAATATCTATGAATCTAAAATCCAATTATCTACGTTATTCTAAACTATAATTCAAACTCATCGGAAAACGCATAATCCTTCCTTCGGCATCTTTAAAGAGTATATTTTGAAAGACGACATTGGTGCGTTCATCCATACAGCGAATCGCTTTTTTAATTTCCTTTTTCTTTGTGGTATTAGAAATAAATTTAGTAGCATCGCCTTTATCAGGTATAATAAATAGATCAAACTGAACAATCTCAAAAGGCGTATCTTTGATGCTTAAAATGGCGTCGCCTTCTCCTTCTAAGAAATCTTCTAAACATACATTTTCGGGTATCCATCTGCCCCATTTATTGTATTCTTCTACTTTTATCAAATTCGCAGCAATTCCATTCCAATAGAAACTATAAGGCGTATCTTTAAATTCATGATATTCTGGATATTGATAGATGTCTTTTACATCGCGCGCCAATACTTCTACGGTTTTGATGCGCTCTTTGGGAACTAATCGATCATCTAAGCCAATAACACGAACCACTGTTTTAAAATCTGGAACATGTATAATCTCTACAGAAGGGTTGTCTTTGTAGGAATCCAATAACCATTTATAACGTTCATTTTCAGTATCCATACGTAAGATCATTCCTCCTTTTTCGAGATGAATCATCTGGAAAGGAAAGGTAACTCCATCTTTTGGAATAGGTTTAATTTTTACATCGGATCGCCAACTTCTAGCCGTCATTTCTGGTTCAAAATAATGAGTACTAAAGCGTTGATTTTTTCCATTAATGGATCGTTCCAGACTAAGAATATGATTAAAAAATCGGATATTTTTCTGTCCATTTTCATCATAGGATACTTTTCCTCTAAAACTTTCTTTGATGCGTTCTATATCATCTTGATGAATTCTACATTTTCCATTAAAACATTCTAATTCTATATCTTCGATAAAATTACTAAATAGCATAAAACTAGCTTTGCTCAATGTAGTCGGTTGTCCATCTATTTCTATCCAAAGATCAGCTTCTAAATTTTCATAAAAGGTAGTGGTGTCTATACGATGATTACTTCGTATAATGGTTTCTATGGGGTTTAAAAATAAATCTGCATCCCAATTTCCCCATTTCAAGCGCACTGATTTTCCTTTTAATTCTACATGTATAGAAGGGGTGGCTTGATAAAAAGTAGTAGCATATTCTTTTTGTAATTCAATAAATAAAGGGCTATCTTTTTTACCAAATTCGATCTGTTCAATTTCATTTTCTGCTACAGTAAATCGCAATTGATAATTTTTCTTTGCTTTGGTTTTAAAGAAAAAAGAAACTTGCGCTTCTTCCTTCGCGCCTTCCAAATGCTCCATAATACAGCTCCAATCATTCCAATCGTCTGCATCACAGGTATATTCACCATGTCGATTTTTGACAATGATACTTGCTTCACCAATCTTGAGTTCTTTATTATCAAAGAATAATTTGGGTTGAGTACAACGAATAGAATTAAAAAATTCTGGGCTGAGGGTAATTAATTTATCAATATCATTTGTAGAATTGGTATTCAATTGTCGAATATCAAAAACGTAATCGCCCCAATCCAAAATAGCTCCATCTTTGTATTTTTTGGAATTATCTACAGAAGGCGCAACGATATTAATTTGTATAGTCAATTCATCTTTTATTCCTTCTGCTTGAAAAGTTGAGATTTGTAATTGATCGCCTACCGCAATTTCATCAACTATTTGCGCTTTATTGAAGGATTCATAATAAACTTCGGGCTGATTGATGATGACATGAAATTTTTCCTGAATCGTATCTCCATTTAATACAAAATGAAAATCGTAAAAAACGCCATTTTCTTTAGAAGTCAAAACGGGTTCTAAACTCAAGGATTCCTTAAATTCATTAATGGGTACTTCTATCTTAGCTGTATATTTTTTGTTCGTTTTTTTAGTCAATTTTGTATCTAATTTCCCCCAGTGAAATTGGTATGAATTTTCTGCTTTTAAGGCTATTTTTTTAGGACGAGGCGTACGATCTGTACCTGTTAATTGGATAGCCGCCATAATGCGATCGGGCATCATTTTACCATGACTAATATCGGAAAGGTAATAAATATTATCTGGTTTTAGATCCAATTTCCATTCTTCCAGATATTCTTTAATTGAAGTATTGGATTTCTCTTTAGTAAATTTCAAATAAGAATAATAACGACCTGTATGGACAGGAGTTATGATTTTAAGCTCCAAATCGTCAAAAATGTTCCCTTCATTCAAACTCAAATAAGGTCGTTGGTTTAATGCATTCCGAAATTCATTAATGTCAATTTTTTGAACTGGAATATCTTTTTTCTCAATAGAAGCAGGGTGTGTAATGATACGCAAATCATTCCAGTGTATAACATACTGGTTATTGGCTATTTTATTCGATTGTAAGTTAAATTTAGGCGTAGGATATTGCAATAAGTTCGTGACAAAGTCTTCACTATCTTTTTCCAAAACAGCTGTTTTACCCACCGAAAAAATAGAGGAATACACTTCTTCAGCTGCTGTTTTTAACACTAAATAAATGGTTGCAGGAGCATCCAATTCTTCTAAGAAATCACGATAGCAAGCTCCCTCATCCCATTGATCGGTACAGCGAAATACATCTTCTCCTTCTCCGCGCACCATCGTAAATACACTATCAATTAATAAACAACTACCTTCTTTTTGGAGATTGAAATTTTGTTGACTCAAAGATTTAAATTCTGCCAAAGGAATCGTCTGAATATCAATAGGTGCTTCTAAGTCACTTCCTGCTTGTATGGCTTGAATTTGTCGATTTCCCCATTCTAAATAAGGAATACTCTGGGGAATAATTTGTAAATCATCTTTGTTAATGGTTTCCCCCATACATACTCGTAATTGGAGATTAATGGCGCAATCTGACTCAATAAATTGGGTATGGGAAAGGTTTTCATTATAAAAACCTTGTTGTTCAGTAATAGAAATAACACTTAAAAATGTCAATCCTTCTTCATCATTCAAGCGTAAGAAAAGGGTGTATTCCTCTTTTAATTGTTGGTGTAATTCTACAAATTTGGCATAATTGTTTTCAATGATATACACTTCTCCTTTTTCCGTTTCGATCCCCATCCAAAAAGAAGTAATATCGTTTTGAGTGTAGGCTTGTTTAAGTATAAAATTCTCTTCTATGATTTTATCAAATGCTTTGGGTTCAAATTGACGCATATCAAAGGCGTAATTACAATCACCTACATCCATTAAAAGAGGCACTTCTACTCCACCCCATTCGAGATAATGCTCGTACGGCGCTTTTTTATCAATTTCAAGGATAGTTTTACGTCCTAAATCTTCCAGATAATCATTGAATTCATATAAGGATTCTGAAATGGGGTTTTCAGGAATTTCTTCTACTAAATTGAACGAAAACAACAACATTAAACCCACCAAAATGGGAATACTCAAAAAGTATTTTAAGGATCGCCAAAGGGATGATTCGCCCTGCCCCAACATTATCAATCGTTTTTTGACTAAAGCTGAAAATGTACTAAATAATGTATTATTGGTTTGTTGATGGCTGCGTTGGACTAATAAACTAGCATATTGGTGTACAGAATCTGCTTGGCGGGAAACAAAGCGATCCGCAATATACTCATGCGTCGTTTGAAGGCTATTTCGGTATAAATAGATTAAAGGATTGTACCATTTTAAAATCACGTACAATTCAATTAAAATCACATCCAAACTATGATGTTGGCGAATGTGTACCAGTTCATGCTCTAGAATTAGGCGTTTTTTGTCAGCTAAGGCATCTTCATTCCAAAATACATAACTAAAAAACGAAGCTGCAGGAATATTCTCTACGGTTTCTACTACAGTATACCCATCCTCTTTACGTTGTTGACTTGATGCAATCAAACGAGATAATCGCATTAATCCTAGTATCAAACGTGTTGCCATCCAGATTGCTCCAATTGCATAAATGGCAAGTAAAACATCGGCAATCGTAAATGAAAATGAAGGAGTAGGCTGAAAAACTGTTTGCCAAACTAAATCATTGACAGCAGTAGTATTGGAAATCGTTGGATAAATAAAACTTTCGAAAGTTGTTGCATTAATCGCTGTAGTGGAAAGGGGGCGAATATCAATATTGATTAACGGAATCAGTATAGAACAAAGTGGTGTCAAGAGTAAATACACTCGATTGACTTGAAAAAAGGTTTCTTTTCGTAAAATCCAATAATAAAAAGCATAAAAGAGTGCCAAACAAATACTGGATTCGAGCAAAAATTGTGGGAAAGATGGCATCATAACTATATCATTTAAAATGGATTACTTATTGGAATCTTTTAGTTGATCTAATAAAGCATTCAATTCATCCACTTGAACATTTTCCTCCTCTACAAAATAAGACAACAACTGTTGGGGTGATCCCCCAAAGTAGTTGTTGACAAATTGTTGAAAAGACGTTTTTCTATACGTTTCTTTTTGTAAAATTGGAAAATATCGATGCGTTTTTCCAAAAGCTTCATAACCTACGATGCCTGCTGCTTCTAATTTTCGAATGATAGAAGAGACTGTATTATAAGGTTTAGGATCTTTCATTTCTGCAATGATTTCTTTGACGAATGCTCGTTCCAATCGCCATAAAATCTGCATAATTTCTTCTTCGTTGTGATTTAATCGCTCTTTCATCTGTTTAAATTATTGTCGTGAGCCGACTTCAAGTCGTCTTACGATTAGTTTAATCATTCCTTTGTGTGTCTAATAATTATTTAATCATGAACGTTTCATGTGTTTAAAATTCATGTGTTTAAAATTTTTCAGTAGTTAAAATTTAAACTCTCCTTTATAAGAAGGATGCGTCCTAGTCTTCGTTTTATGAATCGTCATTTTCCCATTTTGATGAGAAAGTATAAAATCCACCACATAAGGAATACAACTGGGTTCAACTAAAAATTCGACAGTACCAGTTGTAGTAAAATCTTCTTGAGAAACGACCTTCATTTTTTGAGAATAAGTCGTCTTTTCTCTAATGTAACGCACATTCGATTCTAAAACTGCTTCATATTCTTCTTGCGAAATTGGTGTTTCTATGAGTGGTGCATTGATTTCCAAATCATCTGTTTCTTCAAAAAATATCCCAAAATGCATTAGTATTGTATCAGGAGAAAAAGGCGAAACAATATAACTCCCCTCCTCCGTTTCTATCGTTGCTATCAATTCAAATTGGAGATCATCCATTTTATTTACTAGAAGCTCTAGTTCAAATGGCAAATTGATTGGTGCAAGCTCTTCTGCTTGATTTATAATAGACGGTTCACGATCAACAGTAGTACAGTTACAGAACAAAGTAGTCAATCCACTAAGGCTTATAAACAAGGAAATAAAGAGAATTAATCTACTCATTTTTATTTTTGCTGCTCTTAAAAAATGTACTTGTGTCACATTGACCATTCAAAGTTAAAACGAAAAAAGCGTTTTATCAACTAAATTTTAGTTATAATACCTAAATTAACGTTCTATTAACAAAATTCTCGTTTTACAGTTGGGATGTTTCAATTTAACAGTATCACAGTCCTTAAAGATTTGTTAAAAAAAATCACCAATATTTGTGACCTTGCTAGATTAAGCTCGTCTTTAATGTATATTCAAGCCACAAAACAACATACTTGAGAGCATTTCATAGGGAGATTTAAACATCTCAATTCTTTCTTACTACCCAATAATCCATAAGGACTATCTTGAAATGCCCACCCTTACAGAGAAGGTAGTTCTGAAGCAGTTTCAGAACAAGCAATCTATTTATTTTCTTAACTAACATTTTTTAAACTAAAACCCGTTTATAATGGAGTATTTAAAGGATTTCCTTCCTAATTTTTTAAACCAAATCGGTGGTTTGTTACCTGGTGTACTAGGTGCAATAGCTGTCTTGTTTATTGGTTGGTTAATCGCAAGAGGATTAAGTGGGCTAGTCCGACGATTACTTGGCAAAACCGATTTAGACAATCGCCTTTTCAAAGGGGCGAAATCATCAATTAGCCCAGAACGTTTTTTATCTAAACTCGTCTATTACCTTATCATGCTAATGGTGTTAATGATTACCTTAGAGATGCTAGGCGTAGAAAATGTATTAGATCCAATTAAGGAGCTAGTAAGAGACTTCTTTAGTGCCATTCCTAATATTGTGAAAGCGGGTATCATTGGTTTTGCTGGATATATCATCGCGACGATTGCTGCTGATTTTATTGGTATGGCAAGTGGTGCATTAACACGTTTTTCAGAGCGTTTTGGATTAAGTTCTGATATTGATTTACCAAAATTGGTACGTCAAGTAGTATTTATTTTAGTATTCTTCCCATTATTAGTTCAAGCATTAGATGCATTAGGAATTGATGCAATTTCTGGTCCTGCAAAAATGATCTTAAATTCTTTCTTTGAGGCTATTCCAAAAATCATCGTTGCTGCTATTATATTAACTGTATTCTTCTATGCAGGTCGTTTCGTAACAGGAATCTTAGAAAGTATTCTGAAGAATTTAGGTATGGATAATATGACAAGCCGTATGGGCTTAACTAGCATTATTGGTCAAAATCAATCTTTAGCTAGTTTAATTTCTTCTGTAGCCTTCTTCTTCTTAATGTTTATTGGAATTATACAAGCTGCCGACAAACTAGAGATGGGTCAATTAACTACTACTCTTCAATCTTTAATGGATTTGACAGGTAATATTTTCCTTGGCCTTTTAATTATGGCATTAGGTAACTTCATTGCTAATATTGCTGCTCGTGCTGTACAAGATGATTTCTTATCTTCTGTAGCGCGTATCGCTGTACTAGGTTTATTCTTAGCTATCGCTTTACGTACAATGGGCATCGCCAACGATATTGTCAACTTAGCATTTGGTCTAACCCTTGGTGCTGTTGCAGTAGCTGTTGCGCTTTCATTTGGACTTGGCGGACGTGAAGCTGCTGGTAAGCAAATGGAGCATATCCTAAAACGCTTTCGCAAATAAAAACCAAAAAACGAATTTCTTTTATACGAGTCTTACAACTTAATTAAAAGATAGCTTTTTATCCCCTTCGACATTTTCGAAGGGGATTTTTTATCTACTTATTTTTGTCTTCCATAAATTAAATAGTCTCCCAAAGCTTGCCCTAATTTATGCCCTGCACTGGAGTTGGTAAAGACGATGAAGCCCATTTTCTTTTCTGGAAACAAGACAAATTCACATTGAAAATCTCCATTATTGCCGCCATGCATGACCGCTTTTCCTTGAGTTGTCTTTTGAGTAAAAAAACCTAAACCTAAACTCAAATCCCAATAGGGCGAGTTTTCAGGTCGTTCAAATCCATCTGCTGCAACTACTGGGGCAAATAATTCTTTATAGGTAGCTGCACTTAATCCTTTTTGATTGGCTAACCCACAAACAAACTGAGCAAAGGTTTTAGATTCGGTTAACATACTGTGTGCCACCCCCGGTTCAGATGCCATGCCCCAAAAAGTGGGATAATTAGGTAGATGTCCTCTCGACATTTCTAATCCTTCTTCTCCTTGTAAATACATCGGAGCCATTTCCATTACTTCTAATACTTCCTCTTTGAACAATTGATTTAAGTCTTTTTCACTTACATGCTCTGCTACTCGTCCTAAGTATTGAAATGCTTCGCCTGAATAATTATATTTTTCTCCCGGTGTAAATAGTAAATCGGTTTTTTCACCAGATTTCCACCCTAGCGGGCCACCAAATGCCCAATTGGGTAAACCAGATTGATGTGTGAGTACATGACGTGCCGTCATTTTCTCATAACGTTTATCATGCGCAATATTTTCAAATGGCATGTATTTATACAATGGTCGATCTAAATCAATCAATCCTTGTTCGACCAATCGCATCACCATAAACGCAAAAACGGGTTTAGTCACAGAAGCTGCTTGAAAGAGGGTCTTGTCATCTACGGCAGCTTTTGTCATGCTATTTTTATAGCCAAAATTTTGATGATACACCATTTTCCCCTCTTTGATTAAGGCAACCGAAGCCCCAGGTATATTGTAATAATGACAGATGCTTTCTATAAAAAAAGAAACCTCTTGAGCTTGATTACTTTCATACCTTGCTAAAATTCCTTTTTCTGGAATCAAATAAGAAGGCATTGGAATAATTGGAATAGATAATTTAGGAGCGGTCACTTTTTTATTATTGATATTAATCGCTACTCCTACCCCATCGTCTAAACGCAATTGATTTGTGTAGCCACTAAACGCAAATGGAGACGTATTTTGAAAAGCTGGACTAATTCGATAGTTTCTAAATGGTAGCGGAATAGAATAATTTCCTAATGAATCGACTTTAGTATGTATCCATAAATCATCCTGTTCTTGAGATTGAATCTTTATGGCTGTTGGTAAGGGCTCTTCTGTAGAACTCGCATAAGAAACTGTTCCCGTAAGTTGCCCCATTTCAGCATTTTCATCTACTAAAATCAAATCGCCCATTCGTCCAGAATTAGAAGATTTACTGAGTTCGGGTGTCCAAGTGAGATAGGTCATTCCGTTCTCATCATTATCATCGTCTTGAATGAAAAAATCAATCCCGATCGAACGATTTGCTTGAATCCAATCTTGTGCAATGACTTCTATTTCAATGATTCGTTTATTGCCAGATTGACCAATCTTAAAGTCTATACGCACATCTTCATTCGTTAAATCAGCTGCTTGCTCCTGAAAAACAGTAGATATTTTATCTTCAAATAGTTCAAATAAAAATACGCTTGGCGATTTTTTAGAATGCACCACATCTAGATACAAAACATAACTATCATTGGCAGTAAAAGCATTATCTATTACTTCAATTGCCACATAAAGGGCTTTTTTTGAAGGATCATGTGCTGTCCAAAATTGCGCATTTAAATCTTGTTGGTTCATTATTGGAGCATAATGTTGTACAGCTATAGATGTACCTTTAGATTGGTCAATCCATTCCGAAGGATTACCATCTATTGTTACATTTGATACTGGTTTTGCATGTGTAATTGCTCCATTATGGGCATAGCTTGAGTAGGTCAGTAAGACTAAAAAAAGGAGGAAAATACTTTTATACATTGATTGATTATTTTATTGAAAGATTTGTAAATAAATACAAAAGCAATATGCTGGGGTTGCAATGATCAAAAAATAAAAAAGCCATCCAAAAAAAATTGGACAGCTTCAAAAAAAGTGATATGCAAAAAAGTTTATTTTCCTTTTAGACGGTATTCGCCTTCTTTTAATTTGGGCAAACCGATGGCCTCTCGTGCAGCATTACTAGCTGCTATATCGGTAATCATAGGAGGCAAAACGGTCTTTGTTGTAGGATCAAATTGTTGGTTGGTTCCATACAATTGAGGCTCGCGAAGAATTTTTGCTTTGATATTATCATAGAAGGTAGCATAAGTTTTTGGAGGCATGCGATTGGCTCTTACTTCTTCTATTAATAAGGCACTATAATCTTTTAAATAGGTAGGAATATCCCAATCTTTTGGCGGGTGCATTAGTAGTAAAATTTGGACAAAATTATTTTCCTCCACTGTAGTTTCTGGAATAAATCCATAGGTCTCAAAAATGCCTCTTAATTTAAGATGATTTTGAAAATCAAGCGCATGTTGGAGTTGCCAAAGGGAGTCTTTGATCGTTTGGGGCAATTCTAGATTTAAGGATTGCTCATAGATCAAACCTGCTTGAATTCCTTCTTTATCAAAAACAGAATCAATTTGTGCTATAATCGTTGGATCAAGTGTTCCCTTAGAAAGACAATTGCGATATAATTGATCGCTTTTGCTGATTTCTTCAAAGGTTTGTTGAATAAAAGCGATTTCAGAAGGTGTGATTTCTTTTTTGAATGCAAGGTCTTGAGCAGTTAATATGATACTACTAAAGAAGAAAAAGAAATAAGTACATGTTGTTTTAAGCGTCCACATAATAAAAGGTATTTTGGTAATAAATTAAAATGTATTTGAAATATCTATCACAAAGAAATACCTTTTCTAGTGAGAAAACCTTCATTTAAAAACGAAGTAGACTTAAGCAAATATTAAAAAGCTTAATGAAAACTTAAGCAAGTGTTTATTCTGCTTAATTCCTTGTAATTTTAAGGTATGAACAGCGCATTAACGTATTACAAACGATGGAGTATTTTCGCGTTTATCTTATTTTTAGTGTTGGTAGGTTTGCAAATTCTTTGGTTGAATAAAGCCATTGATTTACAGCAAAAAGAACAAAGCTTACAACTGAAACAACTCCTACCCGATCTTGCCATCGCTATCAATGGTATTGGACATGACTATTTTCATGGAAAAGAACCCCGATTGGATGAACTTCCCTTAGAAAAAGTCGAACAAACGGTCCTTAGTTATTTAGAAGAAAATGGGATTGAATCCTCCACATTTTATGCCATTTATCAAGATACAATCGATGGCTTTTATCACAGCAATACCAAAGATTTTGAAGAAGAATTACACGCATCTAACATTAAATCTTGTATGAGTTGTATCATTTCTTTCAGCTTTGTCAAAGATCAACCCGAACGCCAAGAAGGAGAATCGGATGATGCGTACAGTGAACGACTGTTTGCAGCCTCTAGTTTTCAATATTATAGTCCTGTACAAAATTTAATAGATAAGGGCGAAAAAACGATTTGGTTATCCTTGTACCAACCTCCTTCTTATCAAGGGGCAATACGATCCATGTTATCCTTATTTGGGTGGAGTATGGTCTTATTGATCGTTTTATTGGGGATTTTTTATTATTTGCTAAAAGCTTTAGCGGCTCATAAAGAATTGACACGTGTTAAAGATGATTTTTTTAATAGTATGACCCATGAATTTAAAACTCCATTAAGTTCTATTCGGCTGGCTTCACGGGTTCTTCGACAAACGAATGATGTTGAAAAAAAGGAGTCGTATTATGACTTAATTGAAAAAGAAAGTAAACAACTCGAACATCAAATTGATAAATTATTGGAATTGTCGCTATTGGATCATCAAGAATTAGAATTGGAGTATTCTTCCATCCTTGCACAAGATATTATTAAGGCTTCTATCAGGCGATTGCAACCTTTAATTGAAGAAAAAGAAGCACGTTTGCAACTTGATCTACCAAAAGAAGACCTTATCTTAAAAGGGGATTTCTATCATTTGACAAACAGCTTGACGAATCTCATTGAAAATAGCTTAAAATATTCTCAAAAAGGTGTTCAAATTACGCTTTCAATCAGCCCAAAAGGAGAAAAAACACAATGGTTAATCCGAGATAATGGCCCAGGTATCGCTCGTGAATTTCAAGCTCAAATCTTTGATCGCTTTTATCGAGCCACTTCGGGCAATCAGTATAAAGGACAAGGCTTTGGAATTGGACTGAGTTATGTGAAAAATATTATTGAGGCTCATCAGGGAAATATCGCTTTAAATACTGCTTATACAGAAGGTAGTGAATTTATCATCAATTTATAAATCATGCATTCCATTCTTTTATTAGAAGACGATCGTAGCTTTGGTTATATTCTTTCCGAATATTTACAGATGCATAATTTTGAGGTGCATTGGGAAAAATCGGGAGAAGCTGTACTTGATGTTCTTGAAAAAAAGAGTTTTGATTTAGCCATTTTGGATATTATGTTACCCGGAATCGACGGATTTAAAGTAGCGCAGCAAATCCAATCGAATTATAAAGAAATGCCTTTTATCTTTTTAAGTGCCAAATCCTTAAAAATAGATAAGTTGAAAGGATTCAAACTAGGCGCATTCGATTACATTACAAAACCAGTAGACGAAGAACTCTTAGTGGCTAAAATAAATGCCTTGTTGAATCGTATACAAACTCCTGATACTACAGATGAATATTTGATTGGGGCCTATAATTTTCAACCTAGTTTATTCCTGTTGAGTCATCCAGAAAAAAGCATCAAACTTACTGCTAGAGAAACTGCCCTCCTAGAGATGCTCTGTCAACATGAAAATCAATTACTGAGCAGAAAAAAAGCCTTACGAGAAATTTGGAATTCAACGGATGAATTTAGCCGCAAAAGTATGGATGTTTTTATTTCCCACCTTAGAAAATACTTAGCGAAAGATACTAGTATAAAAATCGAAAATGTACATGGTCAAGGCTTTATTTTGAAGTGTAACTGATTCAGTTATTCTACATCACTTGACTGCATATCTTCAATCAGTTGCTCAATCTTACTCATTTTAGAAAGCGTTTCCAAATAGCCAATTTCGTAAATTTCTTCTGCTTTATGAAAGGACAAAATCGTATAATCCAATAAAGCTAAAGGTTCAATCAATACATCACAAACCGCCAAATCCAGTTGACTATTATTCCAAATCGTCAGATCAAAACCTCGAAACGCAATATCCACCATGCTATCCACTTTTTTATTGCTCACTTGCACATGCGGCATCACATTTACGCCAATCACCAAATCACATAATTCTTTGACAGGTTCAGCAGGTAAATTGCGAAGTAAACCACCATCAACATAGGTCTGATTATTAATCATAACGGGTTTAAAAACCAAAGGAATGGAAGAAGATGCTACCACTACATCAAATAAGGGCCCCGTACAAACAATTTCTTCTTCGCCTTTATTCAAATTAGAAATGGCAACGAAAAGGGGTTTATGAAGTGCCTCAAAACTATCTTCTTTGATAAATTCAGCTAGTCGTTCTTTTAAATAATTTAGATTGGTCAATCCAGCAATTGGTAAACCCACATTAATCGTTTTAAAAAGACTACTCTCTTTAAAAGCTTCCAAAATCTCCGCAGGTCTTAAACCAGATGCATACAAGGCTCCCACAATTGAACCTGCGCTCGTACCTGAAATCACCTCTGGAACAATATAATGCTCTTCCAATGCCGCTAAAACACCTATGTGTGCAATCCCTCTTGCACCGCCACCTGATAACGCAATTCCAAGTTTATACTTACTCGTCATAAAGATTTTTTCGCAAAATAAACAGGATAGTTGTACAACTGCAACTCTTTCCTTCAATTTCTATCTAAAAAAACGGGACGTTCATCTATTCTTGCTACATTGTACTTGTTTATGTAAAAAATACGTTATAAGTTGAAGAATTAATGAAACAATTATGGAAATTCTAAGCATCAATATACCAGCATTCAGCCTAATTTTTTCTTTCATTGCGCTTTCACTTTGGTTATTATTTCAACAGAAGAAAGGTGTAAGTCCTATTTTGGCTATCTTATTTTGGTTCGGAATGGGTTACTATGTGTTTCAAACACTAACGAGTGATTTAACGTTGGACAACAAATTTTTCAATCTATCCAGAGATTTAATCGTCATAGCCAGTGCAAGTTTTTTCTTAAGCTTTTTTAAGAAAAAAACATGGTTGTTTTTGGTCTTATTAGGTGGTTTATCTTATTTGGGAGTTCAATACTATCTGCCCATTACGAAACCAGAACCCAAATCCAATAATTCAGCTACCATAGAAGAAATTGATTATGATCAATACGACGCTTATGATGAAGATGGCGAATTATTACTAGATTTAAAATCGCTTAATCATCCTAAGTTAGATGCAGTTTTACATCAATATAATCTTCGATTGAAAGAAGCCTTTCAACCAGAAGATGCTGACATCACAGAATTAGATGATTATCGTATTATTGATTTACCTGCCGATCAAATTTCTGTATTTGATGAAATTTTTAAACGCTTAAAAGCAACTGGAGAATTAGATGATTTGGAGTGGAATGAAAAAGTGCAAATCTCCCCTGTAGAAGCGCAAAAAATCAAACCCATTTCCCCTATTATCAATGCGAATGATCCTGATATCTCCAAACAGTGGGGACTCAGCCCAATGAAAGTAGGAGAATTGTATACCTATTTAAAACGTAATAATATTCAACCCAAGAAAAAAGCTTGGATTGCCATTTTAGATACGGGAGTCGATGCTAAACATGAGGATATTGCTGTCAATTATAAATCTTTCCGTAAAAAATATGATAGAGATGGCAATCGTCATGGTACACATTGTGCAGGAATTGCAGCCGCTGTTTCGAATAATAAAATCGGAATTGCCTCCTTTGCTCCTACAAGTGATTTTGTAGAAGTAGGAAGCATTCAAGTGCTTGGTCGATCAGGTTCGGGTACGCAAGCTGGCATTATAAAAGGAATTATTGAAGCCGCCGATAAAGGAGCAGATGTAATTTCACTATCGCTCGGCGCTAGATCCAATAGTAGCCGTGAAACCGCATATAAAAAAGCCGTTGATTATGCCAACGAAAAAGGAGCAATCGTCATCGCAGCTGCTGGAAATAGCAATCGGAATGCCAAAGATTATTCTCCTGCCAATACAAAAGGAGTCATTACAGTAAGTGCGATTAGTCAAACCTTAGAAAAAGCCTTTTTCTCGAATACAGTTCAAGATGTAAAAATGGGTATTGCTGCTCCTGGAGTAGATATTCATTCTACCATTCCGAATAATCAATATGCTGCTTTGAGTGGAACGTCGATGGCTACGCCTTATGTAGCTGGATTAGTGGGTCTGATGAAAAGTATACAACCTAATTTAACGACTCAAGAAGTTTATGACTTATTACATAGTACAGGGATTGATACTAAAAACACGACAGAAACAGGAAAATTAATTCAGCCTGTCGAGGTAATTAAACAATTGAAGTAATTTGGAAATTTATTAATTTTAGTCTTTCCAAATTATTCACTTATGTACAAAACAAAGCCGTTCCCCTTTTTTATACTTGTAATCGTACTTTTCGTTTACTCTTGTACAAATTCCAATACAGCCGATCCTAATTTTCATATTTATTTATGTTTTGGTCAATCCAATATGGAAGGAGTAGGCAAAATTGAACCGCAAGATACTACGGTCAATCCTCGATTTCTGGTTTATCAAGCCTTAGATTGTCCTGAACTGAATCGTACCAAAGGAAATTGGTATTCCGCTATTCCTCCCCTTTGTCAATGCAAATCAGGACTTACACCAGCCGATTATTTTGGTCGAACAATGGTAAAAAATAGTCCCGAAGAAATTAAAATAGGCGTAATCAATGTTGCCGTTGGCGGTTGTGATATTCGCTTATTTGATAAAGATCTTTACCAAGATTATGATGATACCTATCCTCAAAAATGGTTTACGGATAAAATTAAGTTTTATGAAGGCAATCCATATGCTTATCTCATCAATTTAGCGCAAGCAGCACAAAAAGAAGGTGTTATAAAAGGCATTTTATTGCATCAAGGTGAAACCAATACAGGAGATGAACAATGGCCTCAATATGTCAAGAAGATTTATACAAATTTGTTGAATGACCTATCTCTAAAAGCCGATCAAATTCCTCTATTAGCAGGAGAAGTAGTTGCCGTAGATAGCAGTTGTTGTGCCAGTATGAATCCTATTATTAACACCTTACCAGATGTAATTGAAACGGCTCATATTATTTCTTCTGAGAATTGTGGTGCAATGGATCAAGCCCATTTTGATTCAGAAGGTTATCGAATTATGGGACGGCGATATGCTCAAAAAATGTTAGCTATTTCAAAAAAATAAAAGATAAAAAGAGATTTTATAGCGAAAATTCGCAATTTTATAACATAGAATTCTTTTTTCCACCAAAAAAATGTTTTCTTCACCCTATAAAACCAAACTTAAAATTTACGCCTAACCAAAAGAAGTCAATCTAACGATTTTTTTTGCCTATTCTCAATTTCAATCTCGCTGCATTGCACTTGGTCAATCTTGGCATAGACGAAAGAAATTTAAAGCATTTTTTTGATCCATTCAATCGCATACTATGCCTTCTTTCAATAGCATTATTACAGGTTCTGGTCATTATTTACCTACAGAAACCATAACAAGTGACCATTTTCTACATCATTCCTTTTATAATCCTGAAGGAACTCAACTTCAAACAGAAAACGCTACCATTGTTGATAAGTTTTACAAGATTACAGGTATTAAAGAACGAAAACATGCTACAGATAACTTAATGGCATCTGACTTAGGATTTTTTGCTGCTGAAAGAGCACTAGAAAATGCCAACTTAGATAAAGAACAACTTGATTACATCATCGTTGCACACAATTTTGGAGATATTTGCCCTGTTAAAAATAGAGTAGATATGGTGCCTACCTTAGCCGCTCGTATCAAGGAAAAACTAGCTATTGAAAATCCATATTGTGTGGCGTATGATCTTCCTTTTGGTTGCCCTGGGTGGGTAGAAGGTGTCATTCAAGCCAACTATTACATCAAAGCTGGTGATGCTAAACATATTATGGTGATTGGGACTGAGACGCTCTCCCGTGTTTGCGACCCACATGATCGAGATAGTATGATTTATGCCGATGGTGCTGGCGCTGTTATTTTCTCCGCTTCTGAAGAAGAAGATGCTGGTGTTTTAGCGCACTTAACACGATCTGATACC
The DNA here is from genome assembly GCA_020628645.1 of Saprospiraceae bacterium. GTDB lineage: Bacteria > Bacteroidota > Bacteroidia > Chitinophagales > Saprospiraceae > JAHDES01. The sequence continues at coordinate 22,622 of JAHDES010000034.1, forward strand.
TTAAAACATGCTCAATTACTTTGGATGGGGCCTTCTTATAATAAAGAACACGATCAGAAGAATTTGTATATCAAAATGGAAGGTCGAAAATTGTATGAATATGCCTTAAAAACAGTTCCAGGTCTAGTAAAAAAATGTATGGAAAAAGCAGGCATTGGAATCGATCAAGTTAAAAAAGTGCTGATTCATCAAGCCAATGAAAAAATGGATGAAGCCATGCTCTATCGCCTTTGTAAGCTCTATGGTACCAGAGAAATGCCAGAAAATATCATGCCCATGATTATCGAAAAAATGGGGAATAATTCAGTGGCCACCGTTCCAGTTTTATTAGATATGATCCGACGTAATCAATTAAAACAACATCAAATTAATAAAGGCGATCACATTATTTTCGCTTCTGTCGGTGCTGGTATGAATTGTAATGCAATTGTCTATAAATCGAATTAATTTAGAACACCGATTAATTAATTGTTCACAGATTTATCATTAACATCTTTCAGACAAGTTTGTCTAAAGCCGACCTATTTCCCATTCTACTCAAGGCAAAAAAATATTTTAGTGAATAACTCAAGTCCATCATTCTCAATTGTTTATTCTGTAACCCTACCCTATTCATTCACGTAATTTAAGACTAGAAAAGCCTTATTTCGTTCTGATTTTAAGTATTTTTTCTACTGAAAATTTGTACATTTGCAGAAATAGCGAATTTTCGCTAACTTTTTATTATCTATTTTGTTTAATAAAGTAATATATAATTGCTTACCTATAATTCAAATATCACATTTAACAAAATAGACCTCTGAATTTACGTTGATTTTATAATAATATTGCTTAAAATAGTCAACCTACAGGCGGGTGGCAGGTCAAAAAAGTGTTTGACGGAGGAGTTTTTTTTAACGAGAATTTTTTGGTTCGTTTTTTTTTCGATTGAAAAAAATGAACAAAGTATAGAAGAGTGATAAAAAATGAACTAATAAAGAGGTTTCAAACCTATTCTTGAAACCCATAAATATTCTTTTAATAACTTATTTTAAAACTAATAAAACCATCCTTATGTACGGAAATGATGTTTTAGCTCCCGCCGAAACGCAACAAGACCGAGCAACTAAAAAACGCCGCATCAAAAAAGTGGCTGTTTTGGGATCGGGATTGATGGGATCTGGTATTGCCGCTCATTGTGCCAACATCGGTCTGGATGTCCTCATGCTTGATATTGTTCCTTTTGACCTTAAAGAGGAAGAAAAAACGAACAAAGCAGCTCGTAATCGCATCGTTAATGGTGCCTTACAAACAGCTATCAAAGCCAAATTAAACCCTTTCTACAAAAAATCATTCGCTTCTCGTATTACCACTGGAAATTTTGATGATGATTTTGAAAAAATCGCTGATGCAGATTGGATTGTGGAAGTGGTAGTTGAGCGTCTTGACATTAAAAAACAAGTTTTTGAAAAAGTAGATAAATATCGTAAAGAAGGAAGTTTAGTTACATCTAATACTTCTGGTATTCCGATACACATGATGGCGGAAGGACGTTCGGAAGATTTCCGTAAACACTTCTGTGGAACGCACTTTTTCAATCCTGTGCGTTATATGCGTTTGTTAGAGGTCATTCCTACAGCTGATACAGATCAAGATGTCGTTGATTTCTTTATGCATTATGGAGATGTTTATCTTGGAAAAACAACCGTATTGTGTAAGGATACACCTGCATTTATTGCGAATCGTGTAGGGGTATACGCTATGGCGAAGGTGCAGCAATTGACCCAACAATTAGGACTTCGTATCGAGGATGTAGATAAATTAACAGGTACTGCTTTGGGTCGTCCAAAAACTGGAACGTTCCGTTTGGGAGATTTAGTAGGGCACGATACTTCTGTCAAAGTAACTAAAGGAATTCAAGATAATTGTCCAGATGATGAGCAAGCGAGTGCATTTGATATGCCAAAGTACATGCAATTCTTGATGGATAATAAATTCTATGGCGATAAATCTGGTCAAGGTTTTTATAAAAAGACGAAAGAAAGAGATGCGAATGGTCGCCGAGTGGTGCTTGCTTTAGATTTAGAAACATTGGAATATGGTCCTTCTCAAAAACCTAGTTTAGCTTCTTTAAAAGCAGTTAAAAATATTGAGACCCTTACAAAACGTATTGAAGCATTTTTCAAAGCAGAAGATAAAGGTGGCGAATTAGTACGTCAGTCTTTATTAGGCTTATTTGCTTATGTTTCCAATCGTATTCCTGAAATTTCTGATACGCTATACAGTATTGATGATGCCCTTCGTGCAGGTTTTGCTTGGGAAGTTGGGCCATTCCAATATTGGGATATGGTAGGTATTGAAAAAGGAATTGAATTAGCGGAAGCACAAGGCGAAAAAATTGGCCAATGGGTAAAAGATATGGTGGCTGCAGGTCATACTTCTTTCTATAAATCGGAAGCTGGTAAGACCTTATTTTATGATATTCCAAGCAAGTCGTACAAAGCAATGCCGGGTGCATCAGAATTTATCATCTTAGATAACTATCGTGATAAAGCACCCGTTAATAAAAACTCTGAAACGGTATTACACGATATCGGAGATGGTGTTCTTTGTTTAGAATTTACATCAAAAGCAAATTCTATCGGAGAAGGCGTATTGCGAGGTATCCAAGAAGCCATTACCATCGCTGAAACACAAGGATGGAATGGTTTAGTAATTGGTAATAATGCACAAAACTTCTCTGTTGGAGCAAATCTGATGATGATTGGGATGTTCGCCTTCCAACAAGAATGGGATCAACTCAATTTTGCAGTCAAGACCTTCCAAGACACTGTGATGCGTTGTCGTTATTCCTCCATTCCAGTAGTAGTGGCGACCCAAGGTTATGTCTTTGGAGGCGCATGTGAGATAAGTATGCACGCAGATGCTGCGATGTGTGCGGCAGAATCCTATATTGGTTTAGTAGAAGTAGGGGTCGGTTTGATTCCGGGTGGAGCTGGTACTAAAGAGTTTGCCGTACGTGCATCGGATGCCTTCTTCAAAGGAGATGTTATGATGCCTACTTTAGCAGAGAAATTAATGACCATAGCGCAAGCGAAAGTGGCAACTGGCGCACATCAAGGCTTTGATTTTGGTTACCTAAATCATAAAGATAGCGTGGTGATGAATACGTCTCGCAACATCATGGAAGCGAAGAAAAAAGTATTGTCCCTTGCACCTAACTATACGCAACCATTGGAGCGTACCGACATTAAAGTCTTAGGTCGTACAGGTTTAGCCATGGTTCATATTGCTACCAATGAGATGAGACTTGGAAACTATGCTTCTGAACATGACATTAAGATCGCTAACAAAGTCGGTTATGTGATGTGTGGCGGTGATCTTACGAGTACACAAGAAGTTTCAGAACAATATCTCTTAGAATTGGAACGTGAAGCATTCTGTAGCTTAGCGGCTGAGCCCAAAACGATGGAGCGTATCCAGCACATGCTACAAACAAATAAGCCTTTGAGGAATTAATTTCTTTTTGGACGTAGGATTTTTTGACTTATGACTTAGGACTTGTTGATCTAGGATTTTTATTAACAATGAAACCAAAACACAATTTTAGAAGATTACAAATCTGGAAGGAAGGAATGGATATTGTCTCCGATACCTACAAAATGGTAAATTCTTTTCCATCATTTGAACGCTTCAATTTAGTGTCGCAAATTACTCGATGTGCTGTTTCTATTCCATCGAATATTGCAGAAGGTACGAGTAAAAGTTCAGACAAACATTTTAATAATTATCTAGAAATAAGTCTTGGATCAGCTTTTGAATATGAAACTCAATTGATTATAGCTTACAATGAAGGCTATATTTCTGAGGAAAAATTTAAAGAAGTACTACAAAAAATCCAAATTATACAAAAGAAGATTAATACCTTTCGAGGAACATTAAATATTTAAAAAAAATGACGTAAGACATTTTTTGGAAAAGTCATAAGTCCAAAAGTCTTACGTCCTAAATCCAATAAGATGGAAGCATATATTGTAAAAGGATATCGTTCGGCTGTGGGTCGAGCAAAAAAGGGTGGCTTCAAAAATTACCGCTCTGACGATCTAGCAGTAGACGTCGTAAAACATTTAGTGGATCAAGTAGAAGGTTTTGATCCAAAGGTAGTCGATGATGTAATTGTGGGTTGTGCCAATCCTGAAGGAGAACAAGGATTCCAAATTGGTCGCCAAATTTCCTTACGTGCTTTAGGAAAAGAAGTACCTGGGATGACTGTGAATCGCTATTGTGCATCTGGATTGGAGACCATCTCTATTGCAGTGGCAAAAATTCGTGCAGGAATGGGCCATTGCTATATCGCAGGAGGTACCGAAAGCATGAGTTTAATTCCTATGACAGGCTATAAATTAGCCCCTTCTTATGCAGTGGCAAGTACTCGCCCAGATTATTTAACAGGAATGGGAGCGACTGCTGAGGCGGTTGCCGCAAAATGGGAAATTACACGCGAACAAGCAGATCAATTTGCCTACAATTCACACATGAAAGCTATAGCAGCAATTGATGGCGGAAAATTTAACGATGAAATTGTACCCGTCACAGTAAAAGAAGTTTTTGTTAAAGACAACAAACGTGTCGAAGCAGAACATACCGTATCTATGGATGAAGGTATTCGTCGTACAACAACGGTTGAAGGTTTATCTAAATTGCGGGCTGTTTTCAAGCAAAACGGAATTGTAACGGCAGGTAACTCTTCTCAAACGTCAGATGGTGCTGCTTTTACTTTAGTGATGAGCGGAGAAATGGTGAAGCAATTAGGATTAACGCCTATCGCTCGTATGGTTTCTTGTTCGGTAGCTGGTGTTGAACCGATTCACATGGGTATTGGCCCTTGTGCAGCGATTCCAAAAGCCTTAGCACAAGCTGGCTTGAAATTGAATGATATTGAGCAAATTGAGTTAAATGAAGCTTTCGCTACTCAAGCGCTTTCTGTTATCAAAGAAGGTGGATTAAATCCTGATATCGTTAATGTGAATGGTGGAGCTATTGCCTTAGGACATCCATTGGGTTGTACAGGTGCAAAATTATCCATTCAGCTCTTAAATGAAATGCGTCGCCGCAACCAAAAATATGGTATGGTAACCGCATGTGTTGGAGGTGGACAAGGTATTGCAGGCGTTTATGAGTTGTTGAACTAAATTTTTGATGTAAGATTTGTGAACGAAAGACTTAGGTCTGCGTAAGCTCAAACTTCATTTCAAAATATTTAAAGCGTATTACTCTTTTTGGGGGATACGCTTTTTTTATTTTCTATCTTGTAATAATTCTTCTATTTTTAAAGAAACATCATCTAATACATTGATGTCATCTGACCAATTTGAGATTTCCCATTTATTGTCAGGAGTTGCAATCATCACTTTTTGAGATTCCGTAAAAATCCATATTACTTTTTTTACCCCAAAGTTTAATAACTCTTCTGTTTTTTCATGATAATACCCTAATGGATTTTGAATTGAAATCAGATCTGCCTTCGTATCAATTTCAACTACTATTTCAGGTGGAAAATCTAAATACTTATTAGAAGATTTTATTTTTTTTATATCAGATGTTTTGATAATAGCTAAGTCCGCAGCTCGCCAAGACTTTTTCTCAAATTGAATCCCTATTTCATTTGTCAAAACTTCATAATTGAATCCAAGCTGAGTTTGCAAATAATATAAAAAGCGAGAAATAATTAGTGATTGAAGAATACTGCTACCCATAATCTCTGCTAATTGTTTTTTTCCAGCTAAAAAATCCTGATAACATTTATAATAAATAGGAGTGCCATTTACCATTTCATAAATTAAGTTATCTGGAATAATTTGCGATACCGCTTTCATCGAATAGAATTTTGAGAAAGTTAAGCCTAAAAATTTAGGATTGCAAAAAATTGCATATAATATGTAATAGTAGCATTTATTCTTTTGAGTTATTTCTAAAAAAAGCGACTTTTGCACTCCATATTAAATTCGTATGCTTTTTTTAGTACTCAGTATTATTTGTTCGACCTTGATTGGTTTTATTTTCAAGGGATTTGATCGGTGGAATATTCCTACCTTTCAGGCTATCATCTGTAATTATTGGGTATGCATTATTTGTGCAGGTTTGTATTTGGGAGAATTTCCAATTTCAACAAATCCCATGGAAGAGGTTTGGTTTCCCTATGCGTTTGGATTAGGTTTTGTTTTTGTGTCAGGCTTTTTCATTACCGCATTAACGATTCAGAAATTTGGAGTGACCATCGGAGCGATTATGCAAAAAATGTCAATTCTTTTTTCGGCGAGTTTTGCGATTGTCTTATATAATGAAAGCTTGAATGCTTTGAAAATAATAGGTTTAGTTTTCGCTTTAGCTTCCATTATTTTAACGAATTTACCCAACAAGAAAACATCGTCTGAGGAAAATAAAAAACTAGATTATAAACTTCTCTTTTTACCTATTTATACGATTATTGCGGCTTCTATCATTGAAATTGTATTACAATATGTAGAATTACGAGTGGTGAGCAATAGCGCTGATATTCGATTTATTGCCTTTATTTTTTTTACTGCAGCTTGTATTGGGACAAGTGTTATTTTGATTCGCCTACTTTTTGGAACAATTGAATTAAAAGGAAAAAGTATTTTTGGGGGTATTCTTTTAGGCATCCCAAATTTTGGTTCGATTTATTTCTTAATGGCAGCTTTGGGCATTGGTTGGGAAGGATCGGTAGTTTTTCCGATTAATAATGTTGCGATTATTGTCTTATCTACTTTTTTAGCTATCCTATTTTTAAAGGAATACTTATCTAAATGGAATTTAGTGGGTGTAGGTATGGCGATTTTGTCGATTGTTTTAATTGCGATGGCTTAGAGAAAAAATGGAATGCAGATCATTTCGATAATACCTTGATAAAAAATGTTAAGCATTTATTAGAAAATCATATTTCCTTATTTCTAAACCGTTTGATAGTAATGATTATCCAGCTATAAATTAAGGCAGAATACAAAATAATCCATATAGGTTTTGCAATAATTGACATTAGGCTATAAAACTCCAAGTGGATACTTCCTGTTCGAGTACTTACATCTAATAAAGTCGCAATTAATCCAGGCAAAAAGTAAATGATGATTGCTAAACCAAGAAAAAACAAGCATAACATCTTAAAATTTGCTTTATTGATACGCCCTCGGATACTAAATAAATCTTTTAAATAGATATCTTGATTAGGCGGCAAGGGGCAATAATCAATCCAATGTACTTTATGAGATTTTGTAGAAAGAATAGAAGTCTTATCTAATCTTATAGGTGATTTTACAATAGCATTATTAAGTTGTACCTTATTATTGTGTAATGGTGTCAATACCCATTCTCCTTTTGAATAGTCAATTTGAGCTATACTATTTTCATTAGAAGTGGAAATAGATAATTTACCATTTGATTGCTCCATTAAAAAAAGCTGATTGATCATTTCTTTATATTGTTTGTTATTGATATTTATAATGAAAGAAAATTATCCTATTTCCTCTTTCACCACCTCCACTAATTTTTCAAAATCCGCTTTTTCATTAAACAAATAAGGCGCTACACGAACTGCATCGCCTCGAATAGAAACCATAATTTTTGATGCTTTCAATCGCTCATTTAGGGTATGTGCATTCACATGATCAGGCAAACGAAAGCCCCACAAATGATGTGCTCGTTGTCCTATTGGAGGAATTCGACAGCCTAAACTTTCCAATTCTTGTATGGCATCTTTTGCAATAAAAGCACAATAATCTTGTATCATTTGAGCATCCCATTCTAACAAATGATTCAAGGCTTGATTCATCATAGCAATATGAATGAAGCCGCCCATTTGTCCGACATTATACCGCAAAGCAGCTTTTCCATAATCCATTTGGTAATTCGCCAGATTAGAAAAATCTTCCGCATTTTTTCGATTGTACCAACTTTCTTCGATGGGTTTTCCTTGATCAAAATATTCTCCATAATACGCCAAGCCCATTCCAAAAGCTCCTAAAAGCCACTTATAGCTACAGGTCACTAAGGCATCTGGCTGAAGTTGTTGAATATCAGTGGGATAAGCACCTACGGTTTGCGTTGCATCAATGATTAATGGCACCTCAAAATGTTTGGTTTTTTCTCGAATAGCATATAAATCAAAGAGCGTTCCATCCGCCCAGTGTACATTTGGCATCGTTACTACCAATGTTTTTTCATCAATATGATCTAAAATATGTTGATTCCATTTTGACTTATCCGTAGGAGCTTTGACGGTAGTGATTTTTAAGCTTTTTTCCTCTGCTAATTCTTTCCAAACATAATAATTAGATGGAAACTGTTCTTCTAAAACGACTATAATATCTTTTCCTGTTTTAATTTGAATATTTCGTGCAGCATTTGCAATTCCATAGGAAACAGAAGGGGTGATGCAAATACGGCAATGATCATTATTATTAATCAATTTTCCAAAAGATTTTCGTACCTCCCAAACTGGATCAAAAAAATCTGGAATACCAATTTCATTGGGTCGATTTTTACGACTTACTGCTTCTAATCCTGCTTGTTCAACTGCTTTAGTGGAAGGTGACATGTATGCCATATTTAAATACGTGACATCATCAGCTAGAGAGAAAAGGTGTTTTTTAGATTGCATAATCATTGGTTTAATCCTTTAAAAGTACAAAAAGAATCCTATTTTTGAGTACCTAACTTAAGTTGCGGATATCCGCAATTTGAAACCGCAAAATGTAAAAGTCGAATTATAAATGTAAAAGTAAGCCCCTTATCATGCAAAAGTTTTACATTTTACATTGCTACGGATTTACATTTTATATTAGACAAGTTGTTCGCAACTTGGATTACCTAACTAAATTATGTTCCTTAACGAACTATAAACCAACACAAACATGCCTTCTGACATTCAAATCGCTCAAGCCGCCACGCTGCATCCAATCAAAGAAATTGCGCAACAAATTCAAGTGGGAGAAGATGATCTTGAACTATATGGTCATTATAAAGCCAAACTCCCGCTTCATTTAATCGATGAAGAAAAAGTCCAAAAATCCACCTTGATTTTGGTATCCGCCATCTCCCCTACCCCCGCTGGTGAAGGAAAAACAACCATGTCCATTGGCTTAACACAAGGACTCAATCGAATTGGTAAAGAAACCATGGTTGTTTTAAGAGAACCTTCTCTAGGGCCTGTTTTTGGAATAAAAGGAGGAGCAGCAGGCGGTGGTTATTCTCAAGTCTTACCAATGGAAGAAATCAATCTTCATTTTACAGGAGATTTTGCGGCTGTTGAAAAAGCCCATAATTTATTGGCGGCTCTCATTGATAATAACCTTCAAAATAAAAAACACAATCTAAATATTGATGCTCGTACTATTCTCTGGAAACGCGTCATGGATATGAATGATCGTGCTTTGAGAAATGTCGTTGTAGGTTTGGGAGGAACAGGGTCAGGAATTCCTCGTGAAACGGGTTTTGATATTACGGCGGCTTCTGAGATTATGGCGATTTTATGTTTGGCTTCTGATTTGGAGGATTTGAAGCGTCGATTGGGGAATATATTTATTGGTTTCACCTTTGATCGACAACCAATTTATGCACGAGATTTAAAAGCAGAAGGGGCAATGACTGCCTTATTGAAAGATGCAATTAAACCCAATCTAGTACAAACGATTGAAGGAAATCCAGCGATTATCCATGGTGGTCCATTTGCAAATATTGCACAAGGAACGAATACTGTCATTGCTACCAAAATGGGCATGTCTTTATCCAATTTTGTGGTAACAGAAGCTGGTTTTGGTGCAGATTTAGGAGCAGAAAAGTTTTTGAATATAAAATGTCAAGCGGCTGGTTTATCGCCTAAAGCTGTTGTTTTAGTCGCTACTGTTCGCGCGTTAAAATATCATGGTGGAGCAGATTTAAAAACCATCTCAGAACCTAATCCTGAAGCTGTCAAAAAAGGCTTAGTCAATTTAGAAAAGCATATTGAAAATATTTTACAATACAAGATTACGCCTGTCGTTGCCATCAATAAATTCACCAGCGACACCAAGGAAGAGCATCAACTCATCCAAGAAAAATGTGCTACTTTGGGTATCAAAGCTGTCATTTCAGATGTATGGGGGAAAGGCGGAGCAGGAGCAGAAGATTTAGCACATGCTGTAGTCGAAGCGACGCAACAATCCGCCGAACAATTTCAACCCATTTATGATTGGAAGATGCCCGTAAAAGATAAAATTGCAGCAATCGCCACTAAGATCTATGGCGCAGCCAAAGTGGAATATGGGACGCAAGCGCAAAAGGATTTGCGGCGTATCGCCAAATTGGGTTTAGAAGAACTCCCCATTTGTATTGCCAAAACTCAAAAATCGCTCTCCGATAATCCAAAACTCATTGGTCGCCCTGAGGGTTTTACGATCACCGTTCGAGAAATTGAAATCGCCGTAGGCGCAGGTTTTCTGATTCCTATTACAGGAAACATGATGCGCATGCCAGGGCTCCCTTCTATTCCATCTGCTGAATTGATTGATATTGATAAAGATGGGAATATTAGTGGGTTGTTTTAAAAACCTTTAGTTAGAATTCTTAAATTTTTATAAATATAATTCTTCAAAAAAAATTATAAAATGAAAAAATCATTAATCATTTGTTTGTTGACTGCTTTTAACTTTGGTCTTAATGCTCAAGATGTTTCACCTATGCCACCAGCACCTTATCAAGGTGAAAAAGTAAAAAAAGCACCGAGTAATATTAAAATTAATAACCGAACTATAAATTATAGTGATGCTCATATTCTAAGAATGGTGGATTGGTTCAAAGGAAGTGTAAAAGATATAGATGCAACGGTAAAATTTGTAGTTACTGATAATGCCTTTTCAAATGAAATTGATCAAAAAATGATTGATAATTATAATAAACTTCCCTTAAAAGGAAATCAATGCATGTTACTGATACAAATGAATCGTCAAGGTAGAAGAACTTATTGTAATGTAAGATTCAGCGAAGAAATGGAAGAAACTGTTCGTCAGCAATTGGAAGAAGTTAATATTTGTTCTAGGATGTAAATTAAGAATCCCCATTTAAGTCATGACTTAAATGGGGATTCTTAGAAATCTGTTCTTTTCAGTTTGTAACTGAAAAGCAATATCTAAAACGTCTATGACGAGATGTTATTTTGTACAATCTTCATTTTCGAAAAACTATAAAAAAGTCTATCTTTCCCATAAAAGATACGATGGGCGGATACAAAATCAAGAATCAACATGGGCTTCATTTTCTGACCTTAACGATCGTTGGATGGGTAGATATTTTTTCTAGAAAAGATTATAAAGATATCATCATTGAAAGCCTCAATTATTGTCAAAAAGAAAAAGGCTTAATCGTTTTTGCTTATGTCATAATGAGTAATCACATTCATTTGATCGCACGAGCAAAAGAAGAGAGCAAAGGACTATCCGTGATTCTTCGAGATTTTAAAAAATATACTGCTAAACAAATCTTACACACCATTGAGACCATCGCCGAAAGTCGCCGAGAATGGCTCTTGCATGTCTTCGCCTATCAAGCTAAATTCAATACCAATAATCGTAATTATCAAATCTGGATACAACACAATCATCCTGTAGAACTCATTAGTCCGAAATGGATTCAAACCAGACTCAATTACATCCACCTCAATCCTGTACGCGCAGGCATCGTCGAAGAACCCGAACATTATACCTACAGTAGTGCCAAAGACTATTTTACGAGTGGAAAAGGGAAACTACATATTACACTTTTAGACTTAGGCAGTTCAGCAGGCTATATCTTTATGGACTAAGAATACTTGTTTATGTATGTCGGAGACGTTTTGGATAGCGCATTTCAGTCTTGAGACTGAAATGAACAGAACAAGCTTTTCGTTTTTTAGAAAAAACACCTTTGTCTGTTGTTTTTAGTTTGCAACTGAAAACGAGTCGAACTCTTCATTCTTCAGCTAACGGGGATTGTTTTGACAAAGGGGGGACACGGTCTCATACACTTTAATTACTAAACATATCTTTATTAGCTTTATAATACTTTACTCCTTTATTTTTACTATCTATTATATTTTTCCAATCATTTACATTTTGCCACTTTTCGTCAATACTTTGTGTTATAAGGTCTTCAAGAGAACCACTAATAGTTTTATTTTTAAAGAATCCCTTCTTTATATACATTCCATTATGTTTAATATTTAGACATTCGACTTTTGCTGTTTTATAATTTCCTCCTCCTAAATCATATTGATTTTTTAAATGTATATGGATTTCTGCATCTTTAAGATTTATTATTTTTTTATTGTCTTTACCACCATATTCAGGTAAATATACAGGTATAACGATCATTGGATCTGCACCTCCTTGATGTTTTGGATTATTTGCAGCTATATAAGTAGCCAAATTTCCTTTTTTAGTATAAGCATGCCTGTAGACAACATTGTTTTTATCTAATTTATATTCATTATAGTTTTTAATATTAATAATCTTTTGTTTTGGTTTTTCCATTCGTTTTTCCATTCGTTTTTCCTTTGGTATTTGTATGAGTTCAAAATCATCCATATTTTTTACGCTTTTCTTTTGGGGATTATAGAGTATCTTCGCTCTCGCCAACCACAAATCCAATGCATCATTATGGTTATCAAGATTGTGTAATTTACTGTCATGCATCTCTATTGGTGATTTATCTTTCTTTTTGCCTTTATTGCCATTTTTGCCATTTCGTAGATTTCTTAATTTCTTGTTCCAAGATCCCATAAATTTCTCGTCCTTATCTTCCAAATTTCTCTTTATTTCTTTATATGTTAGCTTTACATTACCAATAGTTGTTTCATTATTTTTTTCATTAGAAAGTAAAGTATCTTCTTCATTAGAAAGCGAAGTATCTTCTTCATTAGAAAGCGAAGTATCTTTATCCGTTTCCTTTTTTTTGGTTGTCAAATTTTTAAAAAAGTTTTTAATCCCGTCAAACATAAATTGAATAATGTTTGAGTTATCTTTTCTTTGGCTAACAAGACTCTCTTCTGTACTATTTTGAATAGTTTTATTTTGAAGATTCATTTTGGTAGGATAAGTATTGCCTATTTTTTTAACTTGCCCTATCTTCCCCCCCATCACATCGGCCTCTCGTTCTAGCTTTGGATCATCGTTGATATTTACTTTTCCTTTGAGCTGGGTAGTGGGTTGGACGCGCCCTTGTTTTTGCTGTACGACATGCCAAGCTTCATGTGGCAGGTGTTTCTCTTGACCGGGGGCAAGATGGATGTCTGTACCTTGTGCGTAGGCATGTGCTTGGAGTTGAGCAGGTTTTGGGGAGTTGTAGTGGACCTTTACATCATCCATGGAGTAGCCTGAGAGGTTTTCGACCCCTGTTTTGAGTTGATCGGGAAGTCCTGTTCTATTTTCTTTTTTCTGAATGGGAGAATTTTCGGTTGGCGCATTCTGTTGGTCTCGGTAAGATTGTAGGTCTTGATCGATGATTTTTAACAATTGCATGGTTTTTTCAGAATAATTCTCTTGGGGCATAAAGGTCTTGTACTGTACTTTTTTCTGAATGGGAGAATTTTCTGCTGATCTATTCTGTTGGTCTCGGTAAGTTTGTAAGTTATAATCGACGATTTTTAGTAATTGGGCTGTTTTATCCGAATAATAGTTAGGATCTTTTTTCTTGGGGTTGGGAGTGGCTTCAAAACGACGGGAAGATTCTTCTGGACGATGATTAGGCTCTTTCATAATAGATAGTTTAAGGGCAATGATACATTTCAATAAAGTCAAATATGTTGCCAAACTGCTGTTATTTTTTTCTACACGAAAGTATCTCCTTATTTATCAGACTTATTTGAAAATCATCTTACCTTTATTAAAATAATCGTAAGCCGACTGACAGTCAGCTCACGATAATAATTGAGATATATGAAATTTGAAACCAAAGCCATACGGCTACAACATAAGCGAACGCAAGAACAGGAACATAGTACGCCTATTTTTCCTACTTCCAGTTTTGTATTTGATGATGCCCAACAAATGGCGGCGATCTTTGCAGGAGAACAAGAGGGTAATATCTATAGTCGCTTCAGCAATCCCAATCTCAAAGAATTGGAACAGAAAATGGCTTCCTTAGAAGGCGTGGAACGAGCAGTAGTCACTGCATCTGGAATGGCGGCGGTTTTCTCTTCTATTATGGCGTTTTTATCGGCTGGTGAACATATTATTGCTTCGCGTGCCTTGTTTGGCTCCAGTATTTCTATTTTTAATAATTGGCTACCTAAATGGGGGATTTATTGTACTTGGGTCGATCCGAATAATATAGAGGACTGGGAAAAAGAGATCTTATCTACGACCAAAATGATCTTTGTTGAAACGCCTTCTAATCCGGGCTTGGATATTATAGATTTGGAAAAAGTGGGTGCATTAGCAAAAAAACATGATTTATTATTTGTGGTAGACAATTGTTTTGCTACGCCTTATTTACAACAGCCAGCGCGTTTTGGGGCTGATATCATCACGCACTCTGCTACTAAATTTATTGATGGACAAGGGCGCGTCCTTGGAGGAATTGTTTGTGGGAATAATGAATTAATGGATGCCGTCTATCGTTTTGGACGAAATACAGGCCCTAGTCTCTCGCCTTTCAATGCATGGATTTTATCCAAGAGTTTGGAAACCCTCGCCGTTCGTATGGATCGCCATTGTGCAAATGCACTGACTTTAGCAAAAGCATTGCAAGATCATCCTGCTATCTCAAAAGTAAATTATCCTTTTTTAGAAAGTCACCCCGCTCATGCCATCGCTAAACGACAAATGAAACAAGGAGGAGGCGTAGTTACCTTCGAGCTTAAAGGAGGGCTATCAGCAGGACAAAATTTTCTTAATCGCTTGAACTTGATTTCGTTAAGTACCAATCTAGGCGATACGCGTACTATTGCCACGCACCCTGCCTCTACTTCTCACGCCAAGGTCAATAAAGAGGATTGTTTGGCAGTAGGTATTACAGATGGCTTAATACGAGTTTCTGTGGGTTTGGAACATGTAGATGATTTATTGGAAGATATTCAGCAAGCTTTAGATTAGGATACCCCCTAAATTTTACTAAACTTTTTAAGTAGTTTTATTTGATCTAGAATGTTGAGGTAATTCTTTCTTGCCACTTCAAAATTAGCATCCAAATTTCCTTTTGATACATCTACAATTGTCCCCGTAAGAGTGAGTTGTATTTGAAATTTTGGGGTAATATCTCCCACATTATAAGGTGCCGTGATAGCATAATTAAATCCTAGAATGGCATTTCCACCTGCTTCAATCGCTTCTTTTCGTATGGCATCATAACAAGATTCATCTAATTTCCTTTGTCCATTTACATCAACGACATCACTAAAAAGGGTCACTTTGACAAACCGAATTGTCTCATATTCCCACCCAAAAGGAGAACCAATACTAATTAATGGAATTAAATCACTATACGTTTTAAAGATTTTATCCACTTCGTATTGCTGTTCATTATAATTATCACTAGCTATTTTGTAATAATCATGGACACATTTCTCACAATAGTGTTCATCCTTGTACTCTGTGAAAGTATGAATGAATTGTTTGACCATGAGTTTCACTAGTTCATTTTTGTTATACCCATCAGCGACTAATTTGGTATGGCAATTTGGACAATGCGTCATAAAAGCTTTTTAATCTAAAATATAGCGATAGCAACAATTTTACGAAATATATTCTATCAATTTAGTAAAATAGCTGATAAATACTAGAGCTACTTTCGCAATTAGGAGCATAAAAATGTATCTTGCTGCACACTCGACACATCTTTATTCTTTTATGTATCAATTTCTAAAATTCATAGGTAACCTATTTATTGTGATAGGTTTGTCTCAAATGAGCCTAGCTCAATCCATACGGATCAATGAAGTAGTCGCTTCCAATAGTATTCATTTGGATGAAGATGGAGACTCGCCAGATTGGTTAGAATTGCATAATTATGGAACGTCTACTGTAAATTTAAGTAATTGGACACTTTCAGATGATGAAGATAATCCACAAAAATGGGCCTTTCCTAATATAAATCTTACTCCTGATTCCTACCTTTTTCTTTGGGCTTCAAGCAAAGATCGTTTGGAAACGGGGGGTACCAGAACTTTAATTACCCAAGGCGATTCTTTTTATTATCATATTCCAACCGCCACTTTACCAACAGATTGGGTTGATTTGGATTATGATCCTCAAAATTGGGAAGAAGGACCTTCTGGTTTTGGCTATGACGATAATGATGATAATACTATTATTCCAACGGGTACACTGTCTATTTATTTGCGAAAAACATTTGAGCTTGCAGATGTTAATTCCATCAAAGAACTCATTTTAGATGTGGATTATGATGATGCTTTTGTTGCTTATATTAATGGAACAGAGATTGCCCGAGCAAATATCAATGGAACATTTCCTGCTTATGATGCAGGTACACCTACCGATCATGAGGCACAACTATATCAAGGAGGGCAAGCCGATCGTTTTATTATAGATGATATTGCTGAACTTCTCCAAGATGGAACAAATGTTTTAGCAATTCAAGCCTTAAATATTTCAAATAATTCATCTGATTTTACGATTATTCCTTATTTGTCAGCAGTTTATGCTGGTTTTTCAAATGAAGGCATTTCCCCACCATCTGAATTAAATCTTTCTAATCAATATTTGCATACCAATTTTAAGATTTCAGCGGAAGAAGAATCGCTTTTCCTTTATGATTCAATGGGAACTTTGATTCATCAAACGGAGATAAATAATTTACCCTCGAATATTTCATTTGGTTATTCCAATACCCAAAATGGATTTGCATATTTTGAAAATACGACCCCTGGCTACGAAAATGATTTGCTTTCTTATCTTGGAATTGTAAATAGGAACATTCAGTTTTCGCATGATGGTGGAGAGGTAGGATTTTTCTCTTTGGGCTTAAATGGCGTTGCCAGTGACGAAACAATTCGATACACTAAAGATGCTACTGTCCCCGATGAAAACTCCCCTATTTATAGCATTCCAATTCCTATTGCAGAAAATACAGTTATTCGTGCGCGCGTATTCAAGGATGGTTTTATTCCCTCCAAACCTCAAAGCCACACCTATTTATACAATGAAAGTCATAGTTTACCCATCATTTGTTTAGTGACAGAACCCGACAATTTCTTTGATAACGAAACAGGAATTTATGTAAAAGGCCCTGGCTTACATCCTGATTTCCCTTATTTTGAAGCCAACTTTTGGGAAGACTGGGAGCGTCCTATCCATTTTTCCTTATATGAACCGAATGGGGATTTAGGATTGGCATTTGATGGTGGCATAAAAATATTTGGGGGATGGAGTCGAGCTTTAGATCAAAAATCGCTCTCTATTTTTGCAAGAAAACGATATGGATTAGAGGAGATTAATTATCCGTTATTTGATCGTTTGCCTTATGAAAATTTTCAAGCCTTGGTCTTACGAAATTCTGGAAATGACTGGCTCAGAACTCAATTTCGAGATGGTGCATTGACGAGTTTAATGCAAGGTACGAGCATTGACTTTCAAGCCTATCGTCCAACAGTGACTTATTTAAATGGTGAATATTGGGGTATACACAATATTCGTGAAAAGATTAATGAACACTACTTTGCCATAAAATACAATTTAAATCCAGATGAGCTTGACATTTTAGAATTTAATGGAGATGTAGTTCACGGCGACAATCAAGAATACAGACAATTAATCAATTATGTTTCTGCGAATGATTTAGTTAACGATGTGAACTATCAATATGTGGCAGATCGAATAGATATTGAAAATTTCATCATTTATAATATCACTCAAATTTATTTTGACAATCAAGATTGGCCTGGAAATAACATTAAATTTTGGCGACCTAAAGACGGAAAATGGAAATGGGTTTTATTTGATACCGATTATGGTTTTGGAATTTGGTCAAGTGATGCTTATCTCAATAATACTTTAGCCTTTGCACTTAATCCTGATGGTCCTTTTTGGCCCAATCCGCCTTGGTCTACCCTATTGTTTAGAAAATTAACACAAAATCAAAATTTCCAACATCAATTTGTAAATCGTTTTGCAGATGAGATGAATTCCCGTTTTATTTCCGAACGTGTTTGTATTCATATTGATTCTGTTGCCCAAAAAATTGCTCCTGAAATAGCACGTCATCTAAATCGCTGGGGAGAAAATAGTGCTTCATGGAATTTTCATGTAGAAAATATGAAACGGTTCGCACAACTTCGTCCTATTCGTCAAAAATTCCATATTTTAAGTGCATTTGGTCTACCTACTTTTCATGAATTGACCATTGATATAAAAGATACAAATGAAGGTTTTGTCAAAATAAATAATCGGTTATCCATCCAACAAAACTTGTGGACAGGCGATTATTTTGAAACCGTCCCCATACAAATAGAAGCCATTCCAGCTAGTGGTTATCGTTTTTTGCATTGGGAGGGAGATAATTTTTCGGGAAGTGCTTTAATTGATGTAGATATGCAAAATCCCATGACTTTAACACCTGTTTTTGAAAAAGTACTCGATGAAGATATAGCGATTATCATCAATGAAATCAATTATCAATCGCATCCAGATTGGGATACAGAAGATTGGATAGAGTTGTATAATCCCAATATTGCTACAATTGATTTATCGAATTGGCTACTTCAAAACGCAGAAGAAAATAATGCATTCCAATTTCCAGATAATACCTTAATAAAAGGAGAAGATTATCTTCTTATTACAAAATCAAGTAATCAATTTGCCACACTATATCCAAATATCACCCAATTAATTGGCGATTTTTCTTTTAATTTAAGTAATCAAGGTGACCATATTCAACTCTTTTCAGATGATAATACCTTAATAGATGAAGTAAGTTATGGTGTAATTGATCCTTGGAATACTACTGCCAATGGACAAGGGGCTACTTTAGAACTTATCGCACCAGAATTGGACAATTCATTGGCTGAAAACTGGACCAATGTTAATGAAAAAGGTAGTCCTGCTGCTCCAAATCTCCCACAAGAGGAAGAAGAAATTCCATTTAATGGACAGGTGATTGAAAACTGGGATTTCTTTCCCAATCCATTTCTTAATGAATTAAACATACATTTTTGTCTCAAACAAGACACCCATATTCAAGCCTATCTATATGATATACAAGGACGTAAAACACATGATATTTTTATAGGTCAGTTAGAAGTAGGCGACTATTTTCTTCAAGAAGAAACGCCTGATTTGCCCGAAGGATTGTATATTTTAAAATTTATCGAAGGAGAAGAAAATGTATTAATCCGAAAATGGCTGAAGCAGTAACCTAATCCTTTGCTTCTACATCTTCAATACTTGCTCTATTGACATGTCGCAGGTAATAGGAATGAGCCATGGCTTTTTTCTCATTTGGGGTAGAAGTTGTATTGTCTTGATACAAATCTTTTTTTACCCGCTGGCGATAAGCTTCATATAAACTCACCGCACAAGCCACTGAAATATTCAAACTTTGTACCATCCCCATTTGCGGAATTATAAAGTTACCATCTAAATGAGCTAGTGCTTCTTGGGTTAAACCATCTCTTTCATTTCCAAAGAATAAAGCGATGGATTGGGTTAAATCCAAATCATATAAATCTTTGGCATCCGAGGAAAGATGCGTCCCAAGAATACAATCGTATCGTAGACGAACTTCCTTCATGCACTTCGCTAAATTTCGATAATAATTCACATTCACCCATTTATTCGCACCCGACGCTGTCCGTTTACTTAAAGCAATACGTTCTTCCGTTAAGCGAGGATCAGTATGCACGACAAAAATCTCATGCACACCCACGGAATCACAAGAACGCAATACCGCACCAATATTATGTGGATCATGCACATTTTCTAAAATAATGGTAAGATTGACTTGTCGTTGGGCAGCCACTTTATTAAATTTTTTAGCACGTTCCTCAGTGAGTTCTTCCATTTATTACAATTTTTAAAAGTTAAAAATAGTAATAAACCTTAGAAATATCTGATGTAAACTCATTTGTTCTTTCATTTTGGTCAATAAGAAGTTCGTATAAATTGATGAAATATTAAAAATTGGCACATATTTAGTATTTAAAACTAAACGAGTAGATTTCTAAAAAGCCTCCCCCTAAATCTATTCTTCAAAGATTAATTCGTTAATCCACATTTCTACCTACTACATTATGAATTTAATGCCGATTTAGATATGATGTTCAAAGACAACAACAACGACGATTTTCAATTATGTAATTACAAAATTAAGGATATTAAGGTTTTTGGGTCAAAAGAAAACCTATATCATAATTTCAAGAAATATCGTATGGTATACGACGAAACAGAATGTCGATATATCTATTGCGAACTTTCATTCTACAATAAATTATTTGATGCCCAAGATTGGGAATCTAAACTTAAA
Source organism: Saprospiraceae bacterium (assembly GCA_020628645.1). GTDB lineage: Bacteria > Bacteroidota > Bacteroidia > Chitinophagales > Saprospiraceae > JAHDES01. The sequence goes on from JAHDES010000034.1 coordinate 43,103, forward strand.
TTTATTTGTACCAATACCAAAACGGGCAAACAAATTTGTGAGTTAGATAAAACTCTTACCATCAATAAAGAAAAAAATATCATTTACGTTCGTGAAGGTTGGGGCACTCCTGAACCAGGATGGTGGAAAAAAGGAGCTTATCGCTGGGATGTCTTTTTTGATGGTCATAATGTAGGCACAAGTAATTTCTACATTATAGATGGAGGGCCTGTTACTATAGAAAAGAACCCATATTTTACGACCAAGTCAATTCGTTTATTTGAGAGTGCAAGAGAAGGAATGCCTATTGATAAACGTATCTATCTCAAAACTTTTTCTAGCGTTACCACTCGATATTTAAATGTTGAAATGGTGCTAGAAAACCATTTTCATATGTCCGATTATTTCCCGATGGAATTGCAATTCAATTTTTACAATGATGCAGGGCAACACAAAGCTTTTATGTCTTATTTCAAGGAAGTAAAAGATCATCGCGGAGAAATCATTCTAGATACAGGCTATGGTTCGGATAGTGGCGGCTATTGGTACAATGATAAATATACCTTGGAAATTGTATTCATGGATCAATTGATCGCTATTGTTCCATTTGAGGTAGCAGAAGAAGAGGAAATTCAAGAAGGACCACATTTGTATACCATCGCTAAAGGTGATATGCCACTCATTCAACCTGAGCCTAAAAAAATCACCTTCGATGAGGCTAAACAGCAAATGGATAAGTTGATTGGTCTTAAAACAGTAAAAACTCAAATCAGCGAATTATCTACCTACCTCCAATTTCTGAAAATACGCCAAGAACGTGGATTAGAACAAGATCAAGAATTGAATTTACATAGTGTTTTTACAGGTAATCCTGGTACGGGAAAAACTACCGTCGCAAAAATGCTTGGACAAATCTATCATAGTCTTGGTTTATTAACCCATGGTAAAGTATTTGAAGTAGGACGAGCGGATTTAGTGGGTGAATTTATTGGACAAACCGCTCCAAAAGTTAAAAAAGCCATAGAAAAGGCAAGAGGTGGTATTTTGTTTATAGATGAAGCTTATTCCTTGACCAATCGAGGTGATGATGGAAAAGATTTTGGTAAGGAAGTAATTGAAGTATTGCTAAAAGAACTTTCGGATGGTGATGGAGATATAGCAATTATCTGTGCAGGTTATCCAAAAGAAATGCAAAATTTCATGGATTCAAATCCTGGATTACATTCGCGTATTCGTAATATTATCAATTTTCCAGATTATACGCCTGATGAATTATTGGAGATCGCTAACTATACCGCAGACAAACGTGGTGTCGTTATTAGCAAGGAGGCTGAACGTTTAATACGAAAAAAGTTAGTAGAAATCTATCGCAATAGAGATGAGCAATTTGGAAATGCTCGTTTTATCAATGGCGTTATCGAAGAAGCAAAACAAAACATGGCACTCCGTTTAATGAAGCGCGATGATGATGTAACTGTACTTGAAAAAGAAGAACTTTCTACGATTAATGATAAAGACCTAGAACGTGTCTTTAAATTAAATGGCGAAAAAGGAGTTGATCTTCCCATCGATGAAGAATTATTAACCTCTGCCTTGGTTCAATTAAATGAATTAGTAGGGCTGGATAATATCAAAAGTGAGGTCGATGAAATGGTTAAATTAGTCCGATATTATAAAGAAATTGGTAAAGATGTTCGTCGTTCTTTTTCACTACATACTGTGTTTAAGGGAAATCCTGGAACAGGAAAAACTACAGTTGCACGTCTTTTGGTACAAATTTATAAATCCTTAGGAATTCTAGAACGAGGACATTTAATTGAGTGTGATCGAAAATCTCTAGTAGCAGGTTATGTGGGACAAACAGCAATGAAGACAAGTGAAATGATTGAAAAAGCGATGGGAGGTGGACTTTTCATAGATGAAGCATATTCTCTTACAAAAGGGGGAGAAAATGATTTTGGGCGAGAAGCCATTGAAACTCTTCTTAAACAAATGGAAGATAAGCGTGGCAAATTCATGGTCATTGTTGCAGGTTATCCAAAAGAAATGAAGAATTTTATCGAAGCCAATCCCGGTTTAATGTCGCGTTTTGATCGAAATTTTGATTTTAAAGATTATACGGAAGATGAGTTGTTGCAAATCACCAAAATGATGTTTGATAAAGAAGAACTCAAAATGGACGAAGCTGCCGAAAAACACATTCAAGGTTATATCGAAAAATTGGTCAATAACAAACATAAATACTTCGGTAATGCCCGTACTATTCGAAAAATTGTGAATGAAGCCATCAAACGACAAAACCTTCGTATGGCAGATGTTCCTAGTGATAAGCGTACATGGTTATTAATCCATACTATTTTACTAGAAGATGTATCTAATTTTAAATTAATTGAATCAGAAGTTGAAGAACCTCGCGGAATTGGATTTAGAATGACTTAGGATTCCAAAAAATATAACCAGATTCTCCTTTGAGAGTTGCCAAAGATTTAGTTGTCTTTGCACCACGGTCGGTTTTCTTAATTAAGAGCTGACCGTTTTTCATTGAATACATACTGACCGTTTTATCTTAAAGGATTGAAATTGATATGTAACAAATCATTCCTTTCAAGCGTAAATTTTACTATAACGTTTCCTAATCCTACTACAAATTTTCATCAATTTTAAAATTAGAACACAAATGACAGATACAACAACACAAGTATTGGGTGTAGGTTCGCGCGTCAGTCATCCTGCTTATGGCGATGGCGTCGTGATTCGCGTAAATGTAGCCGCCTACGAGGTATGTTTTATGACCTATGGAATTAAATTAGTAGGAAAAGAATACGATAAATGGTCAGTAATTGAAGCAATTCCAGCCGTAACAAGCGTTTCTTTTACAGATGCCGAAAAATCATTAATGAAGATATTACGTGCTTGGTCAGATGTAAGTGAAGTGATTGATTTAGGTGATCGTTGGGAAGGCGGAAAAATGGTTCTCAAACCAGCAGATGATAAATATGTTTCTAAGGAAATTCCTATTGAAACCTTCTTCCATAAAATCGTAATGGTAAGAGACCGCCTACGAGTTATGGAACAACGCATCAATGCCAGTAAAAAAATGACAGATGAAGACAAAGTAAACTTACAACAATACATTACCCGTATTTATGGAAGTTTGACCACTTTTAATGTTCTTTTTAAGTACAAAGAAGATCATTTTAAAGGAGAGAAATCGAGATAATACCGTGTTAATAAAATCCTTTCGTATATAGAATATGATTTTTTCAACTCGGCATTTTCCTGAATCCCGTACCTGCAAGGTCGGGAATACGTTTTTGGTGTGATTTACGAAATCACTTATTCAATTTCGTATAAGTACAAGAAAATATTATGATGAATCCATCAAAAAAGGACTAATAGTAATCTATTAGTCCTAATTTTTGGGTGGAAGACCGGTCTCGAACCGGCGACCTCTGGAACCACAATCCAGCGCTCTAACCAACTGAGCTACAACCACCAGTTGAATGCTTTTATATAAAGCGTCGCAAATATAAAATAAGTTCCCTAAAGAGTAAAGAAAATATCTTTTTTTTTGGCTAAAGGTTAACCTTTTACCTTAATCCGCCTTTTTTTACGCATGTAATTAATCACCCGTCTAGGGCCATCTTTTGCATTTTTCAGTAGAGTCGACATAGCTTCCCATTGTAGGATCGTAATTAAACTTTCGTCTACCATAAAATCCAATTCTTTTTTTATAGCATCTCTCGAAAATTCAATTAACCCCTTTTTTACTAAAAAAGCCATGGCTTGATCGCCTTCTCCTTCCATTGCATCTAATACAAGGTGTTTGTGCCCATTCACATCTTTCACCTCCACTTGCTGCAATAGTTCAATAATAGTGTCTCGTTTAACGCTCAACATCCTTACTTACTTAATTAAATATTTAAACTTGTAGAAAACAGGAAAGCATCTTCAAGTATACTATGTGCATATCAAATAATATATTTATACTAAAGCCATGCGCAAAGTTGTACCAAGAGCTCTGCCTTAAAGTAGGAAAAGTGTTTACTTAGAAATGTAGATTGTTTAGTAATTGGGGATTTTTGTACTGATGGGTGTCTGAGCGCAATTAAAGACAATTATTTCATAAATCAAAATTATTTTTGTCTGAATTTCGTCTATTACTTTCCTAATGATGTGTTAATTGTTGAAATTAAAATTGCGATTTTCAAAGACTATTTATATCTTGAAAAAATTAATTTATTACTTTTGCTATTCATATTTATATTTTTTATACTAAGGCTTATCTTTTAGAGGTTTTATAGAAGTACTATTACAGGATTAAATCGATTTTTATGAAAAATATTGGTCTTATTTTCGGGGTATCGTTATTAAGTGCATTTATTTCCATTAGTTTGTATAAGTATTTTGAAACACCTCAAGAAGTCATCATACGTGAGACAAGTCCTGTGGTATATACAAATTATTCAGATGAAGAGCGACGAGAAAAAAATGTTTTACCAAAAGAAAATTCCAAAAAACCCTCTAAAAAAACAATCGTTCATACTTCTTTAGATTTCACTGATGCAGCTGAACAAGTCACTCCTGCTGTAGTTAATATCAAAGCCGTAGAATCAAAACGTACTAGCTTTTGGGGTGGTGGTGCATTTAGTAGCTCCTCTGGTTCTGGTGTTATTATTTCTCCTGATGGCTTTATAGTAACCAATAATCATGTAATAGAAGATGGCGACGAATACGAAATCACCCTCAATGACAAACGAGAATTTCGTGCAGAAATGATTGGCTTTGACCCTTCTACAGATTTGGCTTTATTAAAAGTAGAAGCAGAGAATTTGCCTTATGTCGCCTTTGGAAACTCTGATAAAATACGTGTTGGCGAATGGGTGCTTGCCGTAGGTAATCCTTTTAATTTAGAATCTACCGTAACTGCTGGTATCGTTAGTGCAAAAGGGCGAAGTATTAATATTTTAGATGACCAATATAGTATTGAATCATTTATCCAAACTGATGCTGCTGTTAATCCAGGTAATAGCGGTGGTGCTCTAGTAAGTACTGAAGGAAAACTCGTTGGTATTAATACAGCCATTATTACACAATCGGGGCGTTATGAAGGCTATTCTTTTGCTGTTCCTTCTAATTTAGTACAAAAAGTAATTCGGGATCTTAAAGATTTTGGTGTGGTACAACGTGGAATGTTGGGTGTGGGCATCGATCAAGTAGATGATGAATTAGCCAAAGAATTAGGTTTGGATGCCGTAGAAGGCGTCTACCTTAAAAATGTTCAAATGGGTGGCGGTGCTTATGATGCTGGTTTAGAAAAGGGAGATGTTATTATCAGTATCAATGATGTTCCTACTCGTACTATGCCTGAATTACAAGAACAAGTGGCTCGTTATCGCCCTGGTAATACTGTAATTTTAGAATATATCCGCGATGGAAAAATTTCTCGTGCAGATGTCATTCTCAAAAACAAAAGCAATTCTACTTCTCTGGTGTCTATGCAAGGTAATGATTTCGAAATGCTAAAGGATTTAGGTTTTGAATTAAGAGAACTTACAGCTGACGAACAACGCCGCTTACGCGTAAATGGTATCATGGTAAAAAGTGTCTATCGAGGAAGTAAAATCGAACGAACCAATATGGATCCTGGCTTTATCATCACCAAAATCAATGAAGTGGAAATCAATGATATCGAAAGCTTTATGGCTGAACTCAAAAATGCACAAGATAAAGTCATGCTCGAAGGTATCTATGAGAACTATCGTGGTGAATATTACTATGCTTTTGCCATTTAATCTTAAAATCTTATTTATTTAAATGCAATTGTTGGATGATCCATTAGATAAGGATATACCTCAATTAACGAACCAACAATTAATCTGGCTCTTTCATCAAAGAAATCGTTTTACCAAATCCATCTGCTCCACTATTGAAAGTGAGTTTAACCGAAGGAATATTTTACTTGTACAAAAGTATTCCCATAGTTATTCTTTTACTCCTTCCAAAACACCTTTTCGTTTCTCCACCAATTCAAGATTATCCACTTTTCTCTTTATTTTGATTTGCTTGCTTGGTTTTAAGGCACGCGGAGAAAATAAATTTACTTTCCTTGAAATAGCGAAAATTACCCGCCTGTCATGGCGGACAGGTAAGTCATTGAAAATGCCTGTCCACCTCTGGTGGGAAGTTAATTGAGCTAATTCGAGGAATCAAGAATGTAAATTTATTCGTGCCCTACTACTAAGGTAGCTCCACTTGTTATTTTCGTCATTTCTATGATTGGAATTTATCTTCGATTTTCTAAAGGAGAAATCATGCACAAAGCTTTTTGGACTAATATAAATTGGATAGTGCTTGGAGTAAATCTTATCGGGTGGTTGATTTTATTTTTAATTGTTTAAATCCCATTCTGCTCATTTCATAAACAGATTTTTTTGTACCTTTTAAACTAGATCGAAATTTAATGGTCTAAACTACTTTAGCATCTTACTCCTATTATGTCAAAACAACGAAAAAATCATCCTTTTACCATCCTTTTAATTAGTATTCTTTTACCCTTTTCTATTCTCGCACAACAACCAGAACCTTGTAACATTGAGGAAGCAGATATGACTCCCACTTGTATTGAAGCCTGTGTTATCTGTAATATAGATGGTTTTACCGGTCGTCATGAAAGTAATGTTCAAGGTATACTTCCTGATGATTTTTGTACATTCATTGTCCACAATGCTCAATGGATCGCCTTTCAAGCTGGGTCTACCAATCTTGAAATCCGTATTACAGTTGCAAATTGTGAGCTGGGTACAGGATTGGAAATAACCCTTTATAAAAGCCTAGATTGTGAAAATTTTGAAATGATAGCAAACTGTGAGGGTGGTACCACAATGTCTGTTTCTCCTAATTCGCCTAGAATAATTGAAACCAATGAACCTTTAGAAATAGGACAATACTACTATATCGCTATGGATGGTACTTTTGGAGATAATTGTGATTGGACATTTGAAGTGATTGAAGGCTCTACAGAAATAGCTCCCCTCAGTGTTACAGCTCCAATAGAAGGAATTACTCGATTTTGCCCCAATGTAATGGAGACCTTTAGTACATTACCAGAAACCGGTGCTGTTATTTTTGATTGGATCTTAAATGGACAAGCAATCGGAAATAATACCAGTCCATCTTTAGATTTGGAATTGGATCAAGCAGGTATTTATGAATTATGCGTTACCGCAAAAAATACCTGTGATGAAGCAACGCCCACTTGTAAATTCATAGAAATATATGAAATACCAAACACAATCATTCAAGATGAATTCTGTGAAAACGATTGCTACGAAATAGATGGCAATACCTATTGCGAAACTGGGATATATGAATACACCTTCACTCTAGAAAATGGCTGTGATAGTACCATCGTTCTTGATTTGACAGAATTGGTTCAACCTATTAATGATATTGCACTTAATATTTGTGATGGAGATACCATCTTTGTGGGGGAAACTCCTTTTTTTACAACTGGACTGCATACAGAAAGCGTATTAAATGAATTTCAATGTGATAGCATTGTCAATTTAGATTTAAATGTCATCATCTGTAATATCCAATCTAACTATACCACCACATCCACTATTTGTAATGGAGATGCCAAGGGTTCTGCCACCTTTTTCGTAGAAAATGGTACGCCTCCTTTTACGTATTCATGGCAACACTTACAAAATGATGCTGAAGGAAATGGAAATATTTCCACCTTAAATGAGCAAATTTCAATAAACAACTTGCCAGCAGGACTTATCGCGGTGCAAATTGATGATACTTTTGGAAATTCAGATGTTCTATTAATTGAAATCGTAGAACCACCCACTATACTTGTAGAAGCGAATTTAGTAGATTACAATGGTTTTAATGTTTCTTGTAATGGTTTTAATGATGGAAATATTCAATTGTCTTCTTCAGGAGGTCAAATGCCCTACGCCTACTCGTGGTCAAATGGAGGTAATACTAATAATATCAATTTATTAAGTGCTGGAAATTATACCTTTACCTTGACCGACAATTTAGGTTGTGAATATGTAGAAGAACTAACTCTAACAGAACCCTCCCCTATTAGCTCAACTATAACTTTTAGTAATCCTACTTGTGAAGGTTTGTCTACAGGTATTATTCAATTTAATGCAACAAATGGTGGTGTAGGAGATTATCAATATAGTGTGGATGGTATTAATTTTTCAGAAGACGTCTCTTTTGATCAACTTTTTCCAGATGAATATAGCGTACAAGTTGTAGATGGAAATAATTGTAATTATGAAGAATCTATTGTTTTAGTTGCTCCTCAAATCCCAGTTCTTTCTGGAGCTACGAATTATACCACACAATTGGGCTGTGAACTAAATTTAGGCATTGCCCTTAATGATATTGATATTCAACAAATTGAATGGATGGATAGCAGTTATCTGGATTGTTCTAATTGTATTTCGCCTAATGCCATCCCCAACAAGTCAGGAGAAAATAGGATTATGGTTACTTCTATAGATGGTTGTGTAGATAGTTTATCTATTTTTATTGAGGTGGAAAAATTACGGGAATACTATGCTCCTAATATTTTTAGTCCAAATGATGATGGTATCAATGATGTATTTTCCATTTCAGGAAGTAAAGAAGTAGCTTCCATTGATCTACAAATTTTTGATCGCTGGGGAAATCTCCTTTTTGAACAGACCAATATGAATCCAATAAATGCTGCCAATGCTTGGAATGGTCGTTATAAAGGTCGTGAAGTAGATACAGGTATTTACATCTGGATAGCCAACATCAATTTCATTGATGGAGAAAGCGATTTTTTTAGTGGTGATGTAATGTTGGTACGTTAAATTTACACAAAAAAATAGATTGTAACCTTATTAAAAATCAGTGCATCTGTATTGATACATAAAACCCACATAATTTATGTATTATTTAATCTTCCACTTCAATCAACTCATAATAATCACGCATCGTAGCTAAAAAAGCTTGTTGGTCTTTAATTTCTGTAAAAATAGGTGTTGTTTCATCATTGGATAAAAGAAGTTGGAGTTTCTGTTTTTGAGCGATGCTTTCATATAATCGCCCTGCAAATTCAAATTGATTCTCTTTAGTAAACCGATCTAAAACATATTCCCCTGCTAAACTATCTTTTTTCCATTGTATCACTAATGAATCTGTAAAAGCAGGATAATCATTCTTTTCAATAAACACATAGGCTTCTTCTTCCATCCAACGATTTATAATAGTAGCGTATAAAATAGGACGTTTGTCCGTATACGAAAACTTACGATGACGATACGTATCTACTTTGGTGTTTGGAATGCGTTTTTTATAATAATTGGAAGAGCGTATATTATTGAAATATAGCCTTGAAGGATCGGTCGTACGAAATTGTTTTTCTCCTGTAAAGACTTTTTGAGGTTTTGGACGTTCACAAGCATAGAAAAGTAAGCCCAAAAGCAAATAGTACCATCTTTTTTTTATAATTTCCACTTTTTAAAATTGATTATTGAATAATGTCTTATTGATTATTACCTCAAGTACGCTGCCCCTAAAAAACAAAGCAAAGCCACGAGCCAAGCCTTGCGCCAAAGCAAAATAAAAACCAACTAACAATCTTAACAGTATGCGCTTTATAAAGTTTGCCCTTTCTCTTCTTCTGTTGCTCGGATTAATTTACGGATTAAATATTCCCATTTCTTTATCCAATGCTAGCCTTCCTCCCTTAGGAAAATTCTTTAGTCCTGCCAAAGGCTTCTGGCAAAATACAGCAAAAACACCTCTAGAGGATCAAATTTTAGATTTACCTGATTTAAATGGAAAAGCAACTGTCGTTTTTGATGATCGAGGCGTACCTCATATTTTCGCAGACAATATAGAAGATGCTATGTATCTACAAGGCTATCTTACCGCAAAAGATCGCCTTTGGCAAATGGATATTTCTACTCGATCTACCATTGGAAGATTATCCGAAGTCATAGGAGAACGAGCCTTAGAACGCGACAAATTACAACGTAGACGAGGAATGCTATTTGCCGCACAAAATGCGATTAAAGGTTGGTCGAAAGATGAAGCAACATTTAATCTAATCAAAGCCTATAGCGCAGGTGTAAATGCCTACATAGAAACACTTTCGCCAGAACAATATCCTATAGAATTTAAATTAATGAATTATGAACCAGAAGAATGGTCGCCTTTGAAAACTGCAATCTTTATTAAATCTATGGCACAAAGTTTATGTATGCGCCATTATGATATTCCTGCTACAAATGCCCTAAATCTTTTTGGAAGAGAAGAATTTGATTTTTTATATCCTCAACAAAATCCACAACAATCTCCCATCATTCCAGCAGACACACCTTATGAATTTGAGCCGCTATCTCCCGAAGCAAACCAACCTAATCCATTACCTGTTGATACTAGAATGGGACTAGTTCCTCATAGAAGTAATCCGCTCCCCCCACCCTTTTTAGGCAGTAATAATTGGGCAGTTTCTAGTACTAAAACAGCAAGCGGAAATCCTATTTTATGCAGTGATCCTCATCTTCAATTGACCTTGCCCTCTGTTTGGTATGAAGTACAAATCCATACCCCAGAATATAACAGTTATGGTGTTTCCTTACCCGGAGTCCCAGGTATTGTAATAGGTTTTAATGAAAATGTGGCTTGGGGAATGACCAATGTAGGGCGGGATGTTTTAGATTGGTATAAAATAAAATGGGTAGATGATAGCAAACAACAATATTTCTTAGATGGTAAAAAAATGAATACCGAATCTGTCGTAGAAACCTTTTTTGTAAAAGGGAAAGATCCAGTAAAAGATACCGTTCATTATACCCATTGGGGGCCAGTAGTACATGAAAAAGAAGATCATCCATATCAAGACATGGCGATGCGGTGGATTTCACATGACGTAAGTCCACCTTCAGAAATGTCCGTCTTCCTAAATATGAATCGTGCAAAAAATTACGATGATTATAATGAAGTCCTACAGCAATATGTCGCTCCTGCTCAAAATTTCGTTTTTGCCTCAAAAGAGGGTGATATCGCCATACAGCCTACAGGTAAATTCCCCCTTCTGAAAAAGGAACAAGGGCGTTTTATACAAGATGGAAGCACCATTGCCAACGCTTGGAATGGCTTTACGCCGATGGATCATTTACCTAAGTCAGTCAATCCTGCACGAGGTTTTGTGAGTTCTGCCAATCAACATACGACTGCTCCGGATTATCCCTACTATTATAATGGTAATTTTGATGATTATCGTGGTCGTATATTAAATCGTAAACTGGCAAAAATGAATAAGATCACCATAGAAGATATGATGGCATTACAATATGATGATTATAGCATTGAAGCAGAAGAATTATTACCTATTTTATTGCGTGAATTGGATAAAGAAGCCCTTTCTAAAGATCAAAAAGCAATGCTGACGAGTTTGGAAAATTGGGATTATCATTTTGATGGCGATAAAATTGCCCCTACCATTTATGATGTATGGTCAGATGAGGTCTATAAACAAATTTGGGATGAAATTTACGCCATTGAAGATTCCATGGATATTCTTTTTCCAGAAACTTGGCGTACAATTGCACTAATGAAAGAACAGCCCAATCATAAATACTTCGATCATCAAGATACACCTGCAAAAGAAAGTCTAACCGAAATTGTGAACCTATCTTTTAAAAATACAAATGCCACTATTCAAAATCTCAAAGAAGAAGGCAAGTCATTAAAATGGGCGAATCATCGTAATACCAAAATCAATCATCTTGGAAATATTCCTGCTTTTACCTCTAAAACAATTCAGTCAGGAGGATTTCATCATGCACTAAATGCACTGTCAAGAAGCGCGGGACCTTCATGGCGAATGATTGTAGATTTGGGGGAAGAAATCAAAGCTTGGGGTGTCTATCCAGGGGGACAATCAGGAAACCCAGCAAGCCCCTTGTATGATAATATGGTAGATGCTTGGTCAAATGGAGAATACTATGAAATTGAGTTTATGAAAGATAAAGATGATCAATCCGAAAAGACGACTTTGGTATGGGAAGTGGAGTGATTGAAATATTCTAATGTTGCTAAAAATATCGCTAACAATAAATATTGCTATTATGAAACGTATTTTGCTTTTGTTATTCATTTCAAATTGTATTGCTTGCCAATTTGATACAAAAAATCCCAATCAATCCAATTTAGCATCCACAACGATACAAAATGAAGTTTCTGCTTTAGACAGTTCACTCATTAAAGAATTACAACAAATTAGAGCTGATGACCAGAAATATAGAAAACAAATGTACAGACAAAATATTACTCCCGAAGAAAAAGAAGCCCTTTGGGAAAAACAAAATCACCTAGATTCCATTAATCTCCAAAAAGTAAATCAAATTCTTCAAAAAGGTCATCCTACTACCCAAAGTGTTGGGAAAGAGAATACGAATACGCTTTGGCTAGTGCTACATCATCAAGATAATTTAGAAATTAGAAATCAATACTTACCAATTTTAGAGAAAGCTATGCAAGATGGTATTTTAACAGAAGGTGCTTTAAAGGTATATCAAAAACGATCGAATGGGATGAAGCAATAATTACATTTATCTGGTTTTCACCTTAGTAGTAGCAAACAAGCGTTTGATGCTATATCGCCCTGCGCCATTCACATAAAGCATTAACAAGGCACCAATAATAGCTAAATTTTTCATAAAAGCATAGGATTCTTCTCGTACATATTCGGGGGCATCATTCCAAAAAGAATGCACAATAAAAGTCGCTGGAATCCAATACAGCAACAAGACAATTGCCCCCAATTTAGCTCTATACCCTACTAAAACAAGCGTTCCACCAAATATCAATAAGAAAATTGCGCCAAATAATAAAGTATTAGGCTGCCAAGTCAAGCCATAATCTGCCATTGATTCTTTGGTTGCTCCAAAATATTTAATGGAATCATACGCCTCAAATAAAAAAATAAAGGCGATAAATATTCTTGCTATTAAATCTATGATATCTTTCATTATTTTCTTTTAGATCGTGAGCCGACTTCAAGTCGTCTTACGATTAGTTTAATCATTCTCTTTTATATTATTTAATATATCTTTTGAATAAGTGGATGTATAAAATTCCTCAAAATTTTGAGTACATAAGTAAATAGAATCATGTATTTATACTCAACATGGTTAAATTTTATGCTTTTTAATACTCGAACCGACAAAAAATAATTTTAATAATATGACCAATGTTTTTAACCACGAATGCACGAATTTTTAGCGAATATTACTCGAATTTATCCTTAAAAAAAGTATTCATATTATATTTTATAGTTTTGTCAAGTCAAATAGTTTTTTAAAATTAAATTCAAGCACATCAGTAATCAATCCTTCATATACCGCGCTACTGCTTTAGCTACATTTTGTCCATCCATAGCAGCCGATAAAATCCCGCCTGCATATCCAGCCCCTTCTCCACAAGGAAACAAACCTAGTACTTCATCGTGCATGTACGTTTGTTTATTTCGAGGAATTCGAATAGGAGAACTCGTACGGCTTTCCGTAGCAATGACATTGGCTTCTTCCGTGTAATAGCCCTTCATTTTTTTACCAAATGTTTTCATCCCTTCGACTAAACGGCGATAAATCAAAGGAGGCAACAAATCAAATAAAGGGGCTGGATATAAACCTGGGATATAAGAATTCTCTGAAATAGATTGAGATAATTTCCCAGCTATAAAATCCGTCATTCGAAGAGCTGGTGCTTTTTGAGAACCGTCACCTGCTTGAAATACAGCTTGTTCTACCTTCTTTTGAAAGGCTAATCCTGCAAAAACGCCTTCTTCTTGATAATCCAATAAATCAGCTTGCTCTACAGCCACTACTGTTCCTGAATTGGCGTATGGAGAATCTCTTCTTGACAAAGACATACCATTCACCACCAATTCACCCGGTGCAGTTGCAGCAGGTACAACTAATCCACCAGGGCACATACAAAAGGAGAAAACGCCTCGGTTTTCGACTTGGCAAACTAATTTATAAGAAGAAGCAGGTAAATTTTCTTCGCGTTTTTTTTGGCGATATTGGATTTGGTCAATTAAAGCTTGTGGATGCTCCACCCGTACCCCTAAAGCAAAAGGTTTCGCTTCAATTTTAATTCCTTTTTGGTATAAAAGCTGATAAATATCCCGAGCAGAATGTCCTGTTGCTAATATAACAGCATCCGAAAAATGCTCTTTTCCATTTTCTAAGATAACACCTTTAATTTGCTGGTTTTTTATCATGAAATCTGTTACCCAACTATCAAAATGAATCTCTCCGCCATAATGAAGGATCGTTTCTCGAATATTAGCTACAATTTTAGGTAATTTATTCGAACCAATATGCGGGTGCGCATCTATTAAAATATCTTCATTAGCGCCATGTTCGACCAAAAGACGAAGGCTTTTCTCAATATTTCCTCTTTTATGGGAACGAGTATACAATTTTCCATCAGAATAGGTGCCTGCTCCACCCTCTCCAAAACAATAATTGGAATGGGGATGGACTTCTCCAAATTGCTGAATCGCTCGAAGGTCTCGTCGTCTTGAACGTACATCTTTTCCTCTATCAAATAGGATGGGTTTTAACCCTTGTTCTAAACATTCCAAGGCAGCAAAATAACCCGCCGGTCCCGCTCCAACAATGACAATCTCCTCCGCATCACTAACATCTTTGAATTGTTCCTTTAAGGTTGGAGTAGCCTCAGGTGTTTCATTGACGAATAAGCGTATTCTAAATTGATATAGAGGGTGTTTTTGGCGAGCATCAATGGACCGACGAAGAATTTCAAAATGCTTCACATCTTTGGCTTGAAGACGAGCCTTACGGATTGCCTTCTCCTTCAGTAGTGCTTCGTTAAACGCATCTACTGGACGAACTTTGATTTCTATATCTCGCTGCATTGGGAGCGCAAAATTAGGATAAGAACTTTAGAAATCAAAAAAACGCCAGTTTATCTCGAAGACAAACTGACGTTTTATTTATTTTAAAGTGAGAATTTTAGCTTATCCTGCTACTAAAGCTCCTTTTACTGTTCCAATAATAGCTGCTGCTACTTTATAAGGATCAGCATTAGAAGCTGGACGACGATCTTCTAACCATCCATGCCAGTCTGCTTCAACAGCCGCAATTGGAATACGGATAGATGCGCCACGATCAGAAACACCATAAGAGAATTTATCAATAGATTGGGTTTCATGTAATCCTGTTAATCGTTGCTCATTTTCAGCACCATAAACGGAGATACAAGCATCAATAGTATCAGCAAAACGCTCACAAATTTCTTCAAATACTTTCTTGCTTCCAGATTCACGTAAAGCAGAATTAGAGAAGTTCGCATGCATACCAGAACCATTCCAATCTCCTTTCACTGGCTTACAGTGCCAATTAATAACTACACCATACTGTTCCGCTGTACGCTCTAATAAATAACGAGATACCCAGATTTGATCACCTGCTTCTTTTGCACCTTTAGCAAAGATTTGGTATTCCCATTGTCCAGCCATCACCTCAGCATTGATACCTTCTACATTTAAACCTGCGTCTAAACAAAGATCAAGATGCTCTTCCACGACTTCTCTTCCGAAAGCATTTTGTGCTCCTACAGAACAGTAATATTGTCCTTGTGGTGCTGGATATCCATCTTTAGGAAAACCAAGCGGTTTGTTTGTCTCTGGATCCCAAAGGGTATATTCTTGCTCAAAACCGAACCAGAAATCATTGTCATCATCATTAATTGTAGCACGTCCGTTAGAAGGGTGAGCAGTACCATCTGCACTCAACACTTCACACATTACAAGGTATCCATTCTTACGAGCTGGATCAGGACAAGTGAAAACAGGTTTCAATAAACAGTCAGATGAATTACCTGGAGCCTGTTGTGTAGATGAACCGTCGAATGACCACATTGGGCAATCTCCAACAGCTAATGTATCACCTTTAAGTTTAGAAGAATCAATTACTTTTGTTTTACTTCTCATTGATTGAGTTGGCGCGTATCCGTCCAACCAGATGTACTCCAATTTAAGCTTAGCCATGATGCAAATTATTTTTTGAATTAAATGATAATGGTTGATGTATAAAACAGAATGCAGTCACAATTGCTTGTGCTACATTTAATTTTAATGTAACGAAACTTGGTTGTAAAATTGGATAGGTAGAAGAATAGAACATATCTAACATATTAAGATTTTGTTCTATGTATTTGTTAACGTATGAAAATGACTTTTGTTTGGTTAGGTAAGAATTGAAGGGAGTAAAGCCCATACTAATGCTTGTTACATTAGGCAACAAAATGATTGTTTTAGTACGGTTAATATTCAATTCATTTGCTTTGGTAAGTATCAAAGGTATAGCACATTTTTAACATATCCAAATGCAAATGAGGGTGTATTCTGTGACATAAAAATGACATTTTTACATACAAAATAAAATTCTATAATTCCTGTAATGTTAAAAAATATCAAAAATGCTTTTTAGTTTTCATCAAATTATATTTTGTAATTTCAGAAGATATTTTTTTGTATTTTTGGAAAAAATTTAATCGTTTTTTAACCATACCTTCAATCCGACTAGAATCGCTCTAATGCACGTGCAACTCAAACATTTCTTTTTTGTATGCTTCTATTTACTTCATCAAATAGGATTTGCCCAAATAGATACAATTTCCTCCAAAGAGGCTGATTCTCCTATTAATATTGATTTATTAGAAAATAATATCGAAAACAATGCGTCTTCTGGGGAATTTGATTTCAATAGTCTTTTTGAAGAATTAGAAGAATATACCAAACGTCCGCTCAACTTAAACAAAGCCGATCGACAAACACTTGAGGAAACGAATCTTTTCTCAAGTATTCAAATTGAACAATTACTCAATTATCGAAAACAATATGGTAATTTGATTTCTATCTATGAATTACAAGCAGTTGAGGGTTTTCATCCTGATTTTATCCGTCAGATACTCCCTTTTGTAAATGTAAATAGTAGTTTGGATGATATTGCGCTCTCTCCTTTTCAAATGATGAGTGAAGGGCGAAATGAATTAATTACTCGCTGGACAAGAGTTTTAGAACAAAAAAAGGGATATATTCCATTAGAAAATGATTCTACCCCTTATATTGGTGATCCCAATCGTCTTTACCTTCGTTACAAACATACCTATAGTAATAAATTGAGTTATGGGTTCACTGCTGAGAAAGATCCAGGGGAAGCCTTTTTTAGAGCAAATAATACACAAGGATTTGATTTCTATTCAGGACATTTTTATCTAAAGAATTATAATGCTCGACTCAAAGCAATTGCCTTGGGTGATTTTAATGCTTCTTTTGGACAGGGACTTATTTTATTTACGGGTTTTGCTCGCGGAAAAGGGGCGGAAGTAAATGCTATAAAACGAAATGCAAATCCCTTGAGAGGATATTCTTCCGTTGGAGAAGCTGTTTTCTTACGTGGCGCAGGAATTTCGATTGGCATAAATGATAATTTAGAAGCCACCGTTTTTGGATCTTTTCGTAATAGAGATGGTAACATCATTGATCTTAGCGATACTGATATTGATTTACAAGAATCGCAATTGTTGTTCAGTTCTTTTCAAACAAGTGGCTTTCATCGTACCGCCGCAGAAATTGCCGATAAAGGACAATTGAAACAACAGACCTACGGGGCTTCATTAAAGTTTAAAAACAAACGCTTTCATCTGGCATTAAATGGCTTATTCAATAAATTTGATAAAACCTTAAATCGACGACAAGACCTCTATAATCAATATTATTTTAATGGCGATCAATTGCTTAATCTTAGTGTAGATTATGGTTTTGTTTGGCGAAATATCAATTTCTTTGGGGAAACAGCGCGTAGTGATAATGGCGGTTGGGCTACCATCAATGGAATGAATATTGGCTTAGATACTAAAGTAGATTTTAGTGTTTTGCATCGTCATTTTGAACGCGATTATCAAGCTTTAGATGCCAATCCTTTTGCTGAAACGGGAGGCGCACGAAATGAAACAGGTTGGTACATGGGCTTTGAAATTCGTCCTAAACAAGGGTGGAAATGGAGTAATTATGCTGATATTTTTAAACATCCTTGGTTGCGTTTTCGAGTAGATGCACCTTCTTCTGGCTTTGAATATTTTAGTCGTTTGACTTATACGAAACGAAAAAAATGGGAATCTTATCTTCAATTTCGTTTTGAACGAAAAGAACGAAATGCCGTCAATAATGACACCAATGCGGATTTTATTGTTCCTATAGATCGCTATAGTGCAAGATGGCATATTGCCTATACCTTGAACAAACAGTTGCAATTTAGAAATCGAGTAGAATTGTCCTATTTTGATGAACAAGGTCAATCTTTGGAAAAAGGCTATTTGATTTACCAAGATATTATTTACAAACCTTCTTTTGCGCGCTTAACGATTTCAGGACGGTTTGCTTTATTTGATGTAGATGATTTTGATGCACGTATTTATGCCTATGAAAATAGTTTAGTCAATGAATTTCTCGTGCCTTTTTACAATTTTCGAGGAACACGCTATTATATTAATATTCGCTATAAAGGTATTCGACGATTAACCTTGGAGGCGCGTTATTCTCGGACCTATCAATCCAATCAAGATTCATTTAGTTCGGGCAATGAACTTATTTTAGGCCCCACCAAATCAGAAGTTCGGGCGCAGTTGAGGTATGTATTTTAATGAAATTAAACCTTCATTTCAATCGTATAGGTCTCTATCAATTGATTGAGCATGACCTTAGAAGGAGTCGTTTTCATAATGAAATTTCGAAGCCCCGTTCCATATTTCCAATGCCCCATTTTCCCAATCATCCAAGATTTATTAACAATTTGATTGACCTTTTTTTGTCGCTTTTCTTGAAATAAGGTAAAAGCTTTTTTCATGGTGTACTTTGAGATAATGCTACTCAAGTAGTGCGCATCTTCAATTGCTTGTGCGCCTCCTTGCCCCATATTGGGTGTAGTGGCATGCCCTGCATCGCCAATTAAACATATTTGATCTTTATACCAATTTTTCATAGGAGCTAGATCATTGATATCGTTTCTAATGATTTTATCATCAGGAGTCGCTTGAATTAAATCTTTTACTAGAGCATCATACGATTGATAGCGTTCTAATAAGTTAGATTTCAATTGAGTGGCATCCTCTTTTTCATTTTCAGGAGCTAAAGCCACCGCAAACCAATATACTTTTCCTTTGCTAATTCTTGAAAATCCAAACCTTAATTGATCGCCCCATAACTCAAATCCTCGATGGTGTAAATCTGATGGAAGTTCAAGATTGGAGACGCCACGCCAACACGTTTGTCCCGTGTAACGAATTTGACTCGTTGGGAATAATTGTTTTCTCACTTTGGAGTTGATCCCATCTGCACCGATTAAAAAATCAGATTCACAAGTACTTTGATCCTCAAAATGAACCTTTAAAGTCTGATCGTTTTGAATTTCGTATTGTGAAAAACTTTTTCCTAGATGAACTTTATTGGAGGGAATTTTATCAAATAAGATTTGCTGTAATTTTGCTCGATGAATAGCCACAGTTGTATAGCCAAATTTTTCTTCAATTTTCTTTAAATTGGCATCTGAAATGGAAGACATATCTTTTTTACCAATCGTCATTTGATACATCCTATTGCCCGCTTTTTGAACTTCATCTAATACATTCAACTTATCAAAAACTTGAAGTGCATTGGGTGCTAGCCAAATTCCAGCCCCCACTTCTTTGAGTTCACTTGCTCGTTCATACAGTTCATAATCTATTCCCTTCTGCTCAAAAGCTAGAGCCGTCGTTAATCCTCCAATTCCTGCGCCGATAATAGTGTATTTCATTTATAATTTCTTTTTATAGTTTCATTATACTATAACAAACCTCTATCTATCATCAATTGTGCTTTTAAAATAGTGGTCATGGCTAAAGCGTCTGTGATTTCATTATTCATAACCATTTCTACCACTTCAGAAAAAGGTAATATTCGTACTTTTAAATCTTCAGTATCTTCGGGTTCTGCTTCTCCAAAACTTAAACCTTGCGCCACATAAGCCAAGCCTGCTTCATCTGTAACGGAATTAGAAGTATGTAAATCCAAAATTTTTGTCCATTTTGTAGCCGTAATTCCAGTTTCTTCCAATAATTCTCGTTGAGCAGATAAAAGTGGATCTGTACCAAGGAGACCTCCCCCTTCTGGAATTTCCCATGAATATTGATTGAGGGTATAACGATATTGTCCAACTAAATAGGTATTATAATTTTCATCTAAAGGAAGGATGCCTATCGCCAAATTTTTGAAATGTACCACTCCATAAATTCCAGGATTACCAGATGGATTGGTGACTTCTCGATGGGTAACGTTTATCCAAGGATTATCGTATACTTCTAAAATAGAATTTGTTTTCCAAGGATTAGTGGAACTTGGCATAATCTTTTACTTTCTTTAAGGGTACATTTTGACTGCGAAAATACTTATAAATTTATTATTATCCTTCATTATGAAGTTGTTTAGAATAATTCTTTTTCTTCTCATTAATGTAAATCTTTTTGCACAAACAATTCCTTCTTCTCGAACAGTAGATTGGACAATTGCTGGATTAAGAGATACGACTACATTTGGGTTTGCAAAAATTGATATGGCAGAAGAGGGCGTTTTTAATGATGGAAAACAAGCCAATGATCATATTATTCCCAATATCTTATCCACTATTTTTGTTCCAGGTGTCATTTTTGAATTTCCCGAAGGCGAATTCTTATTTAATGAGCCCATACAGCTCCCCAACAATGTCATAATAAGAGGTCAAGGATCTGAAAAAACAATTTTCAAAATGGACTTAGGTGGAAGTGGACATGCCATCCAAATTCAAGGGTCAACTTCCAAATCTGATACTACTTATTTAATCTCATCGGCGATTAAAGATAGTTCTTCTTTAAGTGTAGCAAATATAGCTTCTTTTACTAGTGGAAATTGGATACAAATCATTCAAGAAGATAGTGATTTAGTAACCTCCTCTTGGGCAGAAAAAAAAGTAGGACAAATTGTACAAATAAAAGAAATTATAGGAACTACTATTTATTTAGAATCACCCTTACGGATGACGTACGATATGAGTCGTAATCCTTATATTCAAAAATTGATACCTATAGAAAATGTGGGTATAGAATGCCTCAAAATTCATAGAATAGATGATACTGCGCCTCAACAATCAAGTAATATTGCTTTTATAAGAGCCGCTAATTGTTGGGTAAAAGGTGTTGAGTCTGAGAATTGTACCTTTAGTCATCTACGAGCTGATCATTCTTCTAATCTTCATATTTCGCAATCTTATTTTCATCATGCTTTCAACTATGGAGGAGGCGGACGCGCGTATGGCGTGATGTTACAGGCAACAAGCAATGAATGTTTGGTAGAAAACAATGTATTCGAGCATTTACGGCATTCAATGATTTTACAATCTGGTGCAAATGGAAATGTATTTGCTTATAATTATTCCTTTGATCCTTTTTGGGAATCTACCCCCAAAGATGCAGCAGGAGATATGGTACTACATGGAAACTATCCGTATGCCAATTTATTTGAACAAAATATTTGTCAAAATATCATCATTGACAATTCACATGGACCAAATGGGCCTTATAATACCATTTTTAGAAATCGGGCTCAGAAATTTGGAATTTTCTTTAGTGCAAAAAACTCACCTTCTCAAAATATAGTGGGCAATGAAATTACCAATACTAGTTCTCCTTATCATTTTGTCAATTATACTATAAAAGGAAAAGAACATTTTTTGCATGGAAATAACAATAAAGGTACTATTCATCCTAAGGGAACAAATGAATTAGAAGACCTTAGTTATGCTTATTCAGAACGCCCCACTTTTGTTCCTTCTTCACAATGGGCAGGTATAGGAACACCACAAGAAGTAGATGGTAATACGATTCCTGCTTTCGATCAATTTGAGGAACATACATTTTTTAGCAATGGATGTAATAATATGCTTACAAATACTACTTTTTTAGATGAAAAAGATAGTATTTCCATTTTCCCCAATCCAATCTATGGAACATTAACAATTAAAAGCAATAAATTTATACGAAAAATTACTATATTTAACTCCCTAGGACAGATTTTTTATGCACAAAAAAATATTGGCAAAAACTATCCTATCAATACCTTTAAATGGAAAACTGGGGTCTATTATTTTCGTTTTGAATTACCAAATGAACAATTCATCATGAAAAAAGCGGTCAAACTATATTAAGGTAATTGGTTCTCAGACAAATCCTGTGACTACAAGTCAATTCAAAACAAACATATTTGTTGAATACAAACAACACATGCTTTCTATTCAATCTTATTATGACTAAGTTGTAATAGTAAGGTGATTTTAGAAAGCAAGGATTCTTTTTTCGTAAAGGATTCAATTTCCTATTTTCTCTTGAACATAAAACAAAAACACAAAAATGAAACGTTTCTTTACCTTTATCTTTAATGTCCTACGTAATGTAAGTTTGCTTATCGTGCTTTGTTTAGTGGGACTAACGCTTTTTTTTATTTCAAACAAAGAAGCCACACACCAACTTTTATATCAACTAGATCAAGGAAACTATAATTCTTCTCAAGAAACCATCTATCATGTAAAAGAACAGGCTGATTTTGAAAGTGAAGCGATAGACGAACCTGCATTAGATGCTTATAAATCCCGAAAATTTAAAATTCCCATCAAAGGAGGCTATGCTTATTTACGCCCTTCTCAAATCATGTACATCAATTCTGGTAGCCCATGTAAAATCATCACGATAAAAGATACTATAGAAACTAAATTGAAATTGTATGAACTAGATGATATTCTTAATCAAAGTAATGGGGAATGTTTCTTTCGGATAAAATCTGCTATTATCAATTGTAATTATGTACAGCAATTAGCCAAAGAAAGTACATTAATCAACAATAAATATATTTATCAACATAAAGTTATCATGGAAGATGGTGAAGCACTCAACCTCTCTCCTACCAAAGCTGAGCAGCTAATTGAATTGTTGGACGAACTCACATTTTGATTTTCATCTTCCTATTTAAGGTTTTCACTTTTAGATTTAGAGATTTGACAATAGGGCTATTGTATAGACCAATTTTGTGCTGCAAATTTGTAATTGTAAGTCATGACGTACTGGAGCTAAACTTGAAAATCCATAAAAGAGTAGAGTATCACTTTTTAACCTTTTTTATAATGAAAAAGAAAACCAAGAATCATCCCGCAGATATTAACAATCCTAATACAGGAACAAAAGGAACTAACATTATCTGGGATAAACGAAATGGCAATCGAGGTAAACACCTCAACCCAAATCAAAAGAAAAATGCCTAATTTTTTTAACCATTAAAACTATTAAAAAATGAATCATTCAGATTATGAATATACCCAAGCTGATCTAGACAATCACGCTAATCAACTCAACTATAATAATGATGCCTATTATCAATCTAGAGGATTAGATGAACGACCAGAAGATTGGGAAAGTATTAGCATTTAATAGTACTAAGTGCCAAACCAAAATTAATGATAAGTTATTTTCGCGTTTCTAAATGTGGCAAGAGATTGATTTTCAATCAAGAACGCGACCATCTTTAGAAACGCTTAATGAAAATAACTTA
>JAHDES010000085.1 GCA_020628645.1 Saprospiraceae bacterium
TGACCAATGCCTACAGTTTTTGAAAACTGTAAAATTTTTATAGGAAAACCCTTTACCAGAAAATAAGGAGGTCACGCCTATAGATGCACAACCCATCATGGTTCTGCCCAGAAATTGTCGGCGCGTATGTTTATGTTTTGCCATTTAAGTTTATTTTATCTATCTGTAAGGATGTTTTTAAATTGAATGTTTTATTTCAAGATGGCATAATCTGCCGAAGCAACGATGAAATAGAGTGCAGCTTTTACAATTTCCTCAGAAGTGAAGTTGCCTGTGTTCACTAATTGATTTAATGCATCTTCAATAATTGTTTTGGAACCATCATATAAACTTCCGTAGCACAAGATCAAGTCTAGTCGATCTATTAATGCAGATACGCCATTATTATCAAGTATGTCTATTTCATCTCTAAGATCGAGAAAAGGAGAATCAGCATCATTGTGTCGTAGTTTTGGAGCAGTAGGATTAACCAAGGTAGTATTTCGGAAAGGACGAATATTAATGGCATCCTCCATCCAATTTAAATAATGAATAGATGTAACAGAATGTAAAATTTGAAATTCAGGCGACACCATATCATTGGGTGCTACATATTCATCTTCTGCATAAAAAGGCGTAAAGAAATTAAAAACAGTAGAAGCTCCCATGAAAGTTTGTTCTTGTTCATCGTGCATATCTTGATAATCGGCTTTCCATAATCTTCCTGATGGACTATCTATATCAAAAGCTCTACAAAGCGTAATAAAACGTTCTAAAGGTTGTCGTAATTTTCCTGTTTTTTGATCCGCTAATTTATCACAATCTCTGGCTTCTGGATCTAATAAAATCGCACGAAAGACCGTCCTCATATCTCCTCGTATTCCTTGACCATTATTATTAAAAGCACTGGCAACTCGATTGATGTATTCAGGAGAAGGATTTGATTTTACCAATTGTTGTATTAAACGAAGGGCAAGGAAAGGTCCTACATTGGGATGATTAAATAAAACATCAATTGCGTCATTAATATCTTGCATTCCTGTTTGCCCAGCAGGTATAATTGTACCGTCTAACATTATTTTTTGACTCGTTTCATGGCGATCTTCCCACATAATCATAGGTGCTGTCGCATCAAAATGATTAAAAGGACGATTAAATTGTAAAGCTTCTCCGATATAGGAAGGAAAACGTTCTATATCATATGCTCCCCCAGAAAGTCCCGTAAAAATTTTAGCTAGTTCGGTAATATCATCCAAATCATAAGTAGGAATGGGTTCGCCATTAGCATCTAATTTTTGAGAACCATCATTATTCAATTCATATAAACCAATGGAGAATAATTGCATGATTTCGCGGGCATAATTTTCATCTGGAACTGTACCTTGGGTGATATTGGCTTTTTGGTTTTTTAAATGACTCAAATAAAAACCCATCATTAAATGAGTAGAAACATCGTACATTAAATCTCTATAATTGCCAAATGCACCTTCATACAACACATCATAATAATCGGAACCACCATAGCCTTTTCCATTTAGCTTGATGCTTCGAGTAGATAGTACTAAAATTTGATGTAAGGCAAAGGCGGCTTTATTTCGTAAGACATTATTTCCTTTAAAGGCATTTTCCCAGAATACAAAATCGGTATACGTTCTACTACGATCCACATTTTCTCCTGGATGGACGGCTTGAATCATCGTGGTGATTTCACTGAGTTTATCTTTATAATCTGTCAAATAGGTGGTATAAGGAAGTACTATTTGTTCTTCGATCCAAGCTTCAATTCCTACTTGAGTAACGTATTCAATTTCTTCATAACTACCGCCGAAGCCAGCTTGTGCTAGAAAACGGGATGCCCCTTCCATGTCAGGGAAATAGCCTGTTCCATTAAGGGTGTGATCACCTATATTGGTATTCTGATCACTACTAGTGCTAATACTTACTCCAATTGTATGACCCGTACCAAAGTAATCATCATAAACTTGGGCAGAAAGCGAAAAAGGAAGAAAAATACTCAGGTAAAAAAGGTGTAGAGAACACCTTAGCATTACGCTCTTCATTTTGTTCATTTATTTGTAAAGGTTTTGGATATTGCAATTTAATAAATATACAATGCTTCCATTGAATGGCGTTTTAAGGGGAAAGTATTATACTGTTATTACAGTATGATTATGGGGTGTCACCAATAAAGATGAATCTTATTATTAGAATTACAGAAGGGAAAGTTTGTCTATAGAGACCATTTAATAAGCTAAATTATTTAGGGTAGTAAAGCTACAAATATCTTTCCAAAATTTATAATGTAAGTAGTTTTTTAGAGTATAAAAAATGGAATCTAAATTTGATTTGAGGGCACTGATTGATATACAAATATCATAAATTTAGATATTAGATAAAATTAAAAGAAAACATTCTGATGGAAAATTATTTTTTGAAAAAAAATAAACACTCTTAATAATAACATTAAATTTTCTTATGTTTGCATTAACACAATTTCAAAAACTACAATATTAAAGGCACTTGTAGCTTATTCACTTTTAAATTTTGAATTCCAATCTCTTACATTTAGTGCCTTTTTCATGCTGTAATTAGAATATAAAATGCTTTTCATTTTGATATGATTTAGCCTTTTTTGCTAATGAGGTTTCTCATTGTCAACCCAAGTTTATTATTTATAGGAAATTAAAATTGCATATACATAATTGACTTATTATCAGTTAGTATAAGCTCTATTGGTATGCCTAATCAGATATATTCTATATTATTTTTTGATCTTTCACCAAATCATTAACTTTTTCAATATGAAAAATCTAACAAAACACCTGCTGTTACTATTCGTGGCTATGTTTGTTGTTTACAGTTGTACAAAAGAAAACATAACTACAGATGTACTTTCTTCTGATACAGAAATGGTACTCACTACAACTGATGACATGGCTCCAGTAATTACATTTCATGAAAGCGAAGTGATACCTAACAACTATATTGTTGTTTATAAGGATGAAGCTTTCCCAACAATTGAAAAAAGAGCAATTGATAAAACAAATTATAAAGAGCGCAAGCTTGAGCTAGAATCGAAAACACAAACCTTACTTAAGGAAAGAAGAATTGCTACTAAGAAAATTAAGCAATCGTATGTAAAAACGATTAAAGGAGTAGCTTTAGAATTGACGGATGAAGAAGTAGAACTATTACGTAAAGATGATCGTGTTGCTTATATTGAGCAAGATCAAATAATCCGTGTTAGCATGGGTGGTCCTCCAGGTGGTGGAGGTGGTGGAGGTGGCTCCACTGGACAAACTACGCCTTGGGGAATCACCCGTGTAGGAGGAGCTAGTAGTGGAGCTGGTGCTGGTTTAGCTTGGATTATTGATTCAGGTATTGACATGGATCATGAAGACTTAAATGTACACCAAACACTTAGCCAATCTTTCTTGTCTGGTGGTGGTGGAAGCCAATCTCCAGATGATCAAAATGGTCATGGTACACACGTTGCTGGAACAGTTGCTGCTATTGATAATGGCGTAGGTGTTGTAGGTGTAGCAGCAGGCGCAACAGTGGTATCTGTACGTGTATTAGATCGTCGTGGAAGTGGTTCTAATTCTGGTGTTATTGCTGGAGTAGATTATGTTGGAGCAAATGCGAGTAGCGGTGATGCAGCGAATATGAGTTTAGGTGGAGGAGCTTCTTCTGCTTTAGATGCTGCAGTTTCGGCAGCTTCTTCTGCATGTCCTTTTGTCTTGGCTGCTGGTAATGAATCACA
Source organism: Saprospiraceae bacterium (assembly GCA_020628645.1). Taxonomy (GTDB): domain Bacteria; phylum Bacteroidota; class Bacteroidia; order Chitinophagales; family Saprospiraceae; genus JAHDES01. Next base: position 3,743 of record JAHDES010000085.1, read on the forward strand.
AAATGCCAATAATGTATCTCCTGCAAGAGTAAATGGAAATAACATTTATACTGTTTCTTCTATGACTTCTTCTGATAGCTGGTCTAGTTTCTCGAATTACGGAAACCCACCAGTTGATTACTGTGCACCGGGTTCAAGTATTTCATCTACTTATAAAAGTGGTGGATATGCTACTTTAAGTGGTACTTCTATGGCGGCTCCTCACGTATGTGGAATTTTACTTTTAGGAAATGTGTCTACTGACGGAAATGTGAGTGGTGATCCAGACGGTAATCCTGATCCAATTGCACACAAATAATACTTAATCATTTTCTTAGATTAAAAATAATGTAGATATTTGGAAGCGGGTTATGTTGCCCGCTTTCTTAGTTTTTAGCCTTTATGAAACATCCAAATAAAACGTATTTATTTTTTCTTTCTTTTATTGAAGGAGGCTCTGTTATGGCATGCGAACTTATTGGTGCCAAATTGTTAGCACCTTATTTTGGTACATCGCTTTATGTTTGGGCAGCCGCATTAGCCTTGACTTTAGGTGGTTTAACGACAGGTTATTTTCTTGGAGGGCGTTTGTCCAAACGCTATGTGGGTAGCTATTCCTTATTGTATTGGGTATTGGTGATTGCTGGGTTGTTATTGATTATAATGCCATTTACAAGTGATTGGATTATGCGTCAAACGATTAATTTTTCCTTGGAAATGGGTGCTATATTTTCCTTGTTGATATTTATGTTGCCACCTTTGGTTTTTATGGGTATGGTATCTCCTATTTTAATTAATTTATTAACCAAAGAAGTAAGTTCTGCTGGAAATAGTGCGGGAAATGTATATGCCATATCTACTTTAGGAGGGATATTGTTTACTTTTTTAATGGGCTTTTATGTGATTCCCAATTTTGGCTTGGTATTACCTGCTGTAATCACTGGAATCGGACTCTTATTTTTTCCTTTACTTTCTTTATTGCGTTTGAAGACTAAACAAGTGGCTATTCCATTGTTGTTAATTCCGCTTTTTAGCGTAGCGAGTATTATCCCTAATAATCCTTATACCGATGAGTATAAAATATTGTATCAATCAGAAGGCATTTTAGGACAAGTGAAAGTAGTAGATCACCCATCTTATGACATCACAGAAAATGAACGTTTAGGTCGAGCTTTAATCGTTAACAACACCTTACAAACGTATGTGGGACTAGAAGATGATTTACAATATAGCATTTGGAGTTGGGCGAATTATTTTCCAACGGCGGCTTCTGTCTTTCCTAAAGGTTCAAAAGTATTGCTCTTGGGATTGGGAGGCGGAACCATTGTGAAACAACTCGATCGCTTGGGTTTTGAAACAGATGTAGTTGAGATAGATCGTCGGATTTGGGAAGTTTCTGTTGATTATTTTAACCTTGATCCAAATACATCTATCACTATAGATGATGCCCGACATTTTGTAAAAATCACTAAAAAGAAATATGATATTATCATATTTGATACCTTTTTGAGTGAAGCAGTACCCGAGCATTTAGTTACTTTAGAGGGCTTTGAAGATGCCAAAAAAATTCTGAACCCAGGTGGAATGGTGATGATTAATTTTTATGGTTACATCAAAGGAGAACGTGGAAAAGCAGCACGTTCGGTGTATAAAACTTTAGAGGCATCTGGTTTTAAAACAGATATTTTGGCAACTCCTGGGGAAGAAGCAACTAGAAATTTGATTTTCTTAGGGGCCTTAGAAGAAAAAGATTTTTACAACACGAGTTATAATGAACCCAATTTTGAAAAAATCGAAAACCTTTATGATCATTTTGTAGATTATCGTGAAATCAATACGAAAGATGCCTACATATTAAGTGATAAAAAACCTATTCTTGCCAAATTATATAACAAGGCTGCCCGCGCGTGGAAGAAGAATTACAATGCCTATTATCATAAATATTTCGTCAAAAAATAAGAAGTACTTTATGTTGAATTATTCTTCTTTTTGAGAAAATTTATACCTCAAATAGCTTAATCGTCCTGTGAGGAAATCTCGTTCTCGTATGGATAAATGATCTATAATTATACGAATTTTCCACCCTTTAGAAAAAGATAATACTAAATAGGTAAAGCTGCTTCCAGTCTCACTATCACTGCTGCTATATTCAATATGAACCTTATTCAAATGACTGGTTTTACGTGTTCTGACAAAAGGCAGCCATCCATAACGAACTTTGATATAATTTTTTGAAAAATAGATAAAAGTCTTAGAATGCATAATGATCACTGATAATACAATTATAAAAAGAACCGTACTACATATAAGTGTTGTTCTGGTATCAGATGCGCCCTTTAACAACATAATTAAGACAAAAATGGCAAATCCTACCCAAATGAATCCTCCTATGGTAAATGCAATCTTATAACCCGGAATGGATATTTTATATTTATCTGCTAATGTAGATATTTTTATATTTGAATCTTTCAGGAAGTTTGGATTTTGCATGATTTTAGTTTTAAAAAGAGCAATCGTACTACTAAAATAATTGTGGTCGCTGGAAACAAAATAAGAAATAATCCAATATTAAAAGCCTCGTAACTGATTGCCAATAGATTTGCCAGATTAATACAAAAGTCGGTACAGTACCAATATAGTTTTTCTGTCATGTGCGGGAGTGTTTTATGTTCAGATATAATAAACTCAAGATCAGAAATGGAAAAAATATTACAAAGACTAAAATATTCATCATTTTATAAGATACGCCAAATGGATTGTTTTTTAGTAGCTGAATAACGTTTTCATGATAAGCATGAAAGAATAGCGTGATTCGATTTCCTTCTTTTACGTTCGTTTGAAAATGTGGGCAGCCCTTATCATGACAATAGCGACTACACTGTTCTTTTATGTAAAAAGGAGTAGGTGAAGGACTCAATTGATTCACTAGAATCATTACCCCCAAAAAGGGCAAAAGTGTCCAATAGCAGTATTTTAAAAATTTAAGCATTATTGGTTTGTTTTGCATCAATAACAAATTTTAAGACTCAAGAGGTGTGTATAAGATAGTATTTACTTGCCTTTTTCAGTCAATGCTATAAAATCTTTTCAAAGACCGCAATTTTTACTTGAATTTAATACTGAAAAATGCCAGGAATTCCATTTGTTTACTATCTTGGTCGTATTAAACCTACTCTATGAGAAACCATCTGATCTACCTCTTATTTTTGATTTTTGTACAGTTTTCTTTTGCCCAAAAAACAGCCAATATCACTTTTGTACATGATGGCGATCGAGCTACACTAGGATTTTTAGATTTGGCAAAAGAAGAAATTAATGTACTCCTCGCACAGCAATATTCTATTAGCTATAATGACATTAGCCTAAAGGAAAGTAATCTTCCTCCTATAGATGTTGTCCGTGATGCACTCAACGATCCATCAGATATTTTAATTACATTAGGGTTTAAAGCATCAGGAGCATTAGATGCGGTGGGGAATTATCCAAAACCTAGTATTTCGGGTATATCATTACAACGTTCTTCTCAAGAAAGTACGGGTATTGATAATTATACCCGAATTCAAAGCCCATTTTCGGTTTCCCGAGATTTTGAAGTTTTTCAATCTATTTATCCTTTCAAGCACTTAGCGGTGTTTATTCGATCAGATGTAAAAGATTTTTTAGAAGCTTATTTAAGCAGTGCTGCCGATGGCTTTGACTTGCAATTTATTCCTATTACAGAAAATCCACTAGCTGATTTGAATCAACTGAATCCTGAAATAGATGCCGTTTATTATTTACCCAATTTATATGAAACGGAAGAAAATGAACAACTCTTAATAGATGGTATCAATGAACGGAAATTGCCTTCCTTTAGTTTGATCGGTCGGAATGACGTAGAAAAAGGGATTTTGGCTTCCATTTCTCCTTCCGATTATATTGGAATTTATGCGCGACGTACAGCGCTTAATGTGATGAAAATTCTAGAAGGACAAAATGCTAAGGATTTCCCCATCAATATCAATGGTATCGAAGATGATTTTGTGATTAATGTAGCGACGATGGAGCAATTAGAAATTTATCCGCCTTTTGAAGTGCTTAGTCAAGCCTCCTTAATCAATCTCGAACCACAAACGGGTAAAAAATATACCTTAGAATCAGCAGTCGCCGAAGCTTTAAATAATAATCTTTCCTTCCAAGTGGCACAAAGAGATGTAGCCGTTCAAGAACAAGAAATTGGCATTGCACAATCCAATTTATTACCTACTTTAGATGCCAATACTACCTTGGTTACCTTAGATGGTACAACCGCTGAATTATTAAAAGCAACCCAGCAAATCACCCCACAAACTGAGTGGACAGGAAATTTAGCCCTTTCGCAATTAATCTATTCACAACCCGCTTGGGCGAATGTTGCCATTCAAAAAGCCTTATTGCAATCGGAACAAGCTGGTTTGCAATCGGAACAATTGGATTTAGTACTCGATGTGTGTACGGCCTATCTACGGTATTTACAAGCACGCGCTAATTTGACGATTCAAAATAATAATGTCCAAACGACCTTGAGTAACTTAAATGTCGCTAAAACGAAAGCCAAAATTGGTACGGTTAGCAATGCCGATGTTTATGGTTTTGAATCTCAATTGGCATTAAATAAATCTTCGCTTAATGATGCACAAACAGGCGTAGAACAAGCCCTAATCAGTTTTAATCAATTGCTAAATCGACCTTTAGATGAGCGTTTTCAATTAGAGGATATTACACTGGGTGATGACCTTTTATTTCTACAAGATGATCGCATTCGGGAGACGATTAATAATGTCTATGATTTTAGGAAATTTTCTGAATTCTTGATTGATTTTACGTTTAAAAATGCACCAGAATTAGAACAATTAAAATGGGCCATTCAAGCACAAGAAAATTCGTTAGAAATCAATCAGAAAAGTAGATACCTTCCACAAGTGGGTTTGCAAGGAAATTTAGATCAAACCTTCGGAAGATATGGAATCAAACTAGAAGATGAAGTATTTGAAATGCAAGGTTTCGATCCGTATCGACCTACTTGGAATATAGGGGTCAATGCTTCGCTTCCTATTTTTCAAGGTAATCTAAGAACCCGAAAAATTGAAAAAGACCAAATTTTATTGGATCAATTGACCATCAATCGCGCTTCTTTAGAACAACAATTTGCGACCAATATTCGCCTTTCGCTGGAAAACTTAGCGAATTCTTATAACGATATAAAATTCACCCAAGATGCTGAAAAATCAGGGGGGCAATATTTAGAACTTGTTCAAAATCTTTATCGAGAAGGCGTTACGAATATTGTCACCTTATTGGATGCGCAAAACAGCGCCCTTTCCGCTCAATTGGGTGCCATATCTTCTCGCTATCAATTTATCATAGATGCCATTACCATAGAGCGATTGATTAACAATGTTTATTTATTAGCATCGCCACAAGAAAGAGAAAGCTTTGTCAATGATTACCTTACTTTTTTAATTCGTAAATAATGAGGAACAAAAAATCTATAATATATCTTTTAGGAATACTATTATTTTTCATTGCCTGTAATACTACCGAAGAAGAGGCCGTAACGACCCAATCGGTTCGTCCTGTAAAATACATTCAAGTAGCAGATCGAGCGATAAAAGGAGAACATACTTATACGGGACTCGCCAAAGCGCAAGAAGAAGCCAGTCTAAGTTTTAAAGTAGGCGGAACAATCAATAAAATTGCGGTCAAAGTAGGTGATCGCGTTCGTAAAGGACAAATCTTAGCTTCCTTAGATGCGACGGATTATCAAGTGAGTTATACACAGTCACTAGCCAATGTACAGAGTTCGAAAGCGCAGATTGAAAGCGCCCAAGCTCAAATGGAAAGCGCGAAAGCCAACTACATTACGGCACAATCCAATTATAGACGATTTGAAAAATTATACGAAAACAATAGTATCTCTCTTAGTGATTTTGAACAAGCGAAATCTTCTTATCAAGGAGCTGAAGCTTCGTACAAAGCCGCGCAAACGCAAGTTGAAGCTGCAAAAGCAGGCAAAAAGTCATCGGATAGTATGGCAAAATCAGCTTCCAATCAAGTGAGTTATACTATAATTACGGCTCCTTTTGCAGGAATTATCACACGCATCAATGTTGAACCGAATGAAGTCGTTGGACAAGGCAATCCTGTCATCGAAATAAATTCAGTCGGTAATCCAGATGTAGAAATTGGCGTTCCTGAAAATGCGATTGCTGAAATAAAAAATGGTCAAAAAGTAATGGTTTTATTTAATTCATTGCACCATCAAAATTTTAATGGGGTCGTGCATGAAATTGGCTATAGTTCAGCAGGAACAACCTATCCTGTGACGATTCGATTAACGGATGGTGATGATCGTATTCGCCCAGGGATGCCCGCGAGTGCTACTTTTTCTTTTATGGATCATCATTCTGTTGAATCTGCTTTGCTCGTTCCGCCAAGTGCCGTAGGTGAAGATGGCAAGGGCAATTTTGTGTATGTCATTCAAAATGCTGGGGATAATTTTATCTGTAAAAAGCAAATGGTACAAGTTGGGAAATTGAGCGATGCTGGGTTTGAAGTCTTATCAGGATTAAAAAATGGCGATAAAGTAGCAAGTGCAGGTCTAAATGTATTGAGTGATGGAATGCAAGTAAGTCTTTACCAAAAGTAATAAACGAACCAAATGAATTTAACAGAATTCTCCATACAACGAAGTCGTATATCTATTTCAATTTTTGTCTTGTTGGCGGTAATGGGTTTGGTCTCCTATTTTGGATTACCCCAAGATAGTATGCCTCCGTATACCGTTCGTGTAGCCTCAGTAGTTGCGCCTTTTCCTGGGGCGAGTCCTGAACGAGTAGAAAATTTAGTGAGTCGAAAAATTGAAGAAAAAATTCAAGAAATACCTGAGTTAAAAGAAATCAATAGTCAATCTCGATCTGGCTTGTCTGTGGTGACGATCATTTTAAAAGATGAAGTGCCACCGAATGAATTACAAAATATTTGGGATCGCGTACGCCGAAAATTGAATACCGTAGTTTTTCCAGAAGGAGTGCGTTACAATTTGCGCGATGATGATGTGGGAGTGGTCTATGGAATTATGTTGGGTTTGATTTCAGATAATGACGCACAAGGCAATATGGAATATCCGTATGCCGAAATGAAAAAAATTGCAGAAAGCATTCGAGATGAAGTCATTGCTTTAGATGATGCCGCAAAAGTAGAAATTGGAGGCGATCAGGTTGAACAAATTATTTTAGAGTTTGATAATGCAAAACTCGCTAGTTTAAATATCACTGCAGCTCAAATACAAAGCATACTTTCAGGAACGAATATTTTGTATTCTGGTGGAGCATTGAATATCGGAGATGAACGCATTATCATTGAACCTACAGGGAATTTTGATGATGTCAATGCCATAAAAAATACCATCATTCGATCTGCCAATGGACAATCATTGCTCCTTCAAGATATCGCTGATATTTCAAGAGGTTATGAAGAACCAGAAGAACAAATTATTAAAGTAGATGGTAAAAAAGCCCTTTCTCTTTCCATAGCACTCAAAGATGGTGCAAATGTGGTGAATCTAGGAAAAATCATTGATCAAAAAATCACTCAATTTAATAGTACTTTACCTTTAGGCTTGGAGTTGAGACGACTTTCCTCCTTAGATTATTATGTGGATAGTGAGGTGAATAATTTTGTGAGTAATTTGGTTCAAACGGTGGTTTTAGTTTTGGTAGTGATGCTCATTTTTCTAGGTTTTAGAACGGGATTAATTATCGCTTCTTTAGTGCCAATGGTGATCTTGGCGACCTTCTTATTCATGAGCGTATTTGGACAAGGTATTAATCAAGTTTCTTTGGCAGCACTGATTATGGCATTAGGACTGATGGTAGATAATGGGGTTGTGGTCGCAGAAACGGTGCTAGTCAAACTGGAACAAGGTATCAGTAAATTACAAGCGGTAAAAGAAGCTTGTAATGAACTCATTATTCCTTTATTAATTTCCACTTTGACGACTTCAGTTGCCTTTATGTCTTTCTATTTAGCGGAAGGTACGATGGGCGATATTGTGGGGCCTTTATTTGTAGTGATTTCGATTGCCTTGGTATGTTCTTGGTTTTTATCCATGACAATGGTAACGATGTTGTGTTATTATTTTTTAAAATCACAAGAAGAAGGAGAAGCAAAGAAAAGTATTGTAGATCGTATTATTATTGCGATGCGCAATCAGTATGAAGGACTTATTAATATTGCATTAAAATATAAATTTATTGCTCTGATTGGAGTGATGGGACTTTTTGTAGGCAGCTTAATGCTTTTTGGAAATATTCCTTTTTTATTCTTTCCAGATTCCGAACGAAATTTAATTACGGTAGATATAAAACTTCCCCAAGGATCTCGTTTAGAAACTACTTTTGATGTGGTCAATGAGATTGAAAATTACATCATCCAAGATTTACAATTGAATGAAAATCGAACCAAAGGAGTCATTGATTGGTCCGCTTTTATTGGTAAAGGACCAGAGTCCTATGATTTGGGCTATAGCCCTGATGAAGCCAATGCCAATTATGCACACATGCTGGTGAATACCTCTTCTGGAGATGACAATGGATATGTTATAAATAAATTGGATCATTTTGCGTTTGATGCCTTTCCAACAGCTGATATTAAAATAAAAAGATTGGGTTCTGGTGGCGGCGGTACGCCTATTGAAATTAAAATTTCTGGAAATGATGGCGCTGTCTTATCGAGTATTGCAGAAGGCGTAAAAGCCAAACTCAACGAACAACAAGGGACGAAGAATGTAAAAGACAATTGGGGACCAAAAACGAAAAAAATAATCATTGATATTGATCCCCTCAAAACACAAAATGCAGGCTTAACGAATCAAGATGTGGCTATTTCCTTGCGTACCGCATTAAGTGGTTTTGATGTAGGTGATTTTCGAGAAGGAAAAGATAATATTGACATCATCATGCGCGATGTCAATCATGATCGCGTAAAAATTGAAAACTTAGAAAGTATCAATATCTATTCTCAAAATTCAGGAGCAAATGTTCCTTTGTCTCAAGTAGCAGAAATAGATGTGATTTGGGAATTCGCCAATATTCTTCGAAAGGATTTAAGAAGAAGTATCAATGTATCTTCCCAAATCAGAGAAGGAGCAAATGCCAGTGCCATAATGGGGAATGTAACACCTTGGCTCGAAGAACAAAAGGCAAACAACTGGCCCGCAGCTTATACTTATGAATTGGGAGGAGATGCGCAGGGTTCAGCGGATGCGATGGGAGCAGTGGCGGCATGGTTGCCTTTGGCGTTTTTTATTATCGTTCTACTACTCATCATTCAGTTCAATTCTTTCAGAAAAACAGTTATTGTTTTAATGACCATTCCTTTAGGAGTGATTGGTGTCGTGATCGGTTTACTGCTTTTAAAATCGTATTTTGGATTTTTCGCCTTTTTGGGGATCATTTCCTTAGCAGGAATTATTATCAATAATGCTATCGTTTTAATTGATCGAATCGAAATCGAATCTACCAAATGGGATTCCTTAGTAGAAGCAGTTCGGGAAGCTTGCCTTCAACGCTTTCGCCCGATTATGTTGACGACCTTCACCACCGTATTAGGAATGATACCACTTTATCTCGGTGGAGGGCTTATGTGGGAACCTTTAGCGGCTGCAATTATGTTTGGATTATTGTTTGGGACAATCGTTACTTTGATTTTTGTTCCAGTTACTTACATGTTGCTGTATCGAAAGTGATGTGATTTTATTTATTAAAAAAGGAAAAGATGAACGAGATAAGAATGGTTAATCAAAAGGATTTACCATACTTAAAACAAGTGTTGGATTCCATAGAATTATTCCCATCTGAAATGCTAGATGATATGATTTCAGATTATTTCAATAATCCTGAAACAGAAGACATTTGGTTTACTGCCTTAGAAAATAATAGACCCATTTCCATAGGCTATTGCGCACCAGAGAAATTAACAGAAGGCACCTATAATTTATATGCTATTGGCGTTAGCGGTGCCATTCAAGGAAAAGGAATGGGTAGAAAGATGATGCACTTTATAGAAAACCATCTAAAAGAAAAGGGCGGTAGAATTTTAATTGTAGATACTTCTGGAACAGCCGATTTTAAAGCAACTAGAAAATTTTACGAAGATTTGAATTACACCAAAGAAGCCGTTATTCGAGATTTTTGGGCGGAAGGAGATGATAAAGTTGTTTTTTGGAAAAGGTTAAATTAAGTATCTTCCAAACAAAAAGACTTAAATTGTAATAGCCACGACTTGATCTGACAGTCAACAAAAAATTAGCTGTTGTTTGTCAGATCAAATTGTTGTTTAATCAGCTCTTCTTCAGAACCTCCTTCGTTAGCCAAACCCTCGGTTGGGTGGCTTAAGAGGGTTTTGTCTATCGAATGAGTTTCGCCCTCCCGCAAGGGGTTTCTCCAAGGCAGCTGATCCAACTGTTTTTCCAAAGCTAAGGATTTTGCTTGAATAAAAGTTTGCATTG
>JAHDES010000035.1 GCA_020628645.1 Saprospiraceae bacterium
CAGGAGGACATGTATTTGGAATGATGTTAAACTTTTTTGAAGATGCTTATAAGTTTAAATCAAAATAAGTGAAAAGTAAAATTCTGCAGCTAACAATATATATCAGATCATATCTATTCGTACCTCAGAGAGACGATCGATATAATCCACCGTTGTAGCTCATTAATTCAAAATCACCTGTTCTCAAGAATATCGGCTGGTACTACTGGTTGGATGAGTGCAAGAGCAAATGTGATGAGTCTTCAAGGTCCAGAAAATACAGAATTTAAAATTGAAATTGATAATGAAATAATTAGATTAAATAGAGATAGAATTTCTTCTCCTCGAGAGTCAATCATAAATAGTAGAGACATTGAATATGAGTTTTTAAGTGACAATATAGTTTACTTACAATTATGTTCTATTGATAAAGATACTATTTCCAAGCTATTGCCTTTTATTGAGAAAGCAAATGGCATTATTTGTGACATGAGAGGTTATCCTGCGAGTGATCATGGCTTTATTTTTCACTTCTTAAGTGAGAACGACACATCAAAAGTGTGGATAAAAACACCAAAAATAATTTATCCAGATCAAGAAAGACTAATAGGCTATGAAGAATCAGGATGAGAAATAGAAGCTAAAAAACCATATTTAGGAAATAAAAACATAGTATTTATTATTGACGGAAGAATTGTAAGTGCTGGAGAAAGTTATATGAGTTTTGTTGAAGGATACAAATTGGGCACTATAGTAGGACAACCAACAGCAGGAACAAATGGCATGGTTAATGGATTTTTATTATTGGGTGGTTATCACATAAACTTCACAGCGATGAAAGTAGTTAAACATGATGGAAGTCAACATCATGGTATTGGAATAATTCCTGATATTTATGTCTATAAAACTCTTGAAGGAGTCAGATTAGGTAAAGATGAGTTTTTAGAAAAAGCTATTGATGTGGTTAAAAGAAAATCTGCTGCTAACAATAGATAAGATCGCATATCCTCCTTCATCGGAAATGACGACTGATCATAGACCGTTCTATGCATGAAATACACAAATTTATGGTTCGACCCATTAATTTGTGTACCCTTTTGAAACAACTATTTTTTAATTGGGATAATTGTTTGGAGACAGCAAATTATTTTGAGTTTTTAAAAAAACACGATAAGGCAAATCACTATTATCAAAGATGTCTGAATACCGCTTCGTCAGATAAACTACCTTAATTAAAACAAAGAATGAGTTGTCTCACTATTATCAGCGTAAAATACAACAAGGGAAAGATCATCTGATGATTATTAATGCCATGAGAAATAAACTCATCCTCAGAGTCTTTGCTGTAGTAAGAAATAACACTATATATCAAAAAAATCTTAACTTAATTAATAGTTTGGATAAACCATAGAAAACGGTATAAGTCAATCATATGGACTTTTCCATAGATCATTCTTTGATTTAAGTTTGTCATGATAAAAGTAGGATTAGCCCTTCTTGATGTAATGTCCTCGTTTGACGCGTTTGATGTGAGGATCTTCGTTGAGGAGTTTCTTGATTTGAAACCAACCGAGGCCTGCTTCTTCTCCAATCTGGTGGGCTTTTGGAGTAGTAAATTCATTTGGGAGGGCTTTGATGAAATCATTTACTTTTTCTTGATAGTTTTTCTTCATTAATTGCTAAACTATTGAGTAATGTATAAAAAGGGAGAAATCCCCATTTTTGGTTAACCAAATTTTTAACAAGATAAGAAATTCTTCAAAAAACGTATAACTCAAAATCTTTTAAAATCGCCAGCCCAATCCTAATTCGATCTGTTGGACGGGATAAAGGCGTTCTGTGAGATTGATTTCTCCCTTAAATTGAGCATCTAAATATAAACGTGCTGAAGGCGAAAACCGAAGAGTCGTTTGATAAAACGTACGATACCTAAGATTCTTCTGTTCTTCATTTACAGGATCATTAATAAGAACTGAATCTTCATTTCTACTAAAAAGATTTTGAGGCCGAAAACTAAATGCAGGAGCAATACTTCCCACCATCGCCCATTTGGGAGTCAGCTGATAGGATAATTCTATTGGCAAACTTATGGCGTGAAAATTAGTTGTTGCAATCTTATAATCGCTGGATTGTTCTATAGTAGTTGAAGTATTTGGTGTACCTCCTGATGCTGGAGTAGCCGTAGAAGTATCCTCATTTTCTATAGAATTATCAAATAAGGTTGCATCTTGAGCAGTACTCAGTGCAAAACTATTTCCATGATTAAATTGAAATGCTGTATAATTTAATCCCGTCTCCAAGCTCCATTTTCGTTTATGTAAAAGGCGATAAAATGCGCCCAAATTATATGAGTTCCAATGATTGCCCACTCCCGCACCTAGACGCATAGAAAAATCATGTACGCGGATCTTTGTTGTTTCGAGCTTTAATAAATCATTTATTTCTTGAGGAGCTGAATCATTTACTACATTGGTTAAAGCAGAATTTGGAATTCTTGGACTTGTAATCTTCTCTTTTTTTATCGTAGATTTTGTGTCGTTCACCCCTTCTGTTATTTCATTTGTAGTGGATAAAGATGCTTCTTCTATAAGGGATTTATTTGATACAGTTTTTGTTATTTCATTGGAAATTGATGATTCTTGTGGAAGTGCAGGTTTTGAATTATTTGTTGTTATGGGAATAATAGATTGAGTTTTAACTACTGTGTTTGGAGTTGTTGTTTTTGATTTTATACGTTCTTGATTCGTTTCATTCGTAGTTAAAACAGAAGTTCCTTCTTGAATGTCATTTGTTAGAGGTTCTGTTTTAATTTCTTCTTGTACTGGCGGAGTTTCAATTGCAGCTTGATGCAAATCAGGTGCTTTTTCTGGTGTAGAAGAATGATTCTTTTGATGCCAAAATAATGTGATCGAAACACCTAAAGCAATCCCCATACCGATCCCTAACAACCAAAACCAAAAGGGACGGCGTTTATTTTCTTCTTGAGGCATTTCCTTGTCGAGTAGCGTTGCCATAGCCTCCCAACTGGCATCTTCCCATTGTTTTAAATTATCTTGCATAAGTGCTACTTGAGTTGTAATTGTGAATCATTTCTTGTAATAATTTACGTGCATTTGATAAATGCCATTTTGAGGTGCCTACACTAATATCTAGCTGTAATGCGATTTCTTTATGGGAATAGCCCTCTATCGCATACTTTCGAAATACGTTTGCAGAAGCATTGGGCAATTGACGAATCATTTGATGAATATCCTCTAAATACATATTGCTGGTAGCAGTTTCTCGAATGATTTCATCTCGATCCTCAAAGACTAAAAAATGAATGTACTTTTGGTTCTTTTTAAAATGGTCGGCTAAACTGTGATAGACGAGTTTTCGTATCCACCCTTCTAGTGATCCTTTAAATTCAAAAAGATGTAGCTTTTTAAATACGCGTAAAAACCCATCATTGATAATCAGCATAATTGTGTCTTCATCATGAGTATACCGATAGCACATCTGCCGCATGCTCGGATAGAATTGACGATACAATCGTTCCTGAAAGAAACGATCATTTCGAACACAACCCTCGACGAGTTCTTTTTCGGTATAAGCTGATTTCTTGGGCATAGAGATGGTTCTCTGCTTATCGGGTTTAAATAAAAGGAGTAGGGCGGGCTTTAGCCTGTCTTTGATTAGGTACAGACTAAAGTCTGTCCTACTCTTTTTAACAAATTTATATTTAATACAAAAGTCCTATTCGTATCACTGCACGATTGTAGTTCATTTCATGTGTTTGAACATCCCAGCTTCGATAGACAAAAGTGCCTGATTGGAATTTGACCCCAAAATCTAAGGTGAAATTCGCACCATTAGAGCCACCAAATCTGAACCCCATCGCTGGATAAATTAAAGCCCCTCCTTTCGCTTCTATAATATTACGATCTTCATCTTGAAAAGCAGAGCCATACCCCACACTCAAGGCATAATAAGGAGACATTCTTTTTTGCATCAAATAACCACGTGCTTCTGCGAAGGTTTGTAAAAAACGTTGTCCACTATCCATATAATAATAATCCATCCCCATACCAATTCCAACACCCAACCAACGATTAAATTGGTAGCCACTCGTATGAGTAAACCCAAGCCCGGTTTCATTGTAGTTTCTATAAGCAGAACGACCCGTATTTATATGTCCACTAGTAAAATGATAAACCCCTTTTTCTCTAAATTGATAAGGTTTTCGCACCTTATTTTTTTTATTATCAGCTCCTCCTTGTATGATTTTTCTGACGTTTTTATCATCTAACAGGAGCATATTTCCATTCGTCATTTGTAGTTGGACTTGTTCCCCAGGGATATAATCCATAATTGTTCCTCGAAAGACACTACCATTCTTCATATAAACAGCATCTGAGGCTGAAGTCCCTTCTTGTGCCATCATTTGTAAAAAAGAAAGCAAACAACAACTCAATATTAAAATGATTTTCTTTTGCATAATTGTTCGTTTATTAGGGTTTTAACGGATAACTTCAATTTTAGATAATTCTTTCAAATTGTTTGGATTGGAACTATCATATTGATAAAATCCATCATCTCCAATAACTAAAATAACATCTTTATTAGGAATTGCAATGACATCATAGGTATGAAAACCATCAATTTTATCTGTTCGATTTAAATCGTTAATATCACTTACATCAAAAACTTTTAAACCATGAGCACCATCACACAAAAATAAATGATCGCCTTTTACCGATAGTCCATGTGGATTTTCCATACTGTGGGAAGCTAATAATCTAGGATTAAAAATATCTTCTACATCAATAATATCTAATTGATTGATAAATCCTTCGCAAAACGTGCCATCTCTTAAAGTCACATAGGCAATATCATTTTGAACAAAAACTGGATCACATGCCCGTGCATGCTGAAATTCTGAGGCATAGCTTGGATTACTTGGATTAGAATTATCAAAGATGAACAAACCCGATTCAGAACCGATAAATAATTTATCTTGATAAGGAAAAATCGTTTCAATTCCCCAGCCTACATTTACGGTATTATTTAAGGATGGATTATTTTTATCCGTTACATCAAAAACACTCAAATTAAACTCATCTACGGTATACAAAAAGCAATCATAAATGGTAAAACGAGCAAATGAACCACCAATACCTGCTGGTGCAGCCTGTCCACCACTTGATTGAGTACTAATTCCTCCGCCACTTGCTGGGATAGCTGCATCTGCATTCGCGAAAAATACATCTTCTTCCCAAAACCAGCCCCAACCCCAACGTGGGTCATTGCAATCTATGGTTCGTGTAATTTCGGTTTCATCATAATATACTAAATGTCCTAATTCTTCATGTAGTGTAATTGAGTTGAATACATTTTCGGTACGACTTAATACACTAGGTAATTCAGGATTAGAAAAATCAACTGCCAATAAATCAATATAATTATCAGCATACAATACATTTTCTTTGATTGCCATATCTACATTACCAGGGATTTTGATGAAGGCTACCTTGGTAGGATTTTCAGAATCTGCATTATTGATGACGTGAATTCCTTCTCGTCTTTCATTGATGAGTAAATAATCACCATAGTAATAAATCTTACCGGGATTGACTAACTCTTGTGGCCCCAATATCTGAATATCGGTACGGATTTCATCCAATGTTTTGTATACTGGTGTAAACTGAACAAATGTTTGTGTTCCTTCACAAGTATCTTTTAAGCACGATTGAAAGCTAAATGCTACACTTAGAATTAAAATCCAATTAAATAAATTCCATTGTTTCATAAGGAATACTAGTTTTACTTTTTAAATAAATTTTTCTTGAATTAGACTCACTTAGTGAGACAGTAAGAAATATAGAAAAGGTTGGGTAGGAGAGAAAAATCATTTTGATTTTATTGAAAAAGCTACTGTTTTAACGGATTTTGCTATAAAATCTGAGGTGATTTCTTGGGTTAAAATCATGTCTTTTGCCTGCTCTAACTCAAAAACTTCTGGCATAGATCGAATTGTACCTATCGGAATACGATGCTGATGAAAAAGGGGTAATAAGACATCATGTTTCCAATTTAAAAAAGCTATTTGAAGCAATTCTACTAAAATAGTCCGATGTTTAAGACGATTAACATTAGAATTAAATCGTTCATCTTTTTCTAAATTTTCAACTTTTAAAACGCGACAAAGTTCTTGCCATTGTCGCGCTGTTCCAACTGCCAGAATAATTGATTTTTGATCTTTAGTATAGAAAACATCGCCATAAGGTGCAATATTTGGATGTTGCGATCCCATAGCTTGGGGAATGTGGCCCACATTTAACCAATTTCCAGCCTGATTTGCCAAGGAAGCAATCGCCGCTTCTAACAAAGATGTTTTTACACTACTCCCCTTTCCTGTTTTATATTTATGCAAAAGCGCCATCAAAATACCTTCTTTTAGTTGATGCGCTGCCAAAATATCTATGAGCGCAACAGGCATCTTCACAGGAGGACGATCAGGTTCACCGCACATATACAAGAAACCCGCTTCTGCTTGTAAAACCATATCAAATGCAGGACGATTGGAATCATCGCCAAAAGCAGATAAATGAGCAAAAATATGATTTGGATTTATTTCACGAATGCTCGTTTCGTCTACATTTAATTTTTTTGCGGTGGCTTGATTGTAATTACTGATAACAATATCTGCTTCTCTTAAATGAGTTTTTAAAAGATTATAATCCCTTTCATCTGTTAAGTCTAATAATAAAGCTTGCTTGGCATAATTAACACTACAATAATACGAAGACAAAGGCGTGTCAGGAGATTCAGTTTTCAATCGCCAATGACGCGTCATATCACCACCAGTTTTTTTATTTTCAATTTTGATAACGGTCGCTCCCATTTCCGCAAAGAAACTTCCTACGGCTGGCCCCGCTAAGACACTTGCCAGTTCTACTATTTTTAAATCTTGAAAGAAAGTGGTGAGTTGCATTAGCTTAGATTATTTGCAGTTACACGACAAAAATCCATCAATTTAGCATATAAATCATTGTATTTCAAGACTTCAGGATTGCCAACGATTACTAAATGATGGCGAGCACGGGTTAAAGCTACATTTAATTTTCGATCTACTCCCTCTTGCGATAAGGAGATCATCGACTCCAATTGATAAGGTGTATTGGCACAAAGCGAAATCAAAATAATCTCACGCGCCCCTCCTTGATAGCGTTCTACGGTATCTATCGTAATCAAATCATCTTCAATTTCTTTTTCTTGTAACACTTGTTTGATTTGAGCAATTTGAGCGCGATAAGGAGTAATAATGCCTATAGAATTAGCATGAAAATCTTTATTGTTCGTTTTATAGATTTGCTGGTATGCCTTTACTAATTTTCCAATTAAAAGGGCTTCTTCTAAATTGGTTTTAGAATGTCCTACAGCGGATTCATTCGTCGGTAAAAAGATTAATCGCTCTTGAGATAGTTGTTGTAAAAATGCATCTTCTTGATGGGAAAAGGAACAATCTTCGATTTGCTGATAATGAATAGAAATTTCTGAAGGCAAGATTTGTAGTTTATTTTCATAAAAATAAACATTCGGAAATGCCATAATATCTTGATGCATTCGTCCTTGATGACTTAAATTGGCATAGGCCCAATCCCATTCTTCAACTTTGGCGCGATGATATAATCGTTCAAATAAGGAGTTTCGCAAATTGCTTAATCCAATTTCTTGTAAACCTTCATGTTCGACGGCAGATCGTTGTTCTTCTTGTACTACCACCGCAGGCAATTGTTTATGATCGCCAATCAAAATGAAGCGTTCAAAAAGCGGCAATAAGCCCACCAAAACAGGTTCTAAAATTTGAGAAGCTTCATCTATAATGACAGTTTGAAATTTCTTTAAATGCGTCAATTCAATTTTTCCAGAAAAGGAAGCCACGGTCGCCACCACAATACGATTTGCATCTAAAACTCCTCGTAAATCTTTTCGATTATGAACTTTTGCAATTTTACTATCTAATAATTGCGCTTGAAAACGATTTGGCGTTGAAAAACGTGATCCTATTCTAAAATAATGATCTCGAATATCAGTTTGAATAGATTCTATTGCTTCGCAAATTTCATCTACTGCGCGATTGGTATAAGCTAACAATAAAATATTCTCCTCTGTTTCACTAAAAAAGTATTGTACTAAAGACCGTAGCATTCGACTCGTCTTTCCTGTACCTGGTGGGCCCCACAAGAGAAAATAATCCTTGGATTGGACAATCTTTTTGAAAATAGATTGCTGTTCTTGAGTTAAATCTTGTGGAGCTTCAATTTTTGTACTTAACTCAGCTCGTTTTGGCGGAGCTAAAGTTAATAATAGGTCTTTCTTCGTTTTTGGAGCTTGCGCAAAGGCATATAACGCGCGATACATGGCTGTAAAACCACTATCCATCATATCATGTTCGAGATTCCAATGTTGATTTTGCTGAAAAATGGAGGTATTAAATTGTCTTGATCGCAAACGTACAATGACTTCTTTTTTAGTATTGGCTAAGATCGAACATTTAAATATTTGATTGTCTAAAACAGTACTATCTTCATTCAAAAAAGGATATAAAATAGCAATATCTCCTTTTCTAAAATTGGCGAGTTCATTCGTTTCAATTGTTTTAAGGAAATGGATGACGGGTTCATCACTATTGGCTTGATTTTCTTTAATTTCTAGATGACTGAGTACTTCAAAACGATTAAATTTTTCTTGGAAATTAGCCCGCCATAAATTCGCTAAACCATTCACATTTGATAGCCCTTCAATCCCTGTTTTTGCCAAGCTATGCTCCCGTGCAATAAAAGCTGAAAATTCCACAAAATACGCTCGTTCTAAAGGAGATAGCTGTAATAAACTTTGCTCAAAAGCAATAATATCCTTTTGTAAAAAACCAGTGGCTTTTGCCATTCGATTGGTAGAAATGCGTTGTAAAACGGCATATTGATCCGTCGACATTTTGCTAACTAATCGTTCTATTGCTACCAATTGATTCCGCACTTGAATTGCTTCAAACTGCTGTGCTTTTACCGTAGGCGCATAGCGCAATTGGCGTTGATCCAAACCTGAATACAAGATATAATTCGCCGAATTTCGCTTCTCTCCAAAGACTGATTTAATCAGTAAATCATAGAGTAAAGTTTGAATGTAATGATTAGCATTGATACCATAGCGATTGGGCTTAAAGGTTTTTCCACTTTTCAATTCAATAATGGCAGACTCTTTGGGTTGGTTTGGATGCGAAAAAAAGACATCTAATCGTCCTTGTAAGCCATAAGTTTCCGAATAAAAAGAGGGTTCTAAAAAGCAAAAATCTTTCTCAATATTGACGGTTTCCAAACCCGATTGTACCATTTGTTTGAGATTGATAAAATGCTTTTGAGATTTTTGCATGATCTCCCGTACCACCTTATTATCTAAAAGTGAAAATGCTAAAGGATTTAATCGAAATACTTTTGGAAATAAGTCCTTAAAATTCGCTTCTGGATCACTCATCAACTCATCTAAAAAAAAGTTTGCAATATTTCCCAACATTAAATATTTGCTGCTTTCAAAAGGAATGAATTTCTTCAACAAATATGCATAAGGTTCTGGTCCGTAGGACTGAAAACACTCCGCTACAGCGGTCACATCCACCAAGAAATCAGGTTCTACGACTATTGCTCTTGGACGATAAATACCTTCGGTATCTATTTCTACATCAATTAAATTGACCGTAAGAGGAAACTCAAAAACTCGTTGAATGACCGCTATCGTTGGATTAAAATTTTCATTGCGTTCGGGTATGTTGTATTGAATTTGAATCTCTTCTCCCGTCGCTTCATTTAAAGCGGTAAAACACTCTTTCTTTGTATCATCTTTGGTAAGAATGACGCGTACTTTCGATTGAAAGCCTTTAATCTCAACAGGCGATAATTGCAATTGGTAGGTGGCAGGTAATTCTTTTTCTAGCTCATTGGGAATGGATACATTATATAAAGCAGAAACCGTTTCACTCACTACTTTGAATCCAAAAGGATACAATTCTTCAATTGAAAAATTTCCTTTATTGGCATTCAATTTTCGGACTTCTTTACGAAAAGCATAGATAAAAAATTGCAATTGTTTATCCACTAAATGTTTCTGGCAAGCAAAAGAAATTCGAGAAAACAATGTGGTAAATTGAAGGCGTTCTTCCTTCGTAATTACCAAAAAAAGTTGCGTCAACAATTGGTACAATTCCTCCAATTGCTGCGCGGCATCCTTATCTTTATTCCGATGATTTTTAAGGATGTCTCGATAAAAAGCTCGTGCTATTTCTTTATGCTGCATGTATGGTAATCTGAATTAGGATTGCGTGAGGAAAAGAATTCTAGTCTCCAAGTTAACGAAAGTTTAGTACTCCCTTTGATTAAGAACGATCTATTTTTTCAAATAATTAATGGCTGTTTGTAATACTGCATCTTCTTGATTTTGAATATCATTATTGGTGTTTAGAACTTTGATATCAGGTGAAATTCCTTTGCCTTCAAAATTTTCTTTTGTTGATGAAAAATATTGTTGATGCGATAATGAGACTTGCCATTTATTGGGTAATTTAAATTCATACATATCTGAAAAGATACCTTCCGTCCGATCACCGATTAAAGTGACATTGGGCAACTCCCTCATTAACAGTATAAAAACCTCCGCAGCACTAGCCGTATAATCGCTCATTAAAATGACAATGGGTTTGGTAAATTGATACGTTCCTTTTGATTTCACCTCCTTATACTTCATAGGAGTATACGTATTTTCGCCTTTTATTCTTTTTCTTTCATAATGTCCAATCGTTTTGTTTTTGGGGACAAATCGACTGGCTAGAATATACCCAATATAGTCAAAACCACCTCCATTAAATCTTAAATCTATAATGAGTCCTTTCTTTTTTTGAAACGATAAAATAGCATTGTCTAATGTTTTTTTGAATTTCCCAAAGGTGATGGCTTCCGTCATTTCATCCAAACGGAGATAAGCAAAATCATTGGAAACACGAGCTTGAAAATTAGTGGCTTCCGTTATGGTTGGACTAGTAGATGAAGAAAATCCTTGATTGCTTAGTTCTTTTTCTATGACTGCTTCAAAAGCTTTTTGTTTTTCAGCTGTATCAAATTCTAGTTCTAATTGAAATTCATAAGGTGGCCCGCATTCAATGTCTGACTCTTCAAAATCTGGTTCAATACGTACATGCCCATCTTTTAATTCTTGTAGCATTGTACAACAGACTTCAAAGAGCTCTTGATTAGTCGTTTGTTCATCAATCAAGGGACGATAAGTTTTATAAATCTTGTCCCAATCCACTTGTTTTAAGTCAAAATTCGCGTAGCGTTCATCAAATTTATTCCAAAGAGCATCAAAATTTTTAATGGGAGAATTAATTTCTTGAAGCTGGGCAAATCCAATGATTTGAAAAAATACAAGCAAAAAAACTGTTGATATAATCTTCATAAATTCACATTTTTATTGTTTTTATTTCACCCACTCCGCATCTTCTAAAATATAATTGAGATAATATAAGTCACTATCATTTAAGCGTAGTTTTCCTCGAAAAGTAGTATGTGTATCTTGTTTGAATCTCCTTTTTTCTTTCTTTTTTAGTTTAATATCCATTACCGTTTCAGGGCCAGCCCCTCCACAATAGAAACAATTGCTAAAAGGATAGGCTGATAAGACAAAGATATTTTCATCACCTGTTTCTTCGGTGGGTATGATATAACCTTTCACCTGAATATTTTTACCATCTAAATACCAAATCTCTGGATGAAAAATGGGAAAAGGTATATACATACCAATAGAATCGACGTAAGCTTCGTTGAATTGCACTTTGGAGAGATGCTTCCATGTGATGTCATAAAATCCTTTAGTATTTTTTTGAAATTGAGAAGTATCCACTGAAATATCTCCATCAAAAACAGGTGGAATATTATCTGTTAACTTTACTTTTTTGACCGTATCCTTCTGAATGGCTTCAACAGGAGGTAATGGAACGAGATTTTCGGGTGTGGTTTTCGTATTTAACCATCTAAATAAAACGAAACTCAAGCCTACAATAGCAATAAAAAGGAGGAACATCTTTCTCATACCACAAAATTAACTAATCCAGAATAGACCACAAAAGAAAAAGGGAAATGACCAAGACGATCACTTCCCTTTTTATGGAAAATTGAACTTCAAAAATTAGTTCACTGAATTGACGACTTCTCTGAAAGTTTCAGGATGATTCATCGCTAAATCAGCGAGTACTTTTCGATTCAATTCGATATTTTTCTCTGATAATCCGTGCATCAAGCGAGAATAAGTCGTGCCGTGCATACGCGCACCAGCATTGATACGGGCAATCCATAAACGACGGAAGGCACGTTTTTTATTCTTACGATCGCGATACGCGTACTGCAATCCTCGTTCGACTGCATTTTTGGCTACTGTGTACACTTTTGATCGAGCACCAAAGTAACCGCGAGCCATTTTCATAATTTTCTTTCGTCTGGCTCTGGACGCTACTGAATTTACTGACCGTGGCATAAGTTAAATTTTAGTACGATACAGGGGTTTGGTCAACGCTTATTCCTGTATCCTCGTTAAAAAATGAAGCAATATACAAGAAGATTAGATACAAAGTAATGCTCTTACTCGTTTCTCATCTGCCTTACTCACTAAAGATGCATCACGAAGACGAAGTTTCGCCTTTTTTGATTTGTTACGCATCATGTGAGAAGTATACGCTTGAAAACGTTTGATTTTACCCTTTCCAGTAACTCTGAATCGCTTCTTCGCACTGGAATGCGTTTTCATTTTAGGCATGATAGTAAAATTTTAAAATAAAAAAATAATGCTGTCTTTTACAGCGGCTGCAAAGATAGGAAAAAGTGTGGGGATATTCAATATTTAGTTTTCTTTTGTCTTGCTTTTTTTAATTTGTTCCTTTTTCCATTGATGAAAAACGAACCCAAAAAATCTAGCCAAACCACAAAGTGTTTTCACTTTTATATTCTAGCACACTAATACTTTATTCATTTGCATTCTATCCAAGTTAGAAAAAAACTACTATCCTGATCTTTTGCTCATTTTCATTTATCAATGCTGCATAATTTGCTCTATTTATTTCTGTTTAACTTCCTGCTTTATCTGAGCGCAAAATCTCAAAACCGTTGACGCTTTTTTCTTTTTGGGCTTTGTTTTCTTTGGCGGTTTTATCAAAATAAGATTTTCTATTACTTCAAAAAAATAAGCTGCTA
Source organism: Saprospiraceae bacterium (assembly GCA_020628645.1). Lineage (GTDB taxonomy): Bacteria > Bacteroidota > Bacteroidia > Chitinophagales > Saprospiraceae > JAHDES01. Next base: position 13,251 of record JAHDES010000035.1, read on the forward strand.
GCTATCTCAACAACTCAAAATTGGACGATAATCCTTTAAACAAAAAATACTCAACATCTAGCCGTCCTACGTCCCCAAGTCTAGGAACAAAGCGTTCTAGTAATCTAAAGTCTAAAAGCTAAGCGATCTAAAAATCCACGAAGTGGATGATCTAAAATCTAAAAATCTACTCCAACAACAATTCATCTACCTTTACAAAAATATCAGTATAGCGAATAGGTGGAAAAACTTGATGGTTAGCATTGTAAACGCGGCGAATGATCCCCATTTTATCAATAATTAAAACGGTAGGTAGAACATGACGATTTGCACCATAATGTTCTTTGAGATAAGATTTAGCATTAGGAATGACGGGGAAAAGAAGGGTGCGACGATTGGTGATATAGGAGATCTCTTTCTCAGATTCAGCACATAGCGTAATGATAGCAGCACCTTGATCAGAATATTTTTCAAAAAATTGATTTAAAGGCGTAGAATTAGGGTACATATACATGAAATTATCACGCGTACTCCAAAAAAGTAAAACGACAACTTGTCCCAGATATTCATCTAAACGATATTGCTCTCCTTGTGTAGAAGTGGCAATAAAATCAGGAGCAGGCAAGCCTTCCATCGCTTCGAGGGCACGATAGCGGCGTTCAATGTCTTTATTTAATGCTTCCCGTTTAGGTGCACCATAATTGGCGAGTGAATCAAATACAAATTCAATTTGAGCATAGCTTGTACAACAAAAAATGAAAAAGAAAAGCGTAAAAGATGACCTCATGTTATAAATTTAGCGAAAGCCGCTAAGGAAGTAAAGCGTGCATTCACCTTTAACAAATGATTAGCATTTTGTTCTTCTTCTTTTCCTTCAATGAAAATAGTAGTCATGCCCAAACGTTCCCCAAATTCCATATCTGAAATCGAATCGCCTACCATGATAGACTTAGTAAAATCGATCAAAGGAAAATCGTTTTGGGCTTGCAAAGCCATTCCAGTATTGGGTTTTCGACAAGGAGGGTTTTCTGTTTTTAAGAAAGGAGAATAATAACATTGATCTATTTTACCGCCAGCTTTTAAAATACTAGTTTGCATTTGTTGATGTACTTCATGTAAATCTTCATGCGTCATCAATCCTTTTCCGATTCCCTGTTGATTGGTGACAACGACTGTTTTATAAAATAAGGGCGATAATTGAACAATAGCTTCTAAACTTCCTTCGATAAACTCAAATTCTTCCCAAGATTGGACATATCTCCCAGGGAGACGCTTATTGATAACGCCATCTCGATCGAGAAAGAGCGTCCAAGTACTGTCTATTTTGGGTGTAATCATTTTAATGTAAAATGTAAAAGCGTAAATTATTAAATTTATAAGTTTTTCTCCCCTTTTCTCAAGGTTAATACACTAATCTCAGGTAAAATACCTACTCTTCCAGGATAACCTAAATAACCAAATCCACGATTGACATACAGATATTGTTTTCCCTCTTGGTATAAACCTGCCCATTGTTTGTAAGCATATTTTACAGGACTCCATTTAAACCAACCTGGGATTTCAATACCAAATTGCATGCCGTGCGTATGTCCTGAAAAGGTAATAGCGATGTCTTTGAACGCTTTTGTGACTTCAAAGTCCCAATGAGAAGGATCATGCGAAAGTAGTAATTTTGTGATGCCTTCTTTGATACCAGAATAAGCACGTTCGAGATTACCATATTTAGAAAAGCGGTGACTCGCTGAGAAGTTTTCTACTCCAATAATTCCTAATTCTTCCCCTTCAATTTCCAAAACTCGATGTTCATTTCGTAATAATTGCCAACCCAATCGCTCATGCGCTGACAACAGTTGTTGAAAATTTCGCTGTTTAGCTTCTAAAGATTTCCAAGCCACATAATCGCCATAATCATGATTGCCTAAAATGGAAAATACACCATACTTTGATTTAATCTGTTGAAAAACATCAATAAAGGGTTCGATTTCTTGTGCAATGGAATTTACTAAATCTCCTGTAAAAAAAACTAAATCTGCTTCTTGTTGATTAATAAGATCAATGGCTTTTTTTAAGGGTTCTTTCTCGGTAAAACTCCCAGAATGTATATCGGAAATTTGAATAATTTTTAAGCCATCTAAAGAATGTGGTAAACTTGAAATAGAAACATCTGTCTCGTGCAATTGATAACGATGTCTGTTACGAAGCATTCCATAAATCAGTAAACTCAATAATCCTATGAATGCAAACACACCAATTTGGGCAATAGACAAGGATTGTGTCGTCAACCAATCTGTTCCAAAAAGACTATTTATGATTTGTACAAAGAAAAGGCGCACGCCATCCAAACAAAAGAAAACTAATAACAAAAATTTCCCAATATAACCACTAATGATATAGGTTCGTATAAAGGTAAAACGATCACTAATCCAGTCTTGAATGGGTTTAATGAATAATCCCAATCCTGCAAAAAGAGCTAAGAAGGTATTACTCCAAAAGATATTATTTAAGATCAACTGTCCCATTTCTCCCCAATTGGATATTCCAAAAGAAAAGTAACGAAAAGCCACCCATTCAAAGAGAAAAAAGAAGATCAAAGCAACAAATAAGCGCATAATTTCATTAAGTTTACAGAATCTTAGTATATAAGGAATTAGATCAATTTTTTGTTCTTATTCTGTTCCTTTTTTATTGAATAGTGTAGACCAATTACATTGTTTTCACCACGAAAGCATGAGTTATCTCGAATTTTTAGTAAAAATTCAGTGTGAATAAGTGAAAAAGTGAATATGAAAAACGCTTATAGCGTTTTTCGTGGGTAAATATCCACTTATACACATGCCAGAGGCACATTATTTCACATTTTGCGATTGAAAAGCAAAATATATACACAAAATTCGGGATGATTCATGTTTTCTATTTTAACCAAACGAACATTTGATGAGAGGTGTTTTACTTTATTTTGGATTAATTATTCTTAGTTTTCCATTATTCGGACAAGAGGATTTTTACAAAAAATATGAATTTACAGAAGCAGATACCTTAAGGGGAGCATTACGTCCAGAACGAACTTGTTTTGATGTCCATTATTATGATCTGAATATTAAAGTGGATATTGACAATCGCTATTTGAGTGGTTTTGTTGACGTTTGCTATACCGCCATTGAAGATTTTGAGCGTCTTCAATTAGATTTGTTTAAAAATATGCAAATCAATGCTATAGAATTAGACCATAAAAAACTCCCATTTAAACGCATTCATAATGCCTTTTTTGTAGAAACGCCTTTACAAAAGAAAGGTAGTGAAAACTGTCTTCGCGTGTATTATGAAGGTGCACCGATCACCGCTCGAAATGCCCCTTGGGATGGTGGTTTTGTTTGGAAAAAAGATCAAGAAGGGAAAGATTGGGTAGGCGTTGCCTGTGAAGGAACTGGCGCAAGTCTTTGGTGGCCCAATAAAGATCATCTTTCCGATGAGCCCGACAGCATGCATATTCGTGTGGCAGTTCCCGAAGGATTAATGTGTGTTTCCAATGGTAATTTAGTTCATACACTCCCTCAAAAAAATGGATTTACACGATACGATTGGAAGGTCTCCTACCCTATTAATAATTATAATGTAACTGTAAATATTGCAGATTATGCACATTTTTCAGAGACTTATTGTGCTGAAGATGGTGATTCTCTTTCACTTGATTATTATGTCTTAAAAGAAAGTGTCAGCAAAGCAAAAAAACAATTCCAACAAGTACCTGAGATGTTGCGTTGTTTTGAATATTACTTTGGAAAGTATCCTTTTTGGGAAGATGGTTATGCTATGGTAGAAACGCCTTATCTGGGAATGGAACACCAATCTGCAATTGCTTATGGGAATAAATATATGCGTGGCTATTTAGGAGGCTTAATTCCTCCAGATATGGATTGGGATTATATTATCATCCATGAAACAGGTCATGAATATTGGGGCAATAGTATCAGTTGTGAGGATCATGCAGAGATGTGGATTCATGAATCCTTTACTACTTACATGGAAGCTTTATATGTGGAATGCACCTATTCTTATGCGGATGCCGTTCGCTATTTATTGAGTCAGCGTAAGTATATTCAAAATGTACAGCCTATCGTCGGGCCAATGGATGTAAATTGGGATGAGTGGTCATCTAGCGATCATTATTATAAAGGTTCTTGGATCTTGCATACGCTTCGTCATGTGATTAATGATGATGACTTATGGTTTTCCATTTTAAAGGATTTTTATACGGATCATCAACGTTCTCATATTACCTCTCAGGTCTTTTTTGATTATGTAATGCAACGAACAAAATTAGATTTGCATTCTTTTTTTAGTCAATATTTGTATTATACACAAGCGCCCAAATTATTGTATCGCGCTTATGAAAAGGATGGAGGTATTGCTCTTTCTTGTAAATGGGACGTTCAGGTAGACGATTTTAAAATGCCAATTTTGGTAGGTGATCCTTTTAATTATACACAGATTCAAGCAGAAGACCAACGTAAGGATTTCTTTATTGAGAATTGTAGTCTAAACGATTTCCAGATTGCGGATGATTTATTTTACATTGATGTTTTAAAAATAGATTAATTCTCTCTTCCCACAGATTACGCTAATTTCGCAGATTAATATTAAAAATATGCTTCAACAAATTACAGAAGAATTAAAACAAACGAATACTACTTTGGTAGCCGTTTCTAAAACGAAACCTGTCGCTCAAATTTTGGAAATGTATCATCTTGGGCAACGTGTATTTGGTGAAAACAGAGTACAAGAATTAGTTGAAAAAGAAGGACAACTTCCTAAAGATATTGAGTGGCATCTCATCGGACATCTACAAACGAATAAGGTTAAATACATCGCTCCTTTTGTGGCAATGATTCATTCGATTGATAGTATTAAGTTATTGCGCGAAGTAAATAAACAAGCGAAGAAAAACGAGCGTGTGATTCCAGTTTTACTACAATTTAAAATTGCAGAAGAAGACACCAAATATGGCTTAGAAATGTCAGAAGTCATCGAATTATTAGAAAGCGATGAATTTTCTACTTTTCAAAATGTCAACATCTGTGGGGTCATGGGAATGGCTACATTTACTTCTGACAAAGAGCAAGTTCGAGAAGAATTCCGTATCCTCCACCACATCTTCACCCAACTCAAAAATCAACATTTCGATACTTCTGATGATTTTAAAGAAATTTCAATGGGCATGTCTGGCGATTATCAATTGGCGATAGAAGAAGGTAGCACGATGGTACGCATTGGGAGTTTATTATTTGGGGTACGCTATTGATTTTTCATATTTTAACGATCAACTTTTTTTATAAATTGATAAAGTCTGCTTGAATTTCAAATCAATATAAAATTGTCAAGAAAATTTCATCTGAGTAAAATTTTATTATTTCAAAAATGAAACGAAATCTACTATTCTCCTTTTTACTGTTTATTGGCTTATTAAATTTTAATTGTAGCAATACAGACACTTCTATTGGCACTAAAAGCTCTGCCGAATTATTGGGAACTACCAATTATCAAGCGATTTCATATGGTGGCTATCGTCAAATTAGTCGGGACAATGTTCCATCTGTGGAGGACATCAAAGAAGATTTAGCCATTTTAGCGGCTTTGGATATTAAGTTGTTACGTACCTATAATACCCAACAATTTGCACATGCAGCCAATTTATTGAAGGCAATTAAAGAGTTAAAACAAGAACGAAACGATTTTGAAATGTATGTGATGTTGGGTGCATGGATTGATTGTAAAGGAGCTTGGACAGATAGCCCAAATCATGAAGAAGAAAGCCTCGAAAATAACACCGCTGAAATTGAAGCAGCTATAAAACTAGCCAATACTTATCCTGATATTGTAAAAATTATTGCTGTAGGTAATGAAGCCATGGTCAAATGGGCAGCGAGTTATTATGTGCAACCCAAAACCATTCTCAAATGGGTGAATTATTTACAAGAGCAAAAGAAAGGGGGACAAATTCCTCCCGATACTTGGATTACTAGTTCTGATAATTTCGCTTCTTGGGGCGGTGGCGATGAACTGTATCATGTAGAAGATTTAGAAAAATTGATCAAAGCAGTTGATTTTATTTCGCTCCACACCTACCCTTTTCATGATACACATTACAATAATGAATTTTGGGGTGTTCCCGAAAAAGAAGAACAACTTAGTAAAAAAGAACAAATAAAAGCAGCGATGATTCGCGCACGAGATTATGCCATTTTACAATATGAAACGACCGCAAATTATGTCAAAAGTTTGGGTATAGAAAAAACGATACATATTGGCGAAACGGGCTGGTCTACGACCTCTAATTCCTTTTATGGCAAAGACGGTTCACATGCAGCAGATGAGTATAAGGAGAAATTATATCACGATCATATGCGGGCTTGGACGACAGAGAAAGGAATTCGCTGTTTTTACTTTGAAGCCTTTGATGAACAATGGAAAGATGCAGGCAATCCGCAAGGGTCAGAGAATCATTTTGGTTTGATTAATCTAAAAGGAGAGGCGAAATATACTCTTTGGGATAAAGTGGATGCTGGAGTTTTTAAGGGTTTAAAACGAGGCGATAAATCCATTTCCAAAACTTTTAATGGTAATGAACAAGCTTTAATGAATGCGATACTCGCACCCCCATTTTCTCGCGCACCCAGTGATTATGATATTAAAACGATCAATGAAGATAGAGCAATTGGCGATGCAGTTTCAGAAGATCAATATGTTATACTCCACGATCAAATTACTCCTGATGAAAAAAATCAGGCTACTTATCCGAGTGCTGGATTAAAATTGAATGCTTGGGAAGGGACATGTACTATCAAAATGCAATCCGATAACAGCATTGAAGTCATCACTGGAACAGGCGATTGGTGGGGTGCTGCTTTAGAACTACAAGCAGAAGGCAAAGGTGAAAATTTAGCTGCCTTTGAAAATGGTACATTACATTTTGAATTGAAAGGCGATACGAAATCCTCCGTTGAAATTGGTTTCCAAACTGGCGTTTATAATAAAGGTACACAGACTAATAATTTTGTGGTATTTGGCCCAAATCAAAAAAATGCTATTTCAAACGATTGGCAATCCTTTTCTATTAAAATGACAGATTTAAATAAAGGTGCGAATCTAAAAGATGTGACAAGCGTCCTCTTCTTCCGAGGAGCAGATCAATTTGATGGGAAATCAATTTTTGTACGGAATGTGTATTATTCGAAAGAATAATCTACTCTAACAAATCAAAGGAATCTAGATATTTATTCGCGGCTGCATTGATGGACCTATCTTTGGTCATGGCAACTTGAAGGAGATAAAAACGATTGTCGACAATAATCGCTTTGGATTTCATGATAGCTTGTTCTTCATTATAATCAATGCGCCAGATATAAGCTGGATAGTCTTTCCAATCAGCTCGATTTTCATATTGTAAATTACCTGCTAATTGTAAACTGGCTTCTTCGGCGGTAACTTTAAAAAATTCTTCAATTAAATCAGTAGAATCAGAATGAATGCCTCCTTCGGGATAATCGACATAACTCAAGATGTAGAGAAAATTTTCAGGTAGTTCACTTTTATCTTGATGGTAATAGGTATGATAAGTGAGTTCACCAATTTCGGTAGGAATTACTTTTTCATTGGTTTGAATTTCACCAGGGACGAGAATTTTAAATTTCCCTTCATAGGATTGATACCACGCCCACTCATTTTGTGCCAAACAAAGTTGTCCAAACAGAATAAAACTTAATAATAAAATATACCGCATTTGTTAAAGCTGTAATAGTAAATGAAAACATCGCTCTCCCGCAGATTTCGCTGATCTCGCAGAAATGTGATAAAAATTATTTCACAAAATCCTTTTCCAATAAACAATAGATATAACTATCCAAAAATTGTCCATCGAAATAATAGTTCTCTCTAAAATGTGCTTCCAAACGGAAACCAAGTTGTATGAGCAATTGCTGAGAGGCAACATTATTCAAATTTACATTGGCTTCATAGGAATGTAAACCCAATTCCTGAAAGCCAAAATTCAATAAACTTCGATGCGTCTCTTTCATATAGCCCTTCCGCCAATAATCAGGTAAAAGTGCGTAGCCAATCTCCCCTCTCGCATTCTTCATATCAACCCGCCAGATGCCAAAATCGCCGATAAATTGCTGAGTTGCCTTTAATTCAATGGCCCATTTGATCCCTTTTTTTGCTTCAAAATCAAGATGCGCTTGTTGAATCACTTCTTCGGCTTGTTGGATGGATGCATACTTCGGCGAATCCATGTATTGCATAGAACGCTCATCCGTCTTGAGTTCGTATAAATAAGGCGCATCTTCCTTTTTATAAGGACGAAACCGAAGACGTTCGCTTTCTATTATGGGAAATTGATTGAAGATGGAGGGATGGAGTTGGGGATTCATATTTAAAAGCTTATTCGTTCAAACGTAATGATTATAATAAAAATACCATCTACTGCAAGCAATAAATGGTATTTTTTCGTGGAGCTGGGGAGAGTCGAACTCCCGTCCAGACAAAGCACCAGAGAGCCTTCTACATGTTTAGTTCCTTATTGAGTTTTCGAGTAGCAAGTGGATAAGAAACCCTCCGTTGCTACCTTATCCTCGAAAGTTTCATGCAATGGTTGAGAAAGACCACGACACTAAGCCAGCGTGCCTTTTCAGGCGGTATGATGTGCGGCACAATGTGTAGTTGGCGTCAACTGTACGGCACAAAGGCTATTTAAGACCTAGTCTTAAGCAGCCATGGCAAAATTTCTGTTGCCATGTAAAAAAGGTTTTGATTCCTATTTGTTAACGGAGATAAGCAATCTTGCTCCGACATGCTTACTAACCAGACATTCTTTCCTGTCGATTCCAGTCAGCCCCTTTATTTTGAAATATGAGATTGCAAATGTACGAACAAAGTTTCAGCTATGAAAGTTCCATTAAAAAAAGCCTTACTTAAAAAGTAAGGCTTCCATAATTAAATTTGAAAAGTAGTTATTGAGAATAATTCGTGGGTTAATATGTGTTTATTTGAGTTGGCGTCTGTATGTGTTTAATTTTTTACGTTCTTAGACAAATTGTGTGGAACAAAAAATGTGATGACTCGATTCCCGATGACTATCGGGATGAGAGACAAGCATTTTGAAGTTTCATTGAAATCACAATTTTTGTCTAAGAACCTTTTTTTATTTGTATTGATTTCTGTATAGTTTGTGTTTCCGTTTGTAATTCTAGGAGGTATTTTCCTTTTTTATAAGTACTCAATTCTAGTTCATAAATAGCATTTGAAGGAATAAGTTGACAATCATCTTCAAATAAAACCTTCTTTTTCTTAAAAAGCTGAATAGTTTCTACTTGCTCATCAATCATTGCAAAATCAATGAATAAGATGTCATTTTCATCATCTTCAAAAAAAACTTCGTCAGGGTTGAATGTTCTAGAATTTGTCGTAAAATTTACAGCTGTAAAAAGTGTAAAGTTCATAAGAAATATCCCCAGAATGGGCAGTAATGCCAGTTTTCTCATCGTTAAAAAATTTATAAGAGTGTAGTTCAATAGAGGGGGTATACAGTTTGACGCGGGATACTACAAGAGTAACAATTTTAATGCCAATTTTTCCTGTCACAACATTCATCAGAATATTTTTTTTTCCTCCAATTTCTAAAAACTAAAAAAATTGAAACTTCTTGACAGGACAAAAGTAAATTACTATAGTTATCATAATTCATAATGCGCTACAACTCAAACTTTGTGGCGCGATTTTTTATGTTATTTTTGCGACACCATTTTATATTAATAAACAGATCAAGTACCTAACCAAACATCTATGTTATCTATTGGAATTATCCGCGAAGGAAAAGTGCCACCAGATTCTCGTGTGCCTCTAACACCCGAACAATGTAAATTTTTAGTGGAACATTATCCACTATACATTCAAGTACAACCTTCTCCTAATCGTTGTTATACTGATGATGAATATCGAGCAGCAGGAATTCCAATCACAGAAAACATTGATGAATGTGCTGTTTTAATGGGCGTAAAAGAAGTTCCTATTCAGCAATTGGTTGCTAATAAAACCTATTTTTTCTTTTCCCATACCATCAAAAAGCAATCTTACAATCGAAAGCTCTTACAAGCCATAGTCGAGAAAAACATTCGTCTTTTGGATTATGAAGTGTTGACTAATGAAAAGAAACAACGCCTCATTGCATTCGGCTATTTTGCAGGAATGGTAGGCGCACATAATGGCGTAATGACGTATGGCGCGCGCACTGGCTTATTTAAGCTACCCCGTATGAAAGATTGCTTTGATTATGCAGAAGCAGTGAGTATTTATCAAAAAACGACCTTGCCTGCCATGAAAATTGTATTGACAGGAACAGGGCGCGTGGGGTCAGGCGCTGCTAAAGTCTTATTGGATATGGGAATCAAACAAGTTGCAACAAGTGATTTTCTAACACAATCTTTTAATGAAGCAGTATTTACGCAATTAGAATGCAAAGATTACGTCGCACCTAAAGATGGAACGCCCTTCGACAAAAAGGATTTTTATGCCCATCCTGAAAATTATAAAAGTATTTTTGAGCCCTATACTCAAGTGAGTGATTTAATGATTAATGGTATCTATTGGGATAACGCTGCACCTGCTTTCTTTACAAAAGAAGACATGAGTTTGAAAGATTTTAACATACAAGTTATTGCAGATGTGACTTGCGATATTGCGCCTGTTTCTTCTATTCCTTCTACTTTGAAAGCTTCTACAATTGCTGATCCTATTTTTGGGTATGATCCAGCAACAGAAAAAGAAACGGAGGCTTTTCAAGCAGATAGTATTGATATGATGACCATTGATAACTTGCCAAATGAATTGCCAAGAGATGCATCTGCTTCTTTTGGAGAGCAATTCACGAATCATATCATTGAAGAACTAATTAAAGATGAAAAAAGTGATGTGATTGATCGAGCTACAGTTGCTGCCAAAGGCAAATTAGGTGCTCATTTTGAATATTTACAAGATTATTTGGAAGGAAAGGAGTAGACAAAAAGTAAAAAAGCTTCTTTATGAATCTTGTTTATTGAAAGACCCTTTTATAAACGGGACTGCGCATCCAAAATTGAAGATACATAATGGGATACATTAAATAGTCAAATAGTACATTTGGGGTGTGATAATCAATATCATCAATAATAATGCTCCCTTTTCCATCATTATTCACAATTCGATGACGATGGGTCCATTTTTTTAAAAAGAAGGGTAACTGTACTCCTTTATCTACAAAAAAGTATTCGTTTTCGTTTTTACCATGATCGACAATTTTTGCATCCCATCGCTGAGATAACACTCCTTTTCCTAGCATAATATGTACTTCATCTCCTGTTACACAACCATCAAAACGAAGCAATTGTAAAGGCAACAGAGGTGGTTTCAAGGCTAAAAATAGTTGTTCATTAAAACCTGAAAAGACTTCATGATGTGACTGATCTACTTTTGTTTGTATTAAAATTTTCATAAAATTTGCTAAATATGTCCTCAAATTCACCATATTGTTAACAAATTGAACTGGATAAGTCCAATTACTATAAATTGGTGTGATAGTTGTTCTCTACCTTATACTTCCCCTCTTTAGTCTACTGAAAATTATGCAGTAGATTATATCCCCTCAAATTAATTTTGCTTATAAATCCATTTCCGTTATGAAAAAGTCTTTTTTCTTTATTTTAGGATTTCTTTGTACGCAGCTCACTTTTGCATCTGATTATTTAATCTCATCAGATACCACTAAGAAGGTAACTCTAAATGAAAGTGAATGTTCACCAAAAGAAAAACATTGTAAAGGAAAGCGCGTCTTTGAAGATGGCAGTATCTATGATGGTGAATTTAAATATGGCGAACCGCATGGCTGGGGAACGTATCAATTTGAAGATGGCACCATTTATACTGGTGAGTTTTTAGATGGGCTTCGTCATGGACATGGCCAACAAAATTTCCAGAATAAAGATAATTATGCAGGGGATTGGCGATATGGTAGTATGCATGGTAAAGGCGTTTACATGTGGGCCGATGGTTCGAAATATGTAGGTACTTTTGTAGAAGGAAGTATGCAAGGAAAAGGTATTCTTACTCTTGCAAATGGCGAATCCTATGATGGTGAATGGAAAAATGGATTGGCAGACGGACAAGGCGAATACAACAAACCCGATGGTACTAAATATGTGGGTAATCATAGTGCTGGCGAGCGAAATGGTACAGGGGTTATCACCTTCCGAACGGGCGACATATTCATTGGTAAATGGCGAAATGGCGCAGCTAATAAAAAAGGTACATTCCAATTCTCAAATGGTGATAAATATGCTTGTTTTTGGGAAGATGGTGAGTTAACAGGTGAGGCGACTTATATCATGGTGAATGGAAAAGAAATTCAAGGTAGCTTGGATAAAATAGAGCGTGAAATTGCCAATGATGCAGAATTGCAAGAATCTGTAGGCCCTAATTTAGGGATTTCTTGGTATTATCAAGGCATGGAACAAATGCAAGCTAAAAAGTATTCCCAAGCAGCCGAAACCTTCAAAATAGCTCAAAAATTCGTACCTGCTTCTTCTGATTTGAATAAACTCATCTACGAGCAATTGCAAATTATTGAAGAAAAACAAGAAGAAGACGGATCATTATAAAATTGTCATCTTTCTTTGGATGCTATACTCGTTTTCATTTCAAATTCAATTAACCATTTCTTTCGTTCAATTCCTCCACCATACCCCATTAAATTTCCGTTTTTACCAATAATTCTGTGGCAGGGTACGACGATTGAAATTTTATTCATACCATTGGCTCGACCTACTGCTCTTATTGCCTTTGGTTGGTTTAACTTCTGTGCTTGTTGTTCATAGGTTGAGGTTGTACCAAAGGGAATTTCTTGCAGAGCATTCCATGCTTCTTGTTGAAAATCTGTTCCAGGAGTATCTAATTCAACTTCAAATTGTTTCCTCTGCCCATCAAAGTATTCTTGAAGTTCCTTTTTGAGTTGTTTAATATGTGAATTTTCTCCAATTAAAATTTCGGCATTTAGTCGTTTCTGCAAGTCCTTAAATTCTGTTTCAAGCATTTTTCTATCTGTGAATTCCAGTAGACAAATACCTAAATCAGTAGCACAGACAAACATAGGGCCTAAAGGAGTGGTCAATCTATTAATTAGAATAATCTTTTTAGATTTGCTATTTGAAGGAGATTTTCCAATTAGTTTTTTATACGTATATCCAAACCCACTCAAGGATGCATAGCCTATTTCAAATGCCGTTTCTGTTGTTTTCTTGCCATCCTTTAATTCCTTATACGCATTATTTATTCGATACATTCGTTGAAAAGCATGAAACGTAATTCCATAGTTTTTCTTGAACCACCGTCGAGTTAAATCTGGACTAATATCGTTGTTCCGCAATTCAGCATCAGAGATTTTAATCTTAGGATTATTTTTTACTAATTGAATTGCTTTTACAACTTGTTCAGGTGTTTTATTTGAATTTTCGGTTGGACAACAAATTTTGCAAGGACGAAAACCATTTTTTAAGGCATCTGAGTATGTTCTATAAAATTCTACATTTTTCTTCTTAGGCTTTCTTGCTCTACAAGTTGCGATACAGAAAACAGATGTAGTTGTAACGCCAACATAGAAAACACCCACATATCGACTATCTCTATTCAATAGTGCTTCGTAGTATTCATCTATTTTGGGTTGGGTAAATACTGCCATCAGCTAAAAATATTTTGAAAGGAATTATTGACTAATACTAAATAATTAAGTAGTTCTAGTTATTTACAAAGGTCTAATGATAAAATTCATTTTGCAACCGATTTTTTGGCAAGTATTTTTTTTCATAAAAAAAGGCATCCACCTCAAACAGATGAATGCCTTTTCAACCTCTTATGAAAGGATGCTATTTCATTTTATTTTTCTTAAATGCTGCTAGACCTTCTTCTAAAAAGTTGATAAATTCTTCAGAGTTGGAGGAATATGCTAGCTGATCATATACCCGACCATCTGAATCTACGATTAAGAAAAGAGGCGCAGTTTTTTGCTTAAATTTTGATTTTAATAAATCTGTATGGACTTCTCCTTCTAATCTCACTTTCTTGCTCCCTTTTTGTATTATCCTACGATTACTATCAAGATAACGTGGGATAAAAATAAAATTATAATAAATCTTATCAATCACTTTTTGATCCTGAAAAATGGTTTCATCCATTTGTTTTACTTGCATTAAACTTTCCTTTGCAAAATACAATAAGATCGGACGTTTACTTCTTTTTGCGATACCCAATACTCGTTCGTAAGAATCGTTTTTAAATTGAAAAAGATCAATCTCATCTTCAAATTCTGTATCAGAATCTGTATTCATTCCATAATTTAAGTTAGCAGGATCGTTCTCTATGTCAGCGGTAAGATTATCTTGAGCTAAAAGAAGAGTGGAAGCAAAAACACAACATAAAAGTGCTAGAATTCGCATAATTGTTTTTTTAAGAATAAAGAATGTTAAGTTTATGGGCAGAAAAATTAATATAAAAATGTCTTTATAATCCCTCAAAAAATTAACATGATCCCGCCTGCCATCGCTGTATTCTCAAAGTCGGGCAGGTTTCTTATCCCGACCTATCGGTTTCCCTTCGGCGGGACAGGTCATCAATTATTTATGATTTTTATGAGGGCAGTCATTTTTATACCCGCCTGCGTCGGGCAGGCAAGTAATTTTGTCCGCCTATTTATTCACAATTAGCTTACAGCAAAAAAAAGACCAAATTAAACCTCTTTTATTAATCTGTCCCAAAACTTTAATAAGTGAGCTTCTTCTTGTTCCCAATTATACTGTTCTTTAGCTTTTTTACAATTACGTTTTAAATAGTCATAAAAAACTCGATCATGCAATATACGATGCAAAGCAATCTGAAGATTTTCTACTTGTAAATCATCTAATAAAATAGCCACTTCATATTGGGTATTAATATGTTGATATTCTGGAAAACACATATGAATAGCAGGCAATTCTGCTTGAATGTAATCGAAGGTTTTATTCGCCAATGAAAAGTAATAACTTAATCCTCTATTTTCTAAAAGGTTAAGTCCAATATACGCCTGTTGTGTAATGGCAGCTAATTTATCAGGGGTGACAAAACCCCAAAATTCTACTTTTTCTCCCAGATGAAGTTCCTTTGCCAATGCCCGTAATTCATTTGATAAATCTCCTTCTCCTATAATCCAAAGCACAGCATCTTCTATTCCTCGCATGGCATACAGCATCGCTTCAATGCCCCTTCCCTCGTTTAAAGCCCCTTGATAAAGGATTACTTTTTTATCGGTTAGATTTGTTGGTTTTTCTTCTACTTTTAATAAAGGAGGAACATTTCGAACCACCGAAAAAGGCGTTCCATAACGTCGTTGAAACTCTTGGGCCAACTCCTCTCCTACCGTATAACAATGTTTTAATTTTGGAATGGTATAATTAGCAATCCCCTCCCATGCTTGCTTTACCAAAGGTCGATCAATCACTTCAGGAACTTCTGAAAAATATTCATGTGCATCGTATACACAAGTCGATCGTTTGAGTTTTGCCATCCAATAATTCGGAAAAATAGTGTCTAAATCTACGGCATAATAAATCGCTTTTTTTTGAAATAATAAATAGAAAAATAGCCGAATTGTATATTCGAGATAAAAGGCTTTTCCTTTGTTAAAAAAACAAGAAATGCGCTTTTGTTGGAAGGCTTGATCTTGAATTAATTTAGAGGATGAAAGTAAGCGCCCAACTAATTTCACCTCATAACCTGCATTTGCCAAACTGGTACAAATACGGATCATTCGCCGATCGTAGGTTAAATCATTGGTAACGGTACAGATTATTCGTTTTTGCGCCATAGTAATTTTCCATTTTCCAGTTCTAAAATGCCCTCATCTAATAGATAATCAATGGTTTTGAGGACTTTTTCTCT
This sequence comes from Saprospiraceae bacterium, assembly GCA_020628645.1. Taxonomy (GTDB): domain Bacteria; phylum Bacteroidota; class Bacteroidia; order Chitinophagales; family Saprospiraceae; genus JAHDES01. The sequence continues at coordinate 29,220 of JAHDES010000035.1, forward strand.
TCGCTTGGGTACAAAAGAATCCGCTACCTCATCTAAAGATAAATCTTCTTTTTGGAGCATGGCTTGAATCTTCATTTTATAGCGTTCAAACTCATCATTATTCAGTGCAGTAGATTTTCGATTCAAACAAACATCACAAACCCCACAAGCTTTTGAATCTTCCCCAAAATAAAACAATAATTGCTGAGAACGACAAATATCTTCTTCGGCATATTTTATCGCTTTGTTCATTCGCTCTTGATAACTCCTTTTCCGAAATTCATACATAGCAGTATCAATCGTCAAATTTTTAGCATCAACGCGTTCTTGCAATAAAGTAAGTTGAGGACTATCTTTTTCTTCTCGATAAGCAATGATGCCTTCTTGTTGCATCAATTTTAATGCTTTAGATAGGTCTGCTCGTTTTATTTTTAAATGATTAGCAATTTTTGATTCACTAATCGTCCCAAAATCATTAAATAAGCCTTGATAGGCTCGTAAAATGGTTTTTAAAATGACTTCATGTTTTTTGTTTCGGAGATAATAATCATAGAGTTCGCCTTTATTGACCATAATTTTCAAACTAGCAGGACGAAATAAAGCATCCGAAAGCAACACCCAGCCATCTTGTTCCAATAATTTGATAGAGGAATAGGCAGTCACTAGATTAAGATCAAAGTTTTTGGTAAATTTTATGATATCAAAATCAAAACTTTCTCCTTCTCCCCCACCTACTGCTAATTGAAGATAACTTCCTAGTGCTTGATAGACTCGTTTTATTTCTTTAATCGGTGGAAATGCTTGCTCAAAACCGTATTTTAATCGCTCTTTATCTGCTATTTCATACAACAAAACGGCATAGGATTTTTTCCCATCTCGCCCTGCTCGACCCGCTTCTTGAAAATAAGCTTCTAAATTATTGGGCAAATCCATATGAACGACTGTACGAACATCTGCCTTATCAATGCCCATTCCAAAAGCATTAGTGGATACCATAATCCGAGTGGTATTTTTTATCCAAGCATCTTGGCGAGCGGAGCGATTTTGTGTAGATAAACCTGCATGATAATAGTCGGCAGAAACATTATTTCGTTGTAAAAAGGCAGCTATTTCTTTTGTTTGACGACGAGAACGAACATAGACGATTCCACTTCCTTTTACATTTCGGACAATCTCAAGTAGTTTGACTAATTTTTGTTCTTCGTGTAAAACGACATACGCCAAATTATCTCGTTTAAAACTCTTTTGAAAAACATTTTTAGCACGAAACTCTAATTTCTCTTGAATGTCAAGCACCACTTCTGAAGTCGCTGTGGCAGTAAGCGCGATGAAGGGAATATCTTCGGGTAAAAAATCTCTTATTTCTGCTATTTGTAAATAGGGAGGTCGAAAATCATAACCCCATTGCGAAATACAATGTGCTTCGTCAATGGCAACTAAATTGACCTTCATTTTTTTAAGGCGTTCACGAACAAGTTCAGAAGTCAAGCGTTCTGGAGAGAGGTATAAGAACTTTATATTCCCATAGGCACAATTATCCAAAATACGATCAATTGCTCGATAATGAATCCCTGAATAAATGGCTTCGGCTTTAATATTTCGTTTTTGGAGTTGAAAGACTTGATCCTTCATTAAAGCGATCAAAGGAGAAATCACAATACAAATTCCTTCTTGACAAAGGGCAGGTACTTGAAAACAGATGGATTTACCTCCACCCGTGGGTAATAATGCAAGGGTATCTTTTCCATCCAAGACCGATTGTATGATTTCTTCTTGCATAGGTCGGAACTCAGGATAGCCCCAATATTGTTTTAATATGTCGATTGGAGGTATAGTCAATTTTTTAAGATTAGTACAATCCGAAAATTACTATTTTTCGATAAAAGGAAAACTATTTTATGGAAGAAAAATTTGATATTGGCAAGAAAGCAAAGGTTGAGGGGGAAATAAAAGTAAACACATTCTGAGCAATTTTCTTATACGTTGCTTTGCTAGGATTCTTTCTTCATCTATCACTCAGAATGTGGCTACAACTTTTTTTATTAACCTTTCACTACCATACACGAAGGAAAATAAGAAAGGGTTGGGTCAAGATTCATTTTTTTTCAAAAAAAAAGCATTTCCACAAAAATTGTAGAAATGCTTTCCTTATTCAAATATAATTTTCTGTAATCGACTAGGATAAAAAATGTACTACAACATTCATTTATCGTAGGTCAGATACTTAATAATTACTTATTTTAACTTTGTAACTTTCATCATTTCTACATCTTTTGCACCATAAGTAATACGTACAAAGTAAGTACCTGCAGCATAGCCATCAATGCTAATCGCTTTTTGCGTCATCGTATTTGCAGCAAATACACGAGTTTCAAGAACAAGACCTGCATTGGTTAATACTTCTACAGTTACATCAGTATCAAAAGATTGAATGTTTTCAAGATTAATAACATCTTGAGCTGGATTTGGATAAACACTAAAACGTTGTGCATTATCTAATTTCATGACTACTTCTTCTGTATTAGAGAAGGTATAATCTCCAGTAGATTGAATTTGTTTTACACGATAGAAGCTACGTCCAATCTTAGCTTCTGTATCTGTGTAGCTATAATTCTTTTCAGCATCATAAGCATCTTCACCATTTACAGTAGCAATCACAGTAAAGTGCGTATTATCTGTAGAACGTTCTACTTGATAACGGTTTGTTTGAGAATCATCCTCAATTGTCCAGTCAATAGTTACTTGACCATCAGCAGCAGGAGTAGCATTGAAATCCACCATTAAACCACAGCTAATGACTTTGATTTTAACAACATTAGATTCTACGATAAACTGATCACAACCTGCACGACGAGCACAACGAACAAAGTATTTTGTTTGATATACAGGACCTGGTTGATAGCTAGCAGAATTAGAATCAGCAATTGGAGTCCAAGTTGAACCACCCGGAGCTGTACTTGGATTCGTAGTACATAACCATAGGTATTCAATTGTTGCAGCACCACCTCCACCAGGAAGGGTTTCATTACCAATTTCAGCTGGAATCTCACCTGGGCAAATTTCTTGATCACAGCAGATTGAACCACCAAAATTCAAGTCATTACAAATAGGATTAATACCTGCATCTATCGTCATATCATCACTACCACTTACAGTAAATGGATCTGTTTTTCCTTCATCATTTACATCACTATCTTCAGCGTCATCTCCTTCATTTTGACAAGTATATTCATAATCTGGTTGAACTGCTAATGCGTGGAATTGTACATAATAAGTACCTTCATCTACACATTCAAATAAGTAGAAACCATCTGCATCAGTAGAAGAAGACCCTTCTAATACATCATCAGCTGTACAGAATAAACCATCTGGACCAGCACTGTATAATTCAACTGGAACAAAAGCAACCCCACTCTCGAAGAAATCTTGTTGACAGTTTTCATTATTATCAAACCATACGTAATTACCAATATTAATTCCACCATCATCTAAAGAAGCTGAAGCTTCTGCCGTACAACCACTATCATTATCTGTAACAGTTACAGCATACGTTCCTTCTCCAAGATTATCATTATCAGCAGAAGAACTACCATTACTCCATGCATAAGAATAATTACCACTTCCTCCATCTACACTAGCACTTAAAGCTCCATCTGTAGCACCACACTCAGAAATATCGGTAGATGAAATAGAAACGGTAGGAGGTGTATTTCTATTTACAGTTATTGCGTTACTTAATGCATAACAACCATCTAAGTCACTTGCATTATTGCCTACTTCTGCACCTGATAAATCTCCACTCCATGTTAAGTACCAGATTAAACATACACCAGGACCAGCACCATCTAAATCAAATGGAGGTCCTGCTGGTAAGGCTAATATATTTCCAGCATCATCTGTAATTACCCACGCGCTATTTTCACCAGTACCTCCTGATACAGCAACATCAATTGGGTCGCCTGTTCCATCTACACAAATATCTGTTGGATCGTCTGTAGAAATTTCTGCAGCTTCAACGGCAGTACGTGTAACTGTAATAGCATTACTTAACGCATAACAACCAGCTAAATCTGCTGCGTTATTTCCAACTTCTGCTCCTGATAAATCTCCACTCCATGTTAAATACCAGATTAAACATACACCAGGACCAGCGCCATCTAAATCAAATGGAGGTCCTGCTGGAAGTGCTAATATATTTCCAGCATCATCTGTAATCACCCACGCACTATTATCTCCAAATCCACCAGTTACTGTTACATCAATCGGATCTCCTGTACCATCTACACATATTTCAGTTGGGTCATCTGTAGAAATTTCTGCAGCATCTGCTTGATTACGATTAACTTGAATTGAATTACTTAATGCAAAACAACCTGTTAAATCACTAGCATTATTACCAATCTCTGCTCCACCTAAAACACCATCATATACTACATACCAAATTAAACAAGATCCTGGAGATCCATTTTCGAGATCAAAGGTAGGGCCAGGAGGTAAAGCAACGATATTTGCATTTAAATCTGTAATTACCCATGCAAAACTTTCTCCTGAAGCGCCAGTTACATCCACTGTAATAGGATCAGGAGTTCCATCCATAATACAAATATCTGTTTCATCATCTGTAGAGATCGTTCCAGCAGTAGGAGCATCTGTTCCTTCTACTGTACCAGATGCTTCACCTGTACAACCAGATGCATCTGTTACGGTAACAGAATATGTTCCAATACCTAAATCTGAAATACTTTCTGAAGTTGCTCCATTGCTCCAAAGATAAGTGTAAGGAGCAGTTCCTGAGCTTGCTGTAGCTGTAGCAGAACCATTATCTGCACCACAATCAGCATTGGTGGTAGACACACTTACAGAAATATTACCTCCTTCATCAGATACGGTACCGCTTGCCGAACTAACACAGCCAGCCGCGTCCGTTACAGTTACAGAATAAGTACCTGCACCTAAACCAGAAATACTTGAGGAAGTTGCGCCATTGCTCCATGCATAAGTGTAAGGAGCTTGTCCTCCACTTGCTGTAGCAGAAGCAGAACCATTTGCTTCACCACAAGTAGCATTTGAGGTAGAAACACTAACAGAAGGAGCTGCAGGGCTATTTACAGTAACACTTGTTGAAGCCGTACATCCGTCAGCATCTGTTGCTGTTACAGAATAAGTACCTGCACCTAAGCCAGAAATGCTTGATGAAGTTGCTCCATTACTCCAAGAATAAGTATATGATCCTACACCGCCACTTGCTGTAGCACTTGCTGAACCATCATTACCTGAACAACTCGCATCAGTAGAACTAGCTGAAACAGATACGGTGCTACCTACTTGACCAATTACTACATCAACAGAATTGGCACATCCTTGAGAATCGGATACTGTTACAGAATACGTTCCTGGGCAAAGACCAGTAGCAATAGGTGAAGTTTGACCATCACTCCACTGATAAGAATAAGGAGGAACACCTAACATTGCCATAGGATCTGCTGTACCATTACATTCTCCACAAGCAGCAGCAGTTGTTGCAGGCATTAACCATACACTTTCCGGAGATAATTCTACAGTAACGGAAGCTGTTGCAGTTGCACCAGTCGCATCTGTAGCTGTAACAGAATAAGATCCAGCAGCTAAATTATAGGCTACTACAAAATTTTGACCATCACTCCATTCGTAAGTGAGGGGTTCTACACCACCAGATTGAGACTCTACATAAGCAGTACCATCAGAACTGATTTCACAGGTAGCTGCTGAAGACCCTAAAGTGATCTGGAATTGTGCCTGTGAGGTGAAGGAAAAAAGAAAAAGGAAAGACAAACAAGAAAAAAGGGTCTTTCTACAAATCGAGTAACTTTTTTTCATAGTTAAGGTTTTAAAAAAGTTTTAAATCGCTCCCTAACTGGGATTAATATGCTGATAAAATAATATTACGGAATCATCAGATTACTCATGCAATGAGAGTAAAAAGATGGCTTTTTACAAACTAAAAAAATACAACTTGTAATTATCCAATAGATAATACAAAAAAGTTGAACCTATGACCTTAAGTGTTTCGTGAACGGTTGATGGAATGGAAAATCACTCAAATTTACTCAAGTACTCTACTTTGTCTAATTGATGGGAAGGATATGTTAAAATACATAATCCTCATTTGAAAGGCTTAATTACAGTTTGAAAGACAATACAAAATAAAGTATTTTTAAGCAAAATTGCAAAAAATCATTGTACTTGTTTTGAGACGACAAGTTTGTACTAAGTCACATTTTAACAAAAAATGATTATTCAGCAAGTTTGAGCTTCACAAATATACATAACTTTCTTTTTCTTATTTGTTAAATTTCTACTAATTTTTTACTTTTTGTAGTTGTTCTGCGAAATATACCTGATTTAGGGTACGTGTTAGATTATGCTTAGGATAATCAATGCGATAATACTGATCGCCTTTTAAAAAATCAGTCAAAAAGCGAATCGCTTGAATTATCGTCACAACAAGTCCAGCCTTTCTGAAAATTTCATACGATAATTTATTTTTATATGTTTCTTGAATGGCATCACAAACTGCAAAAAAATGCTCATTTATAAATTGAATCTTTTGAAGGTCTGCTTCGTCTTCTGTTTGGGTGGAACAATAAGAACGAATCATGTCCCCTACATCCATCCATAAATTACTTTTTAGAACAGTATCCCAATCAATTACTGCCTTTACTTGATGACTGGTTTTACAAAATAAAAGGTTAGAAATCTTAGGATCACCATGTATCAGCATGGGAGCAGTCAATAATTGATTAAACGATTCTACTTCTGAAATATACGTATCTATTTTTTGGATTATATTATTACAAAGGTGAAGGCGATTTTCCTTGTCTAACTTTATAGCTTTTTTAAATTCTTGCAGGCGAAAATGAGTATCATGGAAATGTGGAATAATGGTATGAATTCTTTCAGACGGAATAGCATTAATAGATTGATTAAATAAAGCAAATGCCTCTGCTGCTTGATGAGCCTGATCACTAGATTGTACACGATGAATCGTATTGGTGTTTTGAATATATTGAAAAACCCGCCAAAAGCTATTTTCGAGCTTTAAATAGGATGTGCCTTTTTTCGTTTTAACTACCTTTAAAGCTTCATAAGGATAATCATTTTTAGATAAAATTTCTGCAATAGATTCAATGTTTGCCATCAACAAGCTTGGGGTGGTAAATATGGTTGTATTGATCTGTTGTAGGACATAAATTCCACTTGAAATCTCTAGTCGAAACGATTGATTAATTAATCCATCTTTTATAGGTATTACATGTATATTTTCGATTTGTTTTGGAAAATAAAGTTTTATCACTTTTGCGATAATTGGACTAATTTCTGTATTCATAAATTACGTGATATTGGTGGAACTTTTTAGCAAAAAATATAATTATTATCAATATAAAATTATCCATGCAAAAGTAAAGAAGAATTAAAGGCTATTTTCTACTTTTGTAGCTGTAACATCCCATAAAACTAATCGTTTCTTCTTTTTGGAAGATTGAAAGATGCTTCTAACCAAATATATTATAACCAACTCCTGTTTTGCTTTCTTTCATTTAACTAAAAAAATCTAACATGTCTGTAACTACTTCGACACCTCAACTCTCTGAACGAATTTTGCGTATGCAAGAGTCTGCTACGATCAAAATGGCTCAAATGGCAAGAGATTTACGTGCCAAGGGAAATGACGTTATTAGTTTAAGTCTAGGAGAACCAGATTTTGATACACCCGACCACATTAAAGCAGCAGCAGCTCAAGCTTTAAATGATGGTTTTACTAAATATACGCCAGTTCCAGGCTTAATGGAATTGAGAGAAGCAATTTGTACGAAATTCAAACGGGATAATGATTTGGATTTCGACGTGAATCAAATTGTAGTATCGAATGGAGCAAAGCAATCCATTGCGAATCTTTGTTTGACACTATTAAATGATGGTGATGAAGTTATCATTTTTGCACCTTACTGGGTTTCTTACTTCGAGATTGTACGTTTGGGTGGCGGAGTTCCCGTGGTATTAAAATCTGGAATTGAGCAAGATTTTAAAGTAACACCACAACAAGTAGCAGATGCAATTACCGATCGAACTAAATTAGTCTTATTTTCTTCTCCTTGTAATCCAACGGGATCTGTTTATACCAAAGAAGATTTAGAAGCCATCGTTGAAGTGATTCGTCCACATGAGCAAATTCATGTAATTTCAGATGAAATTTATGAATACATTAATTTTACAGGCAAACATGTAAGTATAGGTGCGATGCCAGGGATGCGTGATCGTACAATTACGGTGAATGGCTTTTCAAAAGGATTTGCGATGACGGGCTGGCGTTTGGGTTATATCGGTGCTCCAACTTGGATAGCAAAGGCTTGTGCTAAAATGCAAGGACAGTTTACCTCTGGAGCAACTGCCTTTGGTCAAAAAGCAGCTGCTCATGCCTTGCTTTCGGATATGACCCCCACTTATGAAATGCGGGAAGCCTTTTTAAAACGAAGAGAATTGGTGAAAGAAGGATTAGGAGCTATTCCAGGTTTTAAAATCAATAATCCACAAGGCGCATTTTATATTTTTCCAGATATTAGTGCGTATTTTGGAACTTCGGATGGAACGAATACGATCAATAATGCGAATGACTTTGCAGAATACTTATTGATGAATGCCCATGTAGCGATTGTATCAGGTTCGGCTTTTGGTGCGGATAATTGTTTCCGTTTATCGTATGCTGCTTCCGAAGAACAACTGACAGAAGCCATTCGAAGAATTGCAGAATGTGTTGGAAAATTGAAGTAATCAAAAAATACATTAAGATAAACTAATAGATCCTTTTCACACACTATTAGGGAAGTCATCTCGTTTAATTATGAGATGACTTTTTTAATACCACGAATGTACGAATGGCTGCCCGCAATAGCCTTTCTTTTCGAATTTCTTATTTAGCATCTTTTTTAGCGAATTTTATATGAAAACAATCCTACTAGTCTTATCTCTTTTTATCGTTCTTTCTGCTAATGCGACCCATATTTTTGTTGAATTTTATGATAGTGATGCCAATGGTGAAATTCGATTCTCCTATGGCTATTTTGAACGCCCCAACGGAAAAGGTATTCAAAAACAATTCTTAAGTCAGAAGAAAGAAAGGCTGAATAAAGTGAATTTAGATGATATGACCGCCTTTCTTCAACAAGAACTTACTCAAGAAAAAGGAGATATTTTACTCTTTTTTCATGCGATGTTGGGTAATCATCTACAAAGAAATTATGTCAAATTTTTAGATGATAAATTTATACAGGATAAGAATGCCCCTTTTCAACATAGCATTTCTTTTATTTGGCATGTGCCTTCGTTGAATTATTTGAGTTGCCATGTAGGAACTAAGCAACTTGCTCAAAATTATCAAGTGGTTTTTGATGAAATCATAGGAATAATTCAAAACCAAAAAGAGCAGACTAATTTCCACCTCCTTTGTCATTCTATGGGACATCAAGTTTTTACGCATTTGATCCAAGCTCATCTTCCACAAACATCATCAAATCCATTATTTGAAAATTGCTTCTTTTTTGCAGCAGATTTAGATATGGATATTTTTGAACAAGGAAAGCCATTAGAATATTTTCCAAATGTAGTAGCAACTATTTATATTTTCCATCGAGAGGATGATCGTTTACTAAAAGCATCTTATAAACGCCATAAAACAGATCGATTAGGACGAATTGGCAATCAATACCATAATCCGAATCCTATATTGCATTTTATCAACGCGAAAAATTATAAAACGAATAGTCTATCGGCGGCTTTGACTAAGCATACCTATTTTATGTCAGAAGAGATGGTAAGGTTTATCCAAGAAAAAATATAGATACTTCGTTTTACTCCATTCGATCAAACACCCATAATTCATTATTCTCATCACGAAACGCCACTACACCAAATTCGGCATTGATGTTAAGTTCAGAGTAGGAATGAAAATCACCTTGCACAATATCACTTCCTATCGCTGAAAAGACACCAAAAAAAGTTGTATTATTTAATTGTATAGCAGCTCTTAATACAACAAAAGAAGTCGCTTGCGGCATCCCATCGACAAACCGAATCATATTAAGGGTCGTTCCAGCATCAGGGTTATTCACTTCTGTTAACGTACTAATTAGAGTGGTGGAAACACTTGCATCGTCGCCAAGATATTGTGCTGTTCCAAGCAAATCCAACTTAAAATTCTCATTTTCTGGATCGATTAGTTCTATATGAATCTGGTCTGCGTTGTATGTATTATTTTTATTGGAATGTATAATTGGAGCATCATTTAATTTAAGGTTTAACTTTTTCTCTTCTCCTAATTCATTGGTATAAACTAAAGTATTTGCCTCGAAATAAAACATAGGCAAAAAACTTTTGACTTCTTCGATCATTAAATCAGGGAGGACTACTTGTTCTTTGTTACAAGCTACCATAAGAATCGTTAGCAATAGTCCAAATATTATTTTTTTCATCTTGATATTTTTTATTATTTGGTGTAAGTTATTCTTTAATAGCATATACATATAACGCTTCTTCGTATATAAAATTATATTGAAAAAAATAATTATCTATCTCATAGAATAATCAAAACGCCTCCGCTACAAAAAAGTAAACTGAAAATTGTCGTCCATCTACCGAAGAAAGTGGATCAAGTCCCCAAGCCACATCTAAGCGTAGATTAACCCGTTGCGGAAAACTCAATACATATCGTCCACCAACGCCTACTGCCCAACGAAAATCTTGAAAATTAAATGCACTGATACTTGGATAAACTTTAGCAGTACTGGCAAACACCGTCATACCCAAACGTTTCCATACTTCCCAGGCTTTACAAGCTTTATCTTGCGGAAAAGGCAAGCGATACTCCACTTCGAAGCCCATCATTTGTCGATCTCGATAGGTACCTTGATAATACCCCCGCATAAAATCCTTTCCACCAATGGTCGGATAACGGTATAGAGGAATATAGTCGCCATCAATGTTTCGATGATCCATAAAAATACGTACGCCTAGTACTTGATCTTTGAAGGTATTCCAATATTTACGGGCATCCAAACGCCATAAATCATAATGATATTCACTACCTAAAAAATTGCGATGAAGAACGGATTGTAATTGTATAAATGTTCCTTTCAATGGATTGGAGGAATTTTTACGCGAATCATACACCAAACCAAGTCCTAAACCTGATATAGTTCCATCCACAGGAACTTCACCAATTTCGTTAGGCGACAAAACCGTTCTATTTTCAAAAGGAGTTGTATTCCACGCTTTTTCAAAGTTATACACAAAACCACCATACAATTGTTGATAAATACGACGATAAGCTGTAAAATTAATTTCTGCTCGATTCAAACTAATATCCAAAAAATTTGTCGTTTCTTGAACGCCTTCTTCGGTGGTTGCTCGAACCAATGCCAAGGCATCATTTCCCAAACCATAATGTCGGTCTATATCACTTTTATAATCTATTTTACCAATGAGAAGATGTTGTTCGTTGGGCGTGGCGATAAACCAATCCATATATTGATAGGATTGCTTTTTGGTAGTAAAAATGGTCGCAAAATTAATATTGGACATTCGAACCAGTGTATCACCTTTCGCTAAATCAAAAAAAACGCCTCCAATGACACCAATTGTAAAACCCGTTTCAGGAGAGTAAGCCGTGGCAGGTAATAATATGTACTTGTTTTTACGTTTTTCTGTTAAGGACTCTTGCGCTGAAAGATTAGAAGAACTTAGGAGTAAACTACTGATAACAAGTAAAATTGAAGTAATAAGCGTGGATTGTCCTGAGATCATAGATAACTATTAAATATCCCTTTTAATGAATATAGTCAAAGCAACCTAAAAGTAGTGAATTCGTTCTTTATAGTACGAGAGATTATATTATATTGTTGTCTTAAACTATATAAGTGTGAGCTTGCTATCATATTAAGATAAAATTAACGATCTAGATTGTGTAATTCAATGATACATCGCATCATAAGTTAACAATAGCAATTATACTTTTAGCTTAAAAAAACTTAAATCAACCCATAAATGAAACTCATAAAACGATTTTTTCTGTTTGTTTTTGTTCTTTTATTCCTTTTAGTAGTCGCTGCAGTAGCGATCCCTTATTTCTATAAAGATGAAATAATCGCTCTTGTAAAAGAGGAAGCCAATAAACAGGTCAATGCAAAAGTTGACTTTCAAGATGTGAACCTATCTATCTTATGGTCTTTTCCTGATTTCACCCTTGGGCTTGAAGAACTAACAGTAGATGGCGTTGATGAATTTGAAGGCGTTCGATTGGCAGAAATAGATAATTTCAATCTTACACTTGATTTGTATTCTGTGATTAATAGTGACCAACCTCTCGCCATAAAATCGGTCAATTTAATCCGTCCAAATCTTAATATTCAAGTCCTTCCTTCTGGAAAAGCGAATTACGATATTGCGAAAGTGACAGAAACCGTCATGGAAGAAGAAGATATTAATAGCGAAGAGGATGTCATGATCTTTTTATTGGATCGTTATTCTATCAAAGATGGACAACTGATTTATAATGATCGGGCGGGTGCAACCTATGTGAAAATAGAAGACCTCAATCATATAGGAAAAGGGGATTTCACCTCTACGGTTTATGATTTAGATACTGAAACGAGCATGAACAAATTAACCGCTCGCTATGATGGAATCACTTATCTCAGCAAAGCAAAAACAAGTCTAGATGCGATCTTCAATATTGATTTATCACAAAATAAATATACCCTTAAAGACAATGATTTAAAAGTAAATGCTTTACAAGTCAAAGCAGATGGTTTTGTCCAATTATTAGACGATGCCATTGATATGGATCTGACTTATTCTGCGCCTTCTAATGAATTTAAACACTTTTTATCCCTCATTCCAGGTGCTTATATTGAAGGATATGAAGATGTCAAAGCCAATGGAATTGTTAAATTAGATGGATTTGTAAAAGGTCGTTATCAAGGCAATAACTATCCAGCTTTCAAAGTGAATCTTGATTTAAAAAATGGTGATTTTAAATATCCTGATTTACCGATGGGCGTAGATAAGATAAATACGGTTGTCAGTATTAATAGTCCATCTAGTAATTTGGATGCTATGACCATTGACATCCCTCAGTTTGCGATGAATTTAGCCCAAAATCCATTTGAGGCTACACTAAAATTAGCAACACCGATCAGTGATCCTGCAATTGATACCAAAGTAAAAGGAATTATTAATTTACAAGATTTTGCAAAAGCATTTCCAGTAGAAGGAGTCAAAGCAATGGAAGGATTAATTCGTGCAGATTTCGCTGTTAATACTAAAATGTCCCATATCGATCAAGCAGCTTACGACAAAGTGGATATGAGTGGCGATCTTCGCATTACAGACATGGATTATATTGCAACTGATATGCCGCCTGTCCGAATTAATGACTTACGTTTAGATTTTTCACCTCAGTATGTCAACATGCCTACTTTTGATGCACAATTAGGAAAAAGTGATATCAAAGCGGATGGACGAATTGATAATATTTTAGCCTATATCGCTCCTGATAAAACCATGAAAGGCACCTTCAAAGTTCGCTCCGCTAATTTTGATGCCAATGAATGGATGCCAGCAGAAGAAACGACAGAAACAGCAGCTCCCACAACTCCGTCAAGTGAAGAAACAGCAGCTTCTGAAGAAGTATTTGATCGCTTTGATTTTACCTTAGATGCTAAAATTGGACGAATCATCTACGATGTATATGAAATAAAAGAAGCCGTAGCAAAAGGACATTTTACCCCTAGTAAATTATCTATCGACGAATACGCGCTCCAAATCGGAGATAGCGATATGAGTGGAAAAGGTACGATTACTAATGTTTGGAATTATCTTTTTGCCAATGAAACTTTAGGTGGTGATATTACTTTTGTTTCTAATTATATGGATTTAAATCAGTTTATGACCCCAACAGAAGACGCTGGTGCAAAACCCATCAAAAACGAAGAAGAAGCCCTCGAACCCATCCTCATTCCTGATAATATTAACATGAATATTGATGCTAATATCAAGGAATTAATCTATACCAATATGGATTTAAAGGATATGAAAGGGCAACTCGTAGTTGCCAACGAACAAGTACGCATCGAAGACGCTAGTGCAAATACCTTAGGTGGTAATTTTGCCATTGAGGGGGGGTATAATACACAAGATGCAGAAAAGCCCACCTTTGATTTAGCGTATACGCTAAAACGATTGGATGTACAAAAAGCCTTTAAAACGTTTAACACCTTTCAGGCAGTTGCACCTATTGGAAAATTTATCGAAGGTCGATTTAATTCTACTTTAAAAATGAGTGGGGTATTAGGTCAAGATATGATGCCTGATTTAAATACGCTTTCTGCTGATGGTTTTATGGAAACTCTTGATGCTGTTTTACGAAATTTCAAACCATTAGAAGCCGTTGGTAATCAATTGGATATGAATTTCTTTAAAAGTATGAATCTCAAAAATTCTAAAAATAGATTTGAGATTAAAGATGGAGCGGTTATCGTACGAGACATCAAACAGTCCATCAAAGGAATTGATATGGATATTGATGGTACACATGGTATTACGCAAGAAAGTATGGATTATAAAATTGCCGCTAAAATTCCTCGTAATTTATTGCAAAATAATGCAGTGGGGGCTGCTGCAAATAAAGGATTAGACTTCTTAAAATCCAAAGCTTCAGGTGCTGGTATAAATTTAGATGTAGGTGAGTTTGTCAATGTTCTAATCAATTTAACAGGTTCTATTACAAATCCAAAAGTAAAATTCAATGTCTTGGGTACAGATGGAGAAACGCTTACTGTAAAAGATGTTGTGAATAATGTAAAAGATCAAGTGATTGATAGTCTGAATACCATCAAAGAGGAAAAAATTGAAGAAATCAAAGAAGATTTCTCTGCTAAAAAAGCAGAATTGACCAAAGAAATGAATGAACGCGCCAATAAAATCATGGCAGATGCCAAATCTGCTGCCGATAAAGCTAAAAATCAAGCCGTTGCTCTAGCCGATAAAGGAAGAGATGAAGCACATGCCTTAGCCGATCGAGAAGTAGAAAAAGTTAAAAATCCACTTAAAAAACTAGCCGCTCAAAAAGTGGCTGATCTTGCTAAGAAAAAAGCAGATGAAACACATCAAAAAGCGATACAAAAAGCAAATGATACACACGCAAACGCGCTCAAAAAAGCAGAAGATCGCGCCGATGCCGAACGAAAAAAATACCAAGCAAAAATTGATGCTCTAGGGAATTAAATTTTGAGGAGTGAGGGGGTCAGTTCTTCTTTGAGTGTTGGGTCTTTTTCTGGAAAACTTGTACTTCTGCGGCACTTAGTTTTCGCCATTTGCCCACTTTGAGTTGCCCTAAGTCGAGGTGCATAATACGGATACGTTTAAGCGTTCTTACATTATAACCAAGGTATTCACACATACGGCGTATTTGACGATTCAGTCCTTGTGTTAGAATAATCTTGAAGGTCGTTTTATTCAATTGTTGGAGGGTACATTTTTTGGTAACTGTATCTAATATTGGGACGCCATTTTGCATTCTTTTTAAGAATTTAGATGTAATAGGACGATCTACCGTAACGACATATTCTTTTTCATGCTGATTCTCGTGGCGAAGAATTTTATTTACAATATCTCCATCATTCGTCAATAGTATCAATCCTGAAGATGCTTTATCCAAGCGACCAATTGGAAAAATACGTTGTGGAAAATTAATATAATCAATGATATTATCCTTGTCTTTGGGATCAGTGGTACAAGTAATCCCTGGTGGCTTATTAAAAGCTAAATACACGCGCTTCGGTCGTGCTTGTAAAGGATGTCCATCGACAAAAACTTGGTCCTTCTCCCCTACTCGATTACCTTTCATCGCTACAGTTCCATTAATTTTTACACGCCCTGCCTCAATCCATCGGTCTGCCTCTCGCCTAGAACAGATGCCTGTACTAGAGATGTATTTATTTAAACTGATGGATTCTTCTTTGTCTTTCATTTTAAGTAAAACAATCTATTTATTTTGCTATGATTTTTTGAATTGAGCGTTGACAAGTTTAAAAATTAACCTAAAAAAATAGGCAGAAAAAGAGATAAATCCTTTTCTGCCCATAAAGGTAATACAAACTTGAATAAAATGACTTAAGTAGTTTTAGGGGATTAATCGGGCAGAAAAAAAATCCTTTAAGATTTCCCAAAAAGGTCTAAAAACCTCCATACTGTCGGTATTTTTGCCCATTTCAGAAAATCATTTTTTTTGCCCAATTAATTAATACCCCTTACTTACCCGCCGACCATTCGATATTTCTCTAATAATTCGTGGGTAAGATTTAGCTCACGCTCCTTCTCAAATAATTTCTTTTCAGCATGTGCTAATTTCAATTGCATATCATTGAATTCAGCATCTGTATATAAATTTCTTGGTGGAACACCTCCTGAACGCACCACTGCTAAAGCAGGTGAAATAAAATCTTCTTCTAAAAAGATAGACACCTTCATTAAATCAAAAACATTCCCATAAAATGGAGAATTTAATCGGCTAGCAAAACACGTTCGGGTCAATTCTAATTGCTCCGCAACATAGGTTTTAGTATAAGAGGTGTTGTTTTCAATATGTTCTTTAATCATCTTCCCAATGTGTAAACCAAAAGGGGTATTCACATTTGAAGTATCATTAGCTTGCATCATACGGTATAGGCTTTTAGGTCAATAGAAATGTATTTATAAGTACAACACAACTATTGTGCCTATTAGACCGTCAGGTAGTCGTTATGAAAAACAACATTAGTTTAAATTATTCCAACATAGTTTTTTCATATATTTTATACCTAGGGATTTGTTTGTTTAGCAAGGGATGATGTTTTATTAAATCTTGAGCTTGCTCGACCCAATATTCATGTTCAATACGTCCTTCTAAAAAGGATAATTGTTGCGTAATTAAACGTATATCTTCCTTTGTCCATTTTGAGATTTGGTGAATAGAATATACTTTAACTCGACTCAACTTAGCAATATCTAAAGCTGTAAGCGTATTAATGAGTTGTAAATAATGGATTTCTTGAAGCTTCGCTTCTCTTTGAGAATTTATTTGATTTAGCACCTCTGATGGACGGATTGTTTTACTTAAACCCAAGCGTTTTCGAGCTTGAAAAATCCAGCTAGCATCTTGAATTTTTCGCTTAGGCAACTCCAATACTTGATTCAAAACAGTAGCGGATTTATCATCTAAATCGGCAATTTGGATCAAGGAATAAATTCCTAGCGCATTCATTTTTTGTTCAATAAATGCCCCTAGACCTTTTAAGTTCGTCAATCGATCGTGTGTATAAGCAGGAAGCAAAAAAGAAAGAGTTTGATTCGATTTTTTTTGAGCTATTCTTCCAATTGTTTGTCTGGTTTGCTTACCATGTAGAAAAACTTGCTGTTCTAAAACTTCATTTGCTTTTTTCTCTAGTTGTAATTCTTCATTAAGCAACTCAATTTCTTTATAAAGCGCAGCAGTATCTAGGTTTTCTTTTTTAGCTGCAATTTTTGACTTCAAGCGTTCTAATTTTATATCTGATCGCTTCGTAGATCGTTGTATTCTACTTCTAGCGTCTGCCAAAGCATGCTCTTTTTCAGCCAACTGTCGATTGAGTCGGTTATTTTCATTTTCAAGTGATAATGTTTGGAGCGTTAATCGTGTATTTTCTTCACGCTGATGGTTAGCAAAAGCTTCTAGATTACCATGATCCATTTCTAAATTTGTATAATCTTCTTTTGAAGTATACACTAATTTTTCTAAGTCTCCAACTCGCCCTTCTCTAATACGCCACGCAATAAACAGTCCCACACCAAAGGCAGCAAGAACAAAAGATACAATTTGAAAAATAGTAAGGGTGAACGTCATTATGTTTAGGTTCTTCGAGTTTTATTTTAATTGATGATTCGTACTTCTACACGTCTATTTTTTTTAGCGGGACTATCTGCCGATAAAGGCGTAGAATTGCTTTTGTGTTCAATAATGATGCGATCTTTAGGAAATTCCATTTCTTCCAATACTTTACCAACTTGTGTAGCCCGATAACGTGCTACGCGTTCATTCCAAGCATCTGTGTCTCCATCGTCTGAATGCCCAACTATGCTGACTTTCAAACTAGGGTTTTCGCCCAGAAAAACTTTTAGATCATTGAAATAATCTTCAATTTGAGTGGTAATCCCCAATTTATATTTATTGGCTTGATAATATAAATTTAGGGGTGCAAATATAGGAGTGGAATCCTGTTGAGTGGCAATAGAACTATCTGAACTAGCACTCAACCAACCCGTTTTGGAAGGAAAACAGCAAAAGATTAGTAAAACTAGTTTTACTAGAAAAGATTTTCTCATAATATGTTTGTTTGTGATTTGAGTAAAAATTAATTTAATTAGTTTTCCCTACTAAAAAATTAAATATTACATTTTTAAATCACACATAGATTGTTCTTGTGATCAAATGACATTTGATATGATTCATGTAGACTGGAAATCGGTGATGGAATTTGTATGTTTAATTTGGAAACACTCTAGAGAAGAGTATTAAGTTATGTATCCTATAAAATTAAAAATAAAAAACTAGATCACAAAATCTTAGCGATAAAAAAAGAGCTGCCGAAGATTCGACAGCTCGACTATATTTCTCAAAACTCGATTTCTAGTTAGTAAAAGCTACGTTTTTAATCTCTAGCTTTAAATAGTTTTTGTACACTTCGCTCTTTTTTATCGCCGTACTCAATATGTAAATAATACATTCCTGCAGGATATTCTGATAAATCAATATCTTTAATTTCTGCTTTTTGAGCTAGTGAAAATTGATGTAGTACATGTCCAAATGCATTGGTAAGGGTAATATTTGCACCTTGTTCTACTTCCCGTTGCAACTCTACATGTACAATATTATGTACTGGATTAGGATAGGAGTGAACAATAGCTGTTCGATTTGCTTGTTCATTGTCGTTATCCGCACAATCCACTACATCAATCATAATCTCATCTGTAGCGGTACATCCATTACGATCAACTGTTAAGGTAATCGTTTTTGTACCTGTAGAAGACCAACTAACCCCTCCTACATAACGCGTATTCGCGGTGTAAGGATCAGAATCATCTCCAAAATTCCAGTTATAATTCGCTAAAACGCCTCCATCTGCAGCGATGAAACTAGTTGGTTCATTTATACATACTTCTACTGGTGCATCTACGATTTCTGCATCTGGATTAGGTAAGATTTTAAGTTTTACAATATTCGTTTCTCCACTAAATACATCACAACCTACTCTTCTTGCACAACGAATGAAATAAGTGGTTTGATAAATCGCACCTGGTTCTAAAACTGGTGAATTGGAATCTGGAACGGGTGTCCATTCGGTACTATTTAAAGAGAAACCATTTCCTGTATAGTTGACCATCCAAACATATTCAATCGATCCTGTTCCTCCAATGGCAGGTGCTACACTATAAATTGGATCAGCAATTGCACCTGCTCCACATAAATCTTGGTCGCAACAGATTTCTCCTCCATTAATTACATTTTCACAATCGTAGAAAATACCTGCATCAAAACTAAGATCATCCGCTTGACCATCCACTACACTAAAAGGAAGCGTTTGTCCAGAAAGAGGATTCGCATCTGAATCTAAGTCATCATCTGTACCTTCATTTTGAAGCGTCAACATCGCATTATCAGGAAGACTACTCACCATAAATTCGATGATATACATTCCGGGAGCTACATCTTCAAAAAGATACATTCCCATATTATCTGTTGTTTCAGTTTGCACAATCATATCATCACTTGTACCAAATAATCCATCTGCCCCTGGTGCTATTAGTTTTACCATGATACCGCTTACACCCATTTCCATTTCATCTTGAATACCATCCATATCAGTATCCAACCAAACGACATCTCCAATATTTACTAAATCATAACAATCTTCTAAAGCTGGCCCACCAACCGTAACAGAATCTATTGCAACACAACCATTTCCATCTGTTACTGTCACATGATATGTGCCTTGCCCAACACCAAATACTGCTGCATTAAATTGGCTAAATGGAGTGTCCCATTTATAAGAATAAGGGCCTGAACCATTTAAAGCATTTGCCAATACATAACCATCATCATTTGTACAAGTCGCATCTTCCGACAATACATAAATTCTAAATACTTCTGGGTTTGGAATAGATACACAAGCCCCTTCTGTACAGCCGTTTGCATCAGTCACCGTTACACAATAAACTCCTGCGGTTAAACCAGAAGGATTGACAATATCTTCTGCATTATCCCAATCATAGGTATAAGGTGCATTACCTCCACTTACGATTAATTCTATACTTCCGTCTGCACTTCCATAACAAGTTGGTGCAGCACCAATTCCTAGAATAGAAATATTAGAAGGTGCCGTTAAATTTTCGCATGTCGTTGCTGTACAGCCATTTGCATCAGTTATCGTTAAACAGTAGCTTCCAGCTCCTAAACCATTTATAGAAGATGTGGTATCGTCTGTACTCCACAAATAAGTATAATCGCCAGTTCCTCCAGATACCGTTGATGTAATGGTGCCATTAATTTCACCAATACAAGTTGGATTTTGTGCAGTTAAGCTTAAATTGATGGAAGAAGGATCTACAATTTGATAGCATTCAGAAATAGAACAAGCATTTTCATCAGTAATGGTCACACAATATTCTCCTGCCGATAAATTAATTAAAGTATCATTTTGGGCTGTTGTATTCCAGTTTATTACATAATTTCCAGTACCACCACTTATATCTAAAGCTATACCTCCATCAGCATCTCCTGCACATGAAGGAGCTTGAAGTGTAGCACTTAATACAATCGAATTATTATTAACTAAATCAATACAAGTAGAAGCTGTACAATTATTTTCATCGCTTACGGTCACGCAATAAGTCCCAACAGAAAGGTTGTTTATGTTGCCTGTATTGGCTGCATTATCCCATTGATAAGAATATGTTCCTGTTCCATTTGTAACCTGTAACTGAATAGCTCCATCATTTGCATCGGAACAAGTTGGGTGCGTTATATCAGATGTTATGGTAATTGGATCTGGATTTTCCAATGTATAACATTCTATCATTTCGCAAGCATTTGCATCTGTAATCGTTAAACAATAGGTGCCTGCGGATAAATTTTCGATAAAGAAAGTATCTCCTCCATTATCCCATGAAAAACCATAAGGAATCGTACCGCCTTCTACAAAAATCTGAATACGTCCATCATTTCCATCTGCACAAGAAATATTGGTGATAGTAGGTGTAATGGTTAAAGCATCACCTCCAGAAATGGTCGTACAAATTGATTCACTACAGCCATTCGCATCTGTAACCGTCACACAGTATGTCCCAGCAGGAATATCATTTAACTCATTTGTTGTAGCTCCATTATCCCATAAATAGGTGAAAGGAGCAAGGCCATTATTTGAAACAACTCGTGTAAATCCATTAGAAGTTCCACATGTCGCATCTGTGTCTAAGGTGTATAAATCTAATGGCGCAGGTGCTGTGATTTCATAACAAACTACAGTAGAACAATTGTTTGCATCTGTAATCGTTACACAATAAGTACCTGCGGATAAATTTTCGATAACAAAGGAATTCCTGCCATTATCCCAAGAAAAACCATAAGGAATCGCACCGCCTTCTACAAATAATTGAATGCGTCCATCATCTGCACCTGCACAAGAAATATTTGTGATAGTTGGGGTGATAGCTAAAGCATCTCCGCCAGAAATGGTCGTACAAATTGATTCACTACAGCCATTCGCATCTGTAACCGTCACACAGTATGTCCCAGCAGGAATATCATTTAACTCATTTGTTGTAGCTCCATTATCCCATAAATAGGTGAAAGGAGCAAGGCCATTATTTGAAACAACTCGTGTAAATCCATTAGAAGTTCCACATGTCGCATCTGTGTCTAAGGTGTATAAATCTAATGGCGCAGGTGCTGTGATTTCATAACAAACTACAGTAGAACAATTGTTTGCATCTGTAATCGTTACACAATAAGTACCTGCGGATAAATTTTCGATAATAAAGGAATCCCCGCCATTATCCCAAGAAAAACCATAAGGAATCGCTCCGCCTTCTACAAACAATTGAATGCGTCCATCATTGGCACCTGCACAAGAAAGGTTCGTTATGGTTGGGGTGATGGTAAGCGTGGAATTGACCGTTGTTAATTCTACACATTGCGTAGCTGTACAATTAGAACCATCCGTTACGGTTAAACAATAATTTCCACCAGATAGATTATTGATATCTTGAGTATTTGCGCCTGTATTCCATGTATACGTATAGTTTCCGCTGCCTCCATTTACTGTAGCATCTATAGCTCCGTCATTAGCTGAACAAGTTGGATGTACAGGATTTAAATTAATTTCTATCTCAGAAGACGTTGTTAATGTAATACATTGACTCGCGACACAATTATTGGCATCTGTAATCGCTACACAATATTGACCAGCCCCCAGATTAGTAGGATCTTCTACATTAGGTGCATTATCCCAAACAATTGTAAATGGCCCATTTCCAGCAGTTATATTTAAATCAATACTTCCATCCATTGCATTACCACAAGAAGGATTGGTAGGAGTGATGAAAAATTGCGTAGTACTTGGAGATTCAATTATAGCTGTAATTTGAGCTGTACATCCATTAGCATCTGTTACGGTCACGGTATAATTTCCTGCTGCTAAACCAGTTGCAGTCTGTCCTGTTTGATTCGCTGGATCATTCCATTGATAGGTGTAAGGAGAAGTTCCGTTAGAAGCAAATACTTTTGCAGAACCTGTATTTCCTCCACAAGTTGTATTAAACTCGATAACTGATAATGAAAGACCTCCTTCACTTTCTATCGTTACCGTAGTAGTAGAAGAACATCCATTAGCATCTGCAACCGTTACGGTATAATTTCCTGCTGCTAAACCAGTTGCCGTTTGTCCTGTTTGATTCGCTGGATCACTCCATTGGTAAGTATAAGGAGCTGTTCCATCTGATACAATAACTTTAGCAGAACCAGAACTTGTACCACAAGTCGTATTAGATGTAATCGTGCTTAATGAAATACCCCCTTCATTTAAAATGGTAAAAGAAGAAGTTGCTGTACATCCATTAGCATCTGTTATTGTTACAGCATAAGTTCCTGCTATAATATCATCAATAGTTGCTCCAGTATGTCCAGTACTCCATAAATAAGTATAAGGCGAATTTCCCCCATAGACATTTGCTGTTGCACTTCCTAAAGAGTTTGAACATGAACTATTAGAGGATTCGATATTTATGACAATAGGAGAATATTCTAATACATCAGCCGAGACAATGACTGTACAACCATTGGCATCTGTAACTACTACAGAATAAAAACCAGCAGGTACATTTTCTAAATCTTCGGTTGTTGCTCCATTATTCCATAAGTAAGCAAATGGTGCTTGTCCTCCAATAACATCTATATCTATTGCTCCACTATTTCCTTCTGTACAAGCTACATTATTAGGATATATTTTCACCCAGAAAGGTTCTTCTGCAAGTTCTACATGTGCGATTAATTCCAAAATACAAGCATTTGCATCTGTTACAGTTACAGTATACGTCCCTTCTTCTAATGCTTCTGCTGTAGCGGTAGTTTGTCCATCACTCCATAAATAAGTATACGGTTCTGTGCCTTCCCAAACAATAGCTGTAGCAGAACCAGATGCAGCTCCATAGCAAGTTTCATGTTCTACGGTAACTTGTCCATTTAAAATACAAGGTTGCCCACAGACGGCTGTCTTGGTAATATGATTGGACTCTCCTGCATAATCCGTACAACCTACTCGTCTAGAACAACGTGTATAATGAGTAGTTTCTGTGATAGGCTCAGGATCATAGGTAGGTTGATTAGAATTAGGTATAACATGCCAATTTACCCATGCACCATTAGGATCTTGTGTGGTATACATCCATAAATATTCAATCGCTCCGCTTCCCCCACTCGGCAGACTAACACTTTGAATAGGAGCAGGATCAAAATCAGGTTCAGGACAGCCTACTTCATTACCTGTAATTTGTCCTCCATCCGTAATATTATCACAATTACTATTTAAATGAATGGTAATGGTTTCTCCATTTTCTGTTGTGGTAATAATGGTATTTGTTGCGAAAGTAGAATTTACTAAAAAGCAAATTAGGAAAGTGGGGAAGAATAGTTTTGGATAATTTTTCAAACACCCCAATAGTGATGAAAAATGAGTAATTGATACACTCATCATAGTAAACGGTTTTGAGAATAATGTGGGGGGAAAAATTACAATTTGCCTAAAAGGCTAGTTTTTGTTTCTTGTTCTGTTTCGTGGTTAAAATTGTAAGTAAGTCTTGCTAGATTCTTGTACTCAAAGGGAGGAGTTGTTTTGGATTACACTACAAATGTAGAGGGAAAAAAGACACCACGCAATAGTTTTTACCGAAAGGATGTAACATTTTTTTTGAGACTTGGGTCATATTTGAGCAATTCTCAACTCTATCTTATTGAAAATCAATAGACTTGTTTATGCAGTTTTGAAATCATCTCACATCTAAGCCTGTCACATAAAATACATTTTGACACTATGGCAACACTCCTCATTTTGAACTTGAAATGTGACAGTTTTTAATTTTTAGTTAAACAAAACCATAATATCTTTATGTGTATTTCTTCTCTCTTAACTTGAAAAGAAGTATCTAAAAGGAACTATTTCATTTCCACTTGTGTATCTTCTATTAGATTATGGCAAAATTAAAACTTAGAGGAAAAGATATTACAAATTTAGGCTATCCTGAAGGTAAGGCAGTAGGCATGGCAATCAATGTCATGCTAAAAAATTATCGTAGAATGGCTAAATCTGATGCATTGCAATTACTAGAAGATGTGTTGCAACGCCAAGATCACTATGCCAACCATCCAGTTTTAGGTAAAATTGTGACAACACTTCGACCAAATGGCGTGGAATCTTTCTCCATTTATCATTTGGAGGAACAAGCTAAATACTATAAAACTTATGGGGCAAAAGGTATTGAAAATGGAGCTATAGAACAGATGGATACTGCCATGCGATTGCCTATCACTACAACAGGGGCTTTAATGGCAGATGCGCATCATGGCTATGGCTTGCCTATTGGTGGGGTTTTGGCAACTGAGAATGCCATCATTCCTTATGGTGTGGGAGTAGATATCGGTTGTCGAATGTGTTTGACGGCTTATCCCTTGCACGAAGATTTTCTTGAAAAGAATCGATCTAAGCTTAAAGATTTATTAGTAGAACATACGCGTTTTGGATTTCAGGGTTTTCGGCGACCAAAGGGAGATGCTGTTTTAGCTAGAGAAGAATTTAAAACGATTCCTTTTGTTAAAAAACTAAAGTCAAAAGCTGCTGCACAAATTGGTTCTTCAGGTACAGGTAATCATTTTGTCGAGTTTGGTATTTTAGATTTACAAGATGAGCAAAATGAATTTAATCTCCCCAATGGAAATTATTTAGCGATTCTTTCACATTCAGGATCAAGGGGAATGGGAGCTGCTATTGCCAAACATTATACCGAACTTGCTATGCAGCAATGTCGCTTGCCTAAAGAAGCGAAACATTTAGCGTGGTTGGATTTAAGTACAGAAATAGGACAAGAATATTGGTTGGCAATGAATCTGGCAGGTGATTATGCATCAGCATGTCATCACCAAATCCATGAACGATTGAGTATAGCACTAGGAGAAGAAGCTTTATTTACGGTAGAAAATCACCATAATTTCGCTTGGAAAGAACAATTAGCAGATGGTACTGAAGTCATTGTACATCGAAAAGGAGCAACACCTGCGGGGAAAGGAGTGCTAGGAATTATACCGGGCTCCATGACAGCACCTGGATTTGTGGTACGTGGAAAAGGAAATGCTGCTTCTGTATTTTCTGCTTCACATGGTGCTGGAAGACAACTATCGCGAAGAAAAGCAAAAAACAGTATCACTCGACATGAATTGAAAAAAGTATTGAAAACTCATAAAGTTGATTTGATTGGTGGTGGATTAGATGAAGCACCGATTGCTTATAAAAATATTCACGAAGTAATGTATGCACAACGCGATTTGGTAGAGGTTATTGGAACTTTTTCTCCTAAAATCGTTAGAATGGCTGACTAGTAATTTATCGCCAATGTTAAGTAACTGTTATTAATGACAAAAATGTTAAAATTTTAGTCTTTATATAATGTATTTTTGGTATAAATTATGTATTTTGTGTCTATACTGATTTGAATTAAGAAACAAACAACTACTTTTTTTGTGACATTATAAAGAGAACCAAATGAAAGGGCTTTTACATTCTGTTGTGTAAAAGCCCATTCTAATTAAAAATCTTTCTTTGTTCATTTTTTCAACTTTCCATTTTAGATAGTATCTTTCCGTTCTAAATAATTATTTTATGCATACTTCTCTACAACCGATCTATGATAAGTTACAAGCAGATCTCCATAGTTTGTATGAAGAACTTAAAGGTCATCCAGATGTCGTATTGAATAAGAAAAAGGACGAAAAAACTTGGTCGCCTTTGCAAGTGATGCATCATTTAATTTTGGCAGAAGGTGGTTCTCTTCAATATGTAAAAAAGAAAATGAGTTTTAATCCAGCGTATGAAAAAGCAGGTATAAAAACTGGATTTCGTTCTATCTTATTGAAAACATACATGGCAGCACCCATTAAGGTGAAAGCACCTGACTTTATTGGAGATGCTAGTTTGCCTATAGAATCTACCTTTTGGGAAACCGTAAAAGTATGGAATAAACAACGGGAAGAACTTCGCATATTTTTAGATGAGTTTCCTGATGATTTGTTAAATAAAGAAGTGTATAAACATGCTTTTGCGGGTCGCCTAACGATTAAGCAAATGTTGCATTTCTTTGATATTCATTTTCTCCGCCATCGCAAACAGATTCGACGTACCATTAAAGACTATCATTTTGTAGTGTAAAAAAGTAAATTATGGAAAACAATAAATATAAAGAATTATCCATTCCAGAATTAGAAAAAAAGAGAGCAAGCTTAAAAAAAGCTGCTTCTTTCTTAGCAGGTATTCTCATTTGCTTATTTGGGGTAACAGTATGGAGTACCATCAGAAATGGTGAGTTTGATTGGCTTATGTTGGTAGCCATTTCATTGTCAATTATCGTATTCACTAACTTCCGTGAAGCAAAGAAGATAAGCCGCGAAATTGAAAGTAGAGGATAAACGAAAACAATATTTAAACTCTTTTTATGAAGCACTAAGTTCAATTGGATACTCCACATTTTCAACGGTACCGCCATTTTGGAAAATCACTTCACCTTTTTCGCCTCCTTCTGACCATACTTTGATGCCTTTCCATTGTGATCCACAATCATTGTGAATGCGTCCACTATCAATAATGAGCTTTCCGCCAGGTTTAACATCTATAATTGCATCTTTGGGTAAGGAAACACGGCATTGAATAATTAACTCACCTCCTCGTTCAACTACAATATGACTTTCTAAATCTTTACAGGAATTCCATAAAACGGGTTCATTTATCACAATAGGTTTTGCATTTAGGGTACACCAAGTAGGAATCAATAGTCGGCGTTGAGAGTTGTGATTGGCAAAATTATAATGTACAATTCCTAACTGACAGGGTGACCAAGCATTCCTTCTCGCATTATAATCCATTACATTATTGGAAGCCAATACGCACGGGTCTTTTCCTTTAGGTTGCCAGCAATTGGCATGATTGGGCGTATCATCACAACCATCATTGCCTCTCCATGTATGGCGTAGTCCTAGCGAATGACCGATTTCATGATCGAGTTGTTTCGGAGCGATCCATTTTCTTGGTAAAGTTGGCTTTCCATCTACCCAAACAGTGTCATAATTATTCGTATACCATTTACTACATTTCACCCAACTACCAAAGGAAATACCATTTGTTGTAGCTTTATAAGTAGGTGATTTTATAGAATCTAGGTGATTTTCCATGACGAAAACATTGAGTACAGTATCTTTTTGCATACCATATTTCTCAAAAACAGCTCTAGAATAGTTGTTTCGATCTTTTCCTCGTTCTAAAATGAAATACAATTCATCGTCATTATGAAAATAGATACCGTCATCAGTAGGATCATCTGCACAAGCAGTCAATTGATAGCGATACCGAGTAGGAACAACAGGCGTATCATTTCCTTCAGGTAAAGTCATTTTTTTATTGGAAGAAAGGCGTTTATTGGAGGCATCTAAAACTACTTTTGTCCACTCGCAACCTTCTTTTTCTTGGAAATTCCCTTCGCCTTCAGCATTGCGCATATAATGTATATTTACGCGTACTTGGCGAATAGGAGTATGTTCTGGATGAGTAGCATCAGGGATATAATTACTCTTTTGTCTACAAGGATCATTTGGAGGAGTAGCTGTAGTAATGGAGGTGGCAGTTTTTAAAAATTTGCCTGACAATTTAGGGGTACAAGACCCAATATAAATGAATGCTGCTATTAAAATTACAAATCGGTACATCATTATTCTTTGTTAAAATGGAAATCTATACTATTTTTGATCGTTGAAAATCAATCTAAGTCACTTTTTTATAGAAACAACAATACATGAAAACCAAAATATTATTTTTATTGCTCTTATGTAGTATAATCGCTTGTCAAAATGAAGATAAAGCAACAGGAACGTCAATTGAAGCCTTAGAAAAAGCGGTTGCCGATAATCCTAGTCCTGAAAACAAAAGTCAATTAGCCGAAGCATATTACAATTTTGCTAAAGAAAACACCAATCAAGATGAACTTGTTGCCGATTATTTATATAAATCAGCATCTTTGTATAAAGAAATTAATCGTTTTCCATTAGCGATCAATAGTCTCACCTTAGCTGTCCGTAATCATTACAACAGTAAAAATACTCCAAAAAATGTGCTATTATTGGCCGATCTCTATGAAAATGGTTTTAAAAAGCCCGCTTTAGCTTCTATTATCAAACAAGCTGCCAAACGTGCCTTTCCTACAGATGAAGGGACAAAAGCCATCAAAATAAATGCCACACCACTTGATTCTACGATAACCCAAATGAGTGCAGCACTAATTAATGCAGAAACAGGGCGTATTGATGTAGCTAAAGCGAATGACTTTGTAGCTGCTTCTGAACTTCTTGTAATGACTTTGCCCAATAAACAAAATGCAGCTTCCTTACTTCAAAAAGCTGGAGAAGTAGCTCGTTCGATGCGTGCCTTTCCAAAAGCGATTGACCTTTACCAATGGATTTACACCAATTATCCAAAAGCAAAAGAAGCACCTCAGGCTTTATTTATGCAAGCATTTACCTTTGATAATGAGTTGCAACAAAAAAATAAAGCTAAGGAATTATATCAAGTATTTTTGGAGCGATACCCAGAAGATGATTTTGCTGACGACACTAAATTCTTACTCGAAAATTTAGGAAAATCAAATGAAGAGATCATTCAAGGCTTTGGTACTCCTGAAAATAATTAGATTTTAGATTTTAGATTTTAGATTTTAGATTTTAGATTTTAGATTTTAGATTTTAAGTTCTAAAATTATTCTTTCTTGTGTGGCAACAACTGCAAAAAATAACTATTTAATCGTAATTGGTGGGCCTACTGCCTCAGGTAAAACAGGTGTAGCTATTCAGATAGCACAACATTTTGACATACCCATTTTATCTTGTGATAGTCGGCAGCTTTATAAAGAAATAACCATTGGAACTGCTAAACCTTCGATAGAAGAACTAGCTGCGGCACCTCATTATTTTATCAACCATAAAAGCATTCATGATACGTATACTACTGGAGATTATGAACATGAAGCTTTAGAACTTTTACAGCATATTTACCAAAAAAAAGACGCAGCTATTTTAGTAGGTGGTACTGGGCTTTACATTAAAGCTGTTTGTGAAGGATTGGATCATTTTCCTACTATTCCTCCGTCTATTCGAAATACCTTAGAACAAGAATTAGAAGAAAATGGTATCAATCCCCTTCAAGAAGAATTAAAAGTTGCCGATCCTATTTATTTTGAACAAGTCGATCAACACAATCCCAGACGAATCATTCGTGCCTTAGAAGTAATTCGTCATACGGGAAAACCCTTTAGTTTTTTTAGAACACAAAAAAAGAAAGAACGCTTTTTTACGCCTATTTATATCAAATTAGAAATGGATCGTACTCGATTGTACGAACGAATCAATCAACGAGTCGACTTAATGCTGGAAATGGGTTTAATGAAAGAAATCCATGACCTTTATCCACATAAACAATTAAATGCCCTTCAAACGGTAGGTTATCAGGAGTATTTCGACTTTTTGGATGGAAAAATTAGTTTTGAAGAGGCGACCGAATTAGTCAAACGAAATAGTAGACGATATGCCAAACGACAAATGACTTGGCTTCGAAGAAATGAACATTGGCTACCATATGAGGCATCTGCAATAGAAGACATTCTTACCAGTATAAAAAAACGAATTCAATCCTAAAAGACTAAATTCGTTTTTTGTAAAAATTGACTAAAATCTAGTTGTTGTCAATTATAAAAGAAAGGCTGCTATAAAAATAATACCAATTAATAAAAGTAAAATTGTCAAGCCTCCAAATACAATTCCGAGGATACGAAAAACTTTATTGGCGCCGTCTTTTTTCATGCCTACAAAGCCCATCACAAAACCAGCAATACCAAGTAACAAACCTAATAATCCAAGTGGTGTAAATAATAAGATCAAGCCCAAACCTCCAAAAATCAATGACAATAATCCCACTACATCTAAATTCCCCTCTGCACGAGCATCAGGATTTTTCTTGAGTTCTTTCTTGAAACGTTTTTGGGCTATTTTCAATCCCATTTTTTGAACTAAAGACATCTTTTCGCCCGTCTTTGCCTCTACTTGTTTTGGCGTAAGGGATAAAAAGTCTTCATTAGTCATTTGGCTAAAATCAAATCGTTTCGATAGATGCTTTAGGGGTAGTGACTGGTTTTACAAAAGCATAAGTAGTGGACGTGCTGAAGATTGCCATCGCCATAAGCAATGCATAGTAGATTGGTTTCATAAAGGTGTGTTTTTTAATGTTTTAAAAATTATATTTATTCTGTCAGTAAAATATGTGTTTTCTCATAAAGTACAAAACACATGCCCAAATGTACCCCTAAATTTAGGATAGCCTTAACAAAATTAACGTTCCTTTAAGATGGGAGAAAATAATAGTACAACTCAACCCTTAAAAATGACGTTTCAACCGAAATGACTATTTTTCGTTATTAATTGTATTGATTTTTGAGTCATCAATAAAATCAAACCCTTATTATGAAAAAGATAAGTCTACTACTAAGCACATTTTTATTTTGCCAATTCGCATTATTTGCTCAAAACAATACGCAAGTCGTCAAAGGAACGATCATCGACAAACAATCAGAGATGCCTTTGATCGGTGCAACGATTAGTTTAATCAATGAAACGGTCACACTAGGCGAAGTCACTGATATAGATGGTAATTTCCGTTTAGAAGGTGTTCCCATTGGACGACAAAATTTTGTAGTAGAATACCTTGGTTATGAATCTATTACTATTCCCAATATTGTAGTAACTAGAGGAAAAGAGGTCGTACTCAGCATTGCAATGGAAGAATCTATTGAAGAATTACAAGAAGTCGTTGTCACTGCCACCGTTGAAAAAGACAAAGCCCAAAACGAAATGGCAACTATTTCAGCTCGAACCTTTAGTGTTGAAGAAGTGAATCGTTTTTCGGGAGGACGACAAGATATTGCGCGATTAGCCACCAATTTCGCGGGAGTAAGCACCGCAGATGATAGCCGAAACGATATTGTGATTCGTGGTAACTCCCCTACTGGTGTCTTGTGGCGATTAGAAGGCATTCCCATTCCAAACCCTAACCACTTTTCTACTCTAGGAACAACAGGAGGACCAGTAAGTGCTTTAAATCCCAATCTATTACGTAATTCCGATTTCTTGACCAGTGCTTTTCCAGCGGAATATGGAAATGCTTTAGCTGGTGTATTTGATTTAGGATTTCGATCTGGAAATAAAGATGCCCATGAGTTCATGTTGCAAATGGGAGCAATTAGTGGATTGGAAGGTATGGCAGAAGGGCCATTAGGGAAAGGAGGAAAAGCTTCTTATTTGATTTCTGGACGCTATTCTTTTGTAGGATTAGCGGCTCAATTTGGAAACATTGGAACAGCCGCCACCCCCAATTATCGAGACATTGCCTTTAAATTAGATTTTGCGAAGACGAAATTGGGTAAATTCACCCTCTTTGGCGTGGGTGGATCAAGTGATATTGATTTTTTACATGATGAAGTGAATGAAGATGATTTGTATGCAGGGGCAACAGATGAAGATTCTTTTGCAAAATCGCGTTTTGGTGTCGCTGGCATTCGGCACAATCTTTTAGTGGGTGATGATGCTTATGTAAGAACGAGTTTGGCAGTTACCCATTCTTGGAATGAGTTTATCAATGATCGTTATTACAATATTGATACCGATGAAGAAGTCGTAAAACCTATGAACATTCAACAAAATGGAGAAAACAAACTGGTATTATCGTCTTATTTTAATAAAAAATATAGTGCAAAATTAACAGGACGAGCAGGTATTTTGGTGGAACATTCTTTCTTTGATATAAATGCTGAAACAGCCATTGACATGCCCGATTTAGATATGGATGGATTTCCAGATTTATTACCCTTTTTCTCCTTTAATGAAACCGCTACCATCGTTCAGCCTTATATACAAACACAATATAGAATTAATAAAAACTTGACCTTAAACGCAGGTTTGCATGCCCAATATTTAACCATTAATGAAGCAGGTGTCGTTGAACCACGTGTCGCATTGAATTATAAATTAAATGATAAACAAACCATCAATCTTGGTTATGGTTTGCATCATCAAACTACCCCATTACCGATTTTATTAAGTGAGGATATTGCGGCAGATGGAACCATAATAAAAACGAATCAAGATTTAGCTTTTTCCCGATCGCAACATTATGTGCTTGGTTATGATTATAAATTTGCAAAGAATTGGCGTGCGAAATTAGAGGCTTATTACCAAGACATTGATAATGTCCCTGTTGATCCTTTTGAAAGTTCTTTTTCTGTCTTGAATATTGGAGCAGATTTTGGATTTCCAGCAGGTAAAAATTATTTAGTAAATGAAGGAACTGGTTCGAATCGTGGATTGGAATTGACCATAGAAAAGTTCTTTAGTGAAGGCTATTATAGTTTGATTACGACCTCTTTATTTGATTCAAAATATACAGGAAGCGATGGCATCGAGCGCAATACGGCTTTTAATAATGGCTATGTATTGAATGTCTTATTTGGAAAAGAATTTAAAATAGGAAAAGATAAACGCAATGCCATTACTTTTGACACTAAATTTAGTACCGCAGGCGGACGTTATTATACACCTGTAGATTTGGCTGCTTCAGAATTGGCAGGACGCGAAATTCGTCAAGATGAACTTGCCTTTAGTGAGCAATACGAACCTTATCTTCGATGGGATGTAAAAGTGGGCTTCCAACTCAACAGTAAGAAGCGTAAATTATCACAGCAAATCTTCTTTGATATTCAAAATGTGACGAATCGAGAAAATATTTTCTCCCGACGCTATAATCGCCAAACCAATCGCATCAATGAAACTTATCAAAGTGGTTTATTCCCTGACTTTTTGTATCGTTTGACATTTTAGATCATCCACTCCGTGGATTTTGAGATCGCTACGCTTTTAGACCACTCACTTCGTGAGTTGAGAGACCATCCACTTTGTGGATTGAGAGACTGTTTTGATTTATTTGAGAAGCGGGATATAAGAGATGGGAAGCGAGACTGCTTTAGATGATTAGATTTATAGATATTGGACGTAGAACTTGGGATTTTGAGGATATGGCTATTTTTAGTATTTTATCTGACTATTAGGGCTTAATATTGAGGAAAGGGTCAAAAAATAATCTGCCAGATGTCCTATGTCCTATGTCCTATGTCCTATGTCCTATGTCCTATGTCCTATGTCC
>JAHDES010000086.1 GCA_020628645.1 Saprospiraceae bacterium
CATTAGCAGACTTTTCTGCTAAGTTAAATAAACCACGTAAATTCATAAAGAACCACATTTTTTAATATTTAAAATCAAAATAAAAAGGGGAAATATAGATGAAAAATACCGCTATTTTACTAATTCATTGTCCTGACAAAAAGGGCATTGTCCATGCTGTAACTGACTTTTTGTTTGCCAACAATGGTAATATTATTGATCTAGATCAACATGTTGATCAAGATCAAGCCCTATTTTTTATGCGGGTTGAATGGGATTTGACAGGCTTTAGTATACCAAAGGAAAAGGTCAGTGAATTTTTTGGGACATTAGTAGGAGATAAGTTTCAGATGAAATGGGAATTACATTTTACTAGTAGGAAAACAAGGATGGCCATTTTCGTGTCTAAGATGTCGCATTGTCTGTTTGATATTCTTCAACGCTATCAATCAGGAGAATGGGATATTGAAATTCCACTTATCATTAGTAATCATCCAAATTTGGGCTACATTGCTGAACGATTTAATATTCCCTTTGAGGTATTTCCAATTACAAAAGCCACCAAAGCTGAACAAGAAGCCAAAGAGTTAGAATTACTGGCTCATCACGATATTGATTTTATCGTTTTAGCGCGTTACATGCAGATAATATCTGCCGATTTTATTACACATTATCCAAATCGAATTATTAATATTCACCATTCTTTCCTGCCTGCCTTTCCAGGTGCGAAACCGTATCATCAAGCCTATAAAAGAGGGGTGAAGATTATTGGAGCGACAAGTCATTATGTTACAGCCGACCTTGATCAAGGCCCTATTATTGCTCAAGATATTGCCCGTATTACCCACAAGGAAAATGTTAAAGATTTAGTTCGAAAAGGAAAAGATTTGGAGAAAACAGTACTTTCTCAAGCTATCTGGAAACAGATGCAACATAAAATTTTAGCCTATAATAATCGTACCGTCATTTTCTAAATGTCTAAACAAGTTTTTTATTTCAAACAATTTAGTATTGCTCAAGATCAATGTACGATGAAAGTTGGTACAGATGGAGTATTATTAGGAGCTTGGGTGAATGTAAAACAGGCAAATCAAGTTCTTGATATAGGTACTGGCACAGGACTAATCGCATTAATGATAGCACAACGTAATCCGAATGCATTCATTTATGGAGTAGAAATTGATAGAGCAGCTTATCTACAAGCCCTTGATAATACAACTTCCTCTCCTTGGGCAAATCGTATTATTATTGAAAAGGGGCGTATTCAAACTTGGAGTAAACAAAGTAATCAAACCTTTGATTTGATTGTAAGTAATCCGCCTTTTTTTCCTCTTGGAACTGCACAATTATCAGAGAATATCGCTAGAAATCAAGTACGTCATACGACCAATTTATCCTTTGAAGATTTATTGTTGGCATCGACTAAATTAATGACCGAAAATGGACGTTTAGCAATCATACTTCCTCTTATCGAAGGGCATCATTTTATTCAACTTGCAAGTGAGATGGACTTAAATCCAATTCGAATAACTCAAATTCGACCAACAGCTACTAAGCCTATTCATCGTTTAATGATAGAATTTAAAAAGGGAAAACAGATTTGTAAAAAATCAGAAATGGTGATCCAACACCAGAAACGGAATGACTTTACGGAGGAATATATCAGGCTTACAAAAGAGTTTTACCTGAAAATGTAATACAAAAAAGGGAAAATAAATGATTATTCTCCCTTTTTTGCAATTTTTAATTTTGCTCGGCTGAATTTCTTTGATTCCCTTGGGATGCTAAGATGCGTTTTGCAGCATCCAATATTGTAGTGTCTCTAATGCTCATAACGCCACCATCAGGACCAGGTTGAAGATGCCATCCCGTGATTTTGCCATTTTCAAATTTTTTAGCACCGAAGAAGTTGCGTACGGTTTGTTCTTCGATTTGGAGTTCATCGGCAATCCGTGCGACACTTCCTGTAGGTAGGCGGTGTTTGATTTCTCTTAATTCTTTAAATGTAATATTCATATAAAGGAAATTTTAGTGAAAAAAGGTTAGTAAATAAATCTTTGGTAATAATAATAAAAAAATAAATAAAATAAGCATTTATATAAAAAAAACTAAATTTAATTTTTTAAAATCACCAATTGACCATACATAAATATATTGTTTTTTTTTGCTAAAAACATAACAATTAGGCTGATTTTTCTCCCCATGAATGGTTAATATAAAAACATTTTAAACTCTAAAATACTTTGACCTGATTACTTTGGGTATCTTTTTTGATATAAGTATAAGGTTATCAAATGGTTGGAATTTTTTTTCCTTTTTGATTTTTCTTTCCATACTTTTCAAAAATGAACTAGCTCTATGAGTATAGCACAACAACGCAGCACCACCTTAGTATTACCTGTTTTAAATACCTCAAAAGAATCTTTAGAAGAAGTGCTTCATTTTCTTTTAAATAACCCAAATGCTGATGATGAAACGAAGATACACCTGATAAGACAAGCTCTAACCGTCGCTGCTTATTTAAATGAAGATCGTTTGCATTGTAAGATGTTAAATCATCTTGGCTCAATTTATTTAGAGCAAGGGCAGTTTACTACTAGTCAAGATGCTTTTGAAGAAGCTGTATTGTTAGCAAAAGGAGTTGCTGATCCTGAACTAATTAGTCCTACTTTAAATAATGTTGGATTGGTTTTCAAAGCAAAATCAGACTATATCAAAGCATTAGACTATTTTTTTAAAGCTTTGAGTTACAATTCTATTCAATGGAATCCTTATATCTATAACAATATAGGGCTAGTAATGGAACAGCAAGGAGAAGATGATAAATCGCTCGATTATTATAGCAAAGCCTTGCAATATGCCTTAGAAAATGAAGACGAAAAAATGGTCTTAGTGACCCATATCAATATTGGTTCAGTTTATCAAAAAATAAAACAATCAAAAATTGCTTTAGAGTTTTATAATAAAGGCTTACAACGTTGTAAATCAAACGGAAAATACTTGATTCAAGAAGCGATGTTTCACCAAAATATTGGAGGCGTGTATGCTCATTTAGATGAAACGACATTGGCTCTTTCTCATTACCAACAAGCAATGAAGATCTATCAAGATCATCAACATCACTATCACTTAATGTCATGTCAAGTAGAATTAGGGGAGTTTTATCAGATGTCTAATTTTACGGAAGCAATTACTTACTTTCAAAAAGCAAAAGAATTGGCCATTCAATTTAATTTTAAAAAAGAGTTGATGGCTATCTTGGAGCAACTTTGTACTTGTTATCAAGAATTAGGACAACGTGATCATTTATTAGAACATCTGCAGATTTTAAATCAATTGCAAAAAAATTATTATCAAAATGTCCATAAAAACTTTATGGATCAAATGATTTCTTTAAAAGAAGCACAAATAGAAATTTTAATTGATAAAAATGAGCGTATTTTACATCAAAATAAACTACTAGAACAATCCAATTTAGAACTGGAACAATATGCTTATATTATAGCTCATGATTTAAAAGAGCCATTACGATCTATTAATAGTTTTTCTACACTTCTTCGCCGAAATCACCCTGAATTGGAAGAAAACTCTTCCAGTACTTATTTTGAATTTATTCAAGAAAACACCTTAAAGATCAATACAAAACTAGATGACTTATTAAAGTATGTTAGTTTGAAAATGCCTTTGGAAGAAGTGCTTGAAGTGGATGTAGAACGTTCTTTTTTAGAAGTAATGGATCAATTTAAAAATCAATTAAATGATATAGAAATTTCCTATGAAGATCTACCTCAGATTGAGGTTGTTCCTGATCATTTGAGGTGTATTTTACATGAATTAATGGAGAACAGTTTGGCGTATGCGCATCCTAAACGTAAATTGATGATTCATTTTTCTTGTTATGAAGATGAAAAAGGTTATTGGTTTTCTTTTCAAGATAACGGTAAAGGAATTGCTCCTGAATTTCAGGAACAAGTTTTTAAAATTTTCACCCAATTGGAACGGTCACCGAATTCAGTCAATACAGGAATTGGACTGGCCATTTGTAAGAAAATATGCAACTTTTATCGCCAAGACATCTGGATCGAATCAAATGAATGGGATGGTTGTACCGTTTGTTTTCGTTGGGAGGCATAATCTATAAATAGTATTACCAGAAAACTAAACTCAAACAGTTTCTTAGTCTAAATAAATAGGATAACTCTTTACTACGCCATCTTCATTTCTGAAAAGAAGATAATGAACGCCTTTTAATGTGGAAGGGAGATTTATTATATCATCTGTTTTAATCTCTCTTTGTAATTGGATACGACCTAAAACATCAATTAACTGAATTTGGATGAGAATGCTACTTTGCTCAATATGTATTTGTCGATCCAATGTATTAAACCACCATTTAACAGGAGACGTAATTTCTTGAGTTGATGTAAATAAAGCACAAGGTTCAATAGGTTCACCATTTTCAATCGTCGCTGTTGCTGTTAAATCTTGTCCTTGTAAACCAGCATAATCTTCTGGATATTTATACGCTCTAAATGACCAATTGTTATTGACATTTTGCCCTTGTGTAGCGGGC
This sequence comes from Saprospiraceae bacterium, assembly GCA_020628645.1. Classification (GTDB taxonomy): domain Bacteria; phylum Bacteroidota; class Bacteroidia; order Chitinophagales; family Saprospiraceae; genus JAHDES01. The sequence continues at coordinate 4,553 of JAHDES010000086.1, forward strand.
GTATTTCCGAATAAAGGGATAATATATTCCCAAACTATAGTTCGATTAGGGGTGACTTCTCGCATTGTTCCTATAGAACCATAATTCATTAAAGTATTTCCATTTGATAATCGTTGCGCATTTGAAAGGTAAGGCGAATAAAGTGTTTCTCCTGATGCATCACCATAAAGAGTAGTTTCAAAAGTAGGGGTGAGAGGGCCTTCCTCTGGTAAAATATAGCCTCCTATCTCATCTTGAAGCGGTTCAATTAACACCCCTGTAGAATAATCTGGTCCAGGTTGACCATTTCCATTATTAAAAATTAAAATTTTTCCAGCATCATCTAATCCATCTCGAATCCAGTTCGTACCATGTTGACCAAAAAGTTGTTGTTCATTTAAACTAGCGCGATCATAAGCGTACGCATTGCCCCAACGAAAAAGAATATCGCCCCCCTTGCCATAACGCCCGCCCTCATGCGAGGCGGCTTCTTCAGTGGTGGTACTATGGTCGATAATCCAAATTTCATCTGAATTTCGAACACTAATAAGGATTTGATCTAAGTCTTCATTATAATCAATCGCATTAAAATGATTCCAATCCCAAGGAGAATTAGAATTGGGACTATCCAATTCTGCTAGATTAATATCATACAATTCTGGATGCTCTGCCACTACACCATAATTCAGTTGATTTGGATCAAAATCTTGAATATAATGATCTTTGATATGCCATTCCCAGACGATATTAGCATCCGTTCCACCTACAGGTTCTAATTCTATAATTCGTTCTGACCACATGTAAGCTTCTGATGCTATTCGATTTGGGTCACGTCCTAATTCAATGAGTTCTTCTTCATACACCAATTCCCAAGTAAGCACCAAAATGTTGCCATTGGGCATGTAGACGGCATCATGGTGAGAAAGTTGGGTGGGCGAGTTGATTTCATAGGACCAAATAGTATTGTTATTCCAATCTACCAATTCTAATCCACCGCCATTACTTGCAGATGTAAAAGGCCCTTGTGGATTGACTTTATACGTTCTAAAAATTAGCCCATTTTCTAATAAATAAGCGGACAAACCAGGGCGTGTTCCTCTATTCCATTGATTCACCAAACCGCCGCAATTATCCACTAGATAACAACTTGTTCCATTGAATGGAGAAAAGAAGGTATAGCCTTGAAGACTTTCATCCGTATTGATGATTGTACCTAAGGTATTTTGTGAAAAGACTGTAAATGAAAATAAAGCTATAAAAGTTGATAAAATAAGACGTAGCATAAGGACTAATTTGGTAATGCTACTAAGGTAGGAAAAAAAGTACAAGTGCAAGTATCAAGCGCAAGTGCAAATTTGAGTTTGGACTTGCGCTTGATACTTGGAAGTTGAATTTTCTTTGAATTAATCTTTTATTTCAATGAGGAAGGAAAGTTGTCCACATTGTTTTGGAGCTACGGTATAATCTTTTTCATAACGGTAGCGTTTAGCTGCAATTTCTGCTTTTTGTAATAAAGCTTTATCCTTAATAGTCGATTTTAAACGATCGGCTTTGGAATAGATGACTTTCCCTTCACGATTCACACAAAGATTAATAACGATTCGTCCAGATTTATGAATGACATCTTCTACATTACCACGCTGAATCACTTTACGTGTTAATAAACCATCGCCAAAATCAATACCATCACCAGCATCGCCTTTGCCATCTTGATCTGAATCACCAGAATCAGAACTACCTGAATCGCCTTCACCACCATCAGATGGTTTACCAATAGGAGCATCTGAAGTTTTTCCAGTTGATTTATCGCCACTACCAGAAGCACTACCAAAGAAATCCGCAATATCATCCATAAAACTTTCGGGTATTTCTTGAGTAACTTCAGTTACTTCTTCGGACACTTCTTCTACCTGTGCATTGCTGGGTAATTTTTTGATCATTTCAGCTACATTGACTTTTAAATCTGGCTCAGAGGAAGTCATGATAGTAGGAGAGGGGGCTGCTGTTACGGGCACAGGATCAGGTACAGGAATAGGCTTTCGCTCCACGACTTCGGGTTCTGGCTCAGGTTCTACCTGAGGTTCTTCGGGCTGTACTTCTTCAGGTTGGGCTTGCTCAGGCGTTTCTTCTACAGGAGATTCCACCTCAGCACTGGCAGCTTTAGCGGAAGATTTTTCTGAACTAGCGGTTTCTTCAAATTGCTCGTATACTTCGGGTTCAAATTGAACTTCAATCACCTGATCGTACAACTGTTCCGTTTGTAATTTTCCACTGATGAAAGGAAAAAATAGTAATAATAAAAGTAACAATAAAAATAACAATACAGAGCGTCGCGCCTTGCGCTTGTCTTTTCTCTGCTGTTCTAAAGACTGTGAATAGGTTGCCATAAATGTATAACTAAAAGTGATCGTCTTTTATTGGCTGACAAATTAAGTTTTTTTTGAAGATTTTGTTAAGATTTGGGGAGCTTTTTGTGACTATGAGTGCTTTTGTAGTCTACTTATTTTCTATCTTTAAGAATGCGTTTCTTCCATTTCTTTAATGAAGAAGGATTCATACATACCTAAGAGTTCTCTTGCGCTGGCCAGATTATCATATTTCTTACGAGCTAAAGAGAGTGCTTTTTTCCCCATTTTTATCAAGGAACCATTGCTTTTATAGCAATATCCGATACTATCAATAAATTCTTGAGCTGTATCTGCTACTAATACTTCTTTTCGATGATTCGCATCAATACCTTCTAAACCCAAACTAGTCGTTATGATTACCTTTCCCAATGCCATTCCTTCCAATATTTTAGCACGCATGCCACTACCTGCATGAAGTGGAACAATCATCACGGAATGTCGATTGATGAATTTCTGTGCGGAATTTACTTCTCCATGTACGATGACATTTTTACGTTGAAGTTTCATCAACCAATTTGGCGTATTCCTTCCTGCAATATGCAATTTTAAATCAGGATATACTTTTGAGATTTCCCCCCAAATATGTTCTAAAAACCATTTTAAGCCCTCAATATTAGGCATCCAATCAAGTGAACCAATGAAAGAAAGGGATAAATCTCGTTTATAACTGCGATCATTAGGATGATAATCTCGACTATCTAATCCAATAGGTGTAACTACAGCCTTTTTATTTAAACCAAACGAACGAAAGGTGCTTAAATCTTTCTGAGTAATAGGAATGAAAAGATCAAATTTATTTAGTTGTTCTAATTCGTAGGTCCTTAGTTTTTTAGTTAGATGGTTTAAATACCATTTTTTAGGCAAAAAAGCAGTGTTTTTTGTAACGCGTTCCCAAATTTCATGTTCTACATTGTGCGCGCGCATGGAGATGACAGCATTTGAATATTTTCGAATGGTATCTACATAAGGCGACAAATAAATCGTTTCTAGCTGAATGACGTCATAGTTGTTGTTTTGTAAAAGTTGGATTAATTTATCATTGTATTCTTTCGAAATAAAACGCGTGACGTGATAAGAATCATTAGAAAATAGATTTAGAAAGGCATCTTTTATTTTCAGATGATTATCAATATCTATGCTATGAATGGCTTTATAATGGTTGAAAGAGGAGGGAAGTTGGGTGGTATCAAAATAATGTTTGGAAGTATTCATCACCAAAAGTGTCATTTCACAGCCCAATTCATTTAAGGCTCTGGAAAGATGGGTTACGGCGATGGACTCACCATCCTTTAAAGGATAAGGAAACTTTTTACAGAGTTGAAGTATTTTCATATAGCAACTGTTTAAAGTTCAAGCTTTTTCACTTACAATCTTTTTCTCTTTAACGGGAAAAAGATTGATTTAGGTTGTACTGCATGATTAAAAAAGTGTACAATTTACTTCGATAGATGTCAGTTTGAACGTTAAACAATTACTGAATAAGAATATAGGATTTGTACAAAGATATGTACTTCTTTTGCAATTATACAAAATCGAATCGAATACTTGCCTATTATTTGTCAAAAAATTATTTCATCTTTTTCTGTCCAAGCAGGTGCTACAATACATAAAAAAACGAGTTCATTTTTTGTTGTATTGATAAGATGTTGATTTTCAAGTGCTGGTACTACTACCAATTCTCCTTTCTTTACTTTTATACGATTATTACCGATTACTAATATGCCTTCCCCTTCCAGAAAAATATACACTTCTGATGATTTTAACTGATGGGGTAAAGAAATTTCTTCGGGATTTAATTTAGCATAAGCAATACTATAAGGTAATTGAACGTCATCTTTATGAGGATGTAATACTTCTTTTAAGATGGTATGATCACCAGCTAAAAAAGAAGGAATACTATCAAATTGCTTATGGATAATTGTGGCCAAGAATAATTATTCAATCGTTTAAAATATTTTAACCCTTACACAACGTTTTTTTTAGTAGTTTAGCTGCCTGAAAAATTATAAAAATACAATCCATGATTCGAGCAACAAATATCCATAAATCGTATGGAAATTTAACGGTACTCAAAGGCGTAAGTTTAGAAATCCCCAAAGGTGAACTGGTCTCTATCGTTGGTAAATCAGGTGCAGGTAAGAGTACTTTACTCCATATTTTGGGTACACTCGATCCAACTGATCAAGGAGAAGTGCACATCAATGAGCAAGCAATATCTTCCTTGAATCAAAAACAATTGGCACAATTTCGCAATCAAAATATTGGATTTATCTTCCAATTTCATCATTTATTACCCGAATTTACAGCGCTCGAAAACGTCTGTATTCCTGCTTTTATCAATGGACAATCAAAGGAAGAAAGTGCCAAACGAGCAAAAGAGTTGCTTTCTTACTTAGGATTGGCAGAACGTTTGGAACATAAACCCACCCAACTTTCAGGTGGCGAACAACAGCGTGTGGCAGTAGCACGAGCCTTGATGAATAAACCTGCTGTCGTTTTTGCAGATGAGCCTTCTGGCAATTTGGATTCGGAATCTTCTCAAGAATTGCATCAGCTCTTATTTCAATTAAGAGATGATTTTCAACAAACTTTTGTGATTGTAACCCACAATGAGGAATTAGCCAAAATGAGTGATCGCCGATTGGTGATGCGCGATGGGATTTTGGTTACTTAAATATGCAGCTTTCAGGCATTCTTCACTGTCCTTTATATTAATCTATCTACTAATACCTTCCAATGACACTAGAACAAACAATGCAACAACTCGAATCCCTCACCGACGAGCGGACTCGAAAACGGCACTTGAAAAATGGTGCAGATGAAAATTTATTTGGCGTAAAATTAGGAGATTTACGAAAAGTCGCCAAAAAGATTAAAACTAATCATCAACTCGCCCTTTCCTTGTGGCAAACTGGTAATTTGGATGCTCGTTTATTGGCTATTTTAATTCTGAAGCCTGAAGACTTATCGACCGATGAATTGGAACAAATGGTACAAGAAGCCACCTTTTTTCAATTAGCAGATTGGGTAAATTCTTATGTGGTAAAACCCTACCCAGACAATGAAAGTTTACGTAAAAAATGGATGCAATCAAGTGACCCTATGCTAGCAAGAGCAGGCTGGAATTTAACAGCGCAGCGCGTGGTACGACAAGCTGAAATTCTAGACTTATCGGCATTATTAGATCGCTTAGAAAATGAAATGGGAGAAGCACCTGCTGCTGCGCAATGGACGATGAATTTCACTTTAGGCTATATTGGGATACATCATGAACAACATCGAGAAAGAGCTTTAGCAATTGGCGAAAAACTAGGTTTATATCGTGATTATCCCGTTTCAAAAGGCTGTACCTCTCCTTTTGTGCCCATTTGGATTAATGAAATGGTAAGTCGACAGGAAGGATAGCTTTTTTAAGGTAAACATATCAATCAAAACCTATTTAAAATGAAAAACCTAATTCTATTTTTATTCACAAGTTGCTTTTTTCTACAATGTACTGACAATTCAGTATCTACTGTTGACACTACAAAAGAAGCAGTTGCCAATGTAGTGAAATCTCCAGATTATAAAGCCATTGAAGGTGTAATCCAAAATTACTTTGATGGCTGGTTAACTGGCGATACGACCTTAGTTGGTAGTGCCATGCACGCTTCTTGTAATCTCAAATTTGTACGAGAAGGTAAAATAGATCGAAGAGATCGAACGGCTTATTTAAGTGGATTCAAACCACGCCCTCGACTCAAAAATGCAGAAGGTCGTATCATTTCAATAGACATTACACGAACCGCTGCTGAAGCAAAAATAGAATTAGAAACGGAGCAACGCCTCTTTACTGATTATTTTAATCTGCTTAAAGAAGGAGATCGTTGGTACATCACCGATAAAGTCTCTACGAGTATTTCAAAAGGAGAGGAATAAAAGTGCATTCCCTTTTGTACTTTTGTAGGAAATTGAAATAAACCTATAATGTAGATAGCAGTAAATGAAGTGGCTTAAATTTATTTTCTATTTCCTTTTTGGCTTGTATGTACTTGCCTGTGCAATCTTATATTTTTTACAAGAACGATTTATCTTTTTACCAGACAAATTACCCCAAAATCATACCTATCGGATGGGGGAAGAAATTAAGTTAGAAGTAGATGATGGAATTTCCCTAAGTTGTTGGTGGATGAAAGCGCGACGTTCCAAAGGGGTTATTTTATACCTTCATGGAAATAAAGGAAGTATACGTCGTTGCATTTATCAAGCTGAAGGGATGTTGGGCAATGACTATGATATACTCATGCCTGATTATAGAGGATATGGAAAAAGTGGGGGTAAGGTTTACTCCGAAAAACAGTTATTTCAAGATGTCCAAGTGGCTTATGATTATTTGAAAGAACGTTATTCAGAGGATCAGATTGTCGTAGTGGGCTATTCTCTCGGAAGTGGAATGGCTTCATATTTGGCAGCGAATAATCGTCCACAACAGCTTTTCTTACTCGCTCCGTATTATAGCATAACAGATATTAAGGATCAATTTTTATGGTTTACGCCAGATTTTTTATTGAAATATCAATTAGCCACGCACCAACGTATTCCTAAGATTAAATGTCCGATTCATATTTTTCATGGTACGAACGATCATGTCATTCCGTATCATTCTGCTACTCGATTAAAAGAATTAGCTCCCGATCAGATTGAGTTGAATACCATTAATGGAGGGAGTCATCGCGGGGTGATTTTTAGTAATCTATTTAAACGAACCATCGCCGATAAATTAAGATAGATTAATCCCTTGTTTGACTAATTCTGCATCCATAGCTTTGACCATAGTAGAAGGAAATCCTTTTGATAATTCTTTATATTGATCTATAATGGGAGTATCTACAGCACCATTCATCTCTTTTTGATAACATAATAAATTATAATAGCCAAACCACTTCATAAAAGGAATATCATCATTGATTAAGGTTTGAATGTCTTTTTCTTGGACATTTTTAAAGGATTCATCTTGCGCACAAGTGCCTGTTATATGAAGCATTGCCATTTCTACATCTTGATCTTTTCCAGGTGTAGTTAATCGTTGATAACGTTTGCGATCTGTAAAAAAGGGCCCCGTTTTTTCGGGAATAGTAGTCGCAAAAAAGATCGCTAAAGAAATTGCTCCAGTTAAATAGGCTATTAAATTAAAAGGAGAAGATAGTACCAGTGCAAGTCCAATTCCTACAAATGCAAGTGCCAAGGAAGTCAATGGGCCAGCTAATATCAAACGAGCAAATTTTTTGACATTATCAGGATCATTATTCACAGGAGACGTAGCAGCAGCCCCTCCATATAAACCTAAGTTTTTATTGAGGTACCATTTTGTTTTATTATCCTCGCGTTTTACACCCAATGGTCCTACCACAAATAGTTGAAATTGAAATCCTTGTGCTAATCCTGCTATTAAATGCCCCAATTCATGGATGCCAAGCACAAGAAACATAATAGGTATAATACTGATAAAAAATATAATTTTGGAAGTTGAACCCTCTAGCTTTTCAATGCCGATATAATCAATGCCACTCAATAGTAAGAAAGTCAAACAAGCAACAATGACTAAAAAAAATAGGTTAGTTAGATTTTCTTTTAGTATAGATGATTTCGCCATTTTCTTTTGTCTTAAAATTTGAAACTATACAAAACATATAAAGCTTTAAAATTAAGTTTTTCAAGGGGTTGAAACCACCTTGGATCATCATAATCCAAGGGAATTTATTCCCTTGTCTTCCATCCTTATTAATTTTGTATGGTTCTAAAGTTTTAAAGAATAAATATTGGGCTAATGTACTTCTCTAAACTGGAATAAACAGCTTATTTCGATAGACCAAGTAAATTTTAAGATTAATGATACACTACTTTTTTGACAAGTATACCTTGCTCAGTTTTAATGTGAACGATGTATATTCCTTTTTCTGAAAGCTTAATTATTGGATCAGTTTGAGAGAATAGAAATTGCCCTTGTATATTAAAAACAGCGAGTTGTTCCAATTGAAGAGAAGGATCCATCAATAAATGCAAGTGACCATCTTTCGTTGGATTAGGATAAATGCTTGTTAATGAAGAAGGTAAGGGTTTTATGCTACTACCCACATCTAAAGAATGTAATTGAATATTATCGATCATCCATCCATCTTTGGCAGTATCTAAGCTATCAGATTCAAAATTGAATCGTAAAAAAATAGTATCTGGATAAACGGATTCTATTCCAACTACAGGTAGCAAAACCCATGACAAAGTAGTGTGCTTCCATTCATTTGATGAACCTGAGAATCCCACTTCACCACTACAAAGTAAGTCTTCATTGGTATACAAATTAGGATGACCCAAAGTAGAGGGCGTTATATCACCACCTACCACTTGTTGATATAAAGAATCATTAATGATATTAGTCCATGTTGCTCGATTATCGTAGGAAATAGTGATATAACCTCCATCGCAAAGCGTATCAGTGTCGTATTGATGCTCAAATGTTATGGTAAAATTATAGGGATAATCCTCCAAAAAATTAAATGTTCCTATGGCTAATTCCACATACGATTGAGCATTTATAGGATAGGGGAGGAGAGTATCGGTCATTATAGCATTAGGAAGGGAATAGGCTTCTGTGAAAACCGTTTTTTGAGGTGTACCAATTTGCCAAATATTTTGACTAGAAGTATCAATGTTTAAGTATGGATAAGGCGTGGCTTCTTCAAAACTAATAGTATCCCAAGTAAATGCAATATCCCATTGTGCATTAAGACAAGTTCCAATAGCGAAAAGAAATAGGATGCTTAATTTTATTTTCATTTTATGGATCTATTTATTGTCTATCTACTGAACGATAGATTTATTTAATATGTATTTTTTACGCTCCAGTAGCT
>JAHDES010000087.1:0-1724 GCA_020628645.1 Saprospiraceae bacterium
AATGTCTTTTAAAATAGTGCGTATTTTAGGATTGTTTTCTTAGAAGATTGTTCCTACTATCTGTTATACAAATTGCGAGCTGTTTTTAAAGAAAAAAACAGCTCGCAATTTGATTTTTAAAAAGAAGTATAGATCAGTATCATTGATAAAAAAATCCTTATTACGATCCTTTCTCTATCCTACTACTCCATCTTCACCGCTTTCAATACCCCCAAATATTTCCCTTTGGCATCTGAAATTTTCAACCAGTAAATACCATTGGAAATAGTGGGCCAATAGATAGGTGAATTTGGAGAGGCTAACTCTTGATCACCAACAAGTTGGCCATTGACACGATGTAATTCGAGGTGTAAAGGGTATTCAAATTCACCTTCGAGTGCCAAGGTAAATTGATCTTTAAATGGATTCGGAATTAACAAGGCATTTATAGCATGAAGCATTGGATTTTCTGTAGAAACGGGTAGCATACTTACATAAGTCGTCTGGGTACTGTTTGTAAATATCGGCGGATTAAAATCGAAATATATGGCTGCGGAATTTTCAACTAAACTATTTTCTGCTAAGCCTGGAAGAGGTTGAATTCGGAAACTAACAAAACCTTGAGAACCTAATTCATCAATGGACTCGTAGGGCAAATTAATTGGATCAAAAATAAATTCTACAATTCCTCCAACGCGCCTAACTTCTGACAAAGGATGACTAGATTGTAATAGTTCAAAACTTTCCCAATCCAATTGATTATCTAAGGTGTCCACCAATCGGACTCGGTAGGCATATCCATTACCTGTATTTTGAAATCGGATGGTGTAGGTCAGCTCCGTATCAAACAACGTATAACCTTCTTCTCCTATACCACGCGGATTAACTAATTTATCATTAGGGTCATATGAACATTGAACAAAATCGGTAAAACTACTTTCAAAAGAATCGACAACCATTCCATTTTCATTCATGGAATAGGCTTTGGTATAGAAGGTAAGATCGTTACCAATAGCTTCTGTTCCAGGATTGGTAAAATTCATTCGTAGTTCAGGACCACTGCCCGGCGTTTGATTTTCCAAATCAAAATAATATCGATTTCCTACAATCGAATCTGGAGTCATTCCAATCACATTAATATTAGAAACCTCCGCTGGCATTTCTACATAAAAATAACCCTGATCTATTTGAGTACCATCATTGAATATATAAATATGAGCTGTTGATGTTTCGAAACATCGCAAAATATTTGTGCTAATACGAGGATCTAATGAAACCTCCATATTGATAGGATAAATACCAAAATCAAAACCAGTAGTAGGTGAAGTGACTCCTGCATTAATGGTATAACTACTCGGTGTGGATGTCAATTGCCAGTTGGATTCTGCTTGGTATGATAAATTATGTATCCCAGAAGAAAGAAGAAATCCATACTCGCCCTCAAATGGGATATAACCACTTTCGATGGTATTAATAAGGATATTTCCCAATGCCATCTTTTGTTCATTTAAATCAAAGCTTCCATTTTGATTGGAATCGTAATAAATATTTCCTTGGTAATAAAAACTAGAATAGTTTTCTTCCGCACCTAATAATATACCAGAAACTGCATCGTCTGTATTCATACCATTCATATGTATATCCGCTCCAGCCCAAAAGCGACCATTAGGTAAAGTAATTAAAGCTTTCGCCATAACCTCTGGATCCGTATTATCTCCTTCCTTTTCAATATAACTTAGTCGAGT
>JAHDES010000087.1:1824-13789 GCA_020628645.1 Saprospiraceae bacterium
TGTTTCCCATACTTTTTGCTTGGTAAGTTTAGAAAAAGCAAAAATTCCTGGTGTAGAATTATTATTGGTTCCTGCAGCAAGAACGATATCATTTCCTATTTCTTCAATATCTCCAACACCACCATTGGTTCCTAAAATCGTTCGCTTTCCATAATTCGTATTATGGATCGCAGTTACGCTATTTCCTGCAAAAATTAAAATAGAATCGGCATCCATGACGGTGGCAATTTCTCGGTGTCCATAGGTATTATCAAAATTATCATTAATAGATAAATCAAGTATCCCTGGCGAATTTGTACCATCATAATGATATAAATAAATGCGATTATTCTGCGCGCGAACAATTGTATTCACTTGATTTCCTTCTGTAATAGTTTGAAGTGGATAAGTTCTAATAATCGGTGAAATATTGCCAGGATAAGTTTCCGAACTTAATAAATTTCCACTAATACCAAATCGATAGTATTTATGAAAATGAGTATTTGCAAATGGAGAATAATAAGGGTAGCTATTCTCATAAGAGCTACTTGTCCCAGTAACAATAATTTCATCATCCGCATTTATTTCTAATGATTTAGCTACAAAACATTCATGGTTTTCCAATGGTTTATCCCAAACAATACTCCCGTCGGCCTCCATGAGTCGCACCGAACCTTGAGGCCCCACTTGAAAGAGCCCGACCATTTGATTGCTTGCTCCTACCCGCTTTAGGTCAACTACTTTAGAATAAAAATCGGGTACTCCACTCAAATCAAATCGTTGTTCTTCTTCCCCTGTGGTTGGATCAAACTCAACCATTATTATTTGATGAAGGCTATTATACCCATCAAGATTGGTTTGTATTTGACCTAAACTAAAAAAGCGGTTATCCACTTGTACCAAAGAAGAACCTCCACTAAAAAATTCATCGTCTAAAATATCAAAATTAGTGATTTGATTTTTAAATAAAAGATCCCCAGTTTGGCCTGCCAACTTCATAATCGACCATCGTCCAAATTCTGAACCTTTATTGAAATATCCAGTCAAAAAAACATCACCTTGATCATCCACTAATAAGTCAAGCGAAGCTTGTTCATCCTGATCTTGAAAATATTCAATGGATTCCCAAAGTTCGGCTCCAGTATTTATATCTAGCTTATGTGTAAGATTCATGTAGGTTCCACCACCAACTAAAATATGCTGCCAAGTAACAAAAATATCATTATCTATAATTTGAATTCCTTTAGGTTGCACATCCGTTAATACGGTAGAAGCGTAAAACCAGTTATTCGCTCCTGTACTTGCATTGATCGCCGCAACGGCAGCTTGTTCGTAAGAACCCTCATCTCTACCAAAGGCAATAATTTGATTGGAACTTTGATCAAACCTCAATTCCGTAATTTCAGAAAACTCATCGGAAGTTCCAATCACTTGTACCCGCCAATCTTCTTGCGAATAATCTGCTGCATTAAGCTTTATGATGGTATCTTGCCTAGAGATATAAATTGCTCCATTATTGTCGACGGTTACCCCGAAATCGTTAGGCAATAAATTTTCTCCCAGAAGAATTGTTTCTAAAGTGGCCCCTGTATTTTTATCCAATACATCTACATAAGCGTTTCGATAAATCCCTAACTCCACGGTAGAGTAATTAAACAATAAACGATTGTTATCAATGTCCATAAATTGGGTAGTGAAATTAAAATCAGAATCCGTGGCGATAGGGTTTCTTAAAAGAATTTGTCCATTCGCTGGATCTACTTTCCATAATTCTTTTGGATTAGGCTCTCCAGATTGTGCATCTATAATAATGGCGTAAATAAATCCATCTGAACTTAAATACATTTTTCGCACCCCTGGAAAATTATTTAAGTAGGTCCCCATATCCGTATCTTGTGTAGACCATAAAAGCGTTCCATCTGGACTTATACGTTTGACAAAAGGTTGAAATCTTCTCGTTCCCCAACTCGATCCGCTAACTATAATATCTCCATCATAAGCAATAGAATTATGAATAAATCCTCCCGATTGGTTATAGGTATTATTGATGATGCTTTCAAAAAATTGTCCTTTAGAATGTATAGCAAAAAAGAAAATGAAGCAATAGAATAAAATTAGTTTTCTCATATTGTTTGGCTTATTAAAAAAATTAAATGTTCGTTCTTATTGAGTTTATTCTAATCACTCAATTAATACTTTCGCAAGTTAGATATCCATTGGAAAATTGTCAAAAACAAAATTTATGTATTTTCAAGATTTTTTGACAATAAAAAAGTCCAAAAGCTCAAAAAACACCAACTAACTAACTGAATACAAACACTTTACTGCCAAACATAAAACACCTACGGATTGCATAATTTACAAAGATATACTTCAAATACAATTTATTTTCTGGTAATCCATTATCCAATACAAATTAAGAACTCCAGTTTTTTCTATGCTAAAAAATTATCCATTACGCTCAACTATAATTTCACCTACAATTAAAAAGCATCTTTCAAAACCATTCCAGTAGGCTTAATTTCTACCTCATTTATCTCTACTAATTTCGAAAGGAGTTTGTCAAGATATTTTGGAGAAATAGGCCCCCACCCTTCTCCGTTTAATCCGTGCAAATTGAGAATCAACCAACCTTCGGAAGAACATAAAAAATTGGCTATCTTTTCGTCTACCCATTGATCCACATTCCCCGATCCCATAGTGGTACATCCCAAGCTAATTGGATTTTTAGTTTTGACTAAAGGATGAATTGAGGAATCACCCCAAGCTCTGATCGCACGCACTTTGGATAACAAATAGGTTTCTAATTCAGACGTAGAAGCATTAAAGGGAAAATTAAACACCGCTTCTTCGGATTTAAAACCTTCTAAATTTTCTTCAAAATAATCTAAGCATTGATCAATTAAATCTTTAGACTTTTCAACAGGTTGCATCGCTAAGTTTAAATGCTTCCAACTATGGGGCATAATCTCATGTCCTCTTTCATGCAAAGCGTTCCAATCGTCAAAATTTCCCAACAACTTAGGGAGTATCCAATTATCTACTTGCTGAAACGTAGGGAGATGACCAGACGCAATCACATTAAAACAGGCGCTTAATCCATACCTTTCATAAATTTCAGCAATTTGATAAAATGATTTTTTAAAGCCATCATCAAAACTAAGACTGATGATCTTTTTGCCTTTTGCAGCAACCATATTAGCGCTTGTTTTACAAGCTCCCAAGCCTAAAGATAATCCTCCCAACATAAGTGCAGAGGTTTTAAGATAAGTTCTTCTATTCATCATATGACAAAGGTATATGAATATAAATCAGCTATTGATAAAAAACGCCAAATCTCTATTAAGACATGCTAAACACTTCTTTTGTCTAGATAAAATTATTTGTAATAGTTTTGAAAAAAAGAGATTTCATTTTTTATCTCACTTCCACTACCCTTCGGAAAATAAAAACGACCATTCGGAAACTAGGATTGATTTTTTTATAAAATATTAGTATCATTACATATTATTAAATTCACCATATATAATAAATAACAATCTTATTGAAAAGCCCGAAGCCGATACTTGAAAAGTAGAATTTTTATAATTTTTAACCTCAAAATTTTAAATCATGAACATTTTTAAACGACTATTTAACATTGGTAAAGCAGAAGCACACAGTATTAAGGAAACTACAAAGCTTATCGAAGAAGCAGAAGGGGAATTAGTTAATCAAAAACTAAAGCTCAAAGCACTCCAAGTTTCTGATGCCAAAGAAGCCATCATACTCGCTCAACAAATTGAAAAATGGGAAAGTTTGGTCCAATCTGCAAAGAAAAACAACCTAAATCCAGAGTCTCTTTCTGGTGCTTTAGACCGTGATCATGATGGAAGTATTATGGACAATCTAGGAGGTCTTATGGGCAATGCAGGTTCTTCTTCAGGAACACCTATCCTCGGCAAAAAGAAAGAACCAATAGAAGATACGACTAATTTAGAAGATCTAGACCTTGACAAAGAAACCTTAGATTTATAAATCTAATAAAAATGTACGCCTTAAAAGTAAAAATCCCTTCCATATTTTATGGAAGGGATTTTCATATTGAGTATTCACTCACACAAGTGAACCGAATCTAGATTATTTCATAATCACGAATTTCTCCGTAATAATATTTTGATCATTAGATAAAGAAATGAAATAAACGCCTGGGGCCATTGCACTGACATCTAAGTTCAATTTACCTTCATGCGTTTCGGTCAACATATTCGAATACACCAATTTACCCGCTACATTCGAAACACGAATTTGGGTATCTTCATTGATCTCAAAAGTAATATTCAAATTATTTTTTGTTGGATTTGGTGCTATACGAATAAAGCCCATTCCACCCTTTTGAATTTGTACCGAAATAACATCCGAATACGCATAATCCCCATTTAAATCCACCATTTTTAATCGATAGTATTCTAATGGTTTAGGATGGAGATGATCGAAAGAATAAGACTGTACCGTCGTAGTGTTTCCTCTAGCTAATACCTTTCCTACTTCTTCAAAATTGGTCGTACCTTCTATTAAACGTTGTACTTCAAAATGAGAGGCATTTTCTTCTGTAGCTGTTTCCCAAAGTAATTCATTTCTACCATCCAAAGCACGTCCTTTAAACGAAATCAATTCGATTGGTAAAGCAAAGTTTTGACTGATGATAATACCTCCCGAATGCCCATCGTAAGTAATCGCATTTATTACCGTAGGATCTTCAAAATCAATGTATGTAGAAACTGCGTTAATTGCAACGATAACCCCTGGAGTCACATTAGGAATAGAGTACGCACCTGTGACATCAGCCATCACGCCTGGATAAGTTACATCATTTGTAATTGTACACATTGGAGGATCTACGCAATACGTAACTACAATATCATCGACTCCATTCGGTACAGGAGTATTTCCTGTAGTTCCATCATTATCTGAATAATAAACGCCTTCTATCGTTACAAATTCATATAAACCAGCATCAATATGTACGGCAGATTTGGTACCTCCACCAAGTACAATAGTCGCAGTTTCTCCAGTTAATGGATCAGCATCACTATCTATTTTCGTATCTCCTCCTGTATTTTGAGTGGTGAATGCATCATAGGTAGTCGTACCATCATTCATACCAAATTCTATTGCATAATTCCCATCTGCTAAACCAGAAAACAAATAGTTACCACTTGCATCGGTAGTTGTATTTTTAGAAAGGCCATCATCTCCATCACCACAAATAGCATTGGCTCCACAATCTAATAAGGTTACAGTAATTCCTTGAATTCCTGCATCTGTTCCAGTACCATCTCCGTTCAAGTTATTTTCTGTACCGTCAGCAAAGTTATCTAAGAATACCGTTCCAGTAATTGAGTTGCCTGAGATAAATCGATGTCCCTCAATTTCTCCATTTAAAATGTCTGTAGCATAATCTCCAAAAACAACTGCTGTGGGTTTAGCCATTACTCGAACAAAAGCATTTGTGGTCGGATCATACAATGCAGGTACTGGCACCATCAAATCAATATTTATAGGTGAAGCGGTAGTACCCATTCCATTATAGAATTCAGTAACACCAAAGCTATTATTCGTTTCAAAATCACCAGAATTATCCCAATCAATCCAAACCCCCACGTGGACATCAGTTCCTGTGGCAATGGCATTTCCAATGATCCGAATTGTTGCGTCCATTCCAGGCGTAGCAGCATCGATGATTTCAAATCCATCTTCATCATCTCCATTGGTATCATCTAGAATAGAAGCACCCGTTCCCCAACTATCATTTTCACTATCAATTAATGCACCTAACCAAACACCATCATCTGATCGCATGTCACCATCTTCATCCGTATAATAAGAAAATACTTGTGGATAAACATCACTTGAAAGATCACAATAATCAAATCGCGTACATAAATTTACGTTAGGTGTTCCTCCTGCTTCTGCTGCTGCTTGTGTAAGATAAGGTCCTTTGAAAATTACTTCACAAGCTTGAATATCAATTCCACCATTTACGGCACAATCGGTATATTGCGGATCATCTGGATCCATAAATACTCTTAAATAATAAAAGTCTTTCTGACCAAAAATAGGTCCATTCAATCCTTCATACACTCTTCGGAATCCTCCTGCTTGGGGTACTCCTAAATTCCCTAATGCCTCACAACTATTTGAAGAAAGTGGTTCAATAATATCATCTACTCCAGAAGCACCCCAATGGGTATAAGTAGGCCCTGGAGTTACTTCAAATCCAACAGCCTTTGTAGAGACTAAAGATGCCGCAGGTTCTAAAACTCTAGAAGTACATGGGTGATCATAATCATCTTCTCCTCCTACATTAGCCGAAGTCTCCGTAAGGTATTGTGAACGCAATTCAAAATCTAACACTTGATCAAATCCTCGAACTTCTACCGTCCAGAATAAATTACCTGGCGTTAAAGGGGGTAAATCAATTTTATACCATTCTTCACATAAAGCATCCGTTTGATCTTCTGGAGTTCCTCCACAAGATCCACAAAGTTTGGCTGAAGTATCATTCACATACGATCCACAACCCCAAGGTGTGTATTCTCCTTCTGCATTAATTTCAATTTTATATTGTACGTCGGTAGTTGCTGTTTCATTATGTTGTAATCGAATAAAATAAGTATCTCCTGGTTCTAGATTTCCAAATTTACCCCATACCCGATCTCCTGCTCCATTAACGGTATATCGAATGGCTCCATTGGCTTGGGTAGTTCCTCCATTTAAATATAAATCCATATCAATAGATTCACCCGACACGCCTTCTAAGAAAACAGATACCCAGCTTTTACTTGGATTGAAGTATAGATCATTTCCATTGGCTGGATCAGGAGCTACAAATTTAAACCATACGGTGCGTTCTCCAGGTATTTCTGCATTGGCACCTAAAGCAGAGAATGTAAGTAAAGAACTATAATTAGGACAATCATTTACATCTAAAGTGTAGGCATCCTCTTTTTTGTCATTACAAGGCGAGACATAATCTAAAGAAAAATCAATGTCAAATAATTGTTCAGGTGCGTTAGATCCTTTTCTTTTTACTCGAACATAATAAGTCTCATCTTGATCTAAACCAGTGAAGGTTACGCTCCCTGCTCCTCCTGTTACAGTTAAATCTCTACATTCAATTCTATTCCCACAAGTTGCTTGATGTAATTCAATATCAGCTATCGCATTTGATCCTGCATCGGTTAAGAAATTAGTTACTGAAATCGTAGCTCCAGAAATTACCGTTGAATTTTCTAAGCTAGATAAACTGGTAGGACAGTTTGTGGCAGGAATAGTAAATGAATACCAAAGGTCTTTTCCTGGCCCTGCAAAATATTCTTGAGGAAAAGAAACAGGGCTCCATGTATCATAAGCAATCCCATCACAATCTGTTTCATCATAATCTCCACAAGCTGCTCCTGCATCATCCATATCTTGGTTAGTAGCAGGAAGTGCAATGGCATTTGAACATTCTGAATTACTAGCAATTGGATCAAAGGAAGTAGATAAGATTCCAGTCATGTCTACATCAATTTGATCACCACCTGCATCAGGAACGGTTTCAATAACACGGAGCAAATATTCGCCATCTTGTAAATAAAGCATTACGCCATCATCAGCATTATTAATATCTGTATAGCTAAAAGGAGTATAGGTACTCAAGGTAATATCATTATACAATTCAATATCAATAGTGCTCGTCACTTCGTATCTACAATATTCCACAAGGTTTTCACAGTCTAAAGATAAACTAGATGGATATTCATATAAAACAAGCATCATCTCTCCATTCCAATTTCCTAAATCAGACATCGAAATATTGATCATTTGATGATTGCTATTATTATTGATATTGTACCAAAGATCTTTCATACCAGCAAATTCTCCAGTGGCATCTGAAGCGGTAGCCAAGGTCATATCTACAGGAGAAGAACCCGCAGAAACATTATATCCAATGGGAAGGGTTTGATTAAACAAATCACAATCATCGTTTTCCAATTTCAATTCGCCTTCGATTTCAAAACCACAAACCGCATTTCCTGTTGTTGGAGAAACCCGTATATAATAGTCGCCTGCATTTAACACCGAACCAAAGGTATGGCTCACGGTTGATCCTGCGCCTGTACTAGCAACGGCTGCACAATCTGCAATTTCACTACCAAATGGTCCATAGCGCATTTGGCTATTTGAAAAACAGCCACTATATAAAGTAACTAATACTTCATCTGTAGCATTTGGAAAAGTTAAATCTACAGACAAGACTTGATCCGCTCCTGCAAACGTTACGGTGTACCATAAATCATTTGTTTCATTTCCTTCGGTACAAGCGGTACAGTTATTTCCTGTATTACAAGTTTCATTATTTTCTACATCAGTATTTGCATTACAAAGATTACCTGATTGGCTAAGTCCATTAATATCTGAAGCACTTCCACAAATATCGTTGGGTGGAGGGGTACACAAAGTAAATGAATCTGGTAAATCAATTGCATTACACGCTTCTCCATTTTTACCTACAGGCAACACTCGAATATCATAAACTGCTCCAGCGGTTAACCCCGTAATAGTTTGTGTTTGGGTACTCGCATCAAACCAAAAATTACATTGGCCTGAAGCTCCAGGATATGCTTGAGCAGTATAATGACATCCACCACTTTCGTATAAAAGAATGGCCACCATCTCATCTCCAGTTAATCCTGTAATGTCTAAAGTTAACACATCTACACCCGCAGGTAAATCGGCTTGATACCAAATATCTAAATAATCATATGTTGCATAACTAGGTCCCCATTCACATTTTGAAACATAACCTCCATTAAGGCCTGTACAACTTCCATTATTTAAATAATCATCTAGAATAATTCCAGAAGAAAAAGTAATCGAAGGATCAGTAAACGATCCTACTTGACAATCGGCAATTACATCAAAGTTACTTGCATTCGCACAATCGTTTGCTCCATTACATTTACCCGTAACTACCGTTTCCATTTCGCAAGTGACAAAACCAGTTCCTCCAGTGGCAACCACTTTAACCGTGTGATCAGCTAAAGTATATCCAGTAAAAACATAAGGCGTAGCAAGCATTGCATTCGATTGAACCAATACATTATCTACATAAATATCAGCGCCTGTTCCATCTCCAAAACTAGTCACGGTTGTACTAATATCTAAACCAGTTGGACAATTGGTCGATGCAGATGCGGTAGCTACTGGTGCATTAATACAACTACAAGCTTCGGTTACGGAATTTAAATCCGTAGAACAACCGCCATAAGAAGAACCATCTATGGTAATGACAACGTCTGTTCCTACCGCAAATGGGCCAATATTAGTAACTCCTGTTCCTACGTTAGTTATGGTGGCAACACCTCCATCATTCGAAATATCTGCTGCGGTTCCATCACCAAGATTCGTTACATTTACATCAATAGTAAATTGTGTATTATTACAATCTGGCACCACGGTAGCCATTGCTACTGGAGGCGCACAATTAGAAACAATAAGAATATCATCTAAAGACAAATCACTATTAAAACTTGAACCTTCATCTACTAAAAAACAAACTACAGTCGTAGTACTTACATAAGGAAGTAAGCTTGCCGTAATTTCGGTCCAAACCATGTAATCTTCTGCGGGTTGCGTATCTCCATAAATATCAATCGTGGAAAAAGTACTTCCTCCATCCGTTGACGCCGTAAGTGTTAAGGTAGAGTATTCTGAATTATTACCTACAGAACCATCATTATTAAAAAGCCAGAAGGATAATTCTGGATTGGTTCCTGATAAGTCTAGCACAGGTGTACATAAACTTCTAGTGCCATTCCCATCAGAATCATCTATTTGAGCATAACAACCAGTTCCAGTAGTATGATCACCACCAGGACCTCGCCCTGGATCAGTCGTTGAATAATCCATTGATATACCTCCTGTATTTGTCCAACCCACAGGCTGGCTACATGAAGAAGCACCAAAGTCTTGAGATAATATGGTCGTTTGCCCCGATAAACTATTAGGGCGAATAGTTAAAAAAAGAAGTATTGCAAAAAAGGGGAAACAAATACGCTTCAAGCATTGCATAAACATGAAATTCATAGAAAAAGATTTGTGGTTAAATTGTTAAAACTAGTTACACCGTGGGGGTGATTTGACATAAATTTAAAACGGCCTAGACTAGAATAAAAATAAATATGTATCAAATATTTATTTTATAAAGACACAATTAAAATCATAAACTTCTATTAATAAGCAACTTGAATTATCATTTATTTAATTTTATAAATTCATTTTAGTTCATTCTCCATTTGTGTATTTCTATTACGGTATTGAAACCTTTATCCTTTTCAATTGAAGGCATTACCTTCAATTCTTTTAATAAATTCATAAATAATACATCTCTTTCTTTAGGTCGAACACTAATTTTCTGGAGTGTTTTTAATAAAAGGGATTCTATCTTAAACAATCGATTATGCTTTCTTAAAAAACGCTCGGTACCTTTAATCAAGGAATCGAGTAAAAAATAATTTTCTATTTGATAATGGCATAAACACATCAACAATTTTGCATAACCCACTACAAAATTGGGTGTGCCCAATACTTCTACTTCTATTTTTATAATCTCATCTATCCAATCTAAAGATTTATTCCAATCTTCTTTTTTGAAATATAAAAGAGCTAAGCCAAAACATAAGCGCACATGTCGATCAATACTCATTCCTACATTTCGATATTTTTTTAATCCCTTTTTGATTTCTGATACTAAAGCTAAACCCTCGCTAATATTTTCAGTATCTACATAAATAGAAAGTAAATTGGAATACTTAATTTCAAAAAGTCGTTGGTGCAAAAATTCATTGATGGCTTCCTTTTCCTCAAAAAGAGTTTCGACCTTTTGGATTAACAAATGAGCTTCTTCAAAACTTTTTAAATTTACTTTAATAACAATCGCGTTATTTAAGGCTTTTAAATATTCATTGATATTGGCTTTTAAATAAGCAGGTGAGTTTTCTAAAAAACTTAAATGTAAAACGGCAAATTCACCTGCTTTTTCAAAAGATGAAAATGCAAAATGATAAATTACTTGGAAAGAATAATAATAATGTTTTGCTCGAATTGCCATTCCTTCAAATAAGAATAATTCTTTACTCTTCTCCCCTAGTTCTAGATATTGCTTTTTTAGAAGTTCTGATTCCGCATACCCTTGACTTCGGTACAATAAAAATAATTCAAAGTAAAGTTCTTCCACTAAATGGGCATGATCTAATTTCTTTTTTATTTCTCTTTTTGTGGCATTAGATTCTTTTACTTTTTCTCTCAAACGCTCCACATCTAACAAGCGTCTAAACAGATCATTTTTTTTATTGATTATTTTTAATAATAAAGGAAGGTCTTCAATGGTATACGCCACCTTTTCTGCTTTTTCCAATTGCTTCAAAGCCGATTCAAATAATCCTCGATTCAATAATAATTCGGCATTTCCAAGGGCTTGAAATAATTTCAATGAAGCATCCGTCCCTAGCGTTTGATTATTTAATACATTTAGAATTAAATAAAACAACTGATTTTTAATTACAGGAAATTGCTTTTTTATTTTTCTTGGTTCTACAAATTTCTTTTCAATTTTCTGCACATTATAGTTTGGCAATTTTGATAAAAAATCAAACAACGCTAAACAAATATTATCCGTATTACCATATTTTTTTGTCTGTATTTTAAAGGCCCGTTTTTCCCCTTGGCTCATCGTTTTGATTAGGATATAAAGAGGATCTTGTTTTTTCTTCATGCTGCATTCAATTCTAAAGGCAATATAACGACTTCTAATTAAAGATGCTGAATTCAATTAACAAAAAGCTATACTCCCTAATTTTATATTAAAAAAAACATAATATCAACTAAATTGATTTTTATAATGTTCTTTTTCTTAATAAACAAAATAGAACTTCTGTAATATTTCATGTCACATTACCAA
>JAHDES010000088.1 GCA_020628645.1 Saprospiraceae bacterium
TAACCAATATTTACGACGTTAAGCTAGAATAAATCCTTACATGAGAAACTGCTGCGTGCTTAAATCGTTGTTGGGTCATCACCCCTTTTTCAATTAAATAAGGAATAAAAACATCATTTCGAAAGGCAATCATGATATGTTCATCTTCAAGATAATCGTCAAGAATACTA
Source organism: Saprospiraceae bacterium (assembly GCA_020628645.1). Lineage (GTDB taxonomy): Bacteria > Bacteroidota > Bacteroidia > Chitinophagales > Saprospiraceae > JAHDES01. The sequence goes on from JAHDES010000088.1 coordinate 171, forward strand.
TCCCAAGCTAATAATTTGAACCGTAATTCTTCATTTTGAATGAGATCAAAAGCAGCACTATTCGTGATGGATTTGATGATCGCATTAGAAGGATTAAACGTCCAACGATCCATGATAGCACCTCCATTATCAGCATTAAAAAAGAAAAAATTAAGGCTATCTAAATTAACTGTATTGGGATTAATAGGAAACATTTTTAGTACACTTTCAGCATCATAATAAGCCGCTAAATGTCCTCTTTTTACTGTAACTAGTTGTTCTTTATTATCTTGAAATTCTTCATGCAGTTGTTTGAGCAACGCTTTTTCTTTGATCTGCTTTTTGCGGCTTTCATTCCAATTATTGACAGACAATGCTAATAAAATTCCGATCATTACAAATAGAATTTCTCGAATAGCAGATATTATAAAACTAGATCGTCCTTCTTTATTGATAGAATTCCACTTTATTTTGCGTGGTGCTTTGAGCATTCGCTAATTGTTTGGTTTTTTTAATTATTCTCCTCTAATAGTTCGTCTTCACCTAATCCTTGAATAGGTCTTTTTATTCCATTTTCACATTATACAGGGCTAAATATTTTTCAATAGGAATTAATCCAATTTTCATTCTACGTTCATTTACATTTTCAGGATCAATCAATGGACACAAGATCGATTCTCCATTATCATTCATTCTATCTTGTGTACCAAAAATTTGTTTTTTTCCTTGATTTACTTCCATTCTATCAATCATCGTCGCATAATTGTAGGCATGTAAATCGTTATTTTCGTATGCTTTCGTTATTTGATCTTTATACTCGAGTTGAAAATCAATAGCTGAATGTTGCATAATTAAAAAAACAGCCTGCATCGCCCATTTCCCGACTTCTTGCCTAGTAGGAAACCCATTTGTATTGAAAATTTCATTTAAGGCTATAAAATTAACAGAATCCAATTGTCGCATGGTACTATTTTCAAGATAATCGTTATGTATTTCATAGCCTATGGATGCAAATCTATCATTCATACCTAAAGAACGATAATATTGATCTGCGATTAACATATTAATCAAGCGTTCCTGTAATTTGGGTTTGGTGGCTTCTTCTAATTGAAATTCTTTTTTAGATGTATTGACACCTGAGCAATGTTCAAAATAAGCTAATTTTCTGCTTTCTTCTGACAATTCAAAATCACATAATTGACTGGGGTTGAATACATCCAAAAAACCATTATCTGCCAGTTTCTTTATTTTATGAGTTTGATGGGTTTTGTCATAACAGGAGATGGCTAAACGAATGACGATTTCATCTATCTCATTTGTCATTTCCATTAATTCATCCATACATTTTGAGCAATAATTATATGAATTTGAAAAATAGGCATCCCCCAGTCGAAAGGTTAATCTCCATTCATCTTCATTTGTAAATGATTTATTAACACCTAGTAATTGAGCATTTATAACTTGAGTAAACACAAAACATAATAAGATAGAACCTACAACAAGTATTCTTTTTTTCATACGGGTCATTTTCTAGTTTTTAATTGATATTTTTTTGAACTCGGAAGCAATTAATTTAGGAGCAAATAATCACCTTTGAATGAGTTTTTTTTCTAAAAAATAAACTATGAAAATGATTAAAAAAAATGTTTTACAAGCTATTGATTAGCACCAATTTTCGGCTTCCATTATAAGCTAAACGGGTAATATTTTTGATACCATAAGCTGAAAAATCACCAATTTCGACCCAAGTTTCATCATAAGCAGGATTGTACTTGAATAGACGACTTTGGTAACCAATGATAATCGTTCCATCTTTTGTGATGATGTAATCTTCGCTGCCATCAGGTGCTTCAATGAGCAATTTCGTACGTTTAGAGTAGGGATCTAATTCTTTGATATACCATGTTTTATCACTCACTTTTTCAATAAAGGTGATATTCCCATTTGGCATTTCTTGAAAACAACGCCCAATATTTTTACTGATCACACTTTCAGAATTATCATCCATATCATAAAGCAGCAAAACATGAGGATCGCTTACCACAAATAACAATAATTTTTTAGCATTCACCCAATGATGGTAGCCTATTTTGGTCATATCCAATACTCGTTTTCCATCATTAGAACGATCAATTGGAAATTGCCATAAGCGTTGTGTACGTTGTCCATCATTTTCTTCACGCACACAAGAAAAGTGACGTCCTGTAGGCGTCAAGGTTGGAGAATACTCACTATCAGGCGTATCCGTAACCTGAACTCGCTGTTTGTTGTATAAATTAAGGGAATAGATGTCCGTTTGATTGCTCCCTGCCATTTGCACGGTCAAATAGAGCGTTCGTTCATCTACAAAATGAGGTTGATTATTGTAGCCTCTAGGATTGAAGGCTGTTAAATATTTAGGATTGGTAAAATTATAGAGTTGGTCGTTGACCTGCCGCATATCGAAGAGATAGGCTTCTGTTTGAGGCAATTGGGCAAGAAGCGTAAAGGATGTACCAAGCCATAAAATGGCGAAAATGATTAAATTCTTCATGTATTAAAAATCTATACGATGAAGATACTTAAAAATAGTTATTCCACCATTTTATGGGCAATTATATTTTGGGTAGCTCGTTTAATATTTCGCTTCCAGTTCGTATTTATATTGTAACATTTCTATGACTGGACCGCCTGTTTTGAGGTCAGTATTTTGTAGGAAGATGTCAATGTCGATGGTATCAGATTCTTTCTTTTTCATACTATCGAACGTCACTTCTAAAGTGCCAGATTCGCCTGGTTTGAATTTCTTTCCACGCAGATCATCTTGATTCGTTGTAGTACATTCACAGGCAGAGATTAAATCAATGACTACATCTTCATTTCCTTGATTGGTGAAGGTAAAAGAGAACGACCGCTTCTCCCCTTTCATTACTTTTCCTAAATCTAAAAAGGTATTATCCCACTTTAGTAAAGGTTTAGGCGCACTATCTTGGGCAGTTAATTGTCCTAAACTGATTAATAGACTAAAAAGAATAAGATTGATATATTTCATAATTTGTGTTTTTCAATAATTAACAAACAGCTAGATTTTTTATTTACCATCCATGCCTTCTTTTTGCATTTTTTCTTTTTGTTTCATCAATTGTTCCATCACCTCAGGCAATTGTTCTGCACCTATACGTTTTGATATAATTTCTTTTTTCTCATCTAAAATATAAAGTTGAGGAGTGGATTTTACATCATATAAAGTAGGATAGCGCGAACGGAAATAAGGATCATTTAAATTCATCCATTCTAACATTTCAGGACGTTCTTTGAGAAACTCAGCACAAGAGGGTGTTTCTTTATAATTTTTATGACAAATCGCATACATCTTGACCCCTTTATCCTTATACTCATCATAGAATTTAATCATATCAGGCATAGACTTTTTGCAATGTCCACAATCTGGCGACCAAATAAATAGAATCGTGAATGGTGATTCCACTTCGCTTAGCGTAATCGGATCTTTGTGTGCGAAACGTTTGTGTTCGTTTTCAATATCTTTTAATTCCAAGGTTTTATCAATATCCAATTCTGGAACAGAAATATCTGGGGCTATTTTACCTATGAGAATTGGTTTCAAGCGTTTAGCATTATCAATAATTTTTTCTAGTTGTTCTTCGTCTGTCCAAGGAGCTTGTCCTGTGGCATAATATTGTTCGACGATATGCACATAGACAGCGTCCATGCCTACAATTTTGGAAGAAGCATACTTATTCAAAAAATGCACTAGAAAATATCTGAAGACATCTTCATTTTCTTTTGCCTTTTCTAGAATATAATCGACAGATTGGTTAATCGAATCTGGATGCTGAGGCGTTAATTTCTCGATATAATAATTCGATTTTGTATGAAGAACATTGGAACGTAATAAACAAGGATTGGAAAAATCTACATTATTGAACCAATTTTGTTTGACAAAGAGGTATTTTTCGATTTCATCCGTGATATCTTCAGGTATTTTTAGTTCAATTCCTCCTTTTACCAGTGCAGCGGTGAGGGTGGTAGGATGATTGTCGATTATATCTTGTTGATACTTGCGAACATCTAAATTGATGTTTTCAAATTTTTGATCAATTGCTGCTTGTTTAGTGGCATCATCTACGGCTGCTTCTCGTTCTTTTTTGAGAGCCTCGGCTTTGGGTCGTTGTTGACCTAAAAAACTGAGATAATCGTAGAAAAGTTTATTGTCTTTTGAATTTTCCACCTTCATGTTTGCAACTGGATCGGCCTCTGCAGTTTTGATGGAGAAATGCTGTTCTTCATCAATTAAAATCTGAAAGTATTTATTATCTGGAGGCATAACGACGAGATAAATCCCACAATCTAAGGCTTCCTCTCCTTTAAAAGAATAAACTCCATTCGCATCAACTGCTACAGTATCTTTTAAATATTGCTTATCTCCATAATGATAACCCAAATAAAGTTCTTTTTGGGTAAAGCCATCAATGGTCACATCAATTTGATAACCATCTTGAGCGATTAAAATGGTAGAAAAAGCAAGTAAGCATAAAAAACTAAGTAATCGTTTCATTTAATCAATTATTATTACCAATAATTATAAATACAAATTTCACACCTTTATTGCACAAATAAAAGGAAAATTAGGAAGTTTAATACTTCATTAACAGATGTATTTTAGGTTAAGTTTATAAAGGGAAAGTAAAATAATAGAACCATTCTAATGATGAACTTCACAATTGTAGAGTTCTCTTAACTGAAGATACATTGATCTTCATTTTTGGTATCTTTTAGGGGAAGGACGCAACAAAAGCGTAAGCTTCTGTTACGTCTTTAGGATTTAGTTTAGTTTTCGTCTTTTTCTTTTATTTTGGCTTCTAGAGTGTTTAATTTTTCTTCAGCTGCTTTTATTTTAGCTTCCAATTCATTTAAAGCTGTAGTAGCACTTTCAGTTTCAGTCTTTACATTTTTAAGGGTATTTTCTGTTTCTTCCAATTCAGAAGTTGCTTTAGAAACGGACTGATTAATATCAGTTAAATTATTTTTAGCAGTGGAAGCTTCTGCTTCAGCAGCAGTTTGTTCTTCTTTTGCTTTAGCTGCATTTGCTTTAGCATCTTCAGCAGTCGCTAGGGCATCTGTTGTTTCTTTTTCTGCCGTTTCGCGTTTAGTTACTTCTTCTGCAATTTTACTAGCTGTATCGTCTTTCACCTTATTAATTTGCTCTTTTGCTTCTTGTTTTGCTGTATAAATGGCATCAGTAGATTCTTGTTGCGCTTGTGCTATTTCCTCAAGTGATTTTTTCCGAGCTGTTTCTGATTCTTCTAAGTATTTCTTTTTTTCTGCTTCTGTATCTTTACGTACAATAGCGATTTCTTCTACTGATTTTTGTTTGGCAGTAGCAATATCTTTGGTCGCTTGCTCTTCTGCATCGCTGACTTGTTGTGCATATTCTGCTTTTTTCTGTTCCGTTTCACGTTTGCTAAGAGCAATTGCTTCGGCTGCTTGCTGCTTTACTAGTGCTACTTCATTTGCAGCATTTTCTTGGGTGGTAGCAATTTCTTCGGCTGCTGCCTCTTTCGTTTGTAATACTTCTAATGCAGATTCTTTTTTCGCTTTCGCCGCTGCCTCACGTGCTGTTTTTATTTCATTTGCAGCGGTTTCTTTGATGGAAGCGATTTCTTTTGCAGCATTTTCACGAGATTGAGCGACATCATTAGCAATGGTTTGTTTTTCATTGGCTGCTTTTTCTTTGGCTTCGCGGACAATTTCTGCTTCATCATTTTTAATTTTGGCGATCATTTCCGCTGCATTTTTTTGTGCTTCTGCTACACTGATACTTGATTCTTGCTTAGCTAGAGCTTCTTTTTCTCTTGCTGTTGCAATTTCTTTAGCGACTTCTTCACGAACTTTGGTAACTTCGGCGGCTGCACGTTCTTTCGCATCTTGTACCTCATCAGCAGAAAGATTAAGCACTTCATTTTCTTTACTTTTAGCATCAGCTATTTTGGCGGCTACTTCTTCTTGAATTTCTTTCATTCGAGTTGAAGCTGTTTCTTGTGCTTGTGCTACTTCATCAGCATAGGTCGTTTTAGCAGAATCAGCATTTTTGTTTGCTTCTTGTACTTTAAGTGCTGCTTCTTCCTTTGCTTTTTGCACTTCATCTGCAGCACGTTCTTTCGCAGCTATTACCTCGGTAGCAGATTGTTCTTTAATCTCCATTTCTTTCGTTTTCGCTGCTTCTATCGCTAGACGAACTTCTTCTTGGATACGTTCTAATTCAGCATCAGCATTTTCTTTGGCTGTGATGACTTCTTGCGCAATTTTTTCTTTTTCAGCAGTAGCCCGTTTTTTCGCGCTGGCTACTTTTTCAGCAGCTTCTTGATTGATTTGTTCAACATTTTCAGCAGCACGAGTTTTAGCTTCTACTACTTCTTGAGCAGCTTTATCTTTTTCATCCTCGGCTGCTTCTTTGGTAGCTGCGACTTCTTCAGCCGCTCGTTTTTTAGCTTGTGCTACTTCGGTAGCCGCTGCTTCTTTTTCTAGGGCTGCTTTTTCTTTTAAATCAGCAATATCAGCTGCATTAGATTCTTTGATAAGGGCTTTTTCTTCTGCTGCTTTACGGCGAGATTCTGCTAACTCAAATGCAATTTTTTCTTTTTCGAGTACGGCATTTTCTCTTATTTGAGCAATTTCTTCGGCTGTTTCTTCTTGTACATCAAGAATTTGATCCGCTGCTGTTTTCTTCGTATTAACGACTTCTTCAGCAGTGCGTTCACGTTCTTCTTTTGCTTTTACACGAGCGGCTGCAATGACCTCGGCTGTTTCGCTTCGAATTTTATTTAATTCTGCTTGCGAATTTTCTCGCGCGGTGGCTATTTCGTCTGTATATTCGAGTTTAGCAAGTTCTAATTTTTCTTTAATTTTTGTTAATTCTTCTGCTGCTTTTGTACGGGCATCTGCAACTTCTTGTGCTGACTCTGTTTGAACCCGTTGTATTTCTTCATTGGCACGTTGACGAGCGTCTTGCACATTTAAGTTAATTTTTTCTTTTTCTGTGCTGGCTTTTTCACGAGCCTCAGCGACAGATTTAGCCTCCGCATCATTTGACTTTTTAATTTCTTCTTCTGCTTTTTTACGGGAAGCTAAAACATCTTCTGCATATTGGGCTTTTTGTTCATTGGCTTGTTCTCGTGCCAATGCTACTTCTTCTTTTAAGGATTGTTTTATTTGCTCGGCTTTATCTTTTTCTGCTTGAATTTCTTCTCGCAAACGGGCTTTAACTTCTGCCAATTCTTTGCGTAAAGCAGCTAACTCTTCATCATTTAATTGACTAATATCTGCTACTCGGCGAACACCAGATCCTGTAGCACTAATGGGGACTCCTTTTCCAGAAGATGAACTTTCAGCACCTTTAGAAGAATAGTCATTCCCAACTAATTTTTTATCTCGCACTTGAGCGCGATCTAGGGTACGATTGAAACAAGTTACAGCAGATTTGAATTCAGCTTGACGGTTGGGATTTACCGTAAACTTTCGCATTTGATTGCTGATATTATTTTTGATGTAGATCGTGCTTATTGTAGTACCAGCTAACCACTCTATGGCTGCTAAATCCATTTGGAGGGTATTCTTATGGACAGGTGTGCCTCCTTGACGGTCTACTTCCCCCATTTCAATAAATCGATAACTCTTACGGTTATTCAATTTATCCATAAAGATGATTTCATCTTCTTGGTTAAACTCCACTCCACCTTTAGAATAGACACGTGCACGAACACCTTTGTCTTCATTCATAAACTCAATAGTATAGGAATAATTTCCTCGTACGACTAAGGTTTGTGGTTTAGTTGTTAAAACATGAACTCCTCTAACCCGTTTATTTTCAGCAATTATACTTGCACAATTTTGTGCATTTGCTGTGGGTATGCAAAGGTATAGGAAAGCGATAGCTAATACAGGCGGCAAGAACTTCTTCATAATTATTAAAAGTAATTTTGATCTAATATACCTATTTTATAATTGAAGAAGAAGTAATTTGCTAAGAATAAGACTGATTTATAGAATAATTTTACGTTTTGAAGAGAAATAGTTCAAATAAATATGGTTTTAATGATTCAACATTGAACCGAATTTAAATATCTTATTTCTTTTTAATATTTTTTTCATACAATGCAATCCAGTCTTCTACACTCATTTTTTGCATTAATTCTCCAATTAAATCATAAGGAATATCCTCCATTTTTTTGAAGCGAATACAGCTTTTTCCCATATCCAGTTTTCGCTTCGCATGTTTAGGATATTCTTCTACAAACCAATCATGTAAGTTAGGGTCGGCATAAATACCTGAGTGATACAAGGCGATAAAATTCTTTTGAGAAGCTAAATTGACAAAAGGTAAGGGCTCTTCTTTTTTGCAATGATAACCATCTGGATAACGACTGAGTGGAACAGGAAAACCTACCATCCCGTATTGTAATTGTTCTTCAAATCCTTCTGGAATATTATCTAAAATGACTTGTCGAAGTCGATTGAAATAGGGCTTTCGTTCTTCTGGAATAGCTTCTAAATATTCATCTACAAAATTAACTTTGTATTGCATATTTTATTTATTTTAAAATTCCTCAAATTGAGCTAGAAAAGTATCATTTGCTCCACAAAAATTCAATAATTTTCCATTTTTTAAAATTAACTCGCAGCCATGTTCTTGTTCCCAAGGAGGATAAAAAACGAGAACAGCATATCTATTTTTTAATCCTTCATCTTCTCTTATTAGTATATGATCTAAATTAGATTTTTGGAATGCATCTATCTCATTTGTAATACCAAATGCTCTCAAATTAGCAGCTGTTTCATTTTCACCTTCTTGTACATCAAAGCCATAAGAGATACTTTTACAACAATCTTGACAATGCTGAAAAATTAATTTTTGCATTAATGGCTTTTCTACTTCAGACAACTGTAAAAAATCATTAATGGCTTGTACAAATTTGTCTGATAATATCGTTTTTGTATGGTTTAGGTTATATTCAGAAGTAATTAAACTGATTCGAATTTCTCGATTAAAAAAAGGAGAATAAACCATTAATTTTCCAACGGTCCAGATAGTATTAATTAAGATTTCTTCCCTAGTCATTTTTTAAATATGATTTGACAAATGAGTATTTCCTAACTTTTTGATCTATGTCAAAACAAGCCTTTAAAAAGATTTGCAACTTTGACTTATCAAACACAAAATACAGATAAATAATGAAGAAACAATTTTTTGTTTTATTTTTTATGGGCTTTTTTAACTTTTTGTATGCTCAAGTCTATTCTGATTATGTAGGTGCTGGGCATTCCGAAGGTGTTAGTATTAGTTCTAGTCAAATGAATACTAATAATGATCCGCTAAATTCAGTGAATGGAAGTGGTTTAGGAATGGATGAATATGAAGTCGCTCGTTTTTTAAATTATGCTACTTTAGGCGCTGATTATGAGTTAATTGTCAGCGTATCAAATCAAGGAATTTCCAATTGGTTAGATCAACAATTTGCAACTGCACCAGTAGTCAATTTTCAAGATACGACCTGGGCTATTTGGGAACATTTTTATCCTCAATATATTAATATTTGGGGGCAAAATGCAGTTGAAAATGCTGGGGATGCAGTGATTCCATATTGGTTCTATTGGAAAATGGCTTGGTGGAATAACATTCTAAAATCTGATGATGTGCTTCGTCAACGAGTGGCTCAAGCGTATAGTCAAATCTTTGTGATTTCTGAAAAATCAAACCTCCAATTAAGTGGACCTGGAATGGCTGATTATTATGATCTTTTATATCAAGGTGCTTTTGGAAATTTTCGTGATTTACTGTATGACATTTCATTACATCCAATGATGGGTTTTTATTTAAGTCATATTAATAATCCTAAATCTGATCCCGTTAATAATATTCATCCAGATGAAAATTATGCCCGCGAAATCATGCAATTATTTTCTATAGGATTGTTCGAATTAAATCTTGATGGTACTAGAAAAAAAGATGTACAAGGAAATGATATTCCTACCTACGATAACAATGACATCAAAGAATTTGCAAAAATATTTACAGGTCTAGCACCCGCTGCTTATTATTGGCCTTGGGAAGATTATAGTTGGATTCCTCCAGAATGGGGCAGTGAATACAATGAAAGTCCAGCAACTATAGTTACGTGGGAACCAATGGTGGCATTTGACAATTGGCATGAGGCAGGTAATAAAACCTTACTCAATGGGCAAGTTGTTCCTGCTGGACAAACAACCTTAGAAGATATTAATGATGCGATTGATAATTTATTTAATCATCCGAATGTAGGTCCTTTTATTGGAAAATTATTGATTCAACGTTTAGTAAAATCCAACCCCTCCCCTGCTTATGTCGCTCGAGTCGCTACGGTATTTAATAATAATGGATCAGGTATTAGAGGTGATCTACAAGCAGTTATTCGTGCCATTCTCACGGATGCTGAGGCATTGGATTGTTCTTGGCAAGATGTCGCAAGCGCAGGAAAATTAAAAGAACCTTTGTTGCGCTATACCCAAGCTTTACGCGCCTTTAACGTGACGAATCAATCGGGTCGATTATGGAATTGGGGGTATCAATTTGATGAAGCTGTGAGTCAAGGAATTTTAGCTTCGCCATCTGTATTTAACTTTTATTTACCTGATTTTCAACCAAATGGGGCAATTACAGATCAAGATTTAAATGCGCCTGAATTCCAAATACATACTTCCGCTACTTCAATTAATTATATCAATTTGGTGTACGATTGGTTTATGGAGGATAATCTAGGTGAAATCGCGACTTATGCCAGCGGGACGATTATGAATACTCCAGGTTATGAATTGAATGAACTTGATCCAGTTGATTATTTATACCTTGATCTTTCTGATGAAATAGCCATTGCCAATAATCCTACTGCACTTGTTAATCGTCTTGATTTGATTTTAACAGGTGGTTTGTTTTCCAATACCACTAAAACGAATATCATCAATGCTATCACTCCCCTTTCTGATATGAATGAACGAGTAAAAGCTGCGCTGTTTTTAGCATTTATTGCACCTGAGTATTCTGTTCAGAAATAATCGCGCAGAGGCGCGGAGGAGCAGAGTTTTTTTTCAGATTTTAAATTTTAGAAATATGCAACATAAACATAAAATAAACAAAGGTATAAGTCGTCGTTCATTTTTAGGAACGGCTTCTTGTGCAGCAATCGGTTCTACTACTTTTTTATCTTCTCTATTGAATTTAGGGGTCGCCAATTCTTTAGCAGGAATGGCAAATCCTACCATTTCTTCTGGTGGTAACTATAAGGCTATGGTCTGTATATTATTAGCAGGTGGAAATGACAGTTTCAATATGTTAGTACCTCGAAATGGTGCGCATTATACAGAATATGCCAACACTCGTTCCAACTTAGCTTTACCCTCAGGAGATTTATTGCCAATAAATTTTACCGATGCAAATGGGAAGCAATTTGGTGTACATCCAGCTATGCCTGAAGTGCAACATTTATTTAATAATGGAAAATTATCCTTTATTTCTAATGTAGGAACGTTAGTCGAACCTACTTCTAAAACACAATATTTAAATGGTAGTGTAAAAATTCCTGTAGGATTACTTTCTCATGCTGATCAAATCCAACAATGGCAAACTTCTATTCCTCAAAATCGATCTTCAAAAGGATGGGGCGGTCGAATGGCTGATATTTTACAAGCAGGCAATACTAATCAGAATATCTCCATGAATATTTCACTTTCGGGTACAAATATTTATCAAGTTGGAAATGCTTCAACAGAATATGCTATCCGTGCATCAGCAGGAGGAAGTGTAGGAATCAATGTTTATGAAGGAACAAGCGCATTAGATGTAGCCTTGAAAAATGGAGCAGAAAGTTTATTAGCTCAACAATATCAAGATATTTTTAAGTCTACCTTCACCAATAAAATTAATGATTCACAAGCTAATCATGAAGAATTTAGTGCTGCCATTAATCAAGCTCCTGTATTGAGTACCACTTTTTCAAATAATGCCGTTTCTGCCAATATGGAATTGATTGCAAATACCATAGCTGTGAGAGATACATTAGGCGTAAACCGCCAAACATTCTTTATTAATTTTGGTGGATGGGATCATCATGATTCTGTTTTGGATAATCAAACGAATATGTTAGGCGTATTGAGTAAAGCTTTAGCCGAATTTCAAACGGCTATGGAAGAATTAGGAGTGGCAGATTGTGTGACGACTTTCACCATGTCGGATTTTGGAAGAACCTTAACTTCAAATGGCAATGGTAGCGATCATGCTTGGGGAGGAAATGTAATGGTGATGGGTGATACTATAAATGGAGGACAAGTTTTTGGAAATTATCCTTCGCTCGCTTTAAATAGTAATGAAGATGTAGGAGGTGCAATTTTACTTCCTTCTATTTCAACGGATGAATATTTTGCAGAACTATCAAAATGGTTTGGGGTGTCCAATTCAGATTTATCCTATGTCTTACCCAATATTTCCAATTTTTATGACCCCAATAGTGCTAGTTTACCGATTGGATTTATGGCTAGTTAGCTTTTTTTGAGGGACATAAATTTGATGACATAGGACTTCTCTATTTTTAAAACTTAAAAAAATATTTTCAATGCGTTATATAATCTTTATGGGGTTATACCTTATCCCTATTTTCATAAATGGACAAAATTGTAATCTTGATACTCATTCCAATAATATAAATGACAGTTGGGTGAGTTGTGAGAAAAGTATGAATCCTAATACCGCCTTGGGGATGAGTCATTGGGTACAATATGATTTGGGGTATGTTTATACGATTACAAGTACCAAGTTTTGGAATTACAATGTAGTTGAGGTTACGACTCAAGGTATGAAAACGATACAAATTGATTATTCGACAGATGGTATAAATTGGTCAATTGCGACAATTTTTCAACTAAATGAAGCAAGTGGAATGGCTACTTATACTGGAGAAGATGGCCCTGATTTAGGTGGCATTCAAGCTAGATATATTTTATTAACAGCTTTGGATACTTGGGGGGATGGAAATTGTGCTGGATTATCTGAAGTTCGATTTGATGTGGATCAGGTCAGTCTTGTTGATCCTGATTTGTTGGTCAGTGATAGTTGTATAGAATTACTTCCTAATCCAACGACTGGTTATTTTACTATTAAAGGAAATCTTTCAAATTATACCATTCAAGTACTCGATGCTGCTGGAAATGTTCACCAAAATTTAACTGGTTCAGGGCAGGAATTAACGGTAGACATATCCAGTTTACCCAATGGATTGTATTTTATTTCTGTAGTGCATCAATCGAATACAAATTTGTGTTTTCAGAAGATTATAAAACAGTAAATTTTCATTCTCAAACCTAATTACTGAACGGTAAATTTTTGTAATATGTTAAACAAATAAAAAAAGGACTT
>JAHDES010000036.1 GCA_020628645.1 Saprospiraceae bacterium
GTTGGGTCATTATCTGCATCGTCCACATTATCAATACCGTCGGAGAAGTCGTTAGGAATACCGCTGAGTGTAGACCAAGTTTCGATTTCATTGGTTGGATCATTATCTGCATCGTCCACATCATCGATTCCATCAGAGAAGTCGTTAGGAATACCGCTGAGTGTAGACCAAGTTTCGACCTCATTGGTTGGGTCATTATCTGCATCATCTACATTATCAATACCATCGGCAAAGTCAGAAGGCACATTTCCAACATTTGACCAAGTTACAGAACCTGCAATTATATTTCCATCTGCATTTACTGCTTCAACAATATCACTAATAGGAATAGACAAAACGCCATTGCCATCTTGAATTTCAAGTTGATTACCATTAATACGGAAATTAATATTCATTTCGTTTGTGGCATCTGCATCTGCATCTTCTGTTTGATCACCATCAGCTAAATCTGATGGAATATTTTGAATCAAATTCCAATCAGAAGAAGACAATCGTGTCCAGTTTGTACCATCAAAACGCTCGATATCTTGTGTGTCAAGATTGTAAATGACAGTACCTTCTGTTGCACCGACTGGAGTAAGGTTGACTAATTCATCACGTTGTTGGGTAGTTAATCTTGGAAGAGTGAGACCTCCTTTTGTGGAATTAATTTCAAAAGCACCTTTGGGTTGTTTTGTACCAATACCTACTTGAGAATATCCAAAAAAAGGGAGAAAAATTAGACTTAAAAGGGTGTAAAATTTAGCAGCTCTCATGATATGATTATTAATGATCTGTTTTTATAGTATTATATAATCAAAGAGGTTGCCAAATTATGTGGTTTCTATTGTTGTGTAAATGATACACTTGTTTAATAATGAAAGTTTATAATGTGTATTAAGTTGATAAAAAAAGATTTGGGAATTTATTTTTTCAATATTTTTTATCAGACGTGACAGTTATAGGAATCAATTTTTTTTTATCCGAATATTTATTCATTCTCTTTAGTTGTCCTCAAATTGGGAAAAATTACCATTTTGTTGATTTTTTAGGGGCGTTCATCGAAAAGTTGTAATTCATTACAAAAAATTAATACAAATCGGTGAGCATTTTACGGAATTTTGCGTTTTGCTAGAGTAGATGATTGAAAAATGAAATTTTTTCCAGTATGTATTTGAGAATTTGGTGTTTATTATCTGTCTTATTTTTTTCCAATTTTTTGATTGCCCAAGAGACGTATACGTTTAGTGGTTACATAAATGACCAATCTAGTGGGGAAACTTTAATTGGGGCTAATCTTTATAATAAGTCGAATCCGACTGAAGGTACTTCTTCTAATATTTATGGCTTTTTCTCTTTAACACTTCCTCAGGGAGAATATACTTTCGTATGTTCTTATTTGGGATTTGCCGATAAAGAAATTGTAGTAAATTTAAATCAAGATATTCGACAAACGATTGAAATGAGCGAAGGAGTTACGATTACCGAAATTGTAGTGACTGCCGAAGAAAAAGATGAAAATGTAGAAAACACTTCGATGGGAACTATAGAATTGCCTGTTGAAAACATCAAAACCTTACCCGCATTGATGGGCGAGGTGGATATATTGAAAACGCTTCAATTATTACCTGGAGTTTTATCAGCTGGAGAAGGAAATTCAGGTTTCTATGTACGGGGTGGAGGCCCAGATCAAAATTTGGTCTTATTAGATGAGGCGGTCGTTTATAATTCTGGTCATATGCTAGGATTTTTCTCTGTTTTTAATGCAGATGCCATAAAAAATACTACTTTGATTAAAGGAAATATGCCTGCTGCTTATGGAGGTCGATTGTCATCTGTGGTTGATGTACAAATGAAAGATGGAAATGACAAATCTTATCAAGTAGATGGAGGAATTGGTTTGATTTCTTCGCGATTAACCATTCAAGGCCCTATTAAAAAAGAACAAAGTTCTTTTATCTTATCTGGACGACGAACCTATGCCTTTGATCTAGCGCAACCATTTTTAGATGGGACAAATTTTGAAGGAACGAATTATTATTTTTATGATTTAAATGCTAAGGTGAATTATCGGTTTTCAGATAAAGATCGACTATTTATCAGTGGGTATTTTGGAAGAGATGTTTTGAATTATCGTTCTAATGAACGTGATTTCTTCTTTCGGATGCCATATGGAAATGCTACGACCACTATTCGTTGGAATCATTTGTTTTCTGATAAATTATTTATGAATGTTTCAGCCATTTACAATGATTATGATTTCTCTTTTGGAGGCGGACAAGCAGATTTCACAGTAGATTTATTTTCTGGTGTAAGAGATTATAATGCTAAAATAGACTTTGACTTTTTTCCAAATCCCAAACATCAAATCAAATTTGGAGCTAACTATACCTATCATCGTCTTACCCCTAATGTAACTAGTGCTAGTAATGGAACAGTTGATTTCACCAATGAGTTTGAACCTGATTATGCCCATGAATCAGCGATTTACATTCAAGATGATTTTAAAGTGAATAGTCGTTTAACCCTAAATTTTGGTTTGAGAGCCTCCATGTTTACCCAACTAGGCCCTTATAACAGCACGTTAAATGGAACCCGTTATGAAAAAGGGGATGTAGTGAAAACTTACACAGGTTTAGAACCTCGTGTTAGCGGAAAATATACCATCAATCCAAGAGCTTCCTTGAAAGCTGGTATTGCAGTAACCAATCAATATGTGCATTTGGTGAGTAATTCTACAAGTACATTACCCATAGACGTTTGGGTACCCAGTTCAGAATTGATAAAGCCACAACAAGGGATTCAATATGCGGTGGGCTATTTTCAAAATTTAATGGATAATGAGTATGAGTCTTCCATTGAATTGTATTACAAAGATTTATGGAATCAAATTGATTATCGAGAAAATTACGTGAATAATCCTACCACAGAAGTAGAAAATGACTTCGTTTTTGGAACAGGACGATCTTATGGATTAGAATTATTTCTTAAAAAACGGAAAGGTCGCTTGAATGGATGGGTGGGCTATACCTATTCTAAAACCGATCGTACCTTCCCTGAAATTAATAATGGCGAAACCTTTCCAGCCACTTTTGATCGCACGCATGACTTATCAGTCGTCGCCAATTTTGAATTGACTCCAAAATGGCAATTGGGAGGTGTATTCGTTTACGGAACTGGAAATACGTTTACGCCCATCAAAAGCTTGTATTTCATTGAACAAAATCTCAATGTAGAATATGGAGTTCGGAATAGTGCAAGATTAGAACCTTATCATCGTGTCGATTTATCTGCGACTTTAACGCCCAAACCTGATAGTGAGAAACGTTTTACGTCTAGTTGGACGTTCTCTGTGTATAATACATACAATCGTCGTAATCCATTTTTTACGTATACGACTTTTGAAACAGATGCCAATGCGGGAACAGCTAAAGCAACTGCCTATAAAGTTTCCCTTTTTCCTGTGATCCCTTCGGTGACTTGGAATTTTAAATGGAAGCAAAAGTAGATTGGACGGTTTTGGGTTAGATGGTAGACGGTTGGGATGCTTCACTTTGGGATGTAGGTTTTAGTCAAGAGCCAATATGCAAAGCAAAGAGGGATGGGAATAATAATCAATAAAAATAGACAATAATCAATTTAAAGAGATATGAGTATTTTTTTTAGAATGGGAATTTTTCTTTTATTTGTAGCAGTTTTATTTACCAGTTGTGAAGAAGAGTTTATTCCTGATATTGTGGAAGCAGAGCCTGATATTGTGGTGGAAGGTTATATTGAAGCTGGTGAAAATGCGAATCCTCCTTTTGTGATTTTGACAAGAAGTGTTCCTTTTTTCTCAGAAATAAATACAGATGAATTTAATAACTTATTTGTACGAGATGCAATAGTTACGATTACTGAAGGAGATAATGAATATGAGCTTACTGAATTTTGTCTGGATGAATTGACTCCAGAACAACAGGCACAAGCAGCAGAATTATTTGGTTTAAATCCTGATAGTTTGGAAGCTAATTTTTGTGTGTATTTAGATTTTAGCTTTAGTTTGATGGGCGAAGTAGGCAAGACTTATGATTTAAAAATAGAAGCAGAAGGAAAAACCTTAACATCTTCGACTACTATTCCTCAACATGTGCCAATTGATTCTCTTTTCTTAGTAGATGCTCCAGGTGTACCCAATGATACGCTCCGACAAATGAATGCCTTTATTGATGATCCTGCTGGAGCACCTAATTACTATCGCTATTTTAGTGGAGTGAATGATGGTCCTATTTTACCAGGCTTTAATTCTATTGTAGATGATGCTTTTTTTGATGGCTTATATTTTGAATTCGTCTTACCCAAATCAGAAGTAAATGATCCAAATGTAGACATTGATCCGAATACTTTTGGCTTGTACACCGTTGGAGATACCGCTACTATTAAATGGTGTACAGTCGATAAAGCCCATTTTGATTTTTGGAATACCTTAGAGTTTAATGCGGCGAATCAAGGCCCTTTTTCTTCTTACACACGAATTGAATCGAATATCAATGGAGGCTTAGGTATTTGGGGAGGCTATTCGGTTTCGTATTATACTAGGGTGGTAGACTGATTTCTTGTTTTTTCAAAAAACAGGAGTCATCTATACAAATAAATGACTCTTGTCTTTATTTTTTTGAATTAGTAACGGTCAAATAATTACTTCCCGATTTTCTTCAAATAGTGAAAAGATAAACGATTGATAATGAGTTTTCCTGAACTAATTGAAGAAACTTAGGGAGGGAAGTTAATTTTTGACAAATACCTAATTACAAAAATAATCTTTTGCTTCTTCTTCTGAATAGGCTAATAATTGCTCAATATTCTTTGTCAATTTATCCGCAGGCACACAATCTACTTGCTCATACGTAGCATTTACAAATAAATCATTAGGATGTTCTTCCCCTTTAGAATAGCTAATTTTTTTTTCTAAACAACGAATTATTTTACCCTCTTTAAAATAGGTTTTATGATCATCAATCACCTGCTTTCCACCTTCAGCACCTTCATGGTGGTGGAATTGGTAAATAAGTTTATTATCCCAAAAGTAATGGTGTTTGGTAGAAATACCATCTTCTCCATGGATATGATAGCTTAATAAGTGAATTTGGTTATCATCATTGTATATCCGCTCTAAATCAACCTTTCCTTTATCACATTCAAATGTAAATTGATCTTTGTGGTGAATATGCTCATTTTTAATATCTACAATTTTTTCATTAACAAAAGTAAGTTCTTTTACATGAGATGCAGCATAATCTAATTGTTCTTGAACACTCATTTCATCCGTACCAGTAGAAGGCGGTGTTTTTGTGTCATCAGTATTGCTTGTCGTTTCAGTTTCAGTAGTAGTGTCGGATTCGCTAGAGTCAGAAGAACTTGCTAATTGTTCACAACTTTGAAAGTTGATACTAAGTACTAAAAGTAGGAATAGAAAAGGGGAATAAGGGAAGTTTATTTTCATCATTTGGTGGTTTTGTTGTCTATTAATAAAAAGACAATGATTATTGAATAATAAAGGGTTAATGCTCGATTTGAGAAGTGAATTTAGGAAAATTCCTTATATGGAAATAATATTTTAAGTTCAAACAATTGTTTTACTTGGGAATCTAATTAAGATTAGCTTTATTTTTGTTCTTATTTATCTTGTCCTTAAGAAGTTTCGTCTAATTGCTCTAACCAATGATAAACAGCTATACTACTTGCCGCTAGGACATTCATCGAAGTTTTTACGCCGAGCATAGGAAGGTGAATATGAGTGTTGCATAACTCAAGCAATACTTTTGAAACTCCATTTCGTTCGCTACCAATGACTAAAACAGTAGGTGGATTTATTCTATGTGTGGTATAAATTTTACTTTCTGTGGTAATTTCGAGGGCAACAAATTCTTTTTGCTTAGATAAGGTTTTAACTGTTTCAAAATCCTCAATAATTTCATAAGGAACATAATTGATCGTAGCACGAGAAGTACGATGTATTTTTTTGTTTTCCAAATTGAAAACGCAGTTGTAGAGATAAATTTTTTCTACACGGGCAGCATCTGCTAATCGAAATAACAAGCCTACATTTCTAAAGTCCGTTAAGCCATCTAAGAATAAGGAAATCGGATGGCGATTCGCATTGATTTTTTCTAAATAAGCAGCTAAATCTGCCCGTTCGTCTTCAAAATGGAGTTGTCTAGTCTTCTTCAAATTGTTGTAAAATTTCTGCCCAAAATGCATTAAATGATCGATTGGGTTGACTACAAAGATACACCCTTGTTCCTACTTCACGGGCATGAGGATTACTTATTTGACCTACAATTTCGATCTTTGCAAATAAGTTTTTTACATCTTCACCCATTTCATCATTGATATAAATGAACTGTTCTAAATCTGGATCAAATTGTTCAGGTTTCCAGAAAAAGAAACTATCACTAAAACTAACGGCTTCAGGCAGATCATATCCTTTTCCAATAATAGAAATGGCAGCAGCTTGTCCATAATTAGACCCATAAATGGCTACACGTTTGGGATCATCTACTTTTTGGTAGGCGAGTGCAGCTATTTGCGTTAATTCCTCCCATCCCAATTGATCGGCATAATCTTGTGGTAAACTATGAATCGTACCATCTTCAAATCGACGACCAATAGTTAATCCTGTTTTTTCTTCTAAAATTTTGAAATATTGAATTAATCCATCTTCTTTAAAAATAGGCAATCCATTCGGTAGGGCAGCTAACCAAATAATGCCCATTAAAATGGGTAGGACAGTACGCGAAAATTTATTTTGAACTATACTTGCAAAGCCACAACTTCCTGCTGCCACCATAAAAGCTACTACACCAAGTGCATAGTAGCCTTTTCCTCGGAGGATGATTAAAATTGTAAATACTAGGAAAGCTGTTATTCCTAGAAATTGGTATTCTTTACTTTTGAGCAAATACCAAAATCCTAATAAAAATAGAAAACTCGCTCCCAAAAGCATTACAAATTGATCTATTATAATATCCCAACGATTTACATGAACGAGTTGCACTTCATTTAATTCATTCACATGAAAAATAGCAGGAAAATCATTGGCGATTTGCCAGATTAAATTGGGCGATACAATAATTAGACAAAGCAGTATACTAAAATAGAAATGTTTATTTTGGAAGATAAGACGATGTTTACTTAATAGTAATGCTGGAATCAATGCAATTAAAAAAAGAAGCACCAAATACTTATTCAAAATGGCTATTCCTAAAATAATAGCTAAATAATAAAAGTATTTATTTTCATTCGTATTGATGTATCTCAAGATATAATACGTAATCCAAGTCCAAAAGAAAAAGTCAAATGCTACAGGCTGAAACAAATGAAAGGCACGCATATTAAACATGGTGAAAAACAAGCCAAGTGCTGTTAAAAGTTGAGCATATGGATTTTCTCCTAATTCTTTGGCTACTTTTGCACCCAAATAAATATAAGGCCCACTTAAAAGAGCAGGAAGAAATTTGACGGCGAAAACAGAATATCCAAGCGTATGTTGCACTAAATAAGCCATCCAAGCAATCAAAGGAGGCACAGACCAATAGCCCCAATCTGGATGTAAACCCAGCGAAAAGTAAAGTAATTCATCCCGATGATATTCCATATTGGTAGAGAATATCAAGTGGATGATTACATTCAATAAGGCAATACCAATTATTAAATAATTGGTGTTTTGTTGGTTGGTTTCGTTCATTTTGGTTTTCGTTTCTAGAATTCGTCGCTGAAATTAATTTTTTGCGGCAGCTTTTACCCGACTAACGAATGTGTTGGCTGTACCTGTTTCAACTGCTTGAATTTCAAATTCACCTTCTTTTGACTTTACAATCAATTCTTTAGGTTTCATTCCTGTAAGTTCTTCCATAAAAGAATTATTGTTGGAGGTCAAACTCAAGATACCTGCTTTGTAACCAAAGAAATAAAAATAATCACTAGGCGATTTGATATACACGTACACCCGATCATCATCATTGGATGGCATTTTAAATTCGACATAACATTCCAATAATTTATTGATACTTTCTCCATCAAAATAAGCGAGATGAATTTTTTCATCTGTGCTAATAAAGGATTGATAATCAAAATCCCATTTCATGGGTAATTTCCCAAAGATAAATGTCTGTTTTAGGGTCTTTTTGGGTAGTTCGAAGAATCCACTTTTCAGTTTAGCAAGAGCATCTGTATATTCTTCTGGTTTAACCCATTGTGCCAAGGCTTTTTCATAATATTTATCAGAAGATGTATAATTAATATAATCTACATCAAAACTATTCGCCTTCAAATCTGTCATGACTATTTTCTTCAGTTTTTCAGGAATATTCATCATGACTCCAGCAAGAAATTCTGCTGTAACAGGAGGAAAAGTAGGAATACTAGTAGTATCTTTTTGAGTAGAGTAGGCGGTTTCCGCTCGTCCTACTGCTTTGATCACAAAACCATTGGTCAATCCTGAGCCTATGTTATAGGTGCCTTCTGATTTTACACTTCCATCACGATTTGAAAAAGTGAGGATATTTCCATGAATTTGATTCGCTACAACACGAGTTGAGTCACCAAAAATAAATGTATCTTCTTCTTTATTATACTTCATATGTCCTCTAGTATCAATAATAGGACGATCTTTTCTATAGTATAGAGGCATCATTACCCGAGGATAAATTCGAGCGGATTCTTTACTGAGATATAAGCCATTTCGTATTGGGTCACCACGATAATTTTTCGGTTCATCAAAAGAAATGATTAAGTTGTTTTTATCGGCTTCACTATTGATACTAAACCATTCCTTAGAAGGTAGGATGGGGGAGTCCATACTTGCAAAGCCATCAAAACTTAGATTTTTAGATTCAGCATTTAGAGAAATAGTACCTCGATACTGCGTTTTGACATCAATAAAAAAGTCATCTTTTGATTCCACTTCTCCAGTTGCACGAGTAACCGTTTTTTTATCGGCACGTTTGCCTTTTCCCACACGTGCCCCAACAATATCTTCAAATAGGATTTCTTGTTTACGGTCGCCGATATCATATTGATAATAACCTCTTGCAGTATAGTCTTTTTTACCTTTGACATTAACAGTAGCTTTATTAATGGTATGATATTTATTTTCTGTATTACAAACAATGGAGGCATTTTCTAAAGTAGTCATTACCCCACCTTTTTGAATATCTACTTTTCCATCTTCGGGATAAACAAAGGCATCGCAAGTTTGTATTTCTTCCACCCCTTCGATTTTTAGCTCACTAGTATTTAAATCATAAAAGGCTTCTTTACCATCAAAAAAGAGGGAATCCTGATCAGGATGAATGGAGGTAAATCGCCCTGGTTTATCAATATCAGTTTTGAAAACAACAGTTTGAGCTTGCATATCCCATGTAAATTCATTCATGGTTGTTTGATATTGATTAAAAGGCATAGTAGTGACTACATCATCTGCATTGGCAACGAAAGTTCCTTTTTGGTCATCAAAATCAATATCTGATTTTACATTTTGAGTATCAAAAGCAAAGTTTTCACCTTCTAAGGCTTTAATTTTGACTGCTGTGGTATCTGCTTGAACAGAAAAAGGACCAAAAGAAAACAATTTAGAACGTAATTGTCCTTTTGACCAGTCAAAAAGACCGATTCCTTTAACTCCATCTGGGGTAAGTACCAATGTACCTTCTAAAGTATGATCGTTAGCTTTATATAAATTAAATGGTGCTTCTTCAGAGTATACATACATACTATCCCGATAGGGTTTCCAATCCAATCGTACATCAAAACCTCTCACTTCAGGGACTTGTATTGCACTTGTACGATCTTCATTTAGATCGAATCGTTCGGCACTACCCACCATTTGTTTGGGTTTAAAAACAATATCTTCTGAATCAATAGATGCGCCTAAATAGGTTAGATTTCCTTTTGCCAGAAAGCCTTTATTGCTCAAAGAAATTTCTCCTTTATACGTTCCTTTACCAGTATAGGTGGGATATCCTGCTGCAGGTGTTTGAGTTTGAAAGCCTAAAGATTGATCATCTTCTTGTAAAACAAGTGTTTCTTTAAATGGAGGAAAAATATCAGCAGAAATCATTTGACCTTTAAATGATAAAGCGTCTGCTAAATAATTATCTAATGAATTAAAACTAAAAGGATCTAATTCAAAATAAAAAGAATCACGTGTGTATACAGTATCTTGCGTTTCAGGTAAATCATAATAAACATATGAATTGCCTTTGCTTTGGAAGGACGGAAAAACTGGAATTTTTTCAACACCAGATTTATTTGCAGGTGCATCAATTAAGACGACTCCTTGTGCATGTTCAATTCGAGAAGCAATAGAAAGAGCTAATTTATTTCCTTTATCGTCTTCTTCTCCAGTAGGGACAAAGAGATCAAAATAACGAACAGAATCCATCAAGATGTGATATTTATCATATTCAAAATGGAAATCCTTTCCTGTTAAAGTACTGTAGCCTGCAAATATTTTTCCACCAAAATCCATATCTCGATTTTGTTTCAATATGACTTGACCACCATAAGGTTTGGCAGCTACTTTTTGAAGCTTACTAAATTCGAGATTATCAACTGCATTGGTTACGAAATCTTTGGTCGATAAATCTAAAAATGCATTTAGGCTATCTGTTTCAGATTCCATTCGCAAATAATCATAATCTACTTTTCCTTGGTGTGCATCTGCATAGTGGAATACTTTATCACGTATTTCAACTAATTGTTTATCACTATCATAATTAATAAATCCTTTGGCGACCAAATCATAATATAAACTTTGAGCATTTTCGATGGTATAGCGCGGATTGATTTTTTTAGCTAAAAATTCAGCATCTAGAATACGATCTCCTTCTCGTTCAGCCACCACTTTTAAAATAGCTAAAGGATTTGTACTAGAAATATTTTGAAACCGATTGTATTCAGCTTCACTGAAGTAGTCAAAGGATTCAAAGGACGCTTTTTGTTTAGCCGATTTATTAAAACTAATCGTTTTTTTACCAACTACAATTCTATTTTCATTTAATAACCAATTAAGACTTTCAGCATCTAAATTCATTTGATGAAAAGAATTGTAAAACGGATTACGATCACTTCCCCTTTTTCCTCTTGTAAGTCCTAATTCTCGTGTAGCAATATCAAATTTTAAATTGACAGAAGGATGATAAATAGAATCTTGTTCAAAATACAAGGAAGTTTGCACACGTTCGCCAGCAATACGTTCTCCTTTTCGAATAACGAATTGTTCGGCAGCACAACTAAAAATAGACTTGCCATTCTCGATTAGTCGCATACGTGCAGGATCGTCTTTCGTACCAAAACCATAAACATTGGTACCTTGTAAGCGGAATCCACCTTGATAACTCAAGCCTCCTCCGACATCATCAATTTTTAATACTCTTTCCTTAGATTCAAAACGAGGGTAGGAACCTAAATTAGACTTTGTGGTGGCTACTAGTTTATCTTCAAATTTTCCTTCTATTGGACCGTTAGGAAATAAATCTGGATAGTATAATTTTGCTTCTGTAACTTCATAAATACTTTTTTTAACTTCTAATTCATAGTCTCCTAACTCCGCATAAATTTCATTTTCTAATTCAAAACGTCCCCAATTTACTTTTCCTTTTGATCCTCGGAAAAGTAATTCTACAGGATAATAAGTTCCACTAGTTTGTTGTAATGAAATGGTATCTGCTTTGCGTATACCTAATAAATCTAACTCCTCATATACAATTTGAGGACCAGAAACTCCATAAGTAAGTTCATATTCATCTGCTATGGCAATCCAAGAGATACC
Source organism: Saprospiraceae bacterium (assembly GCA_020628645.1). Classification (GTDB taxonomy): domain Bacteria; phylum Bacteroidota; class Bacteroidia; order Chitinophagales; family Saprospiraceae; genus JAHDES01. Next base: position 11,792 of record JAHDES010000036.1, read on the forward strand.
ACTTTTAGAATATCGTATGGCATTTTGATAAAAAAAATCGTAAGAGAAAGCAAGAAATTCCTTGTAGGGTTTTGTTTTTCTATTTTCTATTCTGGTAAGAATTTCAGTTAAAACTTCTTGCCAATTTTTGAATCGTTCTTCACCATTTTCAGCTTTTTTTACAATGATCAATGTTTTCAAGTAATTTTCAAAAAAAGGGCTTGCAGTCATACGCTGTTCAATCATCAAATTACTTACTGCCTGAATACTGGTAAATTCTTCAGGAGTAAAAGTTCCAGCATTCACATTTTTGGCAAACTCTTTATAAATATCAATTAATACCTTTCGTTTGCTAAAACTCATATATTCCTCCAATTCTTCCAGAAAAGTAGACTTATCAGTAGAAAACTCTTTTAAAGTTTGACTAATAGAAAGTTGTGGAATAAAAAATAGAAAGGCAAGTAATAAAATATATTTTGTAAATCGAATGACCATAGACGGTTGGGAATTTGTATCTTATTAAATCGTATCAAAAAAGGGATTTTAAGCTGTTAACCACCAGCAGAGCCAGTTGTCTCTTTCTTTCTGCTGTATTAGCGTAAAATTTTGTGCCAATACTGCAGCTTTCATGATTTTTTCGTCTTCTTTCAAAAAACCAGAGATCAGTATTTGACCTCCTTTGGGGAGCTTTTTATATAACGTAGAGAGTGAATCTAAAATTACATTTCTATTAATATTAGCTAGAATTATATCAAATTTTGCTTCTTTTATTATAGACTGGTCTCCTTCGAACGTATGAATGTTTGAAATTTCATTAATGGCTGCATTTTCAACTGTATTTTCAAAGGACGCTTTTTCTATATCATTTGCTATAATTTTTTTTGCGCCCAGTTTACTAGCAAGAATAGCTAAAATCCCGGTACCACAACCATAATCCCAAACAGATTTATGTTGTAGTTCCATGTCTTGCATAAAATCAATCATCATATAAGTGGTAGCATGATGACCTGTACCAAAAGCCATTTTAGGATTAATGACAATATCGTGAGTACTTGAGGGATTTTTTGGATGAAAATCAGCACGTATTGTACAGAATTTCCCAACATGAATTGCCTTAAAATTGGACTCCCATCGTTTGTTCCAGTTTTGGTCTGGAATGAAGTGGCTATTGATTTGGAAATCAGTGACTTGTTTGATTTGAATTAAATCTTTTATTAAGTCGTTTGTATGTAAGTTTGAAGGGATATAAGCATCAAACCCTTTGTCATTTTCTTGAAAACTATCAAAAGGAAATTGGCTAAATAGGGCAATTAAAATTTCTATTTTATTGCTTGGACAGTTAACTTGATATTGGTAGTAATCCATTTAAATTGAATGTTTTCGTAAAAGTAATCAATTCAACTTAAATACGCTAGAAAAAAGAAAGGCACACTTTTTAACAGAAAGGTGTGCCTTATGAGGGGGCTAAGTGGACTTGAATTATTGATTCAAGTCCCAATCATATTCTTTATACGTCACTTTTGCATTAGGATCAATTTTAGTGGTTGAATATTTATTTAAATAATCAATTAAGTTACCAAAATCAACAGCATACCATTCAAATATTTTAGAAATTTCAATTTCATTTTTACTGATAGAATTGAAAGAAGAATTGTTGATAAATGCAGTAGCTTGTTTATCAAAATAAGTATTCAAATTGTTTTCAGTCCATGCACGATTGAGAAGTGTAGGGCAAGATTTAGCAGCACAATTTACAGCAAAATGAATACGGGCATCCTGAAATTGAGGACGCAAAATATCATTTTCGATATTATTTAAACTATAGGTTTTATCGCCCAATTTTATCCATTTTTTATCCCAGGGTTTACCGCCATCTAGCTTCATGATTGAGGATAAAGGATAATTATCAACGATCAATTTTATTGTAAATGCATTATAGGCATTGATCCAGTAAGCCATTTTTTTCTTTCGATTCCAATCCGACTGAATGGGGTTATCCATTAATGTTTTCAAATAAGTATCTAAAGCAGCTTGATCTCCTTTAAAACCAGCATAATTTACCCTGCCACCAAGACTAACATACTTTTGTAATAAAGCATCCCATCCTTTATGTAAAAATTCTGCGACCGTTGGTTCTACAGTAGTTGTTTTAGCTGACTTTGGTGAAGTTGAAATAGTAGGTTGAGTCATTCCTTGTTCAATTTGCTCAAGGGATATTGATTTCTGGGGTGAATTATTGGTTCGTGTGGATGTCGTTGTAGTGTTTGAGCTACTACTTGCTTTAGGAGGTAGTTGTTGATTAGTAGAAGATGAACTAGGAGATTCTCCTTTTATCACTCCAATGCTTTTTCCGGGAGGAGCAGAAGAAGAAGCTCTTTTTGTTGAGACATTGCTTATGGTAGGTTGTTTCATATCACTAATATCAATCACTACTTTATCATCTTTACCTTGTTTTAAAATTTTATTAGAGGCTTGTGTAGATGTGCGATTATTAGCTGAAGTTATTTTGGTCTGTGCTTGTTTTGAAGTAGTTATCTTATCTTTCTGAGAAGTTTCTATTTTTCCTGTGGAACTAGTATCAGATTGACAAGCTATGAATGTAAATAAGAGTAGGGGTAAAAAGAGTGTGTACTTCTTCATCTGTTTATTTTATTTTCTTAAAGTAGTTTCTATAAAAATTGCTTGTTCAGACAAGCGTAGCGTACTGAAAATATCTATTTATATTAGTACAGATAATTCATAAAAAAGGAATTATTTTTCTGTATAAACCCTATTTATTTTGTAGATGTTGCGTAAAGTATAAAAAGATGTTCCAAAGCGGACAATTTTAGATTGAAATTTGAAGTTTATGCAGACCTAATTAAAAGTTGTTTTCAATAATTGATAAAGTCTTGCTATCAAAAATACGTTCTAATACTCTAATTTATTTTTACATCAAACTTATGGTTTAAACCAATAATTTAGTGATATTCAGGAACAAAACAATTATCTTTGATCGTTAGTTTTCTGGATCAAACAAAGAAGAATTTTGATTTTTGATATTCAAAAGCACGAACGGGCTATATTTAAAATAATAAAAGAGACGGCGAACTCATTAGGTTTCCCAACTTATGTGGTAGGCGGTTATGTACGAGATCGTTTATTAGGTCGCCCATCAAAGGATATGGATATTGTTTGTGTTGGTAGTGGCATAAAACTAGCAGAAGCTGTTGCTGCTAATTTGCGTCCTCGACCAAGAGTAGCGGTATATCGTCGTTTTGGTACAGCTATGCTTAAACATCGTGACCTAGAAATTGAATTTGTGGGTGCTCGTAGAGAATCTTATCGTCACGATTCTAGGAAGCCTACAGTTGAAGAAGGGACATTGGAAGATGACCAGAATCGTAGAGACTTTACCATTAATGCTTTGGCGGTTAGTCTAAATGAAGCAAATTTTGGTGAAATCATTGATCCTTTTGGAGGGATTTATCATCTTGAGCAAAAGTTAATTAAAACACCACTCGAACCGGGGAAAACCTTCTCAGATGATCCATTACGTATGATGCGAGCCATCCGTTTTGCTACTCAACTCAACTTTACAATAGCACCACTTACGCTTGAAACAATAAAAAAAATTAATAAACGAATAAATATTGTTTCCTTTGAGCGTATTACAATAGAACTAAATAAAATTTTAGCTTCAGATCGACCGTCGATAGGATTTAAATTATTATTCGATACTGGTTTATTGCACATTATTTTTCCTGAAATGGCCGCATTACATGGGGTAGATTATAAAAATGGAAAAGGGCATAAAGATAATTTTTATCACACGCTTGAAGTAGTGGATAATCTTTGTAAAAAAACAGATGATTTGTGGCTTCGATGGGCTGCTGTCATGCATGATATTGCCAAGCCTCCCACCAAACGATTTGATGATACACATGGATGGACATTTCATGGGCATGAAGCATTAGGTGCAGCAATGACTCCTCGAATTTTTCGTAAATTAAAACTTCCACTTGATCAAAAAATGAAATATGTACAAAAATTAGTACGTCTTCATTTACGTCCTATTTCTTTGACAAAAGAGAATATCACAGATTCAGCTATTCGTCGATTACTATTTGAAGCAGGTGATGATATTGATGATTTGATGTTATTATGTGAAGCGGACATCACTTCTAAAAACCCTAAAAAAGTAAAACGTTATTTGCAAAATTATGAACTTGTTCGAGAACGTTTAAAAATAGTTGAAGAGAAGGATCATCTTAGAAATTGGCAACCTCCGATCACAGGAGAATATATTATGAATACCTTTAAAATTCGTCCTTCTCGTACAGTTGGCATCATAAAAAATGCAATTCGAGAAGCCATTTTAGATGGAGATATTGAAAATAATTTTGACGCTGCTAATGAATTTATGTTAGCAAAAGGAAAAGAATTAGGTTTGGAGATTGAGCATTCCTAATGCTATAGTGTTATTTTCTTCCTCTGCTTTTATTGTTTCGTCTACCTCTACCACCTCCTTTGCCTCGATTTCGTCCATAGCGTTTTCCTCCTGATTTTCGTTTCTGTGTTTCATATTTAGGGCCTTCACCAAGGTGTTCAGGTAAGGGTGATTTATGGATTTCAGTTTCTAATAATGATTCAATGCGCATAAATTTATACACATCCTCTTCATTGATAAAGGTAAGTGCCACACCTGTACTATCTGCTCTTGCTGTACGACCAATACGATGTACATAATCTTCTGCATCAGAAGGAACTTCATAATTGATAACTAAGCCAATTTCTTTAATGTCAATACCTCGTGCTAAAATATCTGTAGCAACAAGTATTTGTACTTTTTTATTTTTGAAATCAAGTAAAGCGGTTTCTCGATCTTGTTGTTCTAGATCAGAGGAGATACCTAGTGCAGGGAAACCTTCTCGTTTGAGTCGCCCTGTAATTTCGCTCACCCTGCGCTTTGTAGAGGTAAAGATGATAATACTTTGATAATTGGTTTTTCCTTTAAGAAGATGAACGATTAACTCAATTTTCTGATGGTCATGTGCCAAATAAGCAGCCTGTAAAATTCCTTCAGCAGGTTTTGAAATCGCGATATTAATTTGAGTAGGATCTTGTAATAATTTCTTTGCTAATTGTCGAATTTTAGAAGGCATGGTAGCCGAGAAAAGTAAGGTTTGTCTTTCTTTAGGAATATGATCAACAATTGTAATAATATCATTGAAAAATCCCATATCAAGCATTCGATCTGCTTCGTCTAAGATGAGTGTTTGTATATGATCGAACTTCACATACCCCATATTCAAATGAGCTATTAAACGCCCTGGGGTTGCAATAACGATATCAGCTCCTTTAATAAGCGCTTTCTTTTGCTGATCCCAACTTTGGCTATCGCCACCTCCATAAACAGGAATAGAACTTACACCAACAAAATATCCTAAAGCTTCCACTTGATGGTCAATTTGTATGGCGAGTTCCCGCGTGGGAGCAATGACAAGTGTATGTACATGAGGGCTAGGATTTACAGCTATTTTATGTAAAATAGGAAGTAAAAAAGCTGCCGTTTTTCCTGTACCTGTTTGAGCGCATGCAATCATGTCCTTATCTTCAAGAATCAGTGGAATGGCTTGTTCTTGAATAGGAGTGGGTGTTTCAAAACCCATACTATCTAGCGCATCATTGAGGGTGTCGGTGAAATTAAATATGGAGAAAGACAATGGTTCTTATTTTCAGTTTGATCTACAAATAGGATGGGGCTTTTTGTAGAAGGAATAATTAAAAGGGACATAAACTATGCCCAAAAACACAATAAGAGGATTTACATTTGTAAACCCTCTTATTGATAAATATAAATATTAAGCAATAAATTATTGACTTACGCCTAAAGAACTTAAAGTTTCAAGGTTTAAGTTACCTACAGGTAAACCTTTGTCCGTTTGATATTGCTTTAATGCAGTTTGAGTTTTTAGACCCATTACACCATCAATAGGACCTGGGTTATAACCAGCATCTCTTAATGCACGTTGTACAGAAACAATTTTGTTAGAAGTTGTTTGGTCTGCACAAAGAATTTCAGTCCAAACAGTATAACCACCTTTTCTTACTAATCTTTTCTCCTTAACTGTTGTATATTCAGCAGGAATTACTTCTTCACGAGTAGTTTCAGGACTTAATAAAACACGCTTTGTTACTGTTTTATATTCTGGCTCAACTGGAATTTCTTCAACGCGAGCAGGAGTATCTACTACTTTTTTAGTGATTGTTTTGTACTTTGCAGGAATTACTTCTTCTGTAGTAGAAGCAGCAGATTCTAATACTTGGAAAGTCTCTGTACGGTATACAGCAGGAATTTCTTCGTAACAAACTACATAACAATCTTCTTTGTTTTCAGAAAAACAGTTAGGATCTTTCTTCTTTTTTACCCACTCTCCGCGAGCTTCAGAAACTAATACCTGACGGCTGTCTGTACGGTATCGAGCTGGGATAGTCTTAACTACAGTTTTTGCAGGCTCAACCATTACTTCTTCTGTTACTGTTTTGTAAGTAGCAGGAACAGTTTTGTACCTAGTCGTACCTTCTTTTACCAAAATTGTTTGAGTTTCTGTACCATATTCAGCAGGAACTTTAATTAATTTGGTAGAAGCATCTTTCTTTAATTTTTGAAGGCTTACCGTTTCGTAAACATCTGGAATTTTACATTTAGCATAGCACTTTCCAAATTCTTGTGTTGGAGGTAAATCACCAAAAGGAATGTCATCCGTGTTTTGAGCGATAACGTTTCCACCTACTAAGAAAAGAGCAAGACAAAAAAGAATAAAAAATGGGTTCTGTCGATTTCTCATTTTTAAAAGTATTTAATATTTAATTAGTATATTTAAAAAATTCAAAAAAAATTACGTTGGATTAGACGTTCTTGACGATTAAATAGTCACTAAAATTTCATTTAAAAATAAAACACAAATGAATTAATATAAATCGTCTAATTATTGTTTATCCTAATATGAGCGCAAAAATACACAAAAAAATGATACCTTAATTCTTTTCGATCTATTTATTTTATGACGTTAAAGAATTAATACATTAAAATACAGCATACTATTTAATTGTTTTTCAAAGAAAGAAGATTAAATAAAGGGTCTAGTATTTATTAATCGAATAAAAAATAGTGGAAACTCATGAAAGTATATTACCTTTTTTTGTTTTTATTAATTTCTGTGACACAATCCATTGGGCAATTCCAAAAAGGAACAATAGGAGCTTTTATGAATACCACTTTGGACTATGATTTGAAAGATGAATATGTGTTTCTACCAAAATTTAATGGAGCAACCCAAGTTGATTTGTACTATATGCTTTCGGATAAAATTCGTTTTGATTTTCGATTAACTCATGCTAAACGAACCATCCAATCATCCATAGATGTTAGTGAGCAGCTCTTTTATACCAATACGCAAGCTGGAGTAGGGGCAAGATGGTATTTTTTTCCTTCTAAAGTTTATCCTTTTATAGGTGCGGATATTCAACAGCGATGGCTAAAGTATGGTGGTAATCTTAGTTCTGCGGCTATACCATTTACAAATTATACCCGATTAAATTTTGATGTAAAAGCTGGATTTGATGTTCCTTTAAACGAAAATGTAATCTTGCATACAGCGCTTTCTATTCCTGTTTGGCAAAACACCTCCGATAATAATAGTTTTAATTATGTATTGTTAAATTCTGGATTTCAATTTTATTTTACCAATCAAAATAATATTTCCATTTCTGAAACGACTAATTTTATAGCGAAAGGAAATTTGATCACTTCTTCTAGTTTCAGATTGACAGGGCAAGATACTGGAAAGTCTGCCTCCCTTATAACTGACTCCGAATACTTTTGGAATACGCGTTGGAGCAGTACCCTTGATTTAAATCTGGATTTCGTTGAATTTCCTCGTTCCACTTCCTTCCGTACCCGATTGATCGCAGGTATGGCAAGATGGTGGACGCTTGGGGAAGTATTCTATCTCAAAACTGGTGCTGCTCTTGGAATCGATCAGCAGCGAGCATTTTTTTCCTCGGCTGGTAGCAGAAGTATATTCAATACCATTTTTCTACCTATAGAAATAGCAGTTTATTGGAATAAGGCAATCAGTAGTACAGCATTTGGTATTAATGCTAACCTACAATATGATAATAACCCGTTTGGTTTTACAAGGAGTGTGTACAATGAAGAGGATTTGACTTTATTTTTGAATTATCGGCGATTTTTAAATGACCATATTTTTGTAAAAACCAACTTAAATTATAGCTTACAAAATCGATTTGACTTTTTTTTAAATCCTACAAGTTCTATTTTTGAGAATTATGTTTTCAACGATTCTCGACTACAAGCAAGTATTGGAATAGGTTTTATGTTGAATTTTCGTAAAAAATAATATTAAATTGAATACTTACCAACAAATCGGTTATACCAAAAAAACTCATGGCACAAAAGGGGCTTTACGCGTACAAATTGAAGATCAGTATTTGGAAGATTTTTCGCTTTCAGAAGTATTGTTTTTAGAAATTAATGGAAAAAAAGTACCTTATTTTGTAGAAGATCGGGCTATCATTGGTGATTTATTAGTCTATTTTGAGGAAATTGAAACGCGTGAACAAGCCAGTTCTTTAACTGGAAAAACTATCTTTTTAGCAGAAAAAGATATTCTCCAAGTAGAAGAACGACAATTTGAAATCTCAGAAGATTTAGAATATGCTTTTTTAAAGGGCTATCAAATTAGTTTAGAAGACAATAAAGTACTAGGAAAAATAGATGAAGTCATTGAATTTCCACAACAAGAAATGGCTTTTTTACAATATGAAGGAAAAGAAATAATGATTCCTTTAAACGATCATTTTATCCATTCAATTGATAAAGAAAAAAAGATATTAATTGTTCAATTACCGGAAGGCTTATTGGATATTTGAGATAGGAATATCAGGGGCTACTTCAAAGGGAATCATAGCATTCACCAAACGCACTTTCTCATATTTTGCTATATCTTTTTGATTGATGATTGTACTTGTAATAATACCTTGATCCAATAAATATTGTCGCTGTGTTCCTGCTAGTAATGGGGTAGAAGAAGTCCACCATTTTTGTCCGTCATAAAATAAGGGAGTACAATAAGAGGTATCGGTCACTCGTCCATTTTTGATAATTAAAATATCATCTGCACCATCTTTTTGAGCAAAAAGTCGATTAATTTCTTGTCGATTCTCCCATTTATGCTGATACTCAATAGTGTTACTTGCTACTATTTTTAGTTGTTGAATCAATTTGATTTGGTACGGAAGAAAAGATATTGATTGAATTGAATGTGGGGTATAAGTAAGCCTACATTTATACGTTTGATTAGGATCTAAAGTAGGACAAACTTCCTTTAAAGTACTGGAAATATCGAAAGAAATACGCTCATCAGTCAATTGATTGCAACTATGTTCCATCCTTTTTTTATGATAATCAAGCAGATAGGTGCGCTGTTGGTGTATGCGTATGCTTTCGAGCAATGGGTACATAAACTTTGTCTATTAATTCTTGATATTCTTCTTCTACATTCGATTGTACAGTGATACCTCCACCACTTTTATACACTAATCCATTAGACGTTTGTTCCATAAAACGAATCATAACGCCACTATCTACATTTTCGCCATTAAAAATACCACAAATTCCTGTGTAATAGCCGCGTTCCATAACTTCATTTCGACGAATAATTTCCACTGTTTTTTTCTTAGGCGCGCCAGAAATTGAGCCAGCAGGAAGTAAAGCCGCAAAAATATCGCCCAGTTTTTCCTGATAATTGGAAGGTAGTACTCCCGTAATTTTGCTACTTGCTTGTAAGAGAGGGTATTGATTGGTTTGAATGCGATCAATATACCTGAATTTTTCAACGCGAATTTGTTTTGCTACTCGATTTAAGTCATTGCGAATTAAATCAACAATGGTATGATGTTCAGCGAGTTCTTTTTGGTTGTCTAGTAGTTGAACTGCTGCATTTGGTAAGAGGGCATTAATCGTTCCCTTCATTGGATTGGAAGAAATGATCCCATTTTTAATTTGGACGAAAATTTCAGGTGAAAAACAAACAAATTGATCCTTGAGCCAAATCTTATACCGCGCTTGGGTTTGATGAAAAACTTCTTCCAGCGAACAATTCATTTGAATAGGCGTGGGAAAGGTAAGATTGGTTAAATAAGAATTGCCAAAACGCAAGGCTTTTTGAACGCCCTCAAAGGCTTTTTTATACGTTTTAAAAGGAATAGGGTTATAAGTTAATTTTATGGGAATCAGTGGTTTATCTTGATGATTGACATTGGTGTTACCATTGATGGAATACTTGATTTCTTGTGTGTTAATTTCATCGAGGGGTAAAATGATAGGCTGTTTTAAATCAAAATCAAGTAAGAAAAAGAACGCTCGCCCTTCTTTTCCCAGTTGATTCATTTTTGATAGTATGTTGCTTGGATGCTTCAAATAAAGTGGTATTGATTTATTATTAAGTAGTCCTAGGGGATTATCTGTGCAGAAAATTTTCTCGAAAGAGATCAAAATAAAGCTTCAAACGCCCGCCTGCCGTTTTTAATTTAATCGGTGTCGGGCAGGCTTCATTCTGTCGCTATTTCAGCTTTTTTATTGATCTCAAAATTTTTGCCCAAATAATTGATTCCCCTTGCTTAAGACAAAATTTATAAGATAGAAGTTACTGAAAGTAGAAATTTAACAGCTTTTTAACCCAAAAGTTTGAAATGTTGTTTAAAGTGCATTCAAAAATTCTAAAACGGCTTTGTCTTCTAGTTTTGGAAATTGACTTGTACCAAAAGGAATACATTTTTCATCAAAAGCGTGTAAACTGACAATATTTTTAATACTCGAAAATTGTTCTTGTAATTCATTTTTTAAAGTGTCCAAATCAGTATAATATTCATAATGCAAAGTAGCAATTCTCGATACCAATTGAGGATCTTCTAACAGCATGATACAACCATTGGCTTGAAAATTCATTTTATTCAGAATTTGTAGCGAATAGTTGTAGTCAAAATTATTTTTATACTTCGAATGTAAAACGACTTGCTTGTATTTTTCATGGATAACTTCTAATAAGGGCTCAAAATCATAGGATTTTGGCACGTAGATTTTAGACACAGACTGATTGCCCAATCCAAAATAAAGCAAAATGTCATCGCTCAATTTATCCAGTTCATCTTTAGCTTCTGTTCCATCCAAAATGGCAATGGTAAAATTGGGTTTACGAATTAAATTGGGGACTTTTTTAAAGTATTGTTCGAATAAAGCTACATTTTCCAGATATTCACTAGTGACCACTGCATCAAATTGCTTCAATTGTTGGACAAGACTGAAATACGATTTTGTTTCTGGAAGATAATCATTCAGTATTTGAATCAAATAAGGTAAAACGTAGAAATCATTTTGATCTAATTTGATCTGCGCATGATGACCCGATAAAAAAATAGCCATCACATCTCTGAAACTACTTAAAGGAATAGCTTCTTGTACGATTAAACCTACTTTTTTTTGAAGATTTGTAGTTGAAAAATCATAAGCTGCAATCCAGTTTGATAAATGGTCTTCCTTAAGATAATGTTCTATGATGTGTTGAATGGATAACTGATAATTTTCTTTAGTGAACCAAGGATTATTATGAGCCGTGCGGTGAATCAAAGCATCCAGATATTCATCTCCTTTTGTCAGATGTTGTCCTAATTGGACTAAAACTCGTATTCTATCACTTAATTGCATGCTTAGTCTTTAAAAAACGAATGCCAAATTTGTTGAAGTTGTGCTGTTCCCAATTTATCCATGGTTTGGATATTTTGCTCGGGGATTTTTTGTGTATTGGGAAATGCCTTGACGGCAAATTCTACTTGTTCTTCTTTTAATAAATGCAAGATAGGATAAGGAGAACGATTGGTATAATTTTGTGCCTCCATTTTTTGCGTACCCTCAAATTGATAGTCAGGATGAAAACTAGCTAGTTGGAGTACACCTTCTAGTTTTAAAACAGTTAAAACTTCATTAGCCCAAGCTAAAAAATCAAGATAATCTTCAAAATCTTCTAAAATATTAGGAAAGATAAGAAGGCTAGTCTCAAAAGAAGTAGAGGTCGTTCCAAGTAGTAATAGTTCTTGATGAACGATTTGTCCAGCTTGTTCTAGTTGTTTACCTTCAAATACAACATAGCGAATTCGATCTTTCTGGAAAGGAACTTTTGCAAAGGGACAAAGATTATGTTTAATAATAAACTGCTCGATCCATTTTTGAACGACCTGCTCTACTGTCATACTAATTCTTTTCGAGTTTTGACATAATGTCGCCAGCGTTCTAAACATTCCCGAAAGTCATCAGGTTGTGGAGCTTCAAAGTGCATTTTCTCCTTTGTAATTGGATGAATAAAACCTAAACTTTTAGCATGTAAAGCATGACGTGGAATTACTTTAAACGTATTTTCCACAAAGCTTTTATATTTAGAAAAGACAGTACCTTTACGAACTCGATCGCCTCCATATCGGTCATCATTAAATACATGATGTCCTGTGTAACGCATGTGGACACGAATTTGATGAGTACGTCCTGTTTCTAATTGACACTCTACTAAACTCACATAATAGAGATCTTCTAAGACCTTATAATGCGTCACCGCATGTTTTCCTTTAGTTTCATCTTCATGGACAAACATTTGAAGGCGATTGTGCGGATTTCGTCCAATATTTCCTGTAATTGTTCCAGAGGGTTCATCAAAATTTCCCCAGACGATCGCCTCATATTTTCGCTCTATACTGTGATTGAAAAACTGTTTAGCAAGACCCGTTAAGGCTTCATCTGTTTTAGCAACTACCATCAATCCAGAAGTATTCTTATCAATACGATGCACTAAACCCGCTCGTTCGCTAATAAAAGCTTCTTCTTGATTGCTTTGCTCATAATAATATGCCAAAGCATTGATTAAAGTACCTGTATAATTCCCAATTCCAGGATGCACGACTAAACCTGGTGGCTTATGGATAATCATCAAATAATCATCTTCATATCGAATATCGATAGGTATATTTTCAGGTAAGACGGCTTGGTCACTTCCCAAAGGTTTTGGAAGGACGATAGAAATTTCTTGACCGGGTCGAATTTTAAAATTTGGTTTAACCTCTTTTGAATTTACTCGAATCGTTCCAAACCGAATGGCATTTTGGATTTTATTTCGAGATACTTTTTCGATTCGATCCATCAGAAACTTATCCAGACGGACAGGAGATTGATTTGGGTCAACCTTTATGAAACGTTCCTCTAAAAGGTCTTCATTTAACTGCATATTATTTCTATATTTTACTCTCTCAATTACAAAATTACGTTTTTAATATAAAAAAATGAATAGGCAATTTGGTTTTGTGTGAAAATGTTAAATGATTTAAGATTTTATTTGCAATCCTTTTCAAAAAAACTTCGTTAAAAGAAAAGTGTTATTCATTATAACTTAAATTGATAGAAATGAAGAAGTACATATTTACTTTGATCTGTTTTATAGGTTTAGCATGTAGTGCAAACGCCGCTTATATGATTTTACCTATGGATGAGGATCAAAAAAACCATCTTAAATCCTATGGTATCACTTTCTGGATATTGGAAAATGGTGGAGAAGCCTATTGGTTATTAAATTATAGAGGAGGAAGTTTTGCCTTCCAGCACAATCGTGTTTTCGAACGAGAATGCATTATTCGAAATGTTAGTTTTGAAATCATTCCTGATGCAGCTTTCGCAAAAATACGAACGGATATCGCTGACCCAGAAGTCAATCAAGAAGTCGTTAAATTAGAAGTAGCTCCAAAGATTGCGGTTTATACACCAGATGTTTCTGCACGAGGTGAAAAGATTCAACCTTGGGATGATGCCGTGACGATGGTTTTAGCGTATGCTGAAATTCCTTATGATGTTGTATATGATAAAGATGTTTTGGGAGATAAACTAGCGGAATATGATTGGTTGCATTTACATCATGAAGATTTTACTGGACAATATGGACGGTTTTATCGTTCGCATCACAATCAGCCTTGGTACAAAGAGCATAAAAGACGCTTAGAAGAATTAGCCACAGAATTGGGTTTCGCTAAAGTTTCTCAACTAAAATTAGCGGTGGTGAAGAGAATACAAGAATATGTCGTAGGAGGTGGCTTTATGTTTGCGATGTGTTCTGCGACTGATACCTATGATATTGCTTTGGCTGCACAAGGAGTGGATATTTGCGATCATATGTATGATGGCGATCCACAAGATCCAACAGCACAATCTAAGTTGGATTTTTCCCAGACCTTTGCGTTTAAAGATTTTGAATTGGTGAAAAATCCGATGACTTATGAGTATTCTACCATTGATTCAGGGCCTATCACAGGACGTAAAGTAAATCCTGAAACAGATTATTTTACCCTTTTTGATTTTTCAGCAAAATGGGATCCAGTTCCCACCATGCTCACTCAAAATCATACCCGTACGGTAAAAGGATTTATGGGACAGACGACTGCTTTTATGAAGAAAAACATTAAATCAAACGTCCTTATTTTAGGAGAAAATAAACCCGCAGGGGAGGTGCGTTACTTGCATAGCCCAGTAGAACAAGGTTTCTTTTCTTTTTATGGTGGGCATGATCCAGAAGATTATCGTCATTTTGTAAATGATCCAGAAACAGATTTAAATTTACACCCCAATTCCCCAGGGTATCGTTTGATTTTGAATAATGTTCTATTTCCAGCAGCGAAGAAGAAGAAACGTAAGACATAAGACTTGAAATATATTAGATGTTCTCCCGTTTAAAGAGGTATGAATATACGAATGTTTATATGTATCCTTTTTTTTTCAATTGCTGGAGTCAATTGTTTTGCCCAAAGTCTTAAAGAAATTATTCTCAATAAAGAAGGGAAGATTACTTCCAATTGGGTTAATGAGATCCAGAAGGTGGGAGAATGGCATTATGTTAATACTTTTGCTGTAAAACGGAAGCGAGTGAATGAATTCTATTTAGGACAATTGGGTAAAGAATGGACTTTTGAATCCAACCAAGTGCATATTACACCTTTTCATTTTGGTTATGATGAAGATAGATATTCTGATTTTGATGTACAGTATTTTCAAAACTCCAACATGATTGTGATTGGAACTATGGTGACGCTTGCAGGTATAGAATCCTATAGAAAAATGGTCTATGAAGTCATAAATGTTACTCCTGATTATTTGGTGTTGGAAGAGATAAAATATACCTATTGTTTTGATTTTGAAAAAGGGCGGCGTTTGACAAAAGAAGAATGCATAATGAAACAAAAAAACACTCCAAAACGCTTATTTGGAGGTGTTGAAATAAGTGTTGGTAAGCCTCCAAAGCAAAGATTAGTATTTTCTAAGAATCAGCCCAATTAGCCTAATCTGTAGCTAGACTTGCTCGCCTGAAATCTTTCTTTCCACCCGTTTTTTCCATCAATTTAATTTCTTTGATGATAATATGATGCGAAAAAGCTTTGCACATATCATAGATGGTGAGGGCGGCAACAGATGCGCCTGTAAGGGCTTCCATTTCTACACCCGTTTTAGCAGTGAGGGAGGCGGTACAAAGAATTTGAATTTCTTTTTGATCGGTAATACCTATTTTGACTTTACAATTATCCAAACCCAAAGGATGACAAAGAGGAATTAATTCACTTGTCTTTTTGGCCCCCATGATACCCGCTAAAATGGCAGTTTGAAAAACTGGGCCTTTTTTAGTGGTGATTTCTTTTCCTTCTAAATGACTTAATATCTCATCAGATACTTGGACGATGGCTTGTGCGGTGGCGGTACGTTTGGTCACTTTTTTTGCACCAACGTCTACCATGTTTGGATTGTCGTCTTTATCGAGATGAGTGAATTTTTGAGCCATAATAGAAGATTTATAAAAAAAGTAGTCGTGCCACGAGACGTAATGAATAGATTACTTTAAAAAGAGTTATAGTTCTAACAAAAAAACTCGTAGCACGACTATATTATCCAACCACAATATTAATCATACGATTCGGTACAACAATTACTTTTCGAACGGTTTTACCTTCCGTCCATTTAATGATGGTTTCGTTGGCTAAGGCTTCTTTTTCCAATTGTTCTTTGGTGAAATCAGCAGGGAAATCGACTAGCGCCCGTTTTTTGCCATTGACACTGATTGGATATTTAACAGAATCTTCTTTTAAATACTCCTCCTTATAATCTGGATAAGACGCATCGTGTACGCTCGTTTCATGTCCTAACTGATGCCACAATTCTTCCGTCATGTGCGGAGCAAAAGGAGCAACTAAAATGACTAAATTTTCTAAAATAGCACGTTTATTACACTTATACTCGATCATTTTGTTTACACAGATCATAAACTCACTCACACAAGTATTAAAAGAAAAGCGTTCAATATTTTCGGCTACTTTTTTAATGGTTTGATGTAAGGCTTTTAATTCATCTTTAGAAGGAGCTTCATCATTCACTAAATACTTTCCATCCTGATTATAAAACAAACTCCAAAATCGTTTTAAGAAACGAGAAACACCTCCGATACTTTGGGTATCCCAAGGCTTCGATTGTTGGATTGGGCCTAAGAACATTTCAAATAAACGGAAACAATCGGCACCGTATTCCTCTACTACATCATCAGGATTTACTACATTAAAATAACGTTTGGACATTTTGCCCACTTCTGATTGTGTAATTAGTTGACTATCCATAGCATCGCCATTCGGCGTGAATGTTCCATTTTGGAAAATACCGTTTGGACATTCAAATTTCGCATTTTTAAATTCTGGTCGCCATTCAATAAATTGCTTAATGCCTTCTTGCGTTAAATGAGAATTGGCAGCACCATAATTAGAAACGTAGCCAATATAAACAGGTATTCTAGCAAAATTGGTGATGCCTCTTTTTTTAGCTAATTCAGCACAAATAAAGTGATTAACGCCGTCTTGAATATCTTTCAACAAATAGATAAATTCAATCACGCCTTGAATCATCCCTTGATTGATCAATTTCTTAAAGGGCTCTTGTGTAGGAACTAATCCTTTGTCATATAAGAATTTATGCCAAAAACGAGAATACATCAAATGCGCCACTGCATGCTCTGATCCTCCCACATACAAATCGACATCTTGCCAATAATTGACTGCATCCTGACTTGCAAAAGCATCGTCATTATGAGGGTCCATATAACGTAAGAAATACCAAGACGAACCTGCCACAGCTGGCATGGTATCGGTTTCACGTGTATAACCATCTTTTGAATTGACCCAATCCGACAAACGAGATAAAGGCGATTGCCCACCTTGTCCTGGTTTGAAATCATCCGTTTCAGGTAATTCCAAAGGCAATTCTTCTAAAGGCAACATTTCCGCTGTTCCATCTTCTGCATACACGATAGGGAAGGGTTCTCCCCAATAACGCTGACGACTAAAACCAGCATCTCGTAATTTATAATTGACTTTTGCAGTACCAATGCCCATTGCTTCTACACGTTTACAAACTTCCGTGATGGCATCAGGAACTTCCATTCCATTAATAAAATCGGAATTGATCATTTTACCGACTTTATCACTCAAGGTAGCTCCAGGATAATCCGTCTTATCAACTACATCTATGATTTCTAAACCAAATTTCTCCGCGAAAACCTTATCTCGATCATCATCACTTGGAACTGCCATAATTGCACCAGTACCATAACCAATCAAGACATATTCAGCTACCCAAATTGGAATTTTTGTATTGGTAAATGGATTAATGGCATACGCCCCTGTAAATTCTCCCGTTACTTGTTTATCTGCCATACGATCTAACTCAGAACGAGATTTCACATAAGACAAATATTTGTCCATTGCATCTGCTTGTCCCTCTGTCGTTAATTGTTCTACCAAAGGATGTTCAGGGGCTAAGACCATGTAAGTTGCCCCAAAGATGGTATCAGGACGAGTGGTATAAATTTCAATTTTTTCGGCTAAGCCATCTACATCAAAAAACAATTGTGCACCTTCTGAACGACCAATCCAATTTCGTTGAATTGTTTTTAAAGAAGACGACCAATCAATCGTTTCTAAGCCATCTAAAAGACGTTCGGCATAGGCAGTGGTACGTAAATTCCACTGTGGCATGGCTTTTTGGACAACAGGATAACCGCCGCGCTCAGAAACGCCATCTTTTACTTGATCATTAGCTAAAACAGTACCCAAAGCTTCACACCAATTCACATAGCCAATCTCACGATAGGCTAAGCGATAGCGCATTAAAGTATCTTCTTTTTCTGCTTTTGAAAAGGCTTTCCAATCCGCTGCACTAAAAGTTTCTTCTTGTGTAGTAGCTGCTTTGGTCGTTACATTTCCTTCTTTTTCAAAAGTGCTTACCAAATTTGAAATAGGGATGGCTTTATTAGCAGATTGATCGTAATAATGATGAAATAATTCCGTGAAAATCCACTGGGTCCATTTGTAATATTTTGGATCACAAGTACGAACCTCACGACTCCAATCAAAACTAAATCCAAGATTATCCAATTGATCTCTATAGCGACCGATATTATCATCTGTCGATTTTGCAGGATGCACGCCTGTTTGAATGGCATATTGTTCTGCTGGAAGACCAAAGGCATCATACCCCATTGGGTGTAAGACATTGAATCCTTTTAATCGCTTATATCGAGCAAAGATATCGGATGCAATGTAACCAAGTGGATGCCCCACATGCAAGCCAGCCCCTGAGGGATAAGGAAACATGTCTAGTACATAATATTTGGGTTTATCACTATCATTACTGACTTTATAGGTTTGATTCTCCTGCCAGTATTTTTTCCACTTTTTCTCGATGTCTCTTGGATTGTATTCCATTTATTTAAGTGTTTTGAATTTCTTTTTTGATGAATACTAATTTTAGCTTTAATTAGTTCCAATTTAAGCTGCGAAAATAGGGTTTTATAAAGAAATACCTTAGGATTTAAACAAAAAAAGCCTTCCCAGTAGATGAGAAGGCAGAATTAAATTTCTTTTTTATAATTGAATTGCACGTTGCAGCAATAAATGATCCGCAATAACTAAAGCTGCCATCGCTTCTACTATAGGAACAGCTCTAGGAACTACGCAAGGATCGTGTCTCCCTTTACCTGCTACTTTTACAGCATCTCCAGCCTCATTCAAAGAGTCTTGATCTTGTACAATAGTTGCGACAGGTTTAAAAGCGACTCGAAAATAAATGTCCATTCCATTAGAAATACCGCCTTGTATGCCGCCTGAATGATTGGTAGTGGTAATTATTGAATCACCATCTTTTATAAAAGCATCATTGTGTTCTGAACCACGCATTCTCACGCCTTCAAACCCAGAACCATATTCAAATCCTTTACAAGCATTGATGCTCAACATGGCTTTCGCCAAATCCGCATGTAGTTTATCAAAAGCAGGATTGCCTAATCCTACTGGACAACCTTGAATCACAGCATTGACAACACCACCAATGGTATCACCTTGTTTACGAATATCTTTAATATGTGCAATCATTTCTTCTGCCATTTCTATATCTGGACAACGAATGGGAGTGGTTTCAATTTTTGAAAAATCTAAATCTTGGTATTTTTTTTCTGTTTTTAAATGTCCCACTTGACTGACATAAGCAGTGACTTGTATGCCATTTTCTTTAAGAAATAATTTAGCAAAAGCTCCTGCTGCAACCCGTGCTGCTGTTTCCCTTGCGGAAGAACGTCCACCACCACGATAATCGCGTAATCCATATTTTTGATGATAGGTATAATCCGCATGGGAGGGACGAAATTTATCGGCGATATGACTATAATCTTTAGAACGTGCATCTCCATTTTTGATATAAATGGAAATAGGTGTGCCTGTTGTTTTTCCTTCAAAAACACCTGATTGAATTTCGGCTTGATCCGCTTCTTTTCGTTGGGTGACGATTTTGGATTGTCCAGGGCGACGTCGTGCTAATTCATTTTGAAGAAAAGCTTCATTTACAGTTAATCCAGCAGGACATCCATCTATTACTACACCAATTCCTTTACCATGTGATTCGCCAAAGGTGCTGATTTTAAAAAGAGTACCGAAGGTATTTCCAGCCATAAATAGAAGATTTTTATCATTTGAAGCCCCAAAAATGAGGCATTTTTGCATGAAGCGCAACAATCCACGATTTTATTTCGTTATTTTCGTGCAATATTTCCTAACTTGCCTAAAGAACATATCTACACACCTTATACACCTATCGCTTTTTTTAAACATACAGTGTTTAAAGCTTACAAAAAATTAGTTTAATTTTGAAGTGAAATTGATTTAATCAATTTCTATTTCAATAATTAAAACTCTATAACAATTAATACAATTTAAAAAATCAAATCTTTTTGTATGAGAAAAGTATTACTTTTTACATTATTCGCTATAGCCTTTAATTTTTCTGCATCTGCACAATTTGGGACTTGCATGCCTGATTCTTTGTATGCAGACTCTACTTTTGGAGTTTATCCAGTTCCTTATGATTCTACCACTATGATGGGAGGAATCACTACTAGTGCTTGTATCAATAAGCCTTATGAATTTTTGCTTACTGCTGTTATTCCTGAAACAATTGAATTTAATGGCTTTAATGTCGGATTAATTAAAGTGTCTATCCCTGCTACCGATGGCGTTATGGGACTTCCGAGTGGTATTACGTATGCTTGTAATCCTCCCACTTGCGAATTTGAAGCGAACTCACAAGGATGTGTCATTTTATATGGTATGGCTGATGCTACTAATGATATTGGTACATATCCACTTGCTTTAGAATTAACAGCCGAAACAGTAATCGGTACAATCATGGAATCTTATCCCGGTACCTTGTTCCCTGGATCATATGATTTAGTGCTGGAAGAAGAAAGTTCCATGAATTGCTTTGTGTCTACCACTAATACCAATGATATACTAAGCAGCGTAGGCATGCGTAATGTACCAAATCCATTTGGTGATTTCACAACTATTGAAATTGAATCTGGTCTTAATCAAGAAGTTCGATTTGTGGTTTATGATGTTTTTGGTAAAGAAATTCATACGGAACAAGTCAATTTATTTGAAGGAGCTAACACGATTGATTTCGATGCAACGAATTTAGTTTCAGGCATTTATATTTATAGCCTTCAAAAAAATGGACAGGCTTTGACTAAACGAATGGTAGTGAGTAAATAAGAATAATTTAGACAAAGGACAAAATTATTTATCATAATATAATATTCGACTAGTTTCCTTTGTAATGATCTTGTCCTATATTTAATAAAAATAATCTTTTAAAAACACACGCTTGATGGGGATCAATGATCTCGATCAAGCGTTTTAATTTCCCCCCGATTATGCGAAAATTATACCCTTTAATTTTTTCTTTTTTAGCTTTTTTAATGATTCAAATAGATGCAAAAGCTCAGATTTGCACTTATGAATTACCCCTTGGGTTGGCAACAGATACTATTTATTTGGATAGTATTCCTGTAGGAATTAAAAATACTTATTATGAACAAGCGATCAGTTTTCGATTACCTAAAACAACTGATCCTGTTGCTGCTACTAATCCAGACATTCCGCCAGGAATTCCAATTGATGAATTAGAAGTTTTATCTTTAAATAATTTGCCTGTTGGTTTAAATTGGGAAACCGATCAAGCAACGTATTTTCCCAATACCAATCCAGATGGTTGTATGCTTTTAACAGGCACGCCTTTGGTAACAGGCACATTTACAATAGATGTAACGGTAGAAGCGACTATTGCCATTATAAAACAAACCACTAGCTTTCAAATTTATATGACCATAGAACCTCCTGTTTCCAATACAGAAGGATTTAGTATTGTCAATGCTACTGCTTGCGGCGAATTAGAAGCCTCTTTTGTCAATCAAGTGCCTAGTACTGGACAAGAAGGCTATTCATACTCCTGGGATTTTGGGAATGGATTAAATTCCACTGATGAAAATCCACCTTCTCAAGTTTATACAGAAGCAGGCGTGTATCCCATTCAATATGAAGCTATTATTGATACAGTGGGGTATATTTTAGCACAAGTTACAGTTCAATCTGCGAGTTGTGATGATTTAGCTATTCCATTTATTACGGATGGTTCGCCAGAATTGTATATCAATATTTTAAATCAAAACGGGACGACGATTTATACGAGTGATTTTCAAGAAGATGTAGCTCCTCCTTTGGCGTTTAATTTAGATATTTTAATGGACGAAGGAAATTATACGATAGAAGTATTTGATGAAGATAGCGGATTGGGTTTTGCTGATGATGAATGTGGTGTGATTAATTTTAATCGGGAAACGAGTGGTTCAATTACGAATGGCGATTTAACTCTAGAATTTCTTATTTTACATCCTGTAGATACGATTCAATCTACTGATTCTGTGGTGGTTTATCCTAATGCCATTCCAAGTGAAATTCTAGTGGATGGGGAAACTACATTTTGTGCAGGAGATTCTACTATTTTATTTGCCAATACCAATGACCAAATCCAATGGTATCGAGATAGTCTAAAGTTAGAAGGAGTCACTTCCAATGATTTATTAGTAACTGAAACGGGGAATTATTGGATAGAATCTATAAATGAAAATGGCTGCGTTGCTATTTCAGAAGCTGTTGCTATTAGTTGGATTGATTTACCACAAGCACCTGTTTTTATTAATACCAATAATCAATTGGATCTCATCGACACGGTTGTTTTACCCGAAAATTATAGTTTACAATGGTATTTTGATAATACTCCTTTAGAAGAAGGTATTACTTCATCTTGGTGTGCTCAAGAATCAGGCGAGTATACCTTAGAAGTAATAGATTTAGAAACAACTTGTACTTCTTCTTTTTCTATAAACATAGCGATAAATCCTGCATTTGATTGTACACTTAGTACAAGTCATATTAGTGCTATCAATGGAAAAATTTTCCCTAATCCATTTCGAAATGAACTTACAATTGAAGGAATTTCTACCAATTATCAGTATCAATTATTTGATGTAAATGGACGTTTAGTGCAATCCCAAGAAAATATAAAGGGTACTACTGCCATTTCTACAACTCATTTGAATAAAGGAATATATTTTATCAAAATTATAGCAGATGGAAATAACTACATTGAAAAATTAATCAAATAAAAAATCCTGCTGCGAAGGAGGGAGAATCGACAGCAGGAACTTATAATACATTTGGGTATTACAAAGTGGAGGAAATTGGAATATTGTGCTAATTCGTCATGGTGGCTCTTCTAGGAGCAGTATAGGTTTTTTGGAGCCACCAGCTATTAGGATATTCTTTGTTATAACTATATTTTAAAAGATCAAATGAAGTAACTATCCCCATTAATTTTCCATCTTTTACGATAGGAATAGCGTTAAACAAATTTTCTAAAAGTAATTCTACAGCAGTGCCTACTTTTGCACTCGGATCAAGAGTAGCTACTCGGCACGTCATTACATCGGCAACGCTAGTAGCATAAAAATTAATCCCTGAATTTTTTATTCGATACAGATCATGTGTGGTTAATAGTCCTTTCAGCATACCTTTTTCAGTAATAGGAAGGTGGTGTGTACGCTGATGAAGCAGAATTTGTTCAGCTTTAGTGAGTTTATCACCTACATCTAAAGTGGTCAAATCAGTGCTCATGATAGTAGAAACGGCTTCATTCATCATAGGTAATGGGATTTGATTGGTTAAACGATATTTTAAATATACTGTAAAAAGAATAAAATAACAAATAAAATACTGTTTTTATTCCAAATAATAAAAGATGAAACCGAAAATATACTACTATATAAAATAAATGCAAGAAACATTGTGATTGGCTAATTAAATCAATGGAACTATTTTTATCTTTTTTGAGGTTAATATAATGTAAAGCAGCCGATAATAAATATTTAATTCTAATATTTACTCGCTTTGCATATTTATATTTCTTATTTTTAAGAAAAATACCTTAAAAAATTTTGTGTCATGCACCAAAAAAAATGGAGAAGACTAAATGGACAAGCCATTGAACTACCAATTTTAGATGCCGTAGAAAAGACGCTGGAGCGAGAAATTAATGACGGATATAAATTGAAAGTTTGTATTGGTACAGATTCTCAAGTACGCGGAAAAGTAGTGGAGTTTGCAACGGTAATTGTTTTCTTACGCGAGAAAAAAGGCGGATTTATGTACATCTGCAACGACAAGATGGAAAAGAAAATGAGTATTCGTGAACGAATGATTCTTGAAGTGGGCAAATCTGTAGAAATCGCATATCATCTTTGTGATCTATTAGATTTATACGATGTTGCACTTGAAGTACATGCAGATATTAATACTGATCCGCATTTTCAATCAAATACGGCACTTCGAGAAGCCATGGGCTATATCCTTGGAATGGGCTTTGTTTTCAAAGCCAAGCCAGATGCCTTTGCCTCTTCTTCTTGTGCAGATAAAGTCGTATAAACTAAGGATTTAAAAATGATTTATTATCTTTAAACTTATAAAGGTAATGAGACCTAAAAAATTACGGGGTGTAATTTTGTTTCATTACCATAAGCCTGTAATTTAAACAAATTCGGGTTAGAATAAGTCTTCTTATTTTAGCCCGTTTTCATTTTTGTATTAAAAATAACCTAAGTTGCGGATGATTTAAGGTTCGTAAGGAGAATTTTGAGAAAAACAGCCTAAAAGGCAAGTTTTTAATCAAAATATGACGCATGAAGCTTAATAATGAATTATCAGCAACTTGAATTAAAAATATTACATTTAAAGATGATCTTAGAAATTCATCCTGAAAACCCATCTCCTCGAAAAA
The DNA here is from genome assembly GCA_020628645.1 of Saprospiraceae bacterium. Classification (GTDB taxonomy): domain Bacteria; phylum Bacteroidota; class Bacteroidia; order Chitinophagales; family Saprospiraceae; genus JAHDES01. The sequence goes on from JAHDES010000036.1 coordinate 36,615, forward strand.
TTAAACAAGTGGTTGGCATCCTTGAAAAAGGCGGAGTTATCATTTATCCAACTGATACTGTTTACGGTATTGGGTGTGATATATTTAATCAAAAAGCTGTTGACAAAGTCTGTCGTATCCGAAAAATAAATCCTGCCAAAGCAAATTTAACATTCATTTGTAGTGATATTAGTCAACTCGCTGCATACGCCAAACAAATAGATAATACCATTTTTAAACTCCTTAAACGAAATCTTCCAGGTCCATTTACTTTTATCTTGAATGCCAATAATAGCGTTCCAAAACTTTTTAAAAATCGGAAAAAAACCATTGGTATTCGTATTCCAGATCATCCTATTCCTCTTGCTATCATCAATGAATTGGATCGTCCTATCTTGTCACTTTCCCTTAAATCGGATGACGAAATCCTAGAATATGTAAGCGAACCTTGGGAAATTTATGAAGACTTTCAGCATGAAGTAAATCTTGTAATTGATGGCGGTACAGGATCAAATGTACCTTCTACTATAGTGGATTGTACTTCAGGAGAAGTTGAAATTATTCGAGAAGGAAAAGGAGAGTTGGTATAAACTCAAATATTAAAAAATAATACATACTCTTTTTTAGTTTTATTTTCCATATTTAAATTACTTGTCTTTAAGATAGAACCTTTTGTCGATTTTTGTCTTTATACTATGGTTAAACAAGATAAGTTTGACTCAAAATTGGATAAAATCAACTCGACATGAAAAAAAATCTACTCTTTTTCTTAGCTTTTTTATGGACCATAAGCTTATCGGCACAATTTGGTGGCGGACAAGGTGGCGGAGGTGGTAATTGGGGAGGAAATACAAAAACGACTATCAAAGGAAAAATTACAGGACAACTCATTGATGAAGAAACCAAAGAACCCATCGAATTTGCAACAGCTATTCTGTTAGATAGTGATTTTGGTAAAGAAATTCAAGGCGTTTTGACCGATGAAAAAGGACGTTTTAGTCTTGTTGATGTCGTGAAAGGTACTTATGATGTCCAGCTTTCTATCATGGGATATGAAGATAAAGTCATCAAAAAAATTAAGCTCTCGCCAGAAAAACCTGATGAGGATTTAGAAGTAATCACCATTGCAGAACAAGCCATACAAATTGAAGGAGCAGAAGTCACCGCCGAAGCTTCACTCATCGAAAATCGAATTGATAAAATCGTCTTCAATGCAGAAAAAGATGCAACCAATGTAGGCGGAAATGCAGCAGATGTATTACGTAAAGTACCCCTTTTATCGGTTGATTTAGAAGGAAATGTGACCCTTCGTGGTTCTCAAAATATTCGTATTCTTTTGAATGGTAAAACCTCTGGCTTGTTTGCAAATAGTGTGGCAGATGCCCTCAAAGCCATTCCTGCGGAACAGATTAAAAAAGTGGAAGTTATCACCACTCCAACCGCAAAATATGATGGAGAAGGAAGTGCTGGAATCGTAAATATCATCACTAAAAAGAAAACCGTTGAAGGCTTTAGTGGTTCTATAAATTCATCCATTGGAACCCGCCAAAATAATGCAGGTTTGAGTATTAATGCTGCCAAAGGTCGTTTTGGGTTTAATGCTGGCGGATATACTTTTTTCTCTTGGCCTAGAGACGGAACCTATAATTTTTATCGAGAAGATTATTTGTCAGATGGCTCTATTCGGGTATTGGATCAAGGAGGCGTTTATTCCAATAATATTATTGGATACAGTGGAAATGCAGGGGCATTTTATGATTTCAATGCTTATAATAGTATTAACATGAGCCTACGCGCCAATGGGTTTAATAATTTTAGAGATGGTGTAACAACTGTAGCTTTCAATGATCCTTTATTTAACATCAATCAATTATTTGATCGAAATACAAATGGAAAAACCCTAAATAATGGTTTGGATTGGACTACTGATTATAAAAAGACCTTTAAAAAACCAGAACAAGAATTCACGCTTGCGTTTCAACTAAATACCAATCTTTCCGACCAAGATGATGAAAAACAACAAGCCTTAGATGATGCTTTATTGCGACAAGAACAAATGAATACCAATGATGGACGTAATTATGAATATACTATACAAACCGATTATGTGCATCCATTTAGTAAAAAAGCCAAATTAGAAATTGGTGCGAAAGGCGTTTTAAGACGAATCAATAGTGATTATAGTTTGCAAGATTATGACTTTTCCTTACAGCAATTTGTCGTCAATTCTCTTGCGACGGACATCTTCACTTATGACCAAGATGTGTATGCTGGATATGCTTCCATGACCTTCTCGTTGGACAAAGAAGACAAATGGGGCGCTGTAGCAGGCGCGCGTTATGAGAATACGGCTATTAGTGGAGAATTCAATAGTGGAGATACAGCACCTTTCGAGAATAGTTATGATAATATTCTACCTAGTTTTATTTTAACACGAAAATTAAAGGGATTCTCTTCGATCAAATTGAGTTATACCAAGCGAATTCAACGCCCCAGTTTGTTTTATGTTAATCCATTTACCAATAATACTGACGAGCGCAATATTGTTTATGGAAATCCTTTCTTAAATCCTGAAATTACCCAAAAATATGAAGTGAATTACAATACTTTTGTCAAAGGCGTTGTCTTCAATGCGTCTTTGTATTATAATCTCACCGAAGATGTTATTGAGAGTTTCTTAACGGTAGATGACGCAGGTGTTTCACAGACGAGTTTCCAAAATATTGGGACGAATAATTCCTATGGATTTAATTTCTTTACCTCTTTCACTTTATTTAAAAAGTGGACGATTCGAGGAAATGTAGATGTTTTCACCTATGATGTTTCTGGAAATTTGAATGGAGAATCGCTTAGTCGCCAGACCATGAACTGGAATGGATTTTTGAGTTCTTCTTATGATTTTGGAAAGGGATTAAAAGCAGAAGCTTTTGGTTTTTATCGTTCTCCACGTTTAACCGTTCAAGGATCAACGCCTACTTTTTCGATGATTAGTTTTGGAGCTTCCAAAGAATTATTTGACAAACGTGCTAGTTTAGGGATTAGCATTATTGAGCCTTTCCAACGAGATAAAAGTTTTCCATCGACTTTAGAAGGCCCAGGTTTTTACCAAATTAGTGATTTTACCATTCCGTTTCGATCTTTTGGTATAAAATTTAGCTATCGTTTTGGAAAATTAGATTTCAAAGGCGGAAAACGAAATAGCAAGATTAGAAATGACGACCAAAAAGAAGGAGAAGGGAGTCAGTTTTAATGAAAGAATCAATTTACAAGCTAATCATAGGACGATTCTGAATCGTCCCATGATTAGTATTATCATCTATTTATGTGTCCAAAAGATGAGGCATGATGATTTCATTTTTTAAAATTTGGAATGCTTTTTTCCGTTTTACAAAAAGATAGTTTATCCTTTAAAATATGAATCGTCGAATGCCAAAGAATAAGACATTACTGTTTCAATATTTATTTCTTTTATTATTCCTTTGTTTGGGAATTACCGCTTGTTTACCCACTAATACTCTAGCTTTAAGAACCATTTATGGAAACGATCAATATTATCATTTATATAAAGATAAATTAGAGGAAGGCGCGACATTAGTCTATGCAGATAAATATTCCTGTATCGAACAAACCAAAGATGGATTGTATGTTTACAAATATTATAGTCGAGAAGGAAAACGAGAATTGTTGAGTTATGATACGTATACCACCAAACGATTAACTCGAAAAACGGGCGCATCGAAAAGTTGGACATTAACAGGCTTTTTATTAGAAGAAGGCAATTATCAGAATAATTTACGAGAAGGAACATGGAACTATTATCATCATGGATCAAGCACTTTGATGCGAAAATGTACCTATCAAGAAGGGCAATTGAATGGACAAGAATTCAACTATTTTGAAAATGGAGATTTATCAAGTGAATATACTTATGTTGATGGTAAAAAGAATGGTGTATTTGTCTCCTATAATGAAGATGGTTCGATCAAAGAACAAGGAGAATATCAAGACGATGTATTTGTAGGCGTACGAAAAGTGGAGGAAATTCTTTCTGATACCATAATCACAGTGGTTGAAAATATGCCTTATCTCATAAGTTGTGAAAATGAACCCACCCCCGAAGACATAAAAAAATGTACCGATAAAACTTTTCTTACTGAGATTTATCAAAATCTATTTTATCCTCCTCTTGCTCGTGAAAATGGTATCGAAGGAATGAATGTTATTCAATATACCATTGATGAAAAAGGACGAATCCGTAATCCTACTATGATTCGACATATTGGAAGCGGTTGCGACCAAGCTACCTTATGGGCTTTAAAACGATTGTGTGAAATGGAACCACTCTATAAACCTGGGCTACAAAGAGGAAAACCAGTTAAAGTGCTTTTTAAACTTCCCTTGAAATTCAGATTAGTCTAAGGAGAAGAACTATATTGATGGTCTATGTGAACTGTGTTTTTATGTGGTTCACAATTAGTAAGCCCTTCTTTTTGTGACAAAGCTAAGATTTTGTACCTTTATTATTTGAAATTATAACCCATGAAATAGTATCATAACACCACCCCAAAAACCTAGTCAAGTAAAATAGACTTGATAGAATGACAAATGTTTTGGATACTATGAGTAAAACGGTTTTGAAAAGCATTTTTTTTCTTTTCGTTAGTTCCCTTTTTTTAGCTTGGACAACAAAAGAAAAACCAGCAAATTATACCCTCAAGAATAGTCCTGCACTCTCTTGTAATGCCCTTTCTATTGCTTCCTTTTCAACCTGTGATTTAGCCTTCCCTATACCAGATAATAACTGCCCTTCTTCCGTTAATTTTTCTATTCCAATTACTACAATAGGAACACGTCTAGATACAGATATTCGTCTTCGTGCTATTTCGATTATTATAGATCATCCTTGGGAACAAGATTTGACAATTGCATTAGTCGCTCCTGATGGAAATCGCATTGAATTAGCCTCGAATATTGGAGGAGCAGCAGTTGATCCGCCTTATGGAAAGTACGAAATGGGCGATTGTAGCCAAACATCTAATTTTGTTCACCCAGATTATTGCTTCAATACAACTACTATTTCTGATCCATCATTAAATACATTTATCGGAGATTTTTATCCAGTTGAATCTTTTAATAATTTGACTGGAATTGATCCCAATGGCACGTGGCAACTTGAAATTTGTGATGATGCAGCTGCCCATACAGGTACTTTAGAATTCGTAGAACTTCAGTTTGAAGAACTCATTTGTGATGCGCCATCTAATTTTACATTAATAAATAATAATACCTTTTCTACTACTTTTGCTTGGAACAAACCACAAGGAGGTACATTGTCCGAAATTGAAATTTTAGAAGTGGGAATGTCGCAGGGAAGTGGTCAATTTATCCAAACAACTGCATCGACCTATACTTTTTCTACATTAGAAACGGGAGTGGATTATGTGGCTTATATTCGAGAAGAATGCCCTTCAGGTGGTTTTTCACCCTGGACTTGTCCTCTTTATTTTAATTTAAGTTGTACAACCCAATCTCCCAGTATACAAGAAAATTTTGATCTAGCGATTCCTTGTACAGATGCTTGTTCTTCTACTTGTTTTATAAATTCTAATTGGAAAAATGAATCTGAGGAAGGCATGAATTGGTTGGTGCAAACAGCTTCATCTCATCCTCAAACTGGACCTGAATCAGATGTTTCTGGAAATGGAAATTATCTTGCTATCAAAACGAATCCAAATACCTGTTATAATAAAGCGGCTATTTTAACGTCCAATTGTATGGAGATTCAAGCTCCTTTAAGTGGCTGTCATTTTAGGTTCAATTATCATATGCAAGGTTATGGAATTGGAGATTTAACCGTAGAAATAAAAGTAGAAAATCAACTGAATTGGACATCCATTTGGACAAAATCAAGCAATCAAGGCTCGACTTGGCGAACGGCGAATCTTGATTTAAATGCTTATCACGGAAAAACGGTTCAATTTCGATTTATAGCATCAAGTACTAACCATCCTACAGGTGAAATTGCGATAGATGAGCTTCAATTTTTTGGCCCTAGCTATCTTGGTTTTCCCAATAACACTTATTTTAAAGATAATGATGGAGATGGATTTGGTGATGCTAATGATCTACTGACTTCTTGTTCTTCCATGCCTCCTTCAAATTATGTTGCCAATAATTTAGATTGTGATGATAACAATGCAGCTATTCATCCAGATCAAACAGAAATTTATTGTAATGGAATAGACGAAAATTGCAATGGTTTAGTAGATGATGCTCTTTTGCCAAATCCAATTGTTCCCTCTGCTTTTTATAGTTGTGAAGAGCAGACAACTAGTTTAAATACCTTATCTTCTCCTGTGGGAGAATATGTTTGGTTTGAAGATTTAACAAGTTCAACTATTTTAGCATCTGGGCAAACGATACAAAGTACGCCTGTTTTTCAAAATGATACCTTTTATGTAGAAGATCGAATTAGTATAGATGCAGGTTTACGAATTACAGAAATCCAATTTGGTTCGACAAGCGCAGCTATAGAGCTTCAAAATTTAGGTTCTATGCGCGATTATTCCAATTGGAAAGTAGTGCTGAGTGATGCCAATCGTTTTGCTGGAAATATCAATGATTATAATCCTATCTTTTGGGAATTGGGCATTTTTCAAGCCAATGAACTACAAACAAGAGATGCCCTATCTTGGGGACAAAATTTTCTCTGGTTTGCGGCATTAGAAGGATGGGTTTTATTAATAGATGAAAATGATGTTATTCAAGATGCCATTTTCTGGAATTGGACAGATTCAACAATTGATACATTTTCACCTACTATAAATGGTATTTCCTATACCAAATCAAATCTTCCTTGGAATGGAAATGGAGCAACTCCATGTAATGGGCAAAATTTATTGCTTTCAGGAAATAATGAGACCAATTCTCAGGCAGATTATAATTGTGCCATTAATGATTTTAATCAAGCCAATTCAAACCTTGATTTCAGTCGCATTTGTTCAAGTGAGCGCGTTCCAGTTTTTATAAATATCTATTCAAGTCCTACTATAACACCTCAAACGGCAATAGATGATTGTGGTACTGGTTTTGGTTCAATCTTTTTAAGTATTGATGGGGGACAAGCTCCTTATAATATCGCTTGGAACAATGGCACTTTCACTCAAAATTTAATTGATGTGCCTTATGATAACTACATTCCTACAGTCACAGATGCGAATGGATGTACAGCTACATTATCATTTGGTGTAGACTTAGTGGGGCCAAGTAGTGTCTTTGAAGTTAGTGTTATTGATTTTCAATCGCCTACTTGTTATGAAGCCGCGGACGGACAAATGATGGTGGAAGTCAGTGGAGGAACACCTCCTTATCAGTACAATTGGCGCGCTGGTTATGAACGCGATTTAGTGAGTACAACAGATGAATTGACAATTTTAAATGGAGGAATACATGACGTTACAGTTACAGATGCTAATGGATGTGTCGTTATTTCTAATGTAATAGAATTAGTAGAACCGAATCCAATCATCATCAACACGATTGATGTAAATAATATTTCTTGTTTTGAAGAAAATGATGGAGCGATTTCGATTGAAGTCAATGGTGGTACTGCTCCTTATACCTATGAATGGTCAAATAATTCGACGACTGAAAATTTAGAAAACCTATCAGAAGGCTTTTATCAACTGACGATTTCAGATCTAAATGATTGTGAATTTATCAGTGCACCCATTGAAATTTCTGCTCCTGAATCAACAATAAATATTCAATTAATTGATGTACAAGATGTAGACTGTTTTAGTGCTTCGAATGGACATCTATTTGTACAAGTCAATGGAGGAACGCCTCCTTATACCTATAATTGGAATTTGAGTCCAATCAATTCGCCAAGCTTGTTTAATCTTTCAGGTGGAGCGTATCAATTGACGATTACAGATGCGAATGCTTGTGAAACGATTTCTCCCATTTATGAAATACAAGAAGCAACCGAACAATTATCAATGCAAACCACCATCGTAAATGCAGCGTGTAATGGGGCAGCGGATGGTAGTATAAGTTTGCAAGTAGATGGGGGAGTAGCTCCTTATTCCTTTGCTTGGAGCAATTTTGAACAAGTAAACCCAATCAATAACTTACCCAATGGCACTTATTTCTGTACCGTGACAGATGCAGTAGGTTGTTATATCATTTCTCCAGCTTATTTTGTAGAAGGAAATAATACAGATTTGGCTGTCAATTTAATCAATAGTGCTGATCCTGTTTGTTTTGGAGATGAAAATGGAACACTTGATATTAGTGTCAATGGCGGAACACCGCCTTATACTTATCAATGGAGTACAGGCGATCAAGATGAAGATTTAATGCAAGTTTCAGGTGGAATTTATACCTGTACCATTACAGATGCAGAAGGTTGTGAAATAATCTCACCAACCTATTCACTCAATATGCCTGATCCTTTAATCATTGCCGCGCAATCAACTGTCTCAGCTACAGGAAATGATGCGAATGGAGTAGCCGAAGTATTTCCTTCTGGCGGAAATCCGCCTTATACCTATTTATGGGATGATGCTACACAACAGACTACACCAACGGCTAGTGGATTAGTCATGGGAACCTATCAAGTGATTATCACAGATGCGAGTGGATGTACAGTAGAAGAATCTTTAACTGTTTTTGGAACTACTTCTACTGCTCAAAACAATATCGAAAACGATATTCTCATTTACCCAAATCCTGCAAGCGATCAAATTTGGATTACAACTGAAAATAGCAATCGACCAGCGATTAATTTCCAAATCGTTAATGCCTTGGGTGTTACCGTTTATATTGAAACAGAATGGAAAGCTACTACTTCATCTAAAAGGATAGATGTTTCTCCTTTAACAAAGGGAGTCTATTTTGTGATTTTCAATTATGATAACCAAAAGATGGTAAAGAAATTAATACTAGAATAAACTCAAAATTAAGGATTTCCTTCCTATCTTGTAGGCAAAAATAACGCCTTGCAAATACAAATTATTCGCATCAAAAATATCAATTCGCTTCAAGGAGAAGTTGAAATTAATCTCACCCAATCACCTCTTTCTGATACGGGCTTATTTGCAATTACAGGAGATACGGGTGCAGGGAAAAGTACCATTCTGGATGCTATTACTTTGGCTTTGTATGGTCGTATTCCTCGAAATAAAGAGGTGAAAGAAGTACTTTCTTATGGTGCTACGGAATGTTACGCAGAAGTTGATTTCCTGGAAAAAGATAGTATTTATCGTGCAAAATGGAGTTTGTGGCGCGCGCGCGGAAAAGTAAATGGAAATATTTTAGGCCCTAATCGTGAATTGGCAAAACAAGATGTTGAAACAGGCGATTTTCTCTATATTGCTAGTAAAAATCGGGAAGTAGATCAAAAAGTAGAACAAATTACGGGCTTAGATTTTAATCGTTTTACGCGTTCGGTTTTACTTTCACAAGGTGATTTTGCTGCTTTTCTAAAAGCCAATGAAAAGGATCGTTCGGATTTATTGGAACGCATTACAGGTACAGAAATCTATTCTGAATTATCAAAAGCAGCCTACCAAAAAAACAAGGAAGAACAAGAAGCATTGGAGCATTTACAAGTCCAAAAAGATGCCCTTCAATTATTGGATGAAGAAGATATTACCAATCTCGAAACAACAAATCAAGCTTTAATTCAAGAAAGTAATAATACACAACTTGCCATTCAAACCATTCAAACGCAACTCCATCAATGGCAACAAAAAGAAGCCTTAGAGCAACGTTTGATTCAACTTGAAAAAGAACAAACAAATCTCAATACTGAAAAAGAACAAGCACAAGATTCTTTTCTACAACTAGAGAACCACCTTAAAATACTGCCATTTATTGATCGTTTACAACAGTTGGACGAACAAGAAGGAAAACTAAATTTGCTGGAAACCACTATAACCAATACTCATACAACATTAGCTCAAAATCAAGAAGAACTTTCTGTTCAAAATGATTTATTAACGGATAAAAAACAAAAACATCAAGAAACTAAAAAAGAGCATGAAAAATTACTAGAACTTTGTGTTCAAGTGGATAAACTCGATACCAGTTTAGAAGAAAAAAGGCAACCCATCCATAATCTTCAAAAAAAAGTAGAAGATATTGGTCAAAAATTAAAAGATCATCTGGATAAAAAAGAAAAGCTCACCCTTCAAGAAGAAGAACTCAGTAAAAAACAAACTAATTTAAGCAAGTGGTTGACTACCAATACTTCTTATGAACAATACTTCGCTAAAGCTCCTAAGATAGATGGTTTTCGAGATCAATTACGCGATCAATTTATCGAACAACGCGAATTAAATAAAAATATAACTGCTTTAACAGAAGAACTAGAACAGCAAAGCAATTTACTCAAACGAAAAACCAAAGATTTAGAGGGTATACAAACACGAGAAGAAGAATTAGTCCATCAATTTAAAACTTCTGCTCCTGAAGAATATGTCTTAGATCGAACGGAATTATTGGAGAAGCTCAATCAAGATCTACAAGCCATTCATCAGGAATTCAATTATTTAGAACAACTCAAAACCCAAACGCAGTCGTATAGTCAGCTATTATTAAAACAAGCAGCTTTACAAGATCAAGCGGGGCATTTGGCTCAGGAAGAACTCCATTTAGGGATGCAATTGTTGAGTGCGTATGAATTGTTGGGTGAAAAAAGTAAAATAGTAGAATACAAAAAAAATATCCTCGAGCAACAGCAACTCATCGCCAATTATGAACGCGATCGTCAACTGCTCAAGGAAGATGAAGCTTGTCCCCTTTGTTTTTCAACGACGCATCCCTTTCGAGAGATGACATTGACGCCTTTTGTCAATGAAGCACAGCAAGAATTGACTATTATAGAAGAGCAATATAATAGTATAAAATTGGATTATGAAGCAAAATTTACGCGTTATAATGAAGTCAGTTCTCGCTTGGTTTATTTAAATGGCGATCTTGCTAATGAACTTCCAGGGGAATTGGAGAAAATAGATACTCAAATTACGAATTTAGAATCGCAAATTGCTCAGTTTGCTCCTCAGATACAGTCGGAATATTATCAAATTACTAAACATCAATACCTCACGAAAAAAGTAGCTGATTTTGAGGAACAGATGAAACAAAAGAAAGCCACGCGTGAAGATTTAATGGTATTGGATAAAACGCTAGAACAAGTTGAACAACAAAAAATTGGCATTGAAAAAACCTGTACAGAATTGACTTATACTATCGCTAATTTAGAAGAAAAAATAGCTGGTTTAAATGCTGAACAGGAAAAGAAAATAAGTCGATTTTCTAAACTCACTGAGAAATTAAATCTTGCGTTGAATCATTTTCAACTAAATTTTTCCTCTATTGAAACCGCTAAACAAACTTTTGATACCTTTCATCAAATTGGAACTGAATTTCAAAACAAAAAAGAACAATTAGAATCTGTTTCACAGCAAATCACTTTAACACAAAAAGACCTAGAATTCGTTTTGAAACAAGAAAAAGAAGAAGATTTTGTTCTTGAAAAAGAAAAAGAATGGCTAACTGAATTAGAAACAGGTTTCCAAAATCTTCAAGAACAGCGTATTCAATTATTTGGAGAAAAACAAACTGAAATTGAACGAGAAAAGATGCAACTGCAAGTCCAAAAAACAGCAGAAGAATTGGAACAAACAGAAGCCAGTTTAAATCAATTGCAACTGGAAAAAGAACGACTTTCAACACAAATAAAAGAACAAACTCAACAACAAAAACAACTCAAAAAAGAACAATCCAATTTGTCGATCCAATTGACTAAATCAGCCCTAAAAGCAGGTTTCGATAACTTATCTATCCTCAAAGAAATGCAATTGGAGACCGAAGAAGTCACCAGAATAGACCAACTTAAAAAAGAACTCGAACGGAAATCCATCGAACTCGATCAATCGAAAGAAGATACTCAACAACAATTGGATCAATTAGCCACAAAATTACAAAAGGAGGAAAATACGCCAGACAAATCTTCACTCGAAACAGAATTGAAAGCCCTTCAATCTACTTTTCAGCAATTGGAACAAGATAAAGGGAAGATAGAACAGCAACTTAGTACCAACGAATCGCGTAAAAAAGATGCAAAACAACTATTGAAAGCAATAGATCGTCAAAAGAAAATTTGTCGAAAATGGAGCGTGCTAAATGATATTATCGGGCAAGCAGACGGACAGAAATTTAGAAAGTTTGCACAAGGATTGACACTGAGTAAACTGGCCATTATTGCCAATCAAAATTTACAATTACTCAATGCACGCTACCAGATTCATAAACCAAATGATAAGGATTTAGAATTACATATTTTGGATACCTATCAAGCCAATAATATTCGTTCGATGAATACTTTGTCTGGTGGCGAAAGTTTTTTAGTCAGTTTAGCATTGGCATTGGCATTGTCAAATATGGCAGGGAAACAAACACAAATTCAGTCTTTATTTATAGATGAAGGCTTTGGTACCTTAGACGATCAAACCTTAGATTTGGCGATTACAACGCTTGAAAATTTACAAGCACAGGGAAAAACAATCGGTGTAATTTCGCACGTAAAAGAGTTGAAAGAACGAATTTCTACCCAAATTCAAGTCAAAAAAATAGGAGGAGGAGTCAGTCGAGTGGAGATTGTGGCTTAATTTTGGAAATGATAGTTGTTAGAAGTGGTGAATCGTCTTTAACTTCTATCGACAATTCTAAGAACTTTGTCTAATAGATCACTAGTTTAGCATCAATATTTTAATATATTTGTTTGTCTTAGAGAATTTTACCTTGGACAAGCATTAATCAGCTACAAACATAAACTCAATTATGCAAAAAGACTTGCGTGACCTTTTCCTCAAGGATGGATTAGATTCTAAAAGTATAGAATTTTTAACAAAAGCATTAGAGAAAAGCAATCTTAAAGGATTCGATTATATTGAATTCAAACAATCCTTGGCTGCTTTAGCGAATCTAAATATGGATACTGCAACTGCCATGCGATCGGCTTTTGCTACAGCTTCTACTGTTGGATTGACCAAAGATAAATTACTACAAACAGCAGAACATTATCAGCAAATTCTAAATAAAGAAAAGCTACAATTTGATGCTGCTATGCAAAAGCAAATTGAACAACGAGTAGCAGGAAAACAACAAGAGGTGGAAAAATTGCGTCAACAAATTATTCAATATAAAGATCAAATCAAAAAACTCGAAGATCAAATCAATCGCTCTCAAGCAACTATTGATTCCGCAGACCAACACATCGAACAAGCAAAATCTAAAATTGTACAAACGAAAGAAAAATTTGAAACGACCTTTGCAAGCGTAGTGTCTCAAATCAATGACGATATTTCTAATATCAAAACATTTCTCTAAATACTAGATCATTTAAGTTTTTAGCAGAACAAAAACATACTCACTTAACCATTAAAAGGATAACAAAAATGGCAGATTATCAATCATTCGATTCCAATCAATATAAAGAAAAATCATTTTGGAGTAAACCTGAAGGTATCACGGGCTTGCTTTTTTTGGCGGGTTTAGCCATTGGAGGGGGCTACCTTATTTATAATTTTGCAGGAGCTATTGCAGGCTTTGTAAGTACCACTTTAGGAATAGCGGTTTCTATTATGGTATTGGGTGCATTAATTTATATGGTGCTTGACCCTAAAATGCGAAATTTAGTGAGTTACATGTATAAAAGTGTAATGAGATGGGTTACTGGAATTTTTGTAACGATTGATCCAATTGGTATTTTGAAAAATTATGTGGAAGATTTAGAAGATAATCTTCGTAAAATGAGTAAACAAATTGGCGGTATACGTGGACAGATGAGAAAGTTACAAGGGATAATGGAGAAGAATACGCGCGATATTGATAATAGCATGAAATTGGCTGCTGCTGCCAAAGCCAAAGGAATGGAAAAGCAAATGGTCTTGAATTCCCGTAAAGCAGCTCGTCTGAAAGAATCCAATGGTAAATACAAAGCCTTACATCAAAAAATGGAGGTGATGTACCGTATCCTAACCAAAATGTATCAAAATTCAGAGATACTTTTGGAGGATACTAAAGATCAAGTACAACTAAAAGAACAAGAACGTAAAGCCATTCGTGCTTCCCATTCTGCTATGAAATCGGCTATGAGTGTGATCTCTGGAAATCCTGACCAACGCGCCATGTTTGATGCTGCAATGGAAAATATTGCGGATGATGTAGCCAATAAAGTAGGGGAGATGGAGCGATTTATGGAAATGTCATCGAATTTTATGAATTCTGTTGATTTACAAAATGGTGTTTTTGAAGAGCAAGGCTTAAAGATGTTAGAAGAATACGAAAAGAAATCTACGCTTATGCTCATGGGAGAAAATACTACTTCATCTGATATACTGGATTTAGATAGCCCTATTGCTCGTCCTGAAACAAGATCAAATACTTCTTCCGATAGCTCCTATGATAATTTATTTGAATAAATTTTAAACTTAATCTATCGTGTGCTTGACTAAGTGTTGCCACACGATTGTTATTTTGGAACGATATTAGTACGGTTAAATTACAGAATGTGAACAAATAAAAGTTGGTAACTTTTCTAAAAGTCAATTCAATATTTTGTATTTAGAATTGTAATCCTAATTAAAAAACACATAAGCGAAATTTCGCAATTGTTAAAGTTTTCGAGATTTCTTGTAAACTAAAAATTTTCTTCTATATTTGGCGTTACATTCCTAAACGATTCCTACGATAAATAGGAAATCCATTATAATCCATCCAACATATTTTATAGCCCCAATTTAAACAACAATCAATTATCCTTGCTTGAAAGCCCTCCTTATCCTTAATGTTGGATAACTTAATTTGCTAACAAACTAAACATTCTAAATAACCAAAAGCCTTAAATATGAATAATCAAAAATCAGAAAAAGGGCGTATTAAAGTATGTTCCATGTCGTTTTTGAAGGCATTAAAGCCTAAGATCAATCAATCTTCAAAACAAAAGCCAAGACGAGGTAACATAGTTGATGCTAGAGGTTTATTTCGTAATTTCGAAGGTCGTTTGACCCCTATCCCAGGAAGTATTTAATTTTTTAATTAAATAAAAAAGTTCATACAACCAAACCCAATTTTTAAAGAACTTTTAATTAAAATCGCGCTTTATTTATCTTTGTATAAGTAAAGCGCGTTTGTTGTTTATACATAATAGGTTGAAATGAAAATAGAAATTCTTTTATGTTTGTTCCTTTTGATAATTAGCTGTACTCAAAAGGAAAAGAAGATAGAATTAGATTATTGTCAGATGATAGCCGAAGATCAAGATGATACTAAAGATCGTTATGAAGCCTTCATAAGAAATTATCAATTGTTGATAGATTATACTAAACAGAATGGATTTCCTAGTATTGATGAAAATTATTTACCACAAGATTCATGTAAATATCAAGCCGTAACCTTTACATTAGTACATATCGCTCAGACTGCCCCTGAACTTTTGTTTAATAATGAAATTATACAATTGTTTTCAAAAGAAATGAAGAAAGGAAATTTAGATGTTTCAGATCTTTATCCTGCATTTAAAATAAGTTCAAGTCAAGGACAAGCATTTTGTGAAGCTCTAAAACCTTATATTGATGCATCGTTTAAAGCATGGCAAATGGATGAAGAATTATATGAACGATTTAGATATGAACCCTGTAACTAGAATTTCAAAAAAGAATTCGTGAAAAAAGTAGATAAATTATTACTCAAAAGTTTCATATCACCTTTTTTGGTTGCATTTCTCATCGCATTATTTGTGTTGGTGATGCAATTTTTATGGGTATACATTGATGATATCATTGGAAAAGGGGCGAGTATTTTAATGTTGAGTGAATTGATTTTTTACTTATCCATTTCCTTATTTCCAATGGCATTGCCAATTGGCGTGTTGATGGCATCCGTGATGGTGATGGGCAATCTCGCTGAACGTTATGAATTGGCTAGTTTCAAATCTGCAGGTGTTCCGCTCATTCGCGTGATGTTGCCGATAGCCGTTTTTGCATTTGGAATTAGTATCTTTTCCTTTATCTGTGCTAATAATTTAATTCCTATTGCCAATCTGCAATTCAAATCTCGTTTGTATGATATTCGTAAACAAAAACCCACTTTGAGTCTTGAACAAGGCGTTTTTAATGACGATTTTCAGGGCTATTCTATTTATATTGGAAACAAACTAGAAGATGGGCGAGGTATTGAAGATGTCATTATTTATAAACAAAGTAATACGGAAGGGCGCTTGAGTTCGATTACAGCAGAAAGGGGTGAAATGTACACTACAGCAGATGATAATTACTTTATTATGAATCTGTATAATGGGATTCAAAATGAAGAAACAGGAAAACGATTTGAGAAAGGCAAACGAAATTATTCCTTTAGTCGTACCAAATTTAGATCCTACAGAAAGGTATTTGATCTAGGACAATTTAGTATTTCTGATACAGACAAACAGTTATTTAAATCTCACCAAACAATGTTGAGTGTAGGGCAACTATCAGAAGCCATTGATTCTATTGATGCTAAAATTGAAAATCGGCATCATAAGATGGAAAAGCACGTTTTGCAATATCTTTATCTTGAAAAGAAATTGGATACTTTACATTATGATAAGAAAAAAGTAGATTCTAAAACAGTTTCTAAAAGTGCCAAAAAATACATAGAACAAGCAAAAAAAGATAGTGTAACCCAAGATAGTAAAGTGGTGAATACCAAACCTAAACCACTTCCTTCCAAGGGAAAAAAAGACTATAAACCTCATAATATCGTTCAAAAACCTCAAGTCATACCAAATCGAAAGACAGAAAAAGAACGTGCAGCAGTCGCTCATTTTCGGGACACGTTTAAGGATGTTGATCAAAAAAAATTGCTCAATAAAGTAAAATCCTATGTCCGTTCGATTCACAGTCATGCTGCTGCCACGAATCGTGTATTAGAAAAAGAAGAAATCAACAGAATAAAACATGTATATGAAAAACATATGAAGTTTTCTATGGCATTGGTTTGTTTTGTATTTCTATTTATTGGAGGAGCAATGGGAGCGATTGTTCGAAAAGGAGGTTTTGGTTATCCATTCTTAATTGCCATTTTTGTTTTTGTTCTTTACATCGTTTTAATGATTGTATTTGAAGAATTAGCGGAAGAAATGGTGCTTCCCGTTGTGCTAGCGAGTTGGTTGCCCATCCTCATATTAACGCCCATCGCTACTTATCTGACCTATCAAGCCATGCACGATGCCCAATTGTTTAATATTAAAAAATTAACCGCCTTTTTTGATCGAATTCAACGATTATTGGGGGGAGCGTCTTAATGTATACGAATTTTATGCAGTCTATTTTATAGATTTGTGCTATGAAAAAAATCTTACTTGATAATAAGTGGTATTTCATCCTATTTTTCATTTGGATCGTTTTTGCTTTAATCATTTGGAGCTTTATAGAAAAAGGAGACGCTATTTTCGCCATCAATCAATATCACATGCCCTTTTGGGATGTATTTTTTAAATATGGGACAAAATTAGGAGAAGAACACATTTATGTCGTATCGCTTTTTGTCTTACTCTTTGTTCGCTATCGTCATTTGTTGTTAATTCCTATTTTGGGCTTGGTGGTTACTTTGGTGAGTCATGGATTGAAAACGTTTTTCAGCGTAGCAAGACCCATTACGTATTTCAGGACAGAAGGAATGGCGGATAATTTACAATTTGTAGAAGGAGTAGATTTGTATACGGCGATGAACAGTTTCCCTTCGGGGCATACCATGTCGGCTTTTGCCATTTATACCTTACTTGCTTTATTATTACCTAAAAAAAATTGGATCGCGTTACTCTGTTTTATTTTAGCCTTGATCGTTGGTATTTCTAGAGTGTACTTGGTTCAGCATTTTTGGGCAGATATAACAGTGGGAAGTTTAGTAGGTGTAATGATTGGAATGCTGTTTTATTGGATACAAACTTATTTTTCAACGGATATTAATAAATGGTGGAATCGTTCTGTTTTAACTAAAAAAATAGAGCAAGTTTGATGAGAAATAAAAATTTCCTTTTCGTTTTACTGTTTTTAAAAACGTCTTTTTGCACCATCTTTGCTCAAGTAGATTCTTTAAATGAATTACCTTCCATCAATGTCATTGCAACGCCATTAGTAGTATTCGATCAGTTAGATTCTGTAGTTACTAAAAATCATTCCTTTTCTTCTTTAGATGTAATATTGCAAGAGCAAACGGGTGTCTATCTCAAATCATATGGACAAGGAAGTTTGGCAAGTCCGTCTTTTCGAGGCTCAGGATTCGGACATACGGCAGTTTTTTGGAATGGATTTAATCTTCAACATCCGATGAATGGCGGTTTGGATTTTTCTTTGATTCCAATTTCAAACCAAGATCAATTACAGCTTCAAAAAAATGGTATTAGCTCCTTACAAGGGAATGGTTCAATTGGTGGAGCGATTCATTGGAATACCAATTGGAATAAAAAAACGGCCTTTTTACCGCAACTTTATCTTGGAATAGGGAGTTTTGGCGAACAAAAAATAAGATTATCTACCTCTCTATCTCATCAAAAATATTCAGGAAATATTCAATTATTTGGCAAACGACAAACGAATGATTTTACCTATTTAGATGGTCGAGCTAATGAACAAAAGCAGCTCAATGCTTCGCTTCAAAATTATGGTATTCTTCAAAATAATGAGTGGAAAATTGGGAATAATCAGTTGTTAAAAACATGGCTTTGGTATCAAAACTCAAATCGTGAAATTCCGCCTAGTCGAGTTGAAAATAATACGAATGCACTACAATTGGATGAATTTTTTCGAGTTGGAACAGAATGGAATTACCTAGGTAAAAAATCTATAGCTAAAGTAAGATTTGCCTATTTATCGGAGGATTTAATCTACCAATCTGATTTAATTTCACCTTCTCATTCTTTTACACAAGTCGGAATTTTGGAAGGTATCTACGAACGGGAGTTTTCTTCCACGCATTTAATACGATTGGGGTGGCACTACCAACAAAGTCGAGCAAGCGCAGATGAATTAGATAATGATGTGATACGCCATGAAAATGCCTTTTATTCGGCTTATCAGATGAGCTTATTTAAACAAAAATTACAACTGAATCCGTCCTTGCGAATTGCTTTTGTGGAGGGAGAATTCATTCCCACCTTATGGTCATTTCATTCCCAATATTTCATTACTAAAGCTTTAAAATGGCAAGCTTCTATTTCCAAAAATTATAAATTGCCTACTTTTAATGATTTGTATTGGAGTGGACAAGGCAATCCTAATCTATTACCTGAAAATGGCTTTGGTTGGACGAGTGGAATTGCTTTTGATAAAGCTATCGAAAAATGGGACATTCATTTAAATACTGAAATTTTTCAAAATAGAATTAGCAACTGGATTTTGTGGTCACCCAATACTTTAGGGATATGGCGACCTTCCAATCAACAAAAGGTACATGCAAGAGGAGTAGAACTAAATGCCCGTTTTAATTATCAATGGACTTCAAACTGGCGATTTCAATTTTCAAACACTTATACCTTAACTAAATCTACGATCGAAGAACGCTTGAATTCATCATCTACAGCAATTGTTGGTAGTCAATTACCTTATGTGCCTATTCATTTATGGCGTTCTACTTTTGGATTTTCTTATAATACATTTCGATTGTCTTATTTGCATACGTTACAATCTCAGTTATTTACTACCACAGATAATCTACAAACATTAAATGGATTTCATTTAGGAGGGCTTCAACTTTCTGTTCAAAAAGATTGGAAAAAAATTAGCACCCAATGGAATCTCCATCTTCGAAATCTTTGGAATACCAACTATCAAACGATTGCTTTTCGCCCTATGCCAAGACGAAATTTCACCCTTTCTTTACAACTTTCTTTTCTATAATATTTTAACGGATTGAACTGATAGAAAGCCATACATTTTAATTACTTTTGCGCTTCTAATTCAAAGAAAAAATTAAAACCATACAAAAACGTAGTACAGACATTCTATCTGTGACATCAGTATAAAAGAGACGATTATTTATAGTAAAAAATAGGTGTTTTGTATTAGTAGTGGGGTACGAATAAATTTACATTCTTAATTCCTCGAATTAGCTCAATCAACTTCATTTTCAATGACTTATGATTTTCGCTATTTCAAGGAAAGTAAATTTATTTTCTCCTCGTGCCTTATTTTACTTTTTATATGGTTTAAAGAAAAAAAAATAAAAAAAAGAGAAATGAGTATCAGATTATTGTGTTATTTAAGTTTTGGATTTCTAATTCTTTTAAGCTTTGGTTGTGAAGACGATGAAATGTCTATGCAAACTACAGGTTTTGGAGACGGAATTTATATCACCAATGAAGGCCCGTTTAGCAATGGTGTAGGTTCTATCAGTTACTTCGATCGGATAGATAATACCGTCATAAATAATGTTTTTTCTGATGCAAATGCTGGAATGGAACTTGGAAATATCGTCCAATCCATGTGTATTGATAACGACAAAGCCTATATCGTAGTCAATAACTCAAATAAAATAGAAGTCGCAAATTCTACTACTTTTGTTTCAGAAGGAGTCATAGAAGGATTAAATCTTCCGCGTTATATTTTGCCTATTACAGCTTCTAAAGCCTATGTATCTCAATGGGGAACTAATGGCGTAGAAGGAAGCGTTGCCATTGTAGATTTAAGTACTAATACAATTACAGCTACGATTCCAACAGGCAAAGGGGCAGAACGAATGCTTTTACAAAATGACAAAGTATACGTTGCGTGTAATGGAGGTTTTGATCGAGATTCTGTTATTTCAGTCATTGATACACAATCCGATGCCGTCATCAATTCTATTGTGGTGGGTGATAATCCGACGAGTGTTGTTATAGATAATCAAAATCGAATATTTGCATTAGCTCGTGGTTATTCTGATTTTAACGATCCTGCTAATAATACAGTAGGTCAATTAACTCGAATTGTAGATGATGTTGTCGTGAATACAATTGATTTATCAAATGGAGCAGATGATTTAATTATTAATGCATCTGGGGATCAATTGTATTTTACAATGGACGGAGTATTGCATACACATTCTATTTTTGAAGACGTATTCGATTCGACCCCTTTGATTAATCGTTATTTTTATGAAATCGGTTTTGATCCCGTAAGTCAAAATATAGTAACAGCAGATGCAGGTGATTTTACGTCCAATGGTCAAATCTTTCGTTATGATGAAAATGGAGTAGTGATTGATTCTTTTGGAGTAGGAGTTATTCCTGGGAGCTTTTATTTTGAATAGAGATTAATTTAAAAAGAGTAGGACGGACTTTAGTTTGTTCGAACATTATAACCTTTCATCCAGATTTTAAAATTATGGACTTTCTAGAAGAATTACGCTGGCGAAATTTATTGCAAGATATCACACCGGGTATCGAAGAAGAACTAGCCTCTAAAAAAGTAGTGGCATACATTGGATTTGATCCAACAGCTCCTTCTTTGACTATTGGTAATTTTACGCAAATCATGCTCTTGAAATTATTCCAATTATCAGGACATCAACCCATCATTGTAATGGGAGGGGCAACGGGTCGGGTAGGAGATCCTTCTGGAAAGGATAAAGAACGCCAACTCAAATCGTATGAGGAATTGGATTCTAATCTACAATTTCAAATGAGGCAGTTTGAAAAATTCCTTTCCTTTGACGGGGATAATAAAGCGCTCTTTGTCAATAATTTGGATTTTTATAAAGAAATGAACGTCTTGACGTTTCTTCGTGATGTAGGAAAGACCTTGACCGTAAGTTATATGACTTCCAAAGAATCGGTGAGACGTCGTGTAGACACTGGACTTTCCTTTACCGAATTCAGTTATCAGCTTTTGCAGGCCTACGATTTTCAATGTCTATATGAACAATATGGATGCACTTTGCAAATGGGTGGCTCTGATCAATGGGGGAATATTACTTCTGGTACTGAATTTATTCGTAGAAATACGGGCGGAAAAGCCTATGCGATTACCATTAAATTATTAACTAAAACGGATGGCAGTAAATTTGGTAAATCCGAAAAAGGAAATATTTGGCTCGATCCAGAAATGACTTCTCCTTACCAGTTTTATCAATTTTGGATCAATTCTGATGATGCTGATATTGCGCAATACTATCGTTATTTCACTCTTCATTCTCAAGCTGAAATTGAAGCTAGAGAAAAAGAATTAGCGGACAATCCACGAGAATTAAAACGATTACTCGCCGAAGAATTGACTAAACGAGTACATTCAGAAGAGGCTTATGAAGCGGTACTTAAAGTATCTCAACTTCTTTTCGCTAAAGCTTCAAAAGAAGTTTTAGAAAGTATGGATACAGATACATTATCTATAGTAGCCAATGAAATTCCAAATACGACACTCTCCAAATCTATTTTTGAGGAAGGGATTAGTATTACAGAATTACTTACTGATCAAACTTCTATGTTGTCCTCCAATGGAGATGTGCGTCGTGCCATTAAAAACAATGCTATTGCAGTAAATAAAACAAAAATGGCAGCACACGATGCCATTGTCAATTCTGATCAATTGTTGCATGGAAAGTATATCCTTCTTGAGAATGGACGCAAGAATAAATTTATGGTTGTAGTTGAATAGTACTTTCTGATACATGGCTTTAATAGATATACTGATTAGTTTAGTTATAGCCCTTATCATGTTTGGGATTGGAGCATCCTTACGATTCTCAGATTTCAAGCGTATCTTTTCTAGTCCTAAAGCCTTAGGATTAGGTTTATTTCTACAAATGATTTTTTTGCCAGCGCTGGCATTTACGGTGGTTTATTTAAGCCCATTAAATGCTTATTGGGCAGTGGGATTGTTTGTGGTGTCACTTTGTCCGGGAGGAACGACTTCCAATTTTATCAGTTATTTGGTGAATGCAGATACTGCTTTGTCCATTGCGATGACGACGATTAATAGTGTATTGATTTTATTTAGTATTCCCTTGTTGACGAATTTTGCGTTGAACTATTTTTTGGGTAGGTCGAATGAAATTTCCCTTTCTGTAACGGAGACTTTATTACAAGTATTTTTAATGGTTTTATTACCTGCATTATTGGGGGTGTTATTCAATGAATATTTCACCAAGATCAGTAACAAATTAAAAAATCCTTTAAAATATATAAATATCATCCTTTTAGCTGGGGTATTTTCTATCAAATATTTTGCAGGAGAAGAACAAGGCGGGAGTGGATTGACAGGAACTGAAATACAAGCTATTTTACCTTATGCTTTGCTGTTACATATTGCTTCGATGCTGTTAAGTTATGGAATCAGTAAAGGAATTCGTTTGACGAATGCACAATCCACTACTATTGGTATTGAAGTAGGTTTACAAAATACTACTCTTGCACTTCTTATTACGGGTACAATTATCAATATCAATGAAATGACCAAGCCAGCTTTGGTATACGCCTTATTTTCTTTTTTTACGACTTTATGCTTTGCTTATCTCACATTAGGAAGAAAGAAGATTTCTTGATACTTTTCATAGATACTAAAAAGAGCAACCCATTTACATGAATTGCTCTTTTAGAAAAAAGGAAAGTTGATTTTTTACATTTTCTTACCCATTTTCATGGTCCATTCTTTGATAGAGGCTGTATTCATACGAATATAATCTTCATTTTCAGCTTTAGTCGCTAAATCTTTAGACTTCGTAGCAGCAGCAATAGCTTCTTTGTAGCGACCTAAATCTGCTAAGATCATAGCCTCACGACGAACTTGCCAGAATTTTGGATCATCACCAGCTGTTGCTTTTTGTACCCACGCTAACGCTTGATTTAAATCTTTACCTGTGTCGTGATAATAAGTAGCAGCAGTATAGTATTCTCCTTTAGTAGTTCCACCCATCGCAGATTCAATAGCAGCCATAACTTTTTTATCCACCTCAACTTCTACAGGTAAATTGACAGCAGTATTTTCCCATCGAATAGTGATATTGGCTGTTGTACTTGTTACATCATTGACTTCAATGGTGAATGTTTCAGTAGTTGCTTTAGTGGTTGTGGGAGTTACCATAAAACTGACTGTAGGGTCTTTTTCACGATAAGCAGACCAATACCGATCTCCAAATTCGTATAAATTAACTTTCCAGCTAGCTGCATCAGGCACAGTGATTACTGCATAAGCACCAGCTTTCACTTCTTTTCCACCTAATTTCACATCATCACTAAAAGTAAGTTTTGTAGCTGCATTGGCACCTGTACGCCACATTTTTCCAAAAGGAACTAAGCCATCTTGAGCAAAAATAGTTCTTCCTTTCATACTTGGACGAGAATATTCTACAGTTACCGTTGATAAACCAACAGTTTGTTCCAATTTTGAAGCTGGACTGGCAGCAGGTGTTTTAATTTGAGCTGTTGAATAGAAGGCAAATCCTACCATCAAACAAGCAAGTAGTACTAATCTTTTCATAAATAATTAAGTATTTGGTTTTGCGTAAAAACAATTAATGAATTTTGTTCAGAAGCTGTTTGAATTTAACACTTTCTATCTATGATGTCCCTTTTTCCATCACTCTTTGTTATTAAAATAGTTATTTAGCTGGGCTAAACGCCTATTTCAATGCCTCGATTGTTGAAAAAATGACCTATCATATTTTAAAAAAGCTAAACTAAAACAGCTTCTCATAAAAAAGGTAAAATTACCCTTTTCCATTCAAAAACAGCTATAGAAATTAGAATGTTTACAAAATCGTAAACTTTAAGACAAGAAATAGTAAAATAAAATGGAACTTAGACAAATCCTGTGGAACAGTATTGCTATAATTGCGTCGGGTATCGA
>JAHDES010000037.1:0-18168 GCA_020628645.1 Saprospiraceae bacterium
TTCAAATAGCTGTTAAACAGCTATTTGAAGGGAGTCCACCTCCTAAAAAACTCGAATTTCGTTGTCGAGGTTCGATGCCGAAGACAACGAAAAAAATAAAAATCACTGTTTTGTATAAGAAACTATATTTTTTCTCTCTACTTTTTTTCGCATCTTCGTGTGTCAAAAATAATAACGAAAATTCCATAAAGGAGTTCTTAAATTTTAGCTTAAAATCGAAGAACCAAAAAAAATAGATAATATGGCAGATCATAAAGTAATCTTTTCAATGGAAGGTGTTTCTAAATCCTTCTCCCCACAAAAAAAAGTATTAAACAATATTTGGCTCAGTTTCTTTTATGGAGCGAAAATTGGCGTTTTAGGACTCAATGGTTCTGGAAAATCGACCCTATTAAAAATCATCGCTGGTCGAGATCAAAATTATCAAGGCAATATTCATTTTGATGGTTCATATAAAATTGGAATGCTCGATCAAGAACCTGAATTAGACGAAAATAAAACGGTTCGAGAAGTCGTCGAAGAAGGCGTTCAAGAAACGGTGGATTTGCTCAAAGCCTATGAAGAAATCAATCTTAAATTCTCTGAACCCATGAGCGATGATGAGATGAATGCCCTCATCGAAAAACAAGGCGAAATGATGGACCAACTCGAACACCTCAACGCTTGGGAACTCGATAATCGCCTTAATACCGCCATGGAAGCCCTTCGCTGCCCTCCTGATGATAAACCAGTCAAAGTACTCTCAGGTGGAGAACGCCGACGGGTAGCCCTCGCACGTTTGCTCCTGAGTAATCCTGATATTTTATTGTTGGATGAGCCGACCAACCACTTGGATGCAGAATCCGTGCATTGGTTAGAACAATATCTCAACGCCTTCAAAGGAACGATTATCGCTGTGACGCACGATCGTTATTTCTTGGATAATGTAGCAGGCTGGATACTTGAATTAGATCGAGGTGAAGGGATTCCATGGGAAGGAAATTATTCTTCTTGGTTGGAACAAAAAGCCAAGCGATTAGAGCAAGAAGAAAAGACCGAAAGTAAACGTAGAAAGACCTTGAAACGAGAGCTCGAATGGATTCGTATGGCTCCCAAAGCCAAACAATCGAAAGGAAAAGCACGTTTGAATGCCTACGATAAACTCGCCAGCGAAGAAGCCAAAGCCAGAGAATCAAAACTGGAAATCTTTATCCCACGTGGCGAACGCCTAGGCGACCAAGTGATTGATGTGAGTAGCTTAACCAAAAGCTATGATGAACGTGTTCTGTTTGAAGATTTAAGTTTTAGTATTCCTAAAAATGCAATTGTCGGGATCATTGGCCCGAATGGTGTGGGTAAATCGACCCTATTCCGTATGATTATGGGACAAGAACAGCCTGATTCGGGTGCCATCTCCATTGGAAATACCGTACAATTATCTTATGTCGATCAAAGTCATGCAGAACTTCAAGATGGCGAAAAAACCATTTATGAAGTCGTTTCTGGTGGCAATGATCTCATTCAAGTGGGCAATACGGAAGTCAATGCTCGCGCTTATCTCAGCCGCTTTAATTTCTCGGGTGGTGAGCAGCAAAAGAAAGTAGGGGTCCTTTCTGGTGGGGAACGGAATCGTCTTCATCTAGCGATGACTTTGCGCGAGGGCGGTAATGTCCTCCTACTCGATGAGCCGACGAATGATATTGATATTAACACCCTTCGTGCTTTGGAGGATGCACTGGATAATTTCGCGGGCTGTGTTTTGGTCATCTCCCATGATCGTTGGTTTATTGATCGCTTGGCAACGCACATTTTATCGTATGAAGATGAAGCAGAAGTCATTTTCTATGAAGGGAATTACTCTCAATACGAAGCCATGAAAAAAGAAAAATACGGCGATGTCGCCCCTAAACGCCCACGGTTTAAGAATGTGATTAATAAGTAGGGTTTTTGGGGACGTAGGACGTTTAGACCTAGGACATAGAATGGTTTGACTGCTTCGCTATAGGTGTAGAATTTATAATAAAGAATGGCTAGTACGCAAAAAGTGGGCGGATCCCTCCTTTGGATATAGAGATTTAAGCAGCGCAAAAAAGTGAGTGACTTGCCCCTTCAGATTTAAAGCTTTACACAGCACAAGAAAAAAGTTGGCGAATCCCTGCACAGCACAAAAAGCGGGCGGATCCCTCCTTTGGAGTCGGAGGTTCGCCGAGCCATTTCCCCATGTAAATCAATTACTGTATCTTTGAGTATAAACACCAAAACGAATAAAAAATGGATAAAGGATATAAAAAAGCTTTAGAACTAATAGCAAAAGAAAAGGGGGAAAATAAAGGGTCACTAAGATTAAGCCTTTTAAACTTGGAGAAAGTTCCAAAAGAAATCGTAGGGTTAAATCATTTAAAATTCTTGCACCTTACTAGTAATAATATTTCCGATATTCGACCTTTAGAAAAACTGACAAACTTACAATTCTTAGCCCTTAGTGGCAATCAGATTTCGGATTGTAACTTTCTAGAAAAACTGACCAATCTACAAATCTTATCCCTTGATAGTAATAATATTTCTGATATTCAACCTTTAGAAAAACTAATTAACCTACAAAGCTTATCTCTTAGTAGTAACAAAATTTCTGATATTCAGCCTTTAGAAAAACTAATCAACCTACAAAAATTATATCTTAACGGCAATCAGATTTCTGATATTCGACCTTTAGGAAAACTGACAAACTTACAATTCTTAGCCCTTAGTGGCAATCAGATTTCGGATTGTAACTTTCTAGAAAAACTAACCAATCTAGATATCTTAGATCTGAGTAATAATGCTATTAGCGAGCTTAATTTTAGAAGCTATCCCCTCTCTAAATTATATTTTCTATCCAATAATGATATCAAAACAATATCTTATGAGCTTATAAAAAGTCAAGAGGAGAAAATAAATCCTAAGGTAAATAGTTTAATAGAAATTGAACAAGCAATAGAATATAGCAAAGGTATTAAGCAATTTTTTGTAAATCATCAACAATATGAAAATGCTGCTGATCTAAGAGATATTGAATCGAAACTAGTTAGACGAAAAGAAACCTTTGATCCAAGTATACAAGATAGTAGTCCCAGCCCTATTCTAAGTAATGAAGAACAAGTATTTCTAAAAAAATTAATGTACGAAGGCAATCCACTCACTGATCCTCCGCTAGAGATATTGATGCAAGATGAAGCAGCTATAGCGAAATACTTCGAAGACAAAAAACAACAAGGCATCGACCATATCTACGAAGCAAAAATGCTCGTTATGGGTGATGGCGGTGCTGGGAAAACTTCCTTAGTATGGAAACTCAAAGACCTCGCTTCCAAAATGCCCGAAGAAGGCAATGATCGTACCAAAGGGATTGATATACAAGCGATGCCCATTGACAATCTCAAAGACAAGGATAAGCCTTTTTTGATGAATGTCTGGGATTTTGGCGGGCAAGGTTATTATCATAGTACGCATCAGTTTTTCTTGACGAAGCGATCCTTGTATGTCTTGGTAAATAATGTTCGAATCAATAAGACGGATTTTAATCATTGGCTACAGACGATCAGTACCTTTAGTGAAAATAGCCCAGTGATTATTGTAGAAAATGAAGTAGGCGAAGCGAAATCAGAATTGGATTTACGGGGCTTGCAGCAGCATTTTTCGAATATTAAAGGCGTGTATCGGGTTGATCTTTCCAATACGGAAGATGGTCGTTTACAAAAACTCATTGATACCATAAAGATTGAAATCCAACAACTCGATCATGTAGGGAATGAACTCCCCAAACAATGGGTCAAAATTCGAGAAGAACTTCTAGAAGTTGCTAAAGCACATGCGCATATCTCCGCCAAAGAATTTTCTACCATTTGTAAACAACATAAAATTACCGAAAAAGACGCACGACAACGACTAGGTGATTTATTACATGATTTGGGTGTATTTTTACACTTCCGAAAAGATGAAGTCTTAAAAAATCTCGTCATCCTACAAAATACATGGGCGACCAAAGGCGTCTATGAAATTTTAGATAGTGAAAAGGTTCGCCAACAAAAAGGCTATTTTACGATTACACAAGCGGAAGCAATTTGGGATGATACGGCATTTGAAGAGATGCACTTTGAGTTAGTGCGCTTGATGGAAAAATTTGAACTCTGTTATCGTATCCCCTACTCGACTGCTCCTGCTGCTTATATCTCCCCCAATTTATTAACCACAGAAAAGCCTGATTATAATTGGGAGAACCAACAAAATCTCATTATCCATTATGTCTATGAATTTATGCCCAAGGGCTTACTGGGACGTTTGATGGTTCGCTTACATCGTTATGTGAAGGATATTAATCAAATGGCATGGCGCAATGGTTGTGTGTTTGAATATGAAAATACCCAAGCACAAGTTGTGGAGACTTATGGGCATAAAAAATTAGAAATTCGCTTGAGTGGAGATCATTGTGTGAAATTATCGAGTATCATTATCCGCGAGATTGACGAATTGAATGATGGTTTTAAAGAAATCCAAGTCAAGAAACTATTGCCTTGTATTTGTAGTCAGTGTAAAACGAGTGATACGCCTCATTTTTATACGTTTAAAAATTTAGAACATCGAAAATGGAAAGGAAAACTTAAAGTAGAATGCGATCTCAGTTTTGAAGATGTAGATGTTCTTCAAATCTTAGATGGGGTCTACAATGCAGAAGCAGCCAAAGAACTTACTGTAAAAGAATTAATTAAGAAAGGTCGATTGAAAGAGGCGATTGATGTTTATCAAGAAAAAAATACGGATAATGCGATTCTCCTTATGGGAAGATATGAACGAGCTATTAAATTATTTAGAGAAGGAGAAATTGGAGAAGAAGAGTTAGAGAAAAAACGACAGCTTATCACAAAAAGTTTAATGGAGTATGTAAACGAGCTAGAAGATTAATTTCTGTTAAAGTATTAAAATTTAAAGCTATACGACACTAGATTTCTATATACTTTCCCTATCTTAAAGCTCTTCTTTACTATCTAATAAATTTAGAATCATGGCAGAATTTACCATTAACGTCAACGGCAAAGCCACCCAAGTCGATGTCGCGCCTGATACGCCACTTCTATGGGTATTACGCGATCATCTCAAATTAAAAGGCACAAAATACGGTTGTGGAATTGCCCAATGTGGCGCTTGTACGATCCATTTGGATGGCATCGCAATGCGCTCTTGTGTATTACCCATTTCACAATTAAAAGATCAAAAAATTACCACAGTAGAAGGACTTTCTGAGAAAGGAACACATCCTGTTCAAAAAGCATGGATCGAACATGATGTCGCGCAATGTGGTTATTGTCAAACTGGACAAATCATGTCGGCAGCAGCTCTTCTAAACGACAATCCAAGTCCTTCAGATGATGAGATTGCGGCAGCCATGAATGGCAATATCTGTCGATGTGGTACGTATACGCGCATTAAAGATGCAGTCAAGACAGCAGCGAAAATGTCGTAATTATCTTATTGTCGATTGGTGAAGCCTGCCTGTCTTAAATTAAAAGATTAAGGCGGCAGACAGGTTTCCCAACTTCACTGAAACGTATCTTGCAAGGCTCTAACTTGCAAATTCACTTCAATATTAATCTTGAAATAAGAAAAGTTGAATAAAATGAAATTAATCAAAACATCATATAATAGACGATCTTTCCTTAAAGTATCGGGTGCTGCTGGGGGTGGAATGTTACTGGGATTTAGCTTTTTAGCGGGCTGTACCGCAGCAGAAGTAGAAGAAAAAGTAGTCGAATTAGTCTTACCAGAGAATTGGTTTGATATGAACGGCTTTATTAAAGTCGGTGAAAATGGCGTCGTCACCATCATGTCTCCGAATCCTGAAATTGGTCAAAATGTAAAAACCTCCATGCCGATGCTTGTAGCAGAAGAATTGGATGTGGATTGGAAAAATGTAGTGGTGGAACAAGCAGCTTTGGATACTAAAAATTATCAACGCCAATTAGCGGGAGGTAGTCAATCCATTCGTTTGGGCTGGAAAAGCTTACGTACTGCTGGCGCAACTGCACGTCGTATGTTACTCGAAGCGGCAGCTAAAAAAATGGAAGTAGCCGTAGATGAATTAAGTACAGAAGCAGGTGTCATTTACCATAAAGCTTCCAATCGTTCAATGGGCTATGGTGAAGTGGCGGCTGATGCCGTGGGTATTGAAGTACCCGAAGAAATAGCCTTAAAAGATCCAAAAGATTTTAAAATTATAGGAACTTCAATCCCTAATGTAGATGGCAGAAAAATCGTGACGGGCGAACCCTTATTTGGAATGGATTATGAAGAAGAAGGGATGTTAATTGCGACCGTCGCACATCCACCTGCTTTTGGTATGAAAGCCAAATCCTTTAATAAAGAAGCCATCAAAGCCCTCCCTGGAATAGTCGACGCGATGATTTTGGATATGGATTATTCAAAAGTTCCTTCTTGGACAAGCAATGCCTTTTTGAGAAATTCGATGGTCGCTATTGTAGGAAATTCGACTTGGGAAGTGATGAAGGCAAAAAAGGCATTAGAAGTTGAATGGACTCAAGCTTCTACGGCAGAAAGTAGCGTCGATCACGACACCCAACTAACGATACTTTTAGAAAAGAAAACAGAGGCTGCTCGTCAAGATGGTAATCCAGAAAAAGCCTTTAAAAATGCAGCGCAAGTCATAGAACGGACATATTCCGCTCCTTTTCTTCCTCATAATACCATGGCACCCATGAATTTCTTTGCGCATGTCAAAGACAATGAAGCAAAATTCGTAGGGCCTATTCAAACGCCTGAAATATCAGCAGGTATTTTTGCGGATATTACTAATATACCTAAGGAAAATATTTCGGTCATGATGACGCGTATGGGTGGAGGTTTTGGGCGACGTTTGTATGGGAATTGGTTATTTGAATCAGGCAAATTATCTCAATTAACAGGTAAACCGATCAAATTGATTTACTCCAGAGAAGATGATATTTTAAATGGGGTTTATCGTCCAGCTTATAAAGTAACTTATCGTGCTGCATTAGATGAAAATAATAATTTGACTGCCTTTACGGTCAAGGGAGCGGGTGCACATGGAGGGCCTGTTTGGGCAAATCGTTTTCCAGCAGGAACGGTTGACAATTACAGTGCGGCAGATAGTTCAATGGATACGAATATTTCTACGGGAGCTTGGCGTGCGCCAAAATCAAATTTTATTGCTGGTGCAGAACAATCCTTTTTAGATGAAGTGGCTGAAGCAGCAGGAAAAGATCCTATTGATTTTCGTATAGAATTATTTGAACGAGCTAAAAACAATCCTGTTGGAGAAGAGAATGATTATGATGCAGAACGCTATGCTGGGGTATTAAAATTAGTAAAAGAAAAATCAGGTTGGGATAATTCAATGCCTGATGTGCATCGAGGCGTATCGGCTTATTATTGTCATAATAGTTATGTGGCTCAGGTGGTGGATATTGTCAATAAAGATGGCAAACCTAAGATTCAAAAAGTATGGTGTGCAGTAGATTGTGGGGTTGTGGTCAATCCAACAGGTGCTAAAAACCAAATAGAAGGTGGTACTGTAGATGGAATCGGTACGGCAATGTATGGGGGCGTTAGCTTTAAAAATGGCGCGCCTGAACAAACGAATTTTGGAAAATATCAATTGATTCGTCATAAAGATGCTCCAATGGAGATTGAGACTTTCTTTGTAGATAATGGAATTGATCCTACGGGACTAGGCGAGCCAGGAATGCCGCCCGTGATTGGCGCTTTGGCAAATGCCTTATACAAAGCGACAGGAAAGCGTTATTACGATCAACCTTTCGCAAAACAGAGCGACTTATTGGGTTAAATTATTTTCGAGTTAGGAAACTCGAATGATACATTTAGGAGAAGTTAGGAAACTTCTCCTATCAAGTAACAAAAAGGGTAAGACATTGATTTGTTTTATCCCTTTTTTTCTATGTACGGGATTTAGGAAAATGCCGATTTGGCAAAATCATAGAAAACGGTATTATATCAAGATTGTTAATCGTAGATTTTATCTACGGTTGAGCGTCTGCAAAATTCTGTTTTGCGCGTTTTCTAGATCAAAACAGAGTTTTGAAAACACACAACCATAGGTGCAACCTATGGTTAGCATCACTTTTTTAATTTTTGTCCTGTACTGAGCCCTTTTTTATAAAATTAATTTATTACCTTCCTACCACAACATCGTATAAATCACGGCCAAAGTTATACAGATGAAAATAGCAGAGCTATTAAACGTCATATCTGTTTTAAATAGTTTTGTAGAAATGGGGATTCCTTTTGCATCATCTTTCCGATTTTCAGTCAAGAGCAAACCAAAAACAATCGCCGTCAAGCCTAAAATAAGAACGCCAAAAGTCATATTGGTATCTATATCGCCTACTAAAATGCGAATACCTGCTGGGACGGAAATTAATAAGATTGCCCCCATTAATCCCAGTTTAAATGGCAAATCATTATAGTCTTTTTTGCCACCCGCTGGATTTTCAAAATAGGAAACGATGACAATTAAACCAGAAATGATAACAAAACTCAATGCCATACGCACCAAGAATGGTACATCTGGAAAGAAATTATGCATGGCTGCAGAAAGTGGTATAGAAATCAGTACGGCAATAAAGGCTGCATTTGCAGTGGTTCTCCGCCAAAACATGCCAAATAAAAAAACTGCTACTACGCCAGGACTAACAAAGCCTGTATAATCTTGAATAAACTGGAAGATCTGATCAAAACTACCTAAAGCGGGTGCAATTAATGCACCTAAAATCAATGCTGCTGTTGCTGCTAAACGTCCGATACGAACATAGTGTCCTTCGCCTTCAGATTTGACAAATAGATTTTTATAAATATCTAAGGTGAATATTGTTGAAGCAGAATTCACCATTGAACTAATCGAAGAGCCAATTGCAGCGATTAAAGCAGCTAATACCAATCCTTTAAAGCCCACTTGGACAAAATTATTCAATACCCAAGGAAATGACTGATCAGGTACACTTATGCCATCTCCTGTAAAACCATAAGCTGCAGGATCTTTTAAAATTACATATGCCGCAATTCCAGGGATTACAGCAAAAAGAGGAATAAATAATTTCATTAAAGCTGCAAAAGCCACCCCTTTCTGTGCCTCTGCTAGACTTTTTGATGCCAGCGCTCTTTGGATAATATATTGATTGTTCCCCCAATAATAAATATTCGCGATCCACATACCACCTATCAAAACACTTATTCCAGGTAATTTGTCATATCCTGGATTCCCTTCTTCAAGGATCATATTAAAATGACCAGGGGCTTTTTCGTACAAATGATTTAATCCACCAAAGAAACTACCATCTCCTACAAAGCTAAGTACCATATAAGCAGCGGTAAGCCCACCTATGATTAGAATGACGACTTGTATGACATCTGTCCAAACCACAGCTTTCAATCCTCCAAATATAGAAAGGGTAGCAGAATACACAGCTAATATTAGAATTGGCAAATACAATGGTATTTTGTAATCATTTGAAATCCATTTTTCTGAATATATTTCAGCTATATCTGCGGAAGGTAAGAGCATGGATTTAAAGGTTTGGGCGTCTATCAAAGTACTCGTTAATTCTCCATTTACAAATGGTCGTACTTGATCTAAATTATTAATGATAATATTGTCGTATCCCCCAATGGTTTGAATCGCAATTGCCCCCAAGTAGAAAATGGAAGAAATATTGACTAAAACAATTAAAGCAACCCAGAAAAATGCCATTAATGTACGTACTCGCCCATCAAATCGTACCTCCAAAAACTGGGGCATGGTATAAATTTCCTTTTTGATAAAAACAGGAAGAAGAAATTTTGCGACCAGAATAAGGGTCAAAGCCGCCATTAATTCATACGCTCCTATCGCCAAGCCCATCACATAACCCGAGCCATTCATCCCCAAAATTTGTTCGGTAGAAATATTTGAAGCGATTAAAGAACCACCTACGGCCCACCAAGGTAAAGCACTGGAAGCCAAAAAGTAATCCTTTGCATTCTCATTCTTTTCTCGATTGGCAATCCATATTCCAAAGCCCATCATCAGTAATAAATAACCAATGAGGATGACCAAATCTGTAGTTGCAAAATTCATAATAGTTGTTCGTTTTGTTAATTTCTGGACGTAGAAAGAATCGACTTAGGACATAGGATCATACTATGATTTAAATTTATTCTTCTTTTTTGTGCTACCAAGATAATTTATTTAGACTGAAAACAATCATTGCTTTACGTTTTTTTTACACTAAGTAACGATGAAATAATAAGTTGGATAAGTTAGAAATAGAGATTTTGTGCGAAGACAAGGCGAAAAACGCAGGCATAGCCTAGCTATGGCGAGTATTTTCAACGCAGTATTCGTGCAAAAAATCATAGACTAAATGTTCAAGTTATTGTTTTTTCGTTACTAAGCATTAGTTTCCATTTTTCTCTAAAAAGACGAATACTTCTTTTATCTTGAGCACCCAACCCAAATCACACCCTAAAATCATAAATATGGCAAATCACTCTCCTTTAAAATGGGGCATTATCGGTTTAGGAAAAATCGCACATGCCTTTGTAAAAGATTTATTATTGGTTGAAGATGTAGAAATTAGTGCTGTAGCATCTCGATCTATAGAAAAAGCCAAATCATTTGCTAATGAATACAATGCTCCTAAAGCTTATGGGTCGTATACTGAATTGTTTCAAGATTCGGAAGTCGATGTGGTCTACATTGCTACGCCCCATGATTCGCATGCAAATTTGAGTATAGAAGCTTTAAATGCAGGAAAACATGTCTTATGTGAAAAGCCCTTGGCAGTAAATGAACAGCAAGTACAAGCCATTATTGATGCTGCAAAAGCAAATGGTGTTTTTATGATGGAAGCCTTTTGGTCGCGTTTTAATCCTACTATTCTTGCTGTTTTAGAAGATATTAAATCAGGAAAAATTGGGGAAGTTAATTATGTTAATGTGGATTTTACCTTTTATCGGGAAGATGATGTGAATAGTCGAATGTTAAATATGGAATTGGCAGGAGGATCACTTTTAGATA
The DNA here is from genome assembly GCA_020628645.1 of Saprospiraceae bacterium. GTDB lineage: Bacteria > Bacteroidota > Bacteroidia > Chitinophagales > Saprospiraceae > JAHDES01. The sequence continues at coordinate 11,063 of JAHDES010000037.1, forward strand.
TGGGCGTATATCCTTGCTTTTTAGCCTATATGACCATGGGGATTCCAGATGAAATTTTGGCAAGTGCTCGCTTTCATGAAACAGGAGCCGACCTTCAAACTAGTGCAATTTTCAAGTATAAACATGGATTTGCCAATGTAATGAGCGGCTTTGTTTCGCAATCAGATATGTGTGCGAAAATTTATGGTACAAAAGGACGAATTTTAATTCCTTGGATATGGCATGAAGCGCAAGGCTACTATCGTATAGAAGGCAACAAAGGAATGGAAAATGATAAAACCTTTTTTGATTTACCCACTAAAGGAAAAGGCTTTACCTATGAGATTGAAGAGACGAAAAAATGTATTCAAAACGGACAATTGCAAAGCAAACTTTGGTCGCATCAAAATAGCTTAGATTTAATTCGTATTACTGATCGTATTCGAAAACAAACGGGTTTGAAATATCCTTTTGAATAAACTTGAAGTATCTATCTCTATTTTATTGATAATCAATAATTTTTAGTAAAAAACTCAACTTTTATATGAACTATAGAACACTCGGAAAAACCAATTTCAAGATCTCAGAACTTTCCCTCGGAACTTGGCAAGTGGGCGGAAAATGGGGCTCAGGATTTTCGGATGAGAATGCAGAAGAAATCCTTCATACGGCAATTGATAGTGGCATCAATTTTATTGACACAGCTGATGTTTATGAAAATGGAATGAGCGAAAGTGCTGTAGGACGAGTCGTTCGTTCAAGAAGCGAACGCATTTATGTTGCCTCAAAATGTGGTCGATTTATCAATCCGCATATCAATGAGAATTATCAACCCAAGGTCTTACGCCAATATGTAGAAGATAGCTTGCGTCGTACGGGTTTAGAATGCCTCGATTTGATTCAATTGCATTGTCCGCCAAGAGAAGTGTATTATCGTCCTGAGATTTTTGAGTTATTCGAACGCCTAAAAGAAGAAGGCAAAATTCTTCATCTGGGTGTAAGTGTGGAGAAGGTAGAAGATGCCCTCAAAGCCATTGAATTTGATAATGTAACGACAGTTCAAATCATATTTAATGTATTTCGTCAGCGCCCAGCAGAATTATTTTTTCAAGAAGCCGCTAAACGAAATGTGGGCATCATCGTCCGAGTCCCTTTAGCAAGTGGATTACTAACGGGTTTGTATCATAAAAATACTGCTTTTGGAAAAGACGATCACCGTTTCTTCAATCGAGAAGGCGCAGGTTTTGATAAAGGCGAAACCTTTTCGGGTATTCCTTATGAGTTGGGTTTAACAGCAGTAGAAGAATTAAAAGCATTATTTCCAAACGAGAAAAATCTCGCCCCTCGAGCCTTACAATGGATTTTACAATTCCCAGCAGTGAGTTGTATCATACCAGGGGCATCAAAAGTAGAACATGTTCATTCCAATCTATCGACTTATGATTTACCTGATTTAAGTGCGGATCAAATAGAAGGGATGAACACCATTTATGAAAAGTATATAAAAAAGGAAGTACATCATTTATGGTAAAAATTTCATAGCATCAAAATGAAAAATCAACTTTTTAAAAAATGTGCCATCACCTTTGCGATTATACTCTATGCAATGGTAGTTCCTTTTTTAGAAGTGAACGAAACGCATGTCTTTAATCCAGATTGGACCCCCCATGTTCGTATTCACGAAGTTTGGCAATTGATTACTAATTCGAGCATTGGCTTATTTTGTTTATGGCTGTTGTGGTTTAAAAATAAGATTAAATTGAGCGCACTCTTGAGTTTACTCATTATGGGAGGTTTCTTGATCGCCTTTATCATCAAGGATAGCTACGGTGGTTCTATGAAATATTTAGATGGCAGTGAAAAAACGCTTTTTGGAATCAATATTGGTGTCTTGGGATTTGGGGTGGCAGTGGTGCTTATTCTCTTTTCTTTCGTAATAGATCGGTTTACATCAGCTACAAAATAATAAATAGCTATCATTTTTTAAGTACCTTGTGAAAACTACTATCAAAAAAAGTTGACCCCACTTTATGTTAAACATTCAAAACCAAATTCTTTCTCTTAAATCCCTCCATCTTCGAATACTTGATTTGCCTCAAAAAGAAATCTTCACTTCTGGCATTGGTGTTCGAAAATCACGAAAAGCCTTGATTGTGGAATGGGAAGATCAAGATAGACTTATCGGATTTGGCGAATGTTCTTGTCGTCCTGACCCTTATTATTCGGATGAATTTATGGATGGAGCGATGCTTTTAGTAGAACAATTCATTGTCCCATTTTTAAAAAAAGAACAAACTTTTACTGAATTAAATAAAGTACTAAAAAAAATTAGAGGTTGGAATTTCACCAAAGCAGCAATCGAATTAGCGGCTTTACGAGTAGTGGAACAAAAAACCAATTTATCTTCTTTCAATGCTTTTCAGCATACTCCCCTATCTGCTGTTCCTGTTGGTATTTCTTTGGGTATCTATGAAGATTTTGAAGCCATGAAAACCGCAGTTGAAAAGGCTTTATCTATTGCTTATAAACGCTTAAAATTTAAAATATCGCCCTTTGTTCAAACAGATTTCTTTGAGCAATTAGTACCAATGTTCAGGAAGCATAATACCTATGTTAGTTTTGATGCTAATGGAAGTTTTGAATCGGCTGATTCAGCAGTTTTGGCTTATTTTATTACTACTTTTGATACGGTAATTGAGCAGCCATTCGGAACCGATCGTTATGATTTGGTACTAAAAGCAAAAGAGAAATTCCCTCAACTAAAAATTTGTTTTGATGAAGAGATAAAATCTATTGGAGATTTAATAAAGTTGGAGCAATTAGGCATCTTAGATGAAGTGAATTTAAAACTGGGACGTGTTGGCGGGTTGTTCAATAGTATTGAAATCGTAAACTATTGCAAAAAGAAGAATATTCCTTGTTGGATCGGTGGCATGTTTGAAACAGGAATTGGTCGAATTCAAAATTTAAAATTAGCCGCTTTTTTACCAGATGCAAAAGCACATGATTTGAGTCCTTCGGACCGTTATTTCTTGGAAGATGTGGTGCACCCCAATATAAAAATGACTAGTGGAATGGTGGATATTAAAAGTTTAAAGGATTGTAAAATTGATACAAATAAACTCGATAAATACACCATTAACCGCAAAAGCTTCCGCTTTTAATTTATACGTCCAATTAGATTAACCAAATGAACGAAAAATCAATTATGATAGATTACTACATAAAAAATGCGACCATCTGTACAGGGCATAATGTTCCAGCTAAAGTTGGAAATGTGGGCATTAAAGCAGATAAAATTGTCTGTATCCATTATGATATCCCCTCTGCTTCCGAGCCTGAAGCAAGTACCATTATTGATGCCCAAGGACTCATTTTAACACCAGGTTTTATTGATCCGCATGCTTCCACAGGCTTTGGCTTTTTCTTTCCCAATGCGGCGGATCACAAATTATTTCAAGGCATAACCACTGAAATATTTGGAAATTGTGGCACGTCCACTGCGCCGATTGGCCCTCATTTGATGAAAACCATGCAACGACTTTCGAACGAAATCGGTTTTGAGTTTGAATGGGAAAGCATGGAAGAATATTTTGATCAAGTCAAGGATAAATTACAGTTTAATATTGCCACTTTAGTCGGACACAGTACGCTACGCGCAGGACAAATGGAAGATTGGAAAGATTTGAAACCTGCTCAATTAACTGCAATGAAAAAAGGTTTAGCCAATGCAATGGACGAAGGCGCGATTGGTTTTTCTACAGGACTAATTTATGCACCAGGTTGCTTTGCAGAAATGGAAGAATTGGTTGAATTAGCTCAAGTGGTGGCACAAAAAGGAGGAGTATATGCTTCTCATATTCGTAACGAACGCGATACTGTAGAAGAAGCAGTTGATGAAGCACTCTTAATTGGTAAAAAAGCCAATATCAATGTCTTGATTAGCCACATTAAAACCGCTGAAAAAAGCAATTGGGGTAAAATGCCCAAACTTATTCAAAAAATTGAAGACTTTAATGCATCCAATTCTGATTTATACGCCGCTTGTGATGTCTACCCCTATACCGCCGTTTCTACTAAACTAAGGGCTTTTATTCCAAAATATCTTTTACAAGATGGAATCGCAAAAGTCAGTGAAAAAATGGAACAAGAAGCGCATATTACTGCCATTGCAGATTGGATCAAACATAAAGATTATGATTTGTCTAAGATGCTGATTATTTCAGATGAATTAGAAGATTTTTACAATAAAACGGTAGCAGCAATTGCCTTAGAATTAAAATTAACAGAAGCTGAAGCCATCGCTAAAATTTTGAAAGCCAGTACGGAGACTTGGGTCGTTTATCATTGTATCAACCAAAAAGATATTGATACGGCCGTTACTTGGTCAAAATCTATGATCTGCACCGACTCTTGGAGTTATCCTATCAATGCCCCAAAAACGATTGGTCAACCCCACCCACGATCTTATGGTGCCTTCACCGAATTTTTACAACAATATGTAATTGAAAGAAAATTACTATCTTGGGAAGAAGCCATTCATAAAATTACCGATTTACCAGCCCGTTTTTTTCAATTAAAGAAAAGAGGTCGAATTGAAGAAAGCTATTTTGCAGATTTGGTTTTATTACATCCAAACGAAGTAAAAGCAAACGCTACTTATCTTACTCCACGTCAATTATCATCAGGTGTCCAACACCTTTGGGTCAATGGAGCCCACCTCATTCAACAAGGGAAAATCCAAGACCAAACACCAGGGCAAATACTAACATTAGCATGAGTAAAAAAGTTGAAATTAAAGAAGCTTCTCCAGAAGACTTTCCATTGATTGCAGCTATTTATAATGAGTATATTATGGCTGGCAATGCTACGATGGAAGAATCTTTAAAAACGGAGAAAAATATCACCGCTTGGGTCGATAAATTTCATGAACGAGAACGCTTATATGTCTTAAAAGAGGATGAAATAACCGTAGGATGGGGAATTATTAAACGATACAGTGATCGCGAAGGTTATCGATTCGCTTGTGAAACAGCCGTTTATCTAACCGACAAAAAAAGAGGATTGGGCTATGGTACAATGATAAAACAGCATCTCATTGAAGCTTGTAAAAAAATGAACTATAAGCATTTGGTCGCTAAAATATTTGCCACGAATACCGCGAGTATTGAATACAACTTAAAAATGGGCTATTCTATTGTAGGCATCCAAAAACAAATTGGCTTTAAAAAAGGAAAATGGATGGACATTGCCATCTTACAATATGTGATTGAAGACTAGAAAAGAGTCCTTATATTCTCCTTTTGTGAATATATTTTTGGACGCTAATAATTTTTAAACCATCTAAAACTAAATAAAACATCATGGTACAAACACAAACCATATTATCTCCTAGATTAGAAAAGCTCAAACGATTAATCGAACGAGAAATCCAACAGGAAGGCATGACCGCCGAAGGCATTAAAAAAATCGTTCAAAACGCTAATATTCAAATAGAAGATCTACTACCTTATGCCGATTTTGACCATCCCATCGAAGATGGTTATGGAAGAAAGATGATTTATGATGGCGGAAATTTTGAGATGATGGCAATGTCTTGGAATACCGATCATTATTCATCTATTCACAATCATGGTTATACCGAATGGGGTATCGTACAAGTCTTTGGGAATACACACCATTTCATTTATCGTATCAGAAACGAAGAGTTACAATTTGCCAAAAAAGAAATCCTAACAAAAGGACAGATTATTAAAGTGGTCAATGCCATGATTCATCAAATGGGCAATCCTTCTACCGAAAAATACATGAGCCTCCACATTTATGGCTGTAATCAACGATCGGAATGTGTTACTTCAGATGCTCGAAATTACGAACTAGAATGGGATCGAATTAATCATACTACAGGCGGCGCATTTTTCAATTTACCTGATGATCAAATTTATAATTTTTTAGATTGCCCTACTCCAACGGATGAAGTCTTTCTTAATTATTCAAATTTGATGCTCAACTACTACAATCGCCAAGTTCAAACCCCTAAAATCACCTCTTTAAAAACGCATTTACTAAACAAAATGGAACTTCGGTTTCTAGAATCAGCAAAAGGACAGGCGAGATAAGAATTACACTAATACACTTCCTTTTCGTCCACCTTCAGCGTGGTTAATTCGACAATATGTCCATCTGGATCAGTGAGATAAATGGAGTGAAAATAGAAATGATCTTTAAACTGAAAAGGAACTCCTAAGGCATTGAATTGTTCCATTGCCTTTTCAAAACTTTCATTGGAGATATTAAATGCAAAATGATCAATCGCTGATTGAGGTGCTTCTTGTTCATCTTTGTTTAAGGGAAAAAGTGCCACTCCTGTTTTACCCGACAACAAAAAAATAGGATAAGCGCCCCATTTATCGAGTTGCACTTTTTTTAACCCCAGAGTTTCAACATACCATTGTGAAGACAACTCCAAATCCTTCACGCGAATCGCCACATGATCTAATCCATTGAGTTGAAAATTAGGCATAATTCAATTATTTAAAGAGCAAGTCGTGCTTTAGAAAAGTAAAAAAGAATCCGCTAAAATTCGTGGTTTAAAAATCAAACCCAAACGCTAGCACAGGCACTAGTCCACTCGCATGATAACGCAAATTCAAGCTATTCGTAATTCCATCATAACGAACCCCATTTGGATTTTGATAATTCGTCAAATTTTGAATATCCAACGAAATCGAACCTGTCAATTTCCTCGTATTATAACGATAAGCAATACGCGTATCAATCCGAAAATAATTAGGAATTTGTAATTCATGGATACGATTCACATCTCCGATATAGCGTTCTTGTTCCGAAGAAGCTGTTTCATCTAAGGGCGTATAACGATTTCCTCCATTGTATAAAATCCGCGCTCCCACTTGTAAACTTCTTCCTTTTTTAAAACTAAATTCTCGACCAATGGTCAGTGAAGACACAAAATCATTCGCAAAAGTGGTCAAATAACGGTTCCCATCTTTCGGATAGAAATAGGATTTGAAAAACGAGCCTGTGAGTAGAAAATAGACATTATTAGAAAAGAATTTTTCTACCGCTAAATCAAGGCCCATATTCTCTCCTTCTCCCCCACTTTCTAC
>JAHDES010000037.1:18268-22474 GCA_020628645.1 Saprospiraceae bacterium
ATTTTTCTACCGCTAAATCAAGGCCCATATTCTCTCCTTCTCCCCCACTTTCTACAGTCGTTTCAGGAAAAGAGGAACGCGTATTCAACATCCAATAAATATTATTTTCATCTGGACTAATCGGCACATTAGACAACAATTGGTAATAGCCTTCTGCCGAAAAACGCAAGCCACCACTCGTTGCATAATTATACGATAAAACAAAATGCTGCGATTTGATCATGGGTAAATCCAAATTGGGCAAGGATTCCATGACAACCCCATTTATGGTATCGCGTTGGGTATAAAAATAGCCTGCCATCGGTAAAATTTTACTGTATAAACCATAAGCAAAACTTACCGTCTGTTGAGGAGATAATTGATATTTCAAAGAAGCACGTGGCTCAATAGAATAAGTGTTGTTTAAAGCTAGTAATTGAGCGTGTAAACCCATATTTGCCGTTAAGCGAGGTGTTAAATCCTTACTCAATTGTGCATAATATTGAAAGGTATGCGTGCTTCCCGTTCCATTGATGGCTAAATCCGTATTATCCTCTAAAACATCTGAAATGTTCTGACGTGCAATGGTTTGTTTGTAAAAATCATAGTTTAAAATATTGTGCATAAAAAAGCCCGTTTTCAAACGAAGACTCGGACTCATTTTACGACTATAGGTAATAGAACTACTCAGACGAGTTTCATTGTGGCGTTCATCATGATAATTAGAACGATTATTTAAACTATCCAAGACATCATAGTAAAACTCAATTTGACTACCCATTCCTGCAATGCCTACTTTGAGATAGGATTGTTTATCAATAAAACGGGTATAAGTCGCACCAATCGCGCCCATATCGTGATCTCGAATACGATCTTCAAAATGAGAGGCTTTTTCTGGATCACGTTCTGCTGGATTATCCACAGGATTATAATGTTCTTGACTTAATCCACCCAAACCAAAAATGGTAAAATGATTTTTATCATCACCATCCAAAGCGATATTGAAGGATAAATCTTGAAATTCGTTCGTCACTCGCTCCCCTACCAAATAGATTCCAAAATTCGTCAATACCCCTAAAGTCGAATAGCGATAATTCACCAAATAACTTGATTTATCTTTCTGTATCGGGCCTTCTGTAGCGAGATCAATTCCTAACACCCCCAGTTTAAACTTATGTGCGCGTTCTTGCATATTTCCCTTGCGAAAATGCACATCCATTACCCCTGAAAGGGCATTGCCATACTCCGCTGGCATCCCTCCTGTCGAAAAATCCGAACGACTTAATAATTGCGCACTAAAGACGGTGACACCCCCACCCGATGAACCCGGTCGCGCAAAGTGATTCGGATTTGGAATATCAATTCCTTCCAAACGCCACAACATTCCAAAAGAAGAATTTCCACGAATGATAATATCATTTTCAGCATCATCACTACCTTGCGCTACACCAGGATACGCTAGTGCCATTCGCCCTGGATCATTCACACTCGCTGCGATTCGATCCGTTTCATCGGCAGTAAACGAGCGGGTACTTACAACCGAAAGCGGATTAACGGCTTCATTGACTTTTCCAGCAGCCGAAACCACTACTTCCCCTAAACTGATACCTCCTTCTTGAAGTTCAATACTTATTTCTACCGCTCGTCCTGTACCAATTAATATGCCTTCACTTTGATAATCTTCATAGCCCAAATAAGAGCATAAAATAACCTGTCGCCCTACTGGAACGGCAGGCAATTCGAATTTTCCATTTTCATCCGTTGTAGTGCCAATCTGTGGATCAGAATTGGCGACGACGATATTTGCTCCAATAATGACTTGTTGCGTCACTTGATCGCGCACGGTTCCTGTGACTAGCTGTGTTTTTTGAGCGAAAAGGTAAGTAGGTAGTAATAAAAAAAGAAAGAAAGAAAATCGCATTTCGTTTTTCGTTTGTGTGAAATAGAATAAACTGTTCTCAAAATACGAAATGTCTTTTTGATCGACGATAATTTGCCATTTTTTTAAACCCCTCGAAATCGAAGGGATTAAAAAATAGGACTTATTCCATCAAAAACCGAAGCGCATCATGCGCGGTTTGCGCTGGAATTTCTTCCATAGGAATATGCCCTATATTTTCATAAACAATGAGTGTTGAATGAGGGAGATCATCCTGAAAACGATGCGCATTTTCTACTTTAATCCATTGGTCTTGATCGCCCCATTGAATGAGGGTGGGTTGTTGAATGGTTTTAATTAATTCATGACGATCCTTGTATTTGGTACGGGTTCGATCTACAAAGGCTTGCCGATTCCCTTTGCGGAGATAGAGTTGATAATAGCGATTGACTAAATCATCTGTGATTAAGGAATCATTGCCATAGACTTCTGCTAAAGAAGATTCAAATAATGATTTTGGGGTAAAATGAAGCAGTAATTTATTCCAAAAATCACTTTTTGCCAATCGAAATGCCAAGGATACATCACCAATATCTTTTCGAGGATAACCTCCAGCATCCAATAAAATTAGTTTTTTCACTTTATTGGGATATTGAACTGCATACTGCCAAGCGATTGATCCACCTAAAGAATTTCCTGCCAGATGAAAAGAATCAATGCCTATTTTTTGTGTAAAATCTTCTAAAAATTGCGTATAAAAATCAATAGAATAATCCGCTTTGGGATTCGGTCCAGTCAAGCCAAAGGCGGGCATGTCTAAACTAATCACCTGTAAAGAATCCTGTAATATCTCCGTCCATTTTTCCCACGTATGTAAAGAGGCAGCTGTACCATGCACTAAAATAATAGGATGTCCTGTTCCATTGATCCGATAATGTACAGGCATATCTTGAATTTCTACAAACTGAGAATTTGGGTACGTCCAATCTTCTTTGAGTTCTTCTAAAGATTTGTTGGGAGCATAAGTAAGAATAAGTACACCAATAAGAAGGAATACAATAGCCAAAAGGAAATAAAAGAGAATTTTCTTCATCTCCCTAAGATATAAATTTCTTGAGAAGAAAAGAATACAACTCGTTGATATATTGGACAATAAGTTTAGGAATGATTCTAAAAATAGTAATCTTATTTTGCAAATATTAGCTACAAAATATCCTAAGTCTTACGTCCCCAAGTCTATAAGTCTTTGCATCTAACATCTAAAAATCTATAATCTAATCATCTTACGAATCCTCTTCACCACCTCTTCTGCTTTTAAATAACCATTGGCAATCAAATGAAGTTTTCCATTCTGTTCAAGCACTAAAGAAGGAAATCCTCGAATGCCCATTTCGCCTGCTTTCTCAAAATCACGACGAATATTTTCTTTTGCTTCTGCTGATTCGAATTTTTCAATAAAAGTTGCTCGATCAATCCCCTGTTGTTCTGCTAAATCAGCAAAAGTCGCCGTTTGTAACGGATGTTTATTTTCATGGTAAAACGCTTTTTGGCTGGCCTTGAAATAAGCCAATGCTTTGGAAGCATCCAGTTCTCGAACGACCATCACCGCCCGACAAGAAGGTTCGGTATCATAATGAATATCAGTATCCAAAATATCCATACTAAAAGGCTGTCCACTCGCTTCTGCTACATGTTCCCAATGTTCGGCTAAAAAATCTTTCAGCTCCGTCATCGCTTGTTGATTATACGGACGTAAGCCACCGAGCAAAACTTCTAGTTCTACTTCATCGCCTAATGTTTCAAGTGCTTCACTCAATTCAGGAGAAAAACCATAGCACCACGAACACATAGGATCGCCGATATAAATCAATTTAGGAGTAGATTGAGCCATCATATTGAAAGAGATTAAGCTGAACGAAAGAATGAGGTAGCAATATTTCATAAAAGTATTAAACTGTGTGAAATTGGATATAAACACAACATTAAGAAGAATAGATAAGTTGCATACTATAGATGCAAATCTCTCTTAAAAAATATATCTTGTGGTAAAGTCCAATATATGGAAGCATTAAAATCAAATAGATTATCACCTAAAGAATACCTTGCGCTTGAACGAGACTCTGGTGTAAAATATGAGTACCATGATGGTAATACTTCTGAAAGATCAGGAGGCACTATAAATCATGCTTTAATTATTGGGAATATTCATTTTGTAATTAGAAGTATTCTAAATGAAAAGAATCAAAAATACCATTGTTTCGGTAGCCATCTTAAAGTTTCCATTATTCCAGCTAAATCTTACGTCTATCCAGATGCAATGGTCATCTGCGGAGAAATCAAAGAAGATG
>JAHDES010000037.1:22574-58213 GCA_020628645.1 Saprospiraceae bacterium
CGAATCAATTCTGGTTCTGCCAAAGACTCATCTAAGTAATTGAAAAAATCTTTTGCCTCCATTTTATAAAAGTTACCAAAGAAAAAGGGACTTACATTCATTTGGTTTCCTACTTCATCTTTAAAAGAAGTAAAATTAGAAGGCTTCAAAACTTTCGCACAAAGATAAATCGTGATAAAACTGGTGATGCTCAAAATAATCAAAGGGATATACAATAATTTGTCAACTACCATATCCATATTGGCGATTACCATTGGCACTAAAAAAGCAATGATTACCGCATTCAAACTAAGGAGTACATTCGCTTTATTATCCGCAATAGCGGTCAAGTCAATATTGTTCCGCTGCGTCGTACGGAAAATATCTACAATTCGCTTTGACAGCTTTTTCTTTTCTTTTTTTGCCTTTCGAGCTTCTCCTATCGGTATAATAGGATCTTTTATTCGTATAGCTTGTAAGGGTCTTACCATAGTAGGTTTATTTTTTAGTTGAACAGTGGACAGTAAACGGTTTTTCGTAAACTGCCCACCATAGATTATTTTCGGTTTATAAATTTATTTCTCCTCTGCCATTTCTTCTACTGGTTCAAGATAAGTCGCAGGCGTATTAATATTTGGTAAATCTGTATAAAAACTATCCAGATAATTTAGCATTTCATGTCGATCCGATAAGCGTAAGGTTTTAAAAGAACGAATAACACGCTCCAAGTCACTTCGTTTTTCTTTAAACAAATCTATCATCGCGTCTTGATCCACTAATAATTCTTCTGGGCCTAAATACACTCGATCTTGTACACGCCACAATTGATAATCTGAATTTGGAATCGCATAAGGGGCATCCACCATTCCAGAAAAATCAAAATCGTAAGGAACAGGAAGAAATTTTTCTCCCACTCTTACCACTTTCATATTTTTCACAGCATGATAATTCCAATCGGCATTACCAATCATGTATTCAAATAGACTAACGCGCTGTAAGGCTTCTTGATCGTATTGATCTGCCATTAAAACATTACAATCTGAACATTTTGCAGCGCCAATTCGATCGCGCATCTGAGCCGTATCCTCAATTAAAAAGGCATATCGCTTCGTTTTACTATTCGTCGCTGTATCAACATAAGTGATTGCTACTAATTGAACACGATAACTTTCTTCCGTCAATTCATTATAGAGTTTGTAGGTCAAATATTCGCGTAACAAAGTGGCTTTTGCCTCAGGTTTATCTTCCACACAATGGGTCACTAATTTCATATCATTGAAATCAGCAAGTCCTGCATTCGCCAAATCATCTTTTTTAAATTTCAATTTCAAAGGAGGCATATCTGTGCATCGCAAACGGCGAAATTTTCCACGCAAACTTACTTTTATATTCCATTGTTGGATATTTCCAGCAGCATCCCCAAACGACAAAATCGCTTTTTGTGATTCCTCGGAATGTCGATCATTTTGTAATGAAGAAAGATTTGCCTCAATGGTAATGTCTACCACTTCTTGGTGAGACATGATATCAAAAATACTTGGTGCTACGGCTTCATTTGCCTGTAAAAACAAGAAATTTGATTGAATTAGGATTAATAAAATAACAGTATAGAATCTCATCTTGGGTGTTTTTAACAATTGGTTTTTTGAAAAATTCCAAACGTAGTTTTAATGATGCAAAATTGCAGTGCTTTAATAAAATCTACGAGTGCAATTCGAGTCTAAAAATGGTTAAAATTGGACTTTATGATTAATTTTATGTTAATGAATTTCAAAATCTTAAAATAGAACAGCTCTATGGATAAATTAGTTCCACGGATATTTAGCCAAATAAAATTGCATTTATTTGGTATTTTTCTTGTATTTTAAGAATAAAATTTTGATTAGTTGATGAGAGGAAAGTTTTTGTCTTTGTAAAAAGAGACTGCTTTATATTTATTTGGTTGCACCCAAAGTGTGGTAATAATGCGATTTATCGATAAATTAACATTATTTTAAGATAAAGCTCGGAAATTAAACGAGGAAAGACTAAAATGGAAGGATAAAAGGGATTTAAGGTGATAAATCTACCTCACTAAAAAATAATTTAAGGAGAGATCGGTGAAGTTTCCTAACTTCACCGAAATATATCATTCGAGTTTCTTAACTCGCGTACTTATATCTATATTTTTTCTACTACAGTTGCTTATGCGAACCATCACAAAATCCAGGGTTCCCTGTGGCTTTGCAGGTACATAAACCTACTGTTTTAGTTTCTTCAGCCGTAAAAACTAAGGGTTTGAAATTGCTGCCTTTATGACCACCATCACAAAAAGGTTGATTGGTAGATTCTCCGCAGGTACACCATGCATAGGTTTTTCCTGCTTCTAATTCTACTCGAATGGGACTAGTACCTGCTACTTTGGGTTGATCCATGATTTGAAAGTTTTTTAGTTTAGTTAATATATATCCAAAACGATCAAACAAAGGCATAGTTTAAAAATTGATGTTGATACATTCAATTTGTAGTTAGTCTAAATTAGGATACTTATTTAAAATTTATTGAATTTGATCTTGATACTTGAAGCATTAATATCTTTTCCTAAACTGCACAGGTGTTAATCCAGCATACTTTTTAAAATATTTCACAAAATTAGTCGCTTCATCAAAGCCCGTTTTATACGCGATCTCTTTGATACTAAGATTGGTATTGACCAAAAAGCGTTTCATTTCTGTGGTTAACATTTCATGAATATAATCTTTGGTTGATTGCTGGACAATGTCTTGGGTGATACGATTCAATTTTTTAGTAGAAATCGCCATTTGATCAGCATAGAATTGTACTTGTCGATTCGTCAATAAATGAGTATTGAGCAATTCTTGAAATTGGAGAAATTCTTTATGGTACAAAGAAGGAATTTTTTCAACTTGATTCGATTTCCGAGTCCGTTCTGCCAAAAAGAGTAAAATTTTCAAAGAGGCCAACATAATTTCTTCCGTCGCAAAATCATCTGGTCGATGATACTCTTCATGCATCTGCTGGAGAATTTGATAAAAAGTAGCATACTGCACATCATTCAATTGCATAACTGGAGGATATAAATGATAATTATACAAACTCAATTGCTGCATCAATTTAGATCCTAAACTACCCTTTTCCAAAAACTGATCTGTGAATAATAAAAATAGCGCATCACGATCTACATTATGCTCAAACCGTTGCACTTGTTCTTTAGAGATGAATATTAAACTCCCTTTTTTATAAGCATAACTCTTAAAATCAATATGATGCGTCCCCTCTCCTCCCATGATAAATAGAATAGCATAATATCGAACACGATGAGGTCGAAACGGATCATGATCCGTTGGCAATTGTTTCATTAAGATTTCTTTATTGCCAATCATCACAAACTCAAATGCCTTTCGATGCCGATTATCAAAATTACTGGAAGGAATATTTTCTATTGTCATTTATTAGATCATTATGAAGGCATCAAAGTATACTTAAGTAAGATACAAGTTGTGTAATGTACAATACTAAAATTGATACCAATGAAAATCTTAAATATTTTCTTTTAAAGTGCATGTTCTTAAATGGAATTAAGCTTAAAAATGCTCCAATCACCAATCCTAAAAGTGGCACTATTAGAAGAATATTGAAAACATTGTTTTTTCGGATTTCTTCTGCTGTAATGCTTAATCCATCTGAATTCTGTAATGGATAATTTTCCCAAGGAATGATTTGATTTACGATTAGACTCCCTAAAATTAAAACAACTATGAGTGCTATAATTATATAAGTAGTTTTTCTTAAAAAGTGATTATCAGTATTATGATCTTTTGAACTAGCAATAATTTCGTTTTTCATATTCGATTTAAAATTTTTGACTTGTTGTTTCGTACAATTATTCTAATTGTTTAACATTAAATTCAATATTGTATTTTTTCAGGTATTCTTGAAGCGGTTCTAAACCTACTTCTTTCCTTCTTTTATTGACAAACTCAGGCTGTTCGATCTCATAAAGCGTTGATGTATTCGATTCAATATCAATTTTTAGTTGTGTTCCATAAATTTGAGGTTTCCCTTGATTAACGAGCATTCTATCTTTCAGTTTAGCGATAGAAGATTTTGTTAAATCTCCATTTTTTGCGCTATTTTCCAATAAGGAAAAATATGCCTTCTGATATTTCAAACTTGAATGTTGAAGCACAAGAAAAATGGTTTCGATATGCTGCTTATCTACATCATTCGATGTTGGCATACCACATTGCTCTATAATACTTATAACCTTTCCCAAATTATTAAAATCTTGTTCTCTCATTAAATCAAAATCAATTTTTGAGACATCTTCTTCCATCCTTATTTCTTGATCATCTTGACGTATTTCGGTGAGTAATTTTGGTAGATCAGCGCAATCTATAGTTATTCTTGTTGGTTCATTTTCACATCCACTATTTATTAACACACAAATCAATAACAATTTAATCAGGTCATTCATCTTAATATTTAATCGTTGGTTCTATATAAAACAATAAAGTTAACAGAATGAAGCGCACCTAATTCATATTATCGACGAAACAATTATATTCAAAGAGTTAAATGTCATTTTATACTTAGTACGCTCTTTATTTTAATTCGCCAAAATGTATATTAATGTTCATAATAATCGGTATTAATCTCTTTTTTTAGGATTTAAAGAACAAATCATCTACCTTTATAATAACAAATATAAAATCTTCTAACCCACCACAATAAAGGTTTTATAAAATTTCCACCCGATCTATCCTACAACTCAATTTTGGCGAAATTCAATAAATTATATATTTATATATTTTGCCTTGAATTTACATACTATAATACAAACAAAATCATTGTCTAAAGAGTTAATCGCTCTTTAAGAACAGTGATTTCTATTTAAACACTCAAAACATTCGTTCATGCGAAGAAAATGTACAATTTTTTCGATCTTTCTTTTCTTTAGTTTCGGACTGCTTCATGCACAAACGACCATTAAAGGTACTATTACCGAACAAGGAAATGAAGAACCGCTTATCGGAGTGACCATTTTTGAAAAAGGAACAACCAATGGTACAACCTCTGATTTTGATGGTAATTATGAAATAACAGTGGTGGGAGAAGATGCATCCTTGGTATTCTCCTATGTTGGGTATTCTGCTCAGGAAATTCCAGTCAATTCACAAACTAATATTGATGTACAACTAGAATTGGACGTTGCAAATTTAGATGAAGTCGTCGTGGTAGGTTATGGTGTTCAAAAGAAAAGTGTGGTAACTGGAGCGATTTCGAAAATTGGTGAAGACGATTTAGAAGCCATGCCTGTTACACGTATAGAACAATCCATTCTTGGGCGTACCTCTGGTGTACGAGTAACCACCAATTCAGGTCAACCAGGGGAAGGAGGAACAGTACGAATTCGAGGAACTAGTTCTATCAACTCTGCCGAACCTTTATATGTAGTAGATGGTGTACCGATTGGCGGGGGTATAGACTACTTAAATCAAAGTGATATTGAATCTATTGAGGTGTTGAAAGATGCGGCTTCCGCCTCGATCTACGGCGCGCGTTCAGCAGCAGGGGTTATCTTGGTGACTACCAAAAAAGGAAAAGCGGGGACAATGCAAGTCAAGTACAACAATTACTTTGGTACACAAGCGCCTTGGCGTAAACTGGCACTGCTCAATGCTCGTGAATATGGTATTTTAATGAACGAATCTTCTGTAGCAGCAGGTGGAGATATTTTATTCGATGATCCTGAATCACTAGGTGAAGGGACAGATTGGCAAGATGCCGTCTTTAATGCAGAAGCTCCTATGCAAAACCATGAATTGAGTCTTGCTGCTGGTAGCGATAAGTCCTCTTATTTTGCCTCTTTTGGGTATTTTGATCAAACGGGAATTGTGGCTTCAAGTCAGTCCAAATACCAACGCTTTACGACCAGATTCAATTCTTCTCATAAGGTCAATGACTTTATCACATTTGGAAATAACTTAGCCTATTCTAGAATTATAAGTGAAGGAGTATCTACCAATTCTGAATTTGGATCGCCTTTAAGTCGAGCGATCAATCTTGATCCTATTACACCAATATTAGAAACACGAGAAGAGGTCTTAAATTCTGATGTATTCACTAATTTCCCTGTGGTACGAAATGAAGATGGTGTACCATATGGTATTTCTACTTTAGTGACTTCTGAAGTGCTGAATCCTTTAGCCGCTATCGCTATTCAACAAGGCTATGGATGGAGTGATAAGATTGTAGGAAATGTCTTTGGAGAAGTGAAATTATTCGGAGATTTTAAATTTCGATCTAGTATTGGTACTGATCTCGCCTTTTGGGGAGGAGAAGGATTTACACCGCTTTTCTATTTAAATGCTGCCAATAGAAATGATATCACCTCATATAGTAGAAATCAAAATCGAGGTTTATATTGGATTTTTGAAAATACCCTCTCCTATTCCAAACGAATTGGCGCACATAGTTTCAGTGTACTAGCAGGAACAGTTGCCGAACGAAATAAAGGACAAGGAATTGGTGGTTCTATCAAAGATATTCCAGTAAACAATTTAGAAGATGCTTCGCTTTCTTTTTCTACTCCTGCGGAAACACAAACCTATTATGGATTTGAATATTTAAGCACTTTAGCTTCCTATGTGGGACGTGTCAATTATAACTATGCGGAGAAATATTTATTCTCAGCCACCATGCGAGCGGATGGATCGTCTCGTTTTGGCTCAAACAACAAATTTGGCTATTTTCCAGCCGCTTCTATTGGATGGGTCGTGACAGAAGAAGGCTTTTTATCGAATAATAGCGTAGTTAATTTCTTGAAAGTTCGTGCTTCATGGGGAGTAAATGGAAATGACCAAATTGGAGATTTTCGCTATGTTTCTACTGTAGGTGGAGGTCGAAATTATACCTTTGGTTTGGATGACAGACTTATAAATGGTACAAGTCCAAATGCAATTGCTAATCCTGATTTGCGTTGGGAACAAACGACACAAACCAATTTTGGTATTGATGCAAAAATCTTTAAACGAGTCAGTGTTACTTTCGATCTTTTTGATAAAACAACCACAGATATGCTCTTGGATATTGCTGTTCCTGGATACGTCGGAAATGCTGGTCCAGTTGGAAATATTGCAAGTATGTCGAATAAAGGGATGGAACTCGAATTGGGGTATCAACGTAATTTCGGAAGTCTAGGAATTGATTTTGCAGGTAATATCTCTTATGTCGAAAATGAAGTAACGAGCTTAGGGCCAGATAAAGAATTCTTACCAGGGCAACGCTTTAGCCCACAAGGTTTAGAAATTACACGCACCGCTGTAGGCTTACCGATTGGTTATTTTTATGGCTATCAAACAGACGGGATTTTCCAAAATGCCTTAGAAGTAGAAACTTACACTAGTGCAGATGGAGCAATTATTCAACCTGATGCCCAGCCTGGTGATTTCCGCTTTGTAGATGTCAATGGCAATGGAGAAATTGATCCTGATGATCGAACCTTTATTGGTGATCCTACACCTAATTGGACCTACGGATTTAATTTTAATGCCAATTGGAAAGGAGTAGAATTACTCGTTTTTGGACAAGGAGTAGCGGGCAATCAAGTGTTTAAAGCTACCCGTCGTTTCGACCTTCAAATGGCTAATATGACCGCAGATGCTTTGGATCGCTGGACAGGAGAAGGCACGACCAATGAATATCCTCGATTAGTCATGAATGATCCGAATCAAAACTTCAGTCGTAGTTCTGATTTTTATCTGGAGAGTGGGGCATTTTTCCGTATTAAAACCTTACAATTAGCGTATTCTCTACCTAATGATTGGATTCAAAAAATAGGCTTCAAACGATTACGTTTATATGTATCTGGAAATAACATCCTAACCTTTACCAAGTATAGTGGTTTTGATCCAGAAATCGGTGGCGGAAGTTATGGCGTTGATCGAGGGATTTATCCACAACCACGTTTTTATTTATTTGGTATTAATGCTCAATTTTAAATGCTTTACTCGTCGGACGACTCCAAGTCGTTCAACGATTTAAAAATCTAAAAATGAAAAAAATTACAACATATACACTAGGAATCGTCCTTATTTTAGGAATTTCCTTTTTCTCTTGTACCAAAGATTTCCTCGAATTAGAACCTAGAGGTACAACCTTAGAATCTAGTTTCTATCAAACCGAAGATGAGATTTTTGAAGCCTTAGTTGCCACTTATGATGTTTTGCAATGGGGCGGAACAAGTGGTTGGACGATGAAATTAGGTTTATTGAATGCGGCTTCTGACGATACTTATGCAGGAGGAAGTGATGCTTCCGATCAACCTAGTTGGGTTGCTTATGATAATTTTACTTTAAATCCTTTTCTAGGTCCTCAATTAGGGCTTTGGCAAAAAGGTTATTCGGGTATTTATCGCGCAAATTTAGTTTTACAAAAAGTAGAAGAAGCAGAGAGTATTTCTGAAGGATTTAAGGCTCGAACGATTGCAGAAGCTAAATTTTTACGTGCCTTCTTTTACTTCGATTTAGTACGCTTATTTGGAAATGTGCCTTTGATTACATCGGTTCTTTCTGCAGATGAAATTTACACCCAAACACAAGCTAATCCTGCTGAAATCTATGGGCAAATTGAACAAGATTTAAGAGATGTACGCGCTACTTTTGAACTACCTGAAACTGTATCTGCCGATGAATTAGGGCGTATCACCCAAGGTGCAGCTACTGCCCTACTCGGTAAAGTTATTTTATATCAAAATGACGAAGGAAGAATGGCAGAAGCAGCTGGTTTTCTTGATGAAGTAATCAATTCTGGTTTATATGCCTTAGAACTAAATTTCGGTGATATTTTTAAATTAGAAAATGAATTTGGCCCTGAATCTGTATTTGAGATCAATTATTCTGGTAATCAACGTGGTGGATGGGGCAATTTTAGTAATGGAACGGAAGGAAATTATGATGTCCAATTTTTTGGCATGCGTGATTATGTAGGCCCTATTTATTCTGCAGGATGGAGTTTTTGTCCTGTTACTGAAAAATTGGCAGATGCACTACAAAATGATCCTCGTTTTGAACATACCATTGTTGATGGTAATGCGTTAAAAAATCAAGGAGCAAGTTATACCGTAGGCTATCAAAATACCGACTATTTCATCCGAAAATATGCAGGATTAGAAGAAAATCGAGCATTGGATGGAGAACCTGCCCTAAATTGGGGGACAAATGTACGTGAAATTCGTTTAGCAGATGTGTTGTTGATGTCAGCTGAAGCACATGCCAGAGCAGGTAATAATGGCCCAGCTGTAAGTTATTTAAATCAAGTACGTCAGCGAGTAGGTTTACAACCATTGCCTGGTCCAACAGGACAAGCCTTAATAGATGCGATTTATAAAGAGCGTCAATTAGAATTAGCAACAGAAGGACATCGCTTTTTTGATTTAGTACGAACAGGTAGAGCAACAGCAGAATTAGCCGATCAAGGTTTTGTAGCAGGTAAAAATGAGGTACTCCCAATTCCGCAAGCTGAAATTGACCTTACGGAAGGAAATTTAGTTCAAAATAATGGTTATTAAATCTTGACGTAAGACTCAAAGACATAAGACTTAGGAGTTTTATTATTTAAATTTATCCTAAGTCCTACGTCAATAAGTCCTACGTCTAAACTTATAGATATGAATAGTTTAAAATACCTTACATTCTTTTTTTTAATTGTTGGATTGTTTTCCTGTGAGCCATCTATCGAAGACAAATCTGATCTAGGTTTACCACCCAATCCTTCTTTTGACATTTCACAAGGAGATACGCCCAATACCTTTATTTTTACCAATACGACCGAAGGAGCATTTCTAACCTATTGGGATTTAGGCATTTTTGGAAATCGAGAAGGACAAGAAGTAGAAATTATTATGCCTTTAATGGGTACGTATGATATTAGCATGACGACTTTTAATCGAGGAGGTTCGGCTTCCGTAACAAAATCGGTAACGGTAGAGCAAGATGATCCTACTGCTTGTTTTGGAAATATGTTACTACTTACCAATTGTACTCAAAAGACATGGAAATTAGCACCTGAAGAAGCCGCCATGCATATTGGCCCTAATTTATTTGAAACGTGGTGGGGAAATTCTGCCGATGATGTTATAAGTCGGGATTGTCATTTTAATGATCGCTATGTATTCCGCGAAAATGGCGAATTTGAATACCAACCCAATGGTGATTTTTATGCAGATGCGGATGGAGATGGCAATGTTTGGCCTTCCGATTTAATGTTAGAAGTGGGCTGCCAACCGATTGATGCTTGGCCTGCTCAATATGAAGTTTGGGGAGCAGGGGTACACAACTTCACCATCAACGATAATAGTTTGAGTGTAATAGGAGAAGGTGCTTGGTTAGGTCTCTATAAAGTCGGAACAACAGAAGAAGTCAATACTCCGCAAAGTTCCGTAACCTATACAATTGATTCCATTACAGAAGATCGAATGGTACTCTTTGCCGATTATGGATGGGGCGTTTGGCGGATTACTTTGGTCAGTGAATAAATTGCCTTTCTTGACATTTTGCGTATAAATTATTCTAATGAACAACAGAAAATAATAATGAACGATACTCGAAGTTTCCCAATTTCGAGAAACATATTTTGCAAGTTTTCAACTTGCTATAGAAAATCTGGTATTAAAATTAAGTATACTCTATTTAGTTAAACCTTATTTAAAATAGTGAATATAAATCATTTAGATATGACCCAGAATTCTTTATTTATCCTATGCTGCTTAGTTCTTGGACTTACTGCCTGTGGCGACCGAGAAGATGAAGCACCACCTGAACAACAATTACCAAAAATTTCCATCTCTAGTGTCACTCAATTTGAAGGAGATGAATCTACCGAATTCAATTTTAAAGTGACGGTGAGCGAAGCTGCTACGCAAGAAATACGTGTCGATTATGCAACTGAAGAAATTACTGCTGGTAAAGAAATTGATTTTATTAATCAATCAGGCACCTTAAGCTTTCCTGTAGGGGAACGCGAAGCAGATATTGTAGTTCAAATCGTAACGGATAGTTTGAAAGAAGGTGATGAAGAGTTTCGAGTACTTCTTTCTAATCCTGTCAATGCTCAAATCTTGACAAACGAAGGTATTGGTACAATCCGAAATGATGATACTTACGTAGATGTCCCTGAAGATGGTTATATCACTCCAGAAAGTTATACGGGCTATGATCTCGTTTGGCGCGATGAATTTGATGGTACATCAATAAATTTGGATGATTGGACACATGAAATTGGCGGAAATGGATGGGGAAATCAAGAATCGCAATATTATACCGATCGAAGCGAAAATTCCTATATTTCTGATGGAAATTTAATCATAGAAGCCCGTAAAGAAAACTTTAGCGGAAGTAATTATACCTCTGCTCGAATGATTACGCAAGGCAAACAACTCTTCCAATTTGGACGCATTGATATTCGCGCCATTCTTCCAGAAGGACAAGGTATTTGGCCCGCGCTTTGGATGCTCGGAACGAATATTTCTGATATTGGATGGCCTGCCTGTGGCGAGATTGACATTATGGAATTAGTGGGACATGAACCAGCCACTACACATGGAACGGCACATTGGGGCCCTGCAGGGCAATCTTGGAGTCATTATAAAGGGGAAGGTTATGATAATCCTACAGGGGAGAAATTTTCTGAAGAATATCATGTCTTTTCGATTGAATGGGAACCCAATTCGATCACTTGGTATGTGGATGATAATGAGTTTTTTAGCTTGAATAATGCACAAGTAAACGGAGCCTATCCCTTCAATGCTAAATTCTTCTTTATTTTCAATATTGCTGTTGGTGGACAATGGCCCGGTTATCCTGATGCAACGACACAGTTTCCACAACGAATGTATGTCGATTATATTCGAGTGTTTCAAAAATAAGCTACACCTTTATAAGTTTAAGCTAAAAAAATTGGTATAATAATTTTCCAAGAGTCGGCTCACGATAATAATTTAAACAGATGAAACAGATTTATATCCTTCTTGCACTATTGGTTTTTTCAGTTTGCTCAACAAGTCTTTCAGCTCAACATTTCTTGAGTACGAATGGAAAAGCAATTGTCAATGAACAAGGAGATACCATAATCTTACGAGGGATGGGATTAGGCGGCTGGATGGTACAAGAAGGTTATATGCTTCAAACAGCAGCCTTTGCCAATTCACAGCATAAAATCCGTGCAAAAATTGAAGCACTCATGGGTGCTGAAGATACCCAAGAATTCTATGATGCTTGGCTCGATAATCATGTTCGAGAATCCGATATTGATTCTTTAAAAGCATGGGGGTTTAATTCGGTACGCTTACCCATGCACTATAATTTGTATACCCTTCCGATAGAAGAGGAACCTGTAGCTGGACAAAATACATGGCTAGATCGAGGCTTTGAACTCACCGACCAACTCATTGAATGGTGTAAAGCTAAGGAAATGTATGTCGTACTTGATTTACATGCGGCACCCGGTGGACAAGGTTATGATGAAGGCATTTCTGATTATGATCCTTCTAAACCTTCTCTTTGGGAAAGTTCTCAAAATCAGCAAAAAACGGTAGCACTTTGGCGACGAATAGCCGAACGTTATAAGGATGAACAATGGGTAGCGGGTTATGATCTCATCAACGAACCCAATTGGAACTTACCAGGAGGTACACTACTCCGAAGTTTATATGGGCAAATTATGGATGCCATTCGAGAAGTAGATACGAAGCACATGATTTTTATTGAAGGCAATTGGTTTGCCAATGATTTTACGGGTTTAACCCCACCTTGGGATGATAATATGGTCTATTCGCCACACAAATATTGGTCCTATAACGATCAAGGGTCGATTAAATGGGTTTTGGATTTACAAGCAGAACATAATGTTCCGCTCTATTTTGGAGAGAGTGGCGAAAATTCAAATACGTGGTTTAGAAATGCCATTCATTTGATGGAAAAAAATGGTATTGGTTGGGCATGGTGGCCCATGAAAAAAATTGAATCAATAGCTGGTCCTTTATCTATTACAAAAACGCCAGAATATGAAGCACTTTTAAATTATTGGAATAATGGAGGAAATGTTCCAAGTGCCGCTTTTACTAAAGCTACCTTGATGGAACTCACTCAAAACCTTCAAATCGAAAATTGTTTCTACCAAAAAGATGTAGTAGATGCTATGTTCCGTCAAGTCAGTTCAAATGGAACAAAAGTGTTCAATACCCAAAGCATCCCTGGGGTCCTCTACCCTACTGATTTTGATATGGGACAATCAGGAGAAGCTTATTTTGATATTAATTTGGCTACTTATCATGTAACGACTAGTAATTTTACGGCTTGGAATAACGGATGGGCATACCGAAATGATGGTGTAGACATAGAGCAATCCAATGACCCTCAAGGAAATGGCTTTAATGTGGGCTGGCTTGAGCGAGGCGAATGGATGCAATATGATGTGGATGTAGAAGAAACGGCAGTTTATGATATAAAAGTGCGGGTAGCAACAGCCAATGGTGGTGGAAGTTTCTATTTTGTAGCAGATGGTGCAGAATTGACTTTGCCTTATTATGTATCTTCCACAGGAGGCTGGCAAGCGTGGAATGATTTAACGATTTCCAATATTATTTTAGATGAATCCGTTCAGAAATTACAGTTTCATGTAAATAGTGGAGGGTATAATTTGAGTACGATAGAATTTATCAAAAAAGGTCCAACCACCGATTTATCAACTAATTTCTTTTCTGCCCATACCATTGATAATTCTACAGTTCAAGCAAATATCAACAAAGCTCTAATTGATCCCTTGACGTTTGCACCGACTGATTTTGAAATTTATGTGAATGGCACTTCTATTCCTATCAATAGTGTGAATTTACATCCTGATAATAAACAACTTATCGTTTTTGATGTCAATCATAACTTTAGCCCAGATGAAACCATCAAGATTTCCTATTTCGGAACACAGATAAATGCACAAGATGGTTCGCCTCTCAATGTATTTATTCAAAAAAATGTAGACAATCGAGTACCAATTGTTCATCCTATTCCCGGTTTAGTGGAAGCAGAAGACTACTTCTTAGAAGCAGGAGTAGATACGGAGAATACCTTTGATACAGGTGGCGGTAAAAACTTGGGTAATTTAGATAGTGGCGATTATTTAGATTATTATATAAAAGCAGATGTTGGTGGTACCTATCAAGCCAGTTATCGTACCGCTGCGGAAAGCTCTTCTGGTTCACTTCAATTACAATTAGTACATCCAGATGGCACCTTTACGCCTCTTCATAATGCTAGTTTTGATCCTACAGGCGACTGGCAAACATGGGCAACGACAGACGATACGGCTCCATTTTATCTATCATCTGGAGAACATCATATACGTGTTAGAATTGTCAATCCTGCTTTTAATTTGAATTGGATGGAATTTGAATTAATTGCTGTTCCAACAGAAGAAATTGTAGCGAATACGAGTATGACACTCTATCCAAACCCTACGGTAGGGCAATTTATGTTAGAAGCAGATTTATATGATCGACAAGATGCCACAGTTCATCTCTATTCTATTTTAGGACAAAAAGTTAAAACTGTTGAATTTTCCGAGATTCAACAAATTCAAGAACTATTGGATGTATCGGATTTACCTGCTGGAAATTACTTTCTACACTTATCCTTGGAAAATGGTCATACTCTATCGGATCAAATCATAAAAATAGAATAAAGTCCAGATTTTAATTGGTGTAATTTTTACACTATCTTTCTGGTTTTGAAGATACTTTTCTATTTTTGTAGTGTAAAGGTTTCCTATTTTTTCAAATCGGTATTTTTTCAAAATTTATCAAAATGATCAACCAACCCGTAGATAAGCAAGTAGATATGGAGCGTATAGAATTGCATAAAGAGAAATTTTTCAAGATTAGCAATGTAGATGAATTGCGCCCATTTTTCATGAGTGTGGTGAGTGGCGATAATCACTGGTTGTTTATTTCTAGTAATGGTGGTTTAACCGCAGGTAGAAGAAATTCCAGTTTTTCTCTTTTCCCCTATTATACCGATGATAAAATCACGGAATCGGCTGAGTTTACGGGTTCAAAAACGATATTTAGAATACAAACAGCCGATCAAAATTATATCTGGGAACCACTTTCTATTCGACAGACTAGTCTCTATAATACTACTCGAAATCTATATAAAAATGTATATGGAAATAAACTAGTCTTTGAAGAAATAAATCATGATTTAGCATTGAGCTTTCAGTATGAATGGAATACCTCCAACCAATTTGGATTTGTACGAAAATCGAGGCTAAAAAATCTTTCCAACGAACCTTTAAGTATAGAATTAGTAGATGGCATTCAAAATATATTACCCGCAAAAGTAGGTGCTGATTTACAAAATGGCACGAGTAATCTAGTCGATGCTTATAAACGTAATGAATTAATTAAATCGGTTGGTTTAGGCATCTTTGCACTGAGTGCTACGATTGTTGATCGAGCAGAACCCGCAGAATCACTTAAAGCGAATATTGCTTGGAGTTTGGGGCTCGATTCGGCTAAACAACTCGTCTCTTCCCTTCAATTAAATGCTTTTAGAAAAGGCAAGACCATTCAAGCAGAAGAGGATGTTAAAGCAGAAAAAGGAGCCTATTTTTTAATGGATACCATAACATTAGCAGCTGGCGCAGAAAAAAAATGGACTATCGTAGCAGATGTCAATAAAAATCATTCCGCCATTGTAGAACTCATCCAACAATTGAATGATAAAAAGCAGTTGAGCCAACTACTTGAAGAAGATATTCAAAAAGGAACAGACAAACTCGTTCATCTGGTTGCCACGGCTGATGGGCTACAATTTTCTAAAGATTCGAGTAGAGATTCTAGACATTTTTCTAATACCCTTTTCAATATTATGCGAGGAGGGATATTTTTAAATAATTATAAAATTCCCAAAAACGATTTTGTACACTATCTAAAAAAGATTAACCAAGAAGTAGCGGAACGAAACGCTTCTTTTATTAATAATTTAGGTAAAGAAATCGACCTGTTTGATTTAAGGGCAAAAACGACAACCATCAATGATTCTGATCTAAAACGAATCGTGTTGGAATACATGCCACTTACCTTTAGTAGACGACATGGTGATCCAAGTCGCCCGTGGAATAAATTTGATATTAATACCCAAAATGAACACGATGGGTCTGTAATTTACGACTATCAAGGAAATTGGAGAGATATTTTCCAAAATTGGGAGGCACTAACCCTATCCTACCCTGCCTATGTTGAATCTATGATTCATAAATTTCTAAATACCTCCACTTTTGATGGCTATAATCCTTATAGAATTACAAAAAATGGATTCGACTGGGAAACCGTAGAACCAGACAATCCGTGGGCGTATATCGGATATTGGGGCGATCATCAAATCATTTATTTACTTAAATTTTTGGAATACATTGATGATTATGCGCCAAACGATTTATTACAGTATTTCAATCAATCCATCTTTGTTTATGCAAATGTTCCCTATAAAATTAAAACCTATGAGGACATCTGTTCGAATCCAAAAGATACCATTCAATTTGATTTTGAACTGGATGAAGCCATTCGAAAAGAACGAAAAAAACTAGGTGCAGATGGCGCACTCCTCAACAATAAGAAAAATGAAATCCATCGAGTCAATTTTATAGAAAAAATACTAGCGACTTTACTCAGTAAAATTTCCAATTTAGTACCAGAAGGCGGAATATGGTTGAATACACAACGTCCAGAATGGAATGATGCCAATAATGCCTTAGTTGGAAATGGGCTATCTATGGTAACGGTTTATTATTTACGTCGATTTTTGTCTCATTTGGAGCAATTACTTGAAAAATCTACACAAGAAAATTTCGATGTTTCTATTGAAATTCAATCCTTTTTTGAACAAATCAATAAAGGAATTAAGAATTATAAACAACGCTCTACCACTACCTTCGATGATCGAGCCCGTAAAACAATAGTCGATGCCTTAGGAAAAGCAGGGAGTACTTTTCGAGATGCCATTTATACCAATGGATTTTCTGGTGAACAAGCGAAGCTGTCGGTTGATACTTTAAAGGAATTTATTTTGGATACGAAGCTTTGTATCGATCATACCATTGCTGCGAATAAACGATCCGATAACTTATATCATGCCTATAATTTAATCCAAGAACATACCAAAGAAACGCTTTCATTGTCCTATTTAGATGAAATGTTGGAGGGACAAGTGGCGGTATTGAGTGCAGGTTATTTATCTTCGTCGGAGACGCTTGAGGTATTGAATAGCATGAAGAAAAGTGCGTTATTCCGACCCGATCAATACAGTTATATTCTTTATCCCAATAAAAATTTGCCCAGATTTCTAGCAAAAAATAATTTAACCGCAGATGATATAAATACTTCTGGTTTGTTAAAGTCGCTTATTGAAAATGAAGACGTTTCTATCGTAGAAAAAGACATTCATGAAACGTATCATTTCAATGGAGATTTCCAAAATGCTAATGATTTGACAGCAGCTTTAGATCAATTAGATGACCATCTTTATGGGGATCAATTAGCAAAAGGGCGTACAGAAGTATTACAAACATTTGAAAAGCTATTTGAGCA
Organism: Saprospiraceae bacterium; assembly: GCA_020628645.1. Lineage (GTDB taxonomy): Bacteria > Bacteroidota > Bacteroidia > Chitinophagales > Saprospiraceae > JAHDES01. The sequence continues at coordinate 40,195 of JAHDES010000037.1, forward strand.
TCGAAAATTTACGGGACGTTCAGGTACTTTCTTTGGTTATGAAGGATTAGGTTCGATTTATTGGCACATGGTGTCAAAATTATTATTGGCGGTACAAGAATGTAGTTTGCAAGCGATTCAAAATAATGAAAATCCTGCAGTGATTGGTGGTTTGTTAGATCATTATTATGAGATCAATGAAGGAATTGGTGTGCATAAATCACCTACCTTATATGGAGCATTTCCAACTGATCCTTATTCACACACACCTGCTGGAAGAGGGGCGCAACAACCCGGTATGACGGGTCAGGTAAAAGAAGACATCCTTTGTAAATTTGGTGAATTAGGAGTCTTCTTGCACAAAAGAGCAATCGTTTTTAATCCATGCCTACTTCGTAAAACGGAATTTTTAGATTCCGAACAATCTTTTGAATACCTTGATGTAAACGGACATATAAAAAATCTACACTTACCAGCTTCTTCGCTTTGTTTTACCTACTGCCAAGTTCCGATTATTTATAAAATTGGTACGAAAAACGAAATCACCATTACTACTCTAAATGATAAAATACACACAATAGATTCGCTGAATTTAGGTAGCCTTTATAGTCAAAAAATAGTGAAGCGAACTGGCGAAGTCCAATTAATTGAAGTGGAGCTAAAGCAAGAGCTTTTGAAATGATAAATATAGCTTCTCAACTCGATACGCTTTGTTTCCATAAAATTCCTTCTTTATCGCTACCTTTGACGATTGAATAAAAGAATAAAAAAATCAACATAAATGGTAGCCACTAAACCTGCTGCAACAATTTTGCTGGGTCGAGACAATGATGGCATTTTTGAAGTCTTATTACTCAAACGAAATAAAGCATTGGCTTTTGCAGGAGGGCTCTGGGTCTTTCCTGGTGGAAAAATTGAAGCAGATGAAATCGCACAATTTGACAAGGAGTTAGATGCAGCAAAACTCGCTGCTTCGCGCGAAACCAAAGAAGAAGCCAATCTCTCGATAGACCCAAAACAATTGGTATTTTATCGCCATTGGACCACACCTGTTATTGAACCACGCCGTTTTGCCACTTATTTCTTTTATGCTAAAGTTGATATGGAGCACACCCAAGTCCAAATAGATGATAATGAAATCAAGGAACACCTTTGGATCAATCCCGCGGAGGCTTTACAAACCTTTAAAACAGGAAAATTAGCCATGCTCCCTCCTACCCTGATGAGTTTACAATTGATCCATAAATGTAAAACAGCTAGCGAAGCTGAATCGCACTTAAAAAAGGAGACGCCTATTTTTGTATTGCCTGTTTTGGATTCTATAGACGGAAAAATGATCTGTATTTATGAAGGAGACGCTGGTTATCCAAATTCAGATGCTAGTGCCGAAGGGCCTCGCCACCGTTTGATTCTCGATTTTGCCAATAAGGATTTTCGTTTTGAATACAAGGATTGTGCTGTTTTACCTGTAAATGGAGGAATGCACTTATGAAACAAATTGAACCCATACGCATCGAACTTTCCCTCGGTATCATGTTTCCTTCTGTGAATTGTTATTTGGTTGAAGGCGACCCCTTGACTTTAGTAGATTGTGGGTTAGATGGGGCTGAAAATTGGGCTAAACTTCAAGCCACTTTAGCAGAAAATGGCTATAAAGTAAATGACATTGAGCAAATCTTAATCACACACGAACATCGAGATCATATTGGTTTACTCCCTCAACTTCTAGAACATTCCAATGCCATTATACGTGCGCCTCAAATGATTAAAGGATGGTTTGAACAGCCAGATGAGCTAATGAGAAGCTATTTAAACTTTAGCATTCATTTATTTGATACCATTGGATTTCCAGAACAATTAAAAAAAGATAGCCTTCAGTATATCGAATTAATGCGCACCTACCCTGCTGTTAATGATAGTAGTCGTTTTGCGTTTTTTAAAGCAGGAGATACGGTTGAAATGGGAAATACGACTTGGGAAATTTTGAATACTCCTGGTCATTGTCCTACACAATTTGTCTTTGTACAAGCGGAACAAGAACGCATTTTTAGTAGTGATATGTTGCTACCACTCGCACCCATGCCCATTGTCGTAGAAGATCCAAATCAAGAAGGAAAACCTATTCCTGCCTTACGTCAATTATTAGATTCTTTTGAACGATTAAAAGTGTATAATTTTCAAAAAGTCTATCCCGGTCATGGCCCTGTTTTTGAAAATGCAAATACGATCATTGACAAACAATTAGCTCGAATAGAACAACGCAAAGAAGAATGTTTATCTTACTATCAAGCAGGGCATAAAACGGTTTATGAAATTCATCAAAAAATGTATCCATATCATCAAATGCCTCCTAATTATAGTGGCATTCACATGATAATGGGTTATTTAGACGTATTAAAAGAAGAAGGAAAACTTACCATTGAGATATGACAAAAACTGCCATCATTGAACGGATGAAAAATTTTCGTCCTCCATTTTTAGATTTATTTGAATGTACCATCACGGATGTCGATCCAAAAAAAGGCATTTGTGAAATGGATTTCATGGTGAACAAAACCTATTGTCATTCTGGAAATATTATTCAAGGTGGATTTATCACGATGATGCTTGATGCCGTCAGTTCACATGCTGCTTTTGTACTAAATGAAAATCTAACAGTAGTTTCCACATTAGAACTAAAAGTAAGTTATTTCGCACCCAGTTTTAATGGTGCATATCATGCCATTGGAAAAGTAGAAAAACTTACTCGCAATTTTGCTTTTCTATCTGCTGAATTATTCAATAAAGACGGAATACGAACGGCTAGTTTGACGGCTACAGCTAAGATTTCTTATAAAAAATAAAGCTATTTATAACCGAAATCGTAAGCCCATCGAAATTGGAATTTCATTTCGTATAAAGTCAAAAACCACACTCTCCGAACGTTGTTCCTCCAATGTAAAAGAAGGACTATTGTATGTATAGCGATTATATCCAAAGTCAAATAAAAATAATTTAGTTCCTAATATTAAATCTATTTTTTTGGTAAATGGAGACGTAATATTGGTATAAATTCCTGCTCCCATTCCCCACAAGGTATTACCTTCTGGAAAAAGAGAAGAAATCTTTGGAATAATATAGTTTTGATCCAATCCTAAAGAAATAATTGGAGCAAGTAGCAAACTCATCTTTTCAGTTTCAATGATTTGTTTACCCCAATAAAAACTACTTTGAATTCGGAATTTTTCTCGCTTAAATCCAGCAATTATTTCGGAACCTGCTATAGGATGAATTTCTATTTGCGTATTATCGCTATCCATTTCAAAATAAAAGATTTCAAATTCCAATCCTCTTTCTTTACCCTTTTTGGTCTTTTTAGACCAAGCAATTTTTGCAAAATTAAATCCAAAATAATTCGCATCAGGATAGAAATCGGCTATTGCGCCACCTTGAAGGGTCAAATAGGTTCTATCTTTTTTGAAATCTTGTGCAAAAGAATTTATAGCAAATAATAGAGTGGATAAAAATAATATAGCTCCTTTCATTCTGTGTATTTCTTGTTTAAACAAAAAAGATAGTTCTATATCTAAACGTAAAAACCAAAAAATATTATATCCTGTTTACTGTACCAATCCCCCAATCAATTGTAAAATATCCGTTTCAATTGTTTTTAAATTAAAAAAAGCATCCAGACGAGACTGCTGTGCATTGAGATACGCTAGTTGGATCGCTCGATAATCAAATGAGCTAATTTGTGCCCCTTTAAAACGTTCATTCGCAATAGAAAGATTTTGCTGGGCATTGTCAATCAAAGTGGAGGTAATTTCTAGTAAACGTTTTTGATTATTATAATTCGCTAAAGCAATTTCTACTTGTGCTGCAAGATTTCGTTTGGCGTCTTCTATATTATATTGGGTAACGAGCTCCTGCATCTTCGCATTTTCAATACTTCGTTTTCTAGCACCTGCATCGTATAAACGGTAGCTCGCACTTAAATTAACAAAACCATTAAAGGTTTTTGCAGTTAAGGCATCAATGCTGATTTCCATACCTTGCGCTACGCCTGTTCCTTGAGATAAGGTAGCGTTGTAGCTCGCCCCCGCCCCTACTGCAATGATGGGTGAACGCGTTGCTTCTGCCAATCGCGTATTAATATTTCCTAATTCACGCGCGATAAACAGATTTTGAAGATTACGATTGTTATTAAAGAGAGTTGTTTTAAGTTCTTCTAATTGATAATCAGGTGCTTCATATACTAAGGCTTCCGTTAATTGATACGTTTTGGTAAAATCATCTACACCCATGGTTAGATTGAGATTGCGAAAGGCATTTTCCAGATTTTGAACTTGAATGAGATAAGTTGTGGAATCATTCAGATACGCATCTTGGGTTTGTAAGAGGTCAAATTTTCCAGCTTGCCCAAACTCTTGTCGTACTTCTTGTCGTGCAATTCGATCCCGCGATAAATCCAATAATTCTTCTAAAGTAGTGATGCGTTCTTGCTGAATAAGCGTTTGATAATAGGCTAAAATAATGGCACGTGTCGTATTTTCTACTGTAATTTCTGCATTCAATTCGCCTTGTGCTTCGATTTGTTCGAGTTGCTGTTTGGAGATTTTAAATTGATTACCATTGTATAAGACCCAATTGGCATTGACAGCAGGTGTGATTCCTGTCCCAAAAGAAGATAATTCCGTTAAAAAAGAGGCTGGATTATCTTGATTGGTGTAGGTATTATTATTATTTAAACTTAAATCTACCGTTGGATATCGCCCCGTAGCTTGCCACGTATTATTGTTTTGGGCAATAGCGATATTTTGTTCCGCTATTTTAATTTGGTAATTATTTTCCAAACCCATTTTGATAGCATCTGCCAAACTGAGGGGTGCTTGAGCCGTTATTAAATTAGCGATTAACAAGAGACAAAAGAAAAGTATATTTTTCATTATAGAGAATATGATCTTTTAAGTATAAAGGATACTCACTTTTATTAAAATTATTATGTGAGTTAAGAAACTCGCTAGATATATTTCGGAGAAGTTAAGAAACTTCTCCAATCATTTTTACAACACATTCGATAACACCATTACAAATAAAAGAATGATGATTAAAACCATCCAGATCGCACCATATCTTCCATTGGCATCTTTTACGGCTGGTTCCATGGCTTCATAAGTACTACGCTCACCATTCCAAGCATAAGAGAAATAGTATTTTGCTCTATTCGTCGCAATTAATAAAATGGGTAATAAAACTAAAATAATCACCGTGACAAATAGCAACCCAAAGGAAACAGAAATTGCCATCGGAATTAAAAACTGAGCTTGAAAACTCGTTTCAAATAACAAAGGCGTTAATCCTGCTACTGTCGTTATAGAAGTTAATATAATAGGACGAAAACGGGATAAGCCTGCCTCATACAAAGCGTCCATTTGCCCCATTCCTGTTTTGAGTAAATTATTATACGCTGATATAAATACCAAGGCATCGTTCACTAAAATTCCGATCAATGCCAATGTTCCTAAATTAGAAAACATACTAATCTGAAAGTCCATTAAATAATGTCCCCAAGCCACCCCAATTAATCCAAAAGGAATCAACAAGAAAACGACTAGCGTTTGACTAATAGAACTAAACGTCAATGCAATCACGATGAACATCAAAAAGAGGGTAAGCGCACCATAGGTGGGCATATTGCGAAAGGCTTTTTGCTGCTCCCTGCTTTGTCCATCTAAATTTGCAGTTACAGAAGGATACTTCGACAAAATGGGCGGAATAATATCACTTTCCAAACTTGTATTAATCTCTGAGGAAGAAACCTTGTCATTGGCGATATCCGCTTCTATTTTTACTTCGCGTTTTCCATCGATATGATTGATTGCAATCACTCCTCGATCTACTTCTAAATTGGCGACATCTCCCAAACGATATTCTTGTCCCCCCGCAAATCGAACGCGCATATTTTCGAGTTGCTTGATGTTATTACGATAAGATTCATCATAACGCACCCAAACGCGCACTTCATCTCGCCCACGTTGTAAACGTTGAATTTCACTACCAAAATAGCCTTGTCTGACTTGACCGATGATATCTTGGATACTCAAGCCTAAATAGTCCGCTTTAGGTTTTAAACTGAGATTAATTTCACGTAATCCTTCTTGATTATTATCTACTACATCTTTTAATTCTGCTAATTTCAACATCGCATTTTTGACCTCAACAGTAGCAGCATTGAGTTCTTTATAATTATCTCCAACTAGAGATACTTCAACAGGTTTTCCAAAAGGAGAAAAGCCTCCAAAAGTAAGCGTTTCTGCCTCTGGTAAAGGGCCTAATTGATCGCGTACCTTATTGGTCACCATCACCGTAGAAATATCGCCTCGTTCTTCTGCATTTAGAAGAGTCAGCACTACCCTACCCTCATAAGTTGTAGGCCCAACTACACGTTCAACATTGATGATAGGATGAACAGAATCTCCCAAATATTCTGCTTTTAAATCGGTATTAACATCATCCGAGACTTCTTGAATACGTTGGAGAAAATTATCCGTAATTTTTTCAGAAGTTCCTGCGGGTAATTTTAAATTAATTTCTACGGTATCTCCTTCTATAAATGGAAAAAAAGTGGTTTTGACAATTCCACCAGCTAAAGCTCCTCCAGTTACCAATAATGCCCCCATGATGATCCCAAAACTCATCATTTTGTTATTCATCGAAAAACGCAAAATTGGGGCATACAATTTATCTCGAAACCAAAACATTACATCATCTAAAAATTTAGAGACTTTATTTTTTTGGTGCCCTTCTGCCATTGCTTTGGAGTGCGCGACGTGTGCGGGTAAGACCAATGCGCCTTCTACGAGTGAAAATATCAAACATAGAATTACTACCGTCGCCATCGAAGAAAAGAAATCACCAATTTGTCCATCAATATAATAGAATAAATTAAAGGCAATAACAGTCGTGGTAATCGCTGCAAATACAGCTGGCAAGACTTCCATTGTCCCTTCCAAAGCGGCTTTGTAGCGTGGCATGCCACCTTCATATTTTTGGTAAATATTTTCGCTAATGACAATTCCATCATCTACCAGTATACCAATCACCAGTATCATCCCAAATAAAGAAATTACATTGATCGTAATCCCCAAAAGATTGGCAAAAAAGAACATTCCAGCAAAAGAAATAGGAATTGATAATGCTACCCAGAATGCGAGTCGCCAATTGAGAAACATCGCCAATAATATGAGGACAATGAAAAATCCCATGACGCCATTTTCGGTTAATAAACCAATTCGATCTTGGAGTACGACGGATTGATCTCGAATTAAAGTGGCTTTGACGACTTCATTTTCAGCATTAAATTTTTCTAGATATTCTTTGACCTTGTCCGTTACAGGAATAATATCTTCCCGAATGGTGGTATTTACGGTCACGATAACCGAAGGGGCATCATTTAAATAGGATCGATTGGGATTATCCGCCCATTTATCTCGAATATCAGCCACTTCATGGAGTCGAACAATGTTTCCTGAATTGGAGGTACGAACCACAATATCACGGAGACCAGCACTATAATAATTTTTGTTTCTGGCACGAATGAGGAGCTCTTCTTTATCGCCTTTTACCGTTCCTCCAGTTAAATCTAAATTAGCTTTTTGAACGGCAAAAGTGGCTTCTTGAAAGGTCATTTGGAAACGACGTAAGTCAGCTTCTCGAAAAGCAATTTCAATTTCTTCTTCTGGAAAACCACTTAATTCGACTTGAGAAATACCTTCTATTGCTCGCAAATCATCTTCTACTTCATAAGCGAATTTTTTCAAGCTTTTTAAATCAACATTCCCACTTAGGGCAAAATTTATCGCAAAATCAATTTGTTCTACTTTAAATATAGTGGGCGGTTCTAGCGCAACGGGAAAGGAATTAATTCGATCTACGGCATTTTTGACATCTTGTAGTACATTGTCAATATTCGCTCCTTTTTCGACTTCAATTTGAACGCTTCCTGCATTTTCTGATGAAACTGAAGTGACGCGCTCTACCCCATTAACACCTTTGAGGTTTTCTTCAATTTTTTGAATAACACCTTCTTCCATTTCTTCGGGAGAAGCCCCTGGATAGACCGCTTGAATGGCAATAAATCGAAGGGTCACTTGCGGAAAAAAGGTGGTTTTAAGACTAAACATTCCAAATGCTCCCATTGCTAAAATGGTAAACATCAACAGATTGGCAGCTAGTCGAGAATGTAGAAAATAATGTATAATAGATCGCATTGGAAAATGGATGTTCTTTTTAGATAATTGAGATTAAATCGCGTAAAAAAAGATATTCAAAATGCAAATTTAAAATAGTGTTACTTTAATTGCGCTTGAACTTGATACTTGAGTTTGAACTTTAGTTTTTCCTATCAAGTTCAGAAATACTTTTATCTTCAATGACTTTTACCTCCATTCCTTCAAAAGCATTGACTAATCTATTTTTGAGTATCGCTGTGCCATTTTCAAGACCAGCCAAAACAACAGTTGTCCCTCGTTCTTGAAGGATATCGACTGTTTGTTTTACCAATTTGTCCTCTTTTACAACATAGGTCGTTTTCGTGTCCAAATCCACTAATTCGATGGGGACTTCTATGGCATTATTAATAGAATTAGCAGCGACTTCGCCACGGAGATACATACCTTCACGGAGATTTTTTCCATTGACATTAATATAAACCGTCACTGATTGCGTCATTGGATCAACTTGATTATTAATACGCTTGACACTCCCCTTCCAAGAATCGTTAATATCATCCGAGGTAAGCGTTACTTTATCGCCTACTTGAATGTGTTTTAAGTCAGCCAATTGAGCTGTAGCAGCCAGCTCATAATTGGAGCTATTCATTAATTCACCTAAGACTTGCCCGGGCGAAACTAAAGAACCTGCGGTTACATTTGCTTGTGTGAGTACGCCCGAAAAAGGTGCGGTCACCACATATTTTCCTAGTCGTGTTTCCAGACTTTTAATAGAATAATATTGATTGAGCAAATTACGATTCGCAATGAAATATTTTTCTTGATCATTTAACGGTTCAGGAAAAGTACGAAGGGATTGTTTTACATCAAATTGATCGAGATATGATTTCCATTGATCAAAACTAGTAGGATAATCTATTTTTAAATCAGGCATCATCATCGTGATCGCATTCATCAAAGCAGATCGTTGCGCCAAGAGATTGAGTCGTGTTTCTTCTTGGTCTATATTGAGTAAGATGCTCCCTTTTGGAAAGTAAGTGCCTATTTTGAAAGGACGATCAGAACTTTTTAAAACGCCCTGTACTTCTGAAAAAATACGCGTTTTATTGTATGCTTCTAAACGACCCTGAATGGGAATTGAAGACGCAATCGTAGCGTTTTGAACTGCTATAACTTCCACTTGTGGAGCAGCTTCAACCGTTGTTTCTTTTTCTTTTGGAGGTTCTTTTTGTTCGGATAATTTTCGGGCAAACATGCCAGCTCCGATCAAAATTAAAACGCCTGCTACAATGGATAATTGACGTAGTATGTTTTTCATTATTGTAATAAATATAATGGTTGCACTTGCAACTTTATGTTAAATTATGATAAATTTTTTGTAAAACTTGTTTGCAAATAGCTAGATGTTCTTCTGGAATATCTTTCAAGACAATTTTCTTCATAGATTCCACATGCGGCTGTAGTTTGGGTAAGAGATGTTTGCCTTTGTGGGTTAAATAGATACGTTTTATTCGCTTATCGTTATCATCAGGAATTCGAACGATAATATTGTTTTTTTCTAATAATTTGACTGCTCTTGCTACTGTTCCTTTGTCTTTAAAGACTGTATTTGCGATTTCTTGTTGTGTAATTCCCTCTTTTTGAAAAATTGTTAATAAGGTCGCCCAATGTTCAATGGGCATATCAAAACCCGTTGATTGAAACTCTTGACTCAAGAATTTACCGATGACCTTACTGGCCCTTGTGGCTAAATAACCGATGGATTCTTCTAGATTTATGTCGTTTGTATTCATTTAAATTAGTTGCACATACAACTACAACTTAAATGAGAAACAATAGTTTAAAATAATCTTATTTTTTTCATTTTCTATCGTAAATAGTAAATAAGATAACAAATAAAGTGTTTAATTTTATCAAAGAAATTTTATCTTTAAACATCTTCAAATTTTAATTTTCGCAAATTGACAACTACAAATACTATTGAGCAATTAGCCCAACAATTACGGAATGCTTCTACTAATAGAATTGCTTGTTCTCCTCTTCGAGCTATTATTGGGTTAGAAGATATCGAAACCGCCTACGCTATCCAAGCATTAAACAATCAATTACGAATAGATAAAGGGGCAAGAGTGGTTGGTCATAAAATTGGGCTGACCTCCAAAGCTGTACAGCAACAATTGGGTGTGGATCAACCAGATTTTGGTTTATTATTAAATACGATGGAAGTATGGAATGGAGGAAGTATTAGTATGCAAGATTTAATGCAACCCAAAGTAGAAGCTGAAATTGCATTTGTCTTAAAAAAAGATTTACCTGCTCACGAAATTAGTACTGTAGAATTAATTTCAGCAATCGATTATGCAGTCGCTGCCATTGAAATTGTAGGAAGTCGTATTGAAAATTGGAATATAAAAATCACAGATACCATTGCAGACAATGCTTCTGCTAGTCATTTTGTAGTAGGGCATCGTCCTATAAAATTAGAAAATATTGACCTTGTTAATTGTCGGATGGAAATGACTAAAAATGGGGAAGAAGTTTCTACAGGGTCTGGATATGCTTGTTTAGGTTCACCGATTAATGCCACGCTTTGGCTTGCCAATACCATGGCAAAAATGGGAACTCCCTTAAAAGCAGGTGAGCTAATCTTATCAGGAGCATTGGGACCGATGTCTAATGTCACAGCAGGAGATGAAGTAGTCGCTCGTTTTACAGATGATGAAGATGTCAATCTTTTTGTTTCAGTTTCATTTACTGAATAAAATAGCAATTTTATTTAACCAAAAAATCCTCGCTCTTCATAATGAGAAGCGAGGATTTTTTTATCCAAATAGAGAAGAAGAATTACTCTCCTCCGCCAAATGTATAAACGAGTTTCGCTAACGCTCTTCGTCCAATCATAGGCATATTTGGTAAATAACGATATTCATTATTTAATAAGTTAGTCGCAGATAAATCTATTGCTAAACCACTATCAAATCTATAACCAACAGAAGCATCCACTAAATTTCTTACATCCGTATCTCCAGAAAACTGTCCAGAAGCTGAGAAGTAAGAATCATCATGCTGGAAAGAAAGACTTCCTCGAATTCCAGAAGTAGGTGTATAATTCACGCCTAAACGGAATTTATTCTTTGGTATATTCAAATAAGATGGTAATAAACCAGCCGCTTCATTTCCTACTACATTCTGCATGAATTCAATATTGTCCACCCATGAATAGTTAAAGAAACCTGAAAAATCATTGGTAAAGTAGTATTCTAATCCAAGATCAAATCCTGTAAAAGTACGCTCATCAAAGGTACGATAACCTGCTGCTAAGTGCGTAGCTCCATTAACTGGAGAGCCTGTAGTTTGTGTGGTTGCATGAAAAGGCAATGCCCCTAATAACTGTGCTAAAGATAAGCCACCTAAATCATCACTTGGCGTGTTTAATGCAAAATCGCCTCCTTGTGTATATCCTCCTTCGATTAATGGCTGTAGTGCTGCTACAGTACCAGCCGCAGTAACTGCATCAAAGCCCGCTTGGATTAAAGCTGCTTCAATTTGAGGACCTGCCTGAGCAAATACGCTACGTCCCAAATCTGCAGGTAATGCATCATATCCTGAAAGAATATAAGCAGGAGAAATAGCTGTAAATTGTGAATTATTTCGTTGCGTTACACGATAAATATCAAAGGTTACTCCCAGTTTATCTGCGATTAAACCTTTATACCCTAATTCCCAAGTATCATCTGTACTAATAGTAGAAATTGGTGCATCAATCGGTGTTAAAGGAGTACCATCAAAAATATTAAACCCAGGAGATAAACTTCCAGTTGTTCCTAGTGCAGTAGGATCAAGTCCATTGAGTACAGCTCCAACTATTGGTGCTAATGGTGCTAAAGAAGGATCACTTTCTAAGAAACCAACAATTCCTGCTGAAACATTTGAATTAACCAATACAAAAGGAGTGGCTAAAGATAGCCCATCCGCATCTAAAGGAGAATCTGGGAATAATGCAGGTAATGCCCAAGAAATAGTTGGGTTATCAGGAAAAGCTTGTACTTCTTTATTTCCTCTCAACCAAACATCAAACTGCCCAGGAATAATCACACTTAAAGGAAAATCAATATTCAACTGTAAGTTAGAAACCGTAGAAGAAGCTTTATTATAAGATGCTCTAAAGGTATGCTTTGGATTAGCTTTATAAACGATTGCAGCACGAGGCGCAAATGAACCTTCATCAATGAAATTGAAACGATCATATCGTCCAGCCAATACCAAATCTAATTTATCCATCAACGCGAATTTACCTTGAATATATCCACCTACTACAGAATAAGAATCATCCTCTTCATTTCTACCATAAACAAGGCGTTCTGTATCTTGTCCTGCAAAACGATAGTCTGCACCAATCGTCCAATCTGCATCTAAGAAACTAGCCGTTTGGAAATTGTACTGTACCTGTCCTTCTACTTGTGTTCTACCTACAGGCGTACGAAAGCCTGTTTGATAAAGGAAGGTAGGATTATCCATTGTACCACCATCATTATTTACGGCGAATACTTGTGCAAAAAGTCCACCTGCTTGCATTCTTGCTTGTCCCCAAAATTCTCTATTATCCGCAAATCCTTCTCCTTGTTCATTATAAAAAACAGAGCGAGCAGAATTGTATCCACCAGAAAGCGTTACATTTAAATTATCTTGTGGTCGGAATTCTAAGGTAGTATTAATCGAATGATTATCCCACTCATCTGACATAGGGTTTCCATCGCCATCTGCATCTAAATCAGTACCCGCAAGTAACAAAGTAGGTGTACCTGTAGGATCAACAACCCCTAATGTTTCATCTACTGCGGGTTGAAATATACCGCCATTTGGTAAAAACTTAGCAATTTGTAAAGCATCATCAGGATTATTTGGATCGAGTACAAATTCTTTACCTTGACGATATTGCGCATTGATTTTAAATCCAAATTTATCATTTACTTTAGTCGCATGGCGAACTGCGCCACCAAAAGTAGCCAATTCTCCTGCAAATAATTCTACTGTTGTACCCGGTACATCGATTGGACTTTTAGAAATAAAGTGTACTACACCTTGCGTTACACCAGGGCCATATAGTGCAGAACCAGGGCCACGTACGACCTCAATACGTTGCAAATCAATATTACTAAGACCAGATTGATCGGTTTGGAAGGTACCAATACCAGGCCCTACTAAACTTCTATAATCCAAAATAGGAAATACAGATGTTCCAAAAAGACCAGCCCCACCTCGCATAGAGATATTAATACGATTGGCAGATTGTTGTTGGATTTGTACCCCTGCTGTACTTTGTAAGTTACGTACAGGATCGGTAGCTTGAGCAGAAGTCTCTAATTTACGGGCAGAAATAACGGAAATCGAAGCAGGAGCTTCTTGTACTTTTTCTCGTTTACGCGAAGCTGATACTACAACTTCTTCTGCCAAAATACCTTCAACTAAAGTAACATTTAATCTAGAACCAGAAGCAACAGATATTTCTTGCGTGGTATAACCTGTGTAAGATACCTCCACTATGATAGGATAAGTTCGATCCGTATCAAAAGAAAAAGTTCCGTCATAATCCGTAGTTGTTCCTTCAGCAGTACCTTTGACTACAACATTGGCACCAATAAGTGGTTCGCCTGTTTCATCCACAATTGTACCTTGGATGGTATTTTGCGCCCATACATTGGACGTTAAGCTGAAGCAAAAGAATAGCAACAGCAATACATAAAAGTTTGAGTTTCGTTTTGTCATATTTGAACTTTTTTAAAATGATTCGATAACAGATGCTCAATTTTTTTGCACCCTTGAATCGGATTAATGTATAAAAACTTGATACATCAAAACGGGATAGGTAAAGTAAAGATAGAAAAATCCATAAATTATTTGGAAAAAATTGCTTTTTGTTTAAAAAAATTATCCCAAAGGTATAATTTTAACATAATTGTTTTGACAAGTATTTTTTTTGAATCATCAAACTTTGATAAGGATGTTCTTTTTAAATAAGGGATAAACTAATAACCAAACTATAAAAGTAATATTCAAAGCAAAAAGAAAAGACCCCAAATAATCTCCTCCAACAGGTCTAAAAATAGTTTCATACAAACTACTATACGCATTCCCTCCCTCCCAGGAAATCGTATATAAAATCTTTGCAAGAATACCCGAAAGAACATAAGCTATTAAAGGATTCAGTCCAAAAACACGGAAGAAGCTTGTCCATTTTTTCCAGCCTTTTACATCAATGATCCAAATTAAAGCAGCTAGAAAAAGTGTAGCTAAACCCGTTGTATATAAAACATAGGAGCTTGTCCAGATAGGTTTATTAATGGGGAATCCAAAATTCCAGATTTGTCCCAAAATCACCAATACAATACCAGTCATTCCTAAGGACTGTAATAAAGCATTAGGTTTTGAAGCTTGTTTTTGAATGTTTAAGCCAATAAAATAACCAATCAATACATGTGCAATTCCAGAAATAGTACTCACTAATCCTTCTGGATCAAATGGAATTCCAAATCCTTTATACACATGGCGTTCTCCTAGTACGTTGACATCAAAAGAAGTCGCTAAATTACCTTCTAAACTATAAGGGTCATTGCCTCCGCCCCACCACATTAATAACCAATAGCCTAAAAGAATAACAACTGCCGCAATAGCCAATTTGACTTGATCTCTTAGAAAAATAATCAACAACGCCGCTCCTCCAAACGCTAAGGCGATGCGTTGTAGCACTCCTAAAATTCGTAAATCTCCAATTGCTGTATTATAAAAAGGAAACCAATTCAATAAAACGCCTATGATAAAAATTAAAGCTGTTCGTTTTAGGACCTTCATGACCCATTTAGATTGATCTTCTTGCTGGTATTTCACAAAAGAAAACGCCATAGATACTCCCACAATGAACAAAAAGAACGGAAATACTAAATCTGTCGGTGTACAGCCATGCCATTTGGCGTGTAATAATGGAGGATATACATAACTCCAACTTCCCGGTGTATTCACAATAATCATAAAAAAGATGGTCATTCCACGAAGTACATCTATGGCAAGGTAGCGATTGCTTAATTGGTTCATAAGGTAGATTTTAAATAATGTGGACTTTATCAGTTTATAATTTCACTGGAACGATAGTTTTTGTTAATCGGCTCGTTTCAGCATTAAAACCCATGATATGACTTTCGATAGAAGCTTCAATCGTCGAAGTCAACAAACTCGCATCTTGTTCTTTAATGGCACGAACCCAATCTGCTGCCAAGGCCCAATCGCCTCCTCCATGTCCACTATTTTTATAATTACTGACATTATCTACGGAAATATCCCATTGTTCTGATTTTCTCGTCCTAAAATCGGTAAAGGTAAAAGTTTCCATGTCTCCCACAATATCACCCATGGAACCCATTACGCGCGTGCGCCGCCCATGATAAGAAGTAAAAGCTTCCATCGAAAAATTAGCGGTTACGCGTCCTTCAAATTGCATCGAAGTCACATAATGATCAGGCTGGTCATTTTCCATTCGATAAACACAGCGACCATAATTAGTGGTACGTAATTGTTCTAAAATAAAGGCATCATGTTTTGCTTCATCTTCTGGAAAATCGAAGACATAGGTCCATTCCCTATTTCGATGATAAATTCGTAGAGCAGAATACGGACAAGTGGCTTCTACTGCACAGCCATCCATACATCTTGCGGTGCTTCCTTCAGGAGCGTTTTCTTTTTTAAACCATTTTAAGTCGCCAAAAGCCGAAATATGCGTACAAGGTTTGCCCACCATCCAGCGTAAAATATCCAGATCATGGCAAGATTTGGCTAAGATAATAGGGGTCGTTGCTTTAGAATTATGCCAATTTCCACGTACATAAGAATGCGCCATGTGGATGTGTTGTATTGGCTCAAAATGTTGAATGCTGATGAGTTCTCCGATTTTTCCAGAATGGATCAATTCACGCAATTTGATAAAATAAGGCGCATAACGAAGAACATGACAAACCGCCACAATTCGTCCCGTTTTTTGCGCTAATTCAAGTATATCTCGACATTCTCGTTCAGTGGGTGCAATGGGTTTTTCTAACAAGACATCATATCCCATTTCGAGGGCTTGCATACACGGCCCATAATGCAAGTCATCGGGAGTAGTAATGATAATGGCATCTGCAAATTTGGGTACTTCAAATACATGTTCCCACGTCGTGAAACGATGTTTATCTTTGATTTGATGTTTTTTAGCATAGCGTTCATTTCGGATGGGAATGGGTTCTGCTACTCCAACGATATTGAGTTCATTAGGAAATTCTATCCCATAATTACCATACACATTGCCTCGCCCGCCTGCACCGAGTGTAATAGCAGTAATTGGCTCCGTAATCGTTGGATTTCCTTTTATTGTAGAGGTGATCTGATGAGTTGGGTTCGAATGATCTATTGATCCAATTAAAGGGATGGATGCACCCAAAGCTAATTGTTTGAGCGCATCACGTCTTGAAGATTTTTTGGACATGTTGGTTTCGTTTTGTTAATAGCAAAATAAGAATTTTCTACGATACCAACTTATTTTTCTTCTGTTTTTACAAAGTTTCTAGTTTTCTCGTATTCTTTTCTTATTGCTTTAAACAAATAGGTACGTATTTCACTCATACCTTCATAATGATAATCTTCTCCTGAATTTATAAAGATGGCAAAAGCAATATCTAATTCAGGGATGAGCATTGTCTCCGAATAAAACGTTCCAGCACTTCCCGTATGGGTAGAAAGTGTAAATCGCTGATCTCCAAATTTTACTTTTCCCACACCCCAACCTACGGCATAATGACTGTTTTCATCTTTTGTGTGTAAATATTGAATGTTTTTTGAAGATAAATGAGTACTATTTCCATTTAGTCCACTTAAATTAGCTTGCAAAAATTTACAATAGTCAATTATTGAGATGTGGACATCCCCCGCAGGAGCTAATAAACGACCAATTTCATACTCATCTGCTCGTTTATGCGCTATGAATACACTATCTTCTTCTTGGATATAATGACCATACACTTGATTCGCATCTTTTGTGTTTGGCCAGCCGAAATCTGCTTTTATTTCTAAGGGGGCAAAAACATAGATTTGCATCAGGGTTTCATACTCCAAGTCATTGACTTTTTCAAGCATTGTCGTCGCTAAAGTATAGCCCGCATTAGAATAATGGTATCCTACCGTTTCATCTATGCTTACAGGCTCAAGTGCTAGAATTTGTTGCGCCCAAAGCTGGCGTTGATGGATGATATCTTCCGTGGTTTCTTTAGGAATTTTTTGCCATTCCACATCTTCCGTATAGGGTTGAATAAATGCCTGATGACGAAATAAATCTACTAATGTAATAGAAGCATAAGCTGGATGTGCCTGTTCTTTCCAAGTAGGAAAAAGATCAAAAAACTTAGTTCCCCAAGCAATTTTTCCTTCTTCTACTAATGCTGCTGCTAGATAAGCGGTCATCGCTTTTGTATTCGAACCAATATGGAATGGATCATCGATTTGAACCTTTTCTTCTGCTCCTAACTTTCGTTTACCCAAGGCTGTGGAATAGATAATTTCAGAAGAATTAGTCAATGCCACTGCCATGGCAGGAATCTCATATTTTGCCAAAATTTGTTCTATTTTTTGTGGAAGAGAATCCCTTGCTTCAAATTGAATTTGAGCGTGATTTGTTCCCCAAAAAAAGATACCAATAAAAAAAATTAGCAATCGCATAAGCTTAAATTTTAGTTTGAACGTTTTTAAAAAAATCAAGGCTCATAATAAGAATTAGGTGGAGCGCTAACTATTCTCCAAATTTCTCATAT